>NZ_BMFF01000021.1:0-692 GCF_014637955.1 Halopseudomonas salina | reverse complement strand
TGCTAACAATCGCAGGCACAGCGACAGCTTTTTCGTTGCGGCTTCGCCTTCACTACAAAGCTGCGCGTGCTGCGGGCGTTAAGCCACCTAGCAGGAGCCTCTTCATGCCAACGGAAAGTCGAGAAGAACAGCTCGTAGCAGCAGGGCGCGGCAAGTGGTCAAAGGCTGGCGTACCTCATAAAGGTTGGCATTGTGTTGATATCGAGGATCTTGGCGAGCCACAAACAGAATGCGGTATGTGTGAATCGCAGACGATCCGCTTCGTGCATCACATGGAGCATCCAAATTATCCAGACATCCTAGAAGTAGGCTGCATCTGTGCGGGTCATATGGAGGGCGACGTTGCTGCGGCTCGGACCAGAGAGTCGTCCATGAAAAACCGATCTGGAAAACGAAAGCGCTGGCTTTCAAGGAAATGGAGGATTTCTGCTAAAGGTAATCCTTGGATTAAATCCGACGGGTTCCGGATTACGGTTTATCGACGTGCATCTGATTGGGCGGCCACTCTAAGCTCAGAGGACAATTCCTTGGTTATGCACAGCAGAAGAAACTTCAAGACCTTAGATCAAGCTAAGTTGGCTGCATTTGACCATATTACGAAGCTTCTGGCGCGAGAGGCTTAACAAGTCGCTCTTGTCGGACAATTTCTTCACCGCTTCGCGGCTACAAAATTGCCGCAAAGCTCTGCGTTA
>NZ_BMFF01000020.1:0-726 GCF_014637955.1 Halopseudomonas salina | reverse complement strand
CGTTAGCACTCTATGAAATACATCGACAGTAGAAGCCATATTGGCTATGGAATGTACAAAAATGTATCTGAACTGAAACTCACAAATGAGATTCAGTATTTTGCTCGCCTATGTAGTGAAGAAAACTCATATTTGATGATCAAAATCCCTGACATATGCATAGTTAGTTCTAAGCTCCAAGAGGCCATCGAGTCATTAGTAGATGATAAAGGACAAAGCAGAATTCGTATTTTGAGGCAAAGGGCATGAGCCTATATCTGGCGGTTTTCACGCAGGATGATGAAGAGATAGATGGATTCCAAGTTGGGACATATCACGACTATGGTAAATTCATTGATTCCATCAAAGAAAACGTAGACCCCAAAAATTGCAAGCTCCTAATAAATCATCATGATTCGGATGGTTACTGGACGCCTCAAGAGTGTGAGAATCTAATTGAGGAGTTAACTTACATAAAGAAAGTATTAGCCAAGTTGCCGCCTCAGAAAATAGAGTACGATTGGTCGAGGCAAACCCCATATGAACCTGGAAATAACCTCAATGCTTCATTACAAAACATTGATGGTGAGCCAATGACCGATGCCTTAGTAAGCTTGTGTCAGGTGGCGGTTGAAAATAATGCAAAGCTTTATTTCCAATAAAAGTGCTAACAATCGCAGGCACAGCGACAGCTTTTTCGTTGCGGCTTCGCCTTCACTACAAAGCTGCGCGTGCTGCGGGCGTTAA
>NZ_BMFF01000019.1:0-873 GCF_014637955.1 Halopseudomonas salina | reverse complement strand
CTGTCGTTTCTTGGTCATGACACACCTCCTGCTAGGGGCTACCTAACTATAGAAGGTGTCTACTGGTTGTGGGTAACTCGGAAACTTAACGCCCGGCACACGTGCCGGTTTGTAGCCGCGAAGCGGCGGAGAAGCGGTCACCGTGATGCCGATTGTTATGGGGATTTGGCAACATTGTTTAATTGTTCTTCCGGAAATCAGAGTAATCTGGAACTGCTATTTTTTCTTGAGTTGGCTTGTGGAAAATAGCTAGATGTAATTCGACGAACCTCCCCCCTTTGGAATAGCCACAGTAGAGATCAACGACAAAACTCTCAGATTCAAACTGTGGGGTCTCCCCAGCAAGGCCGGGGATTCTGGCTAATACGACCTTTTGAGCAAGATCTCGATCAAAATTACAAGCCTCCAAGTCTGCATATGCACGGGAGGTTTGCACAGAGTAGATTAGGCTCGTTTCAGCGAGCAAAACGATTTCCTGGTCAAAGAACATTGAAAGGCCGGCATCAGATGGCATTGGCGCCTTAAAGCCTTTCAACGCAAGCGGTAAGGGAAAATCATCCTCGTTTAGTGGCGCGATGGGGTACTCCTGCCCATAGCCGATTGTAAATGGGTTTGTATGCTTAGAGTCTTCAGTAGTGTTAGCCGCTAGATTAGAAGGCGGTTTCGGTGAGGTAGATTCCTCTGCTGGCGAGCAACCAATCGAGAAAACAATAAAAAAAATGGCACACAAACCTAAATTGGCTTTACTGCAAACTACTCTCACGACTCGGTAATCCACTTAGAATCTCCCATAACGCAGAGCTTTGCGGCAATTTTGTAGCCGCGAAGCGGTGAAGAAATTGTCCGACAAGAGCGACTTGTTAAGCCTCTCGC
>NZ_BMFF01000018.1:0-1145 GCF_014637955.1 Halopseudomonas salina | reverse complement strand
ATAATCTTGGCAACCACGCCGGCACCAACGGTACGGCCGCCTTCGCGAATCGCGAAGCGCAGACCATCTTCCATGGCGATCGGAGCGATCAGAGTGACGACCAGCTTGACGTTATCGCCAGGCATGACCATCTCAACGCCTTCCGGCAGTTCGCACGAACCGGTCACGTCAGTAGTACGGAAGTAGAACTGTGGGCGGTAACCCTTGAAGAACGGAGTGTGACGACCGCCTTCATCCTTGCCCAGCACGTACACTTCAGCTTCGAACTGAGTGTGCGGCTTGATGGTGCCCGGCTTGGCCAGTACCTGACCACGCTCTACGTCTTCACGCTTGGTACCACGCAGCAGAACACCAACGTTCTCGCCAGCACGGCCTTCGTCAAGCAGCTTGCGGAACATCTCGACACCGGTACAGGTAGTCTTGACGGTGTCCTTGATGCCGACGATCTCGACTTCTTCCTGGACCTTGACGATGCCGCGCTCGACACGACCAGTCACAACAGTACCGCGACCGGAGATGGAGAACACGTCTTCGATTGGCATCAGGAACGGCTTGTCAATAGCACGCTCGGGCTCTGGGATGTAGGCATCCAGAGTCTCGACCAGCTTACGAACAGCAGTAACGCCCATTTCGTTGTCGTCTTCACCCTTCAGGGCCATCAACGCAGAACCGATAATGATCGGCGTGTCGTCACCAGGGAAATCGTAGGCGCTGAGGAGCTCGCGCACTTCCATTTCTACCAGTTCCAGCAGCTCTTCGTCATCGACCATGTCAGCCTTGTTCAGGAACACGACGATGTAAGGTACACCAACCTGACGGGACAACAGGATGTGCTCGCGAGTCTGCGGCATAGGGCCGTCAGCAGCGGAACAGACCAGGATAGCGCCGTCCATCTGCGCAGCACCGGTGATCATGTTCTTCACATAGTCAGCGTGGCCAGGGCAATCAACGTGCGCGTAGTGACGAGTCGGAGAATCGTACTCTACGTGCGAGGTGTTGATGGTGATACCACGGGCCTTTTCTTCCGGCGCGTTGTCGATCTGGTCGAAACCACGGGCGGAACCGCCGTAGGATTCAGCGCAAACCTTGGTCAATGCCGCTGTCAGAGTGGTCTTGCCATGGTCGACGTGACCGATGGTGCCCAC
>NZ_BMFF01000017.1:0-1252 GCF_014637955.1 Halopseudomonas salina | reverse complement strand
TCCGAGTTACCCACAACCAGTAGACACCTTCTATAGTTAGGTAGCCCCTAGCAGGAGGTGTGTCATGACCAAGAAACGACAGGCATATACCGAGGAGTTTCGCAGGGAAGCGATACGTCGATCGGAGCAGCCAGGTAACACCGCAGCATCCGTCGCCAAAGAACTGGGACTGCATCCCGGTCAAATCTACAACTGGCGACGGCAGTTCACCCGACTGTCCGAGAAGCAGTTCAACAGCGTCGATGGCGTCGATTACTCCAAGAAGGAATCTGCAGAGGTCCGACGTCTAAAGCGTGAATTGAACGACGCCTTGAAGGAAAACGAATTCCTAAAAAAGGCTGCGGCGTACTTCGCGAAGCTCCAGGAGTGAAGTACGTGGTCATCGCAGAGTATCTGGGGCAGTACCCGGTTACGCTGATGTGCCGTGCACTGAACGTCTCCCGCTCTGGATTCTATAAGTGGCACAACCGTAAGCCCTCCCCTAGGCAGCTACGGCGCGAGCAGATCGAAGGCAAGGTGGTTGAGCTGTTTGCAGAGTACAAGGCGCGCTATGGCGCGCCCAGGCTGGCTCATGAGTTGAAGGATGCAGGGCTGCCTTGTTCGAAGAACTTTGTAGCCAACATCATGCGCTACCGCGGAATCCGGGCTCGAAACGGGAAGGGCTTTCACTACCGCCCGGCCAGTCCGACGATGATCAACGTGGAAGAGAACCGGCTGCGGCGTCGCTTTCACGCAGAAGCCCCAAACCAGAAATGGGTAACGGACATCACCTACATCTGGGTCAAAGGCAGCTGGGCGTACCTGGCCACCGTCATGGACCTTTATTCTCGAGCCATCGTTGGCTGGAAGCTCGATACTTCAATGACCGAGAAGCTGGTATTGGATACGCTCACGATGGCCTTCTCACGCAGAGAGGTTAATCCTGGGCTGATCATCCACTCAGACCGCGGCGTTCAGTTTCGCTCGGTGAAGTATCTGGATCTGGTCAGATCAAGCGGCTGCCTACCCAGTATGAGCCGTCAGGGTAACTGCTGGGATAATGCGGTAATGGAGTCCTTCTACAGCCGTCTCAAGGTAGAGCTGATCTATGCGGAGCAATATGGGTCGATGGAAGAAGTCCGATCCGGTATCTTCGAGTACATTGAGATTTTTTATAACCGCAAACGACGACACTCTGCTCTCGGCAATATCAGTCCAGCAGAGTTTGAGCGCAGATGCGCATAACAGTGTCTACTTTTTGTGGGCAGGACCA
>NZ_BMFF01000016.1:0-1295 GCF_014637955.1 Halopseudomonas salina | reverse complement strand
TGTTGAGCCGGTCACATAGGTAACACCACAAACCGGCCACATAGGTAACACCTATGTTGGCCGTATTACTCGTCCCCGGCGTTCATCAACCACGCCTAGGCATACCTCGCCAAAATACAATTGCCAACGATCGAACTCCAGTGGTTCCAGCCCAATATATTCCCCCACCAGTTGCCGGGTCGTGTAAATCGGCTCTCCATGGAGCTTGATATAGCCACCATGTTTTACCTTTCTCACCGCGTATCCTGATGGATATTCAACCTCAGGTATCGTCTTCGGAAAAGCTCGTGGTGAGGGCGTATGGACATCGATCGGACAGATTCCCAGCCCAAGACTCTGATGTGGTCTTTCGTAGTTATATTCACGCACAAACTGATCAAATGCCCTTTGCTGAGCTTCCATATCGTCTTTTGGCGGCTTAGCAGTAGCGGCTTTCAGGGTGCGGTGCATGCGTTCATGGCGGCCGTTCTGCTGCGGTTTCCCCGAGGCAATTCGCTCGGGATAAATGCCCAGTTTGATAAGCCAAATGGAGAGCGGAGTGAGGCCACCCAAAGTAGTCATCGCAAACGGCCAGCCGTTATCAGTGCGTATAGCTCGAGGCAGTCCGTAGTCCAGGAAAGCCTGACGGTAAAGCGCGATAGATGGCTCAAGCTTGGGGCTTTGCAACCCTCTGCAGGTGATCAGGAGCCGGCTGTAATTGTCTGAAATGGTCAGCGGGTAACAGAGCTGGCCGTTGCCCAGGCGGAACTGGCCTTTAAAGTCGGCGCTCCATACGTCATTTGGACCTAGTGCATGACCCAGAGGTTGCGTCTGTGGTGGCGTTTTCCGACGTGGTCGTCTTCGCTTCACCAGACCATGTGCCTTGAGAATCTCACCCACCGTGCTGGAGGCAGGCCAATGAGCGCAAGGGTTTTCACGATGGAGTGATGAACGAATCGTAACGGGCCCCCAGTCCGGATATTGGTTCTTCAGTTCCAATATCCGAGCGACAACCGCATCAGCCGTTTGGTGTCTTTGGCTATGCCGAGCACGGCTCTCATCCTCCAGCCCCGTCATCCCCAAAGACTTGAAACGATTAATCCACTTATGCCCTGTTTTGCGCGAAATACCAAATCGCACACATAGCTCTGTGGTGGTGAATCTGCGGCTGAGCCAAGCCTCGATAAAAGCAGTTCTCTCGCCCATGGTACAGGTCACTTTCCAGTTCATTGGCCCCTCCTTATTGAGGCCAATACGCTATCACCTGTTACCTATGTGCCCGGTTTGATCTGTAACCCATGTGCCCGGTTAGTACC
>NZ_BMFF01000015.1:0-3785 GCF_014637955.1 Halopseudomonas salina | reverse complement strand
GGTAGTGTGAGGTTTCCTCATGTGAGAGTAGGTCATCGTCAAGCGCTTATACTGAAACGCCCCGCCTGGAAACAGCGCGGGGTTTTTCTTTGCGCGGAATAAAAGCGCCAAGCCGCAAGCCGCAAGCCACAAGCCACAAGAAACCTGGGCCCTATGCTGCTTTGCTTGAAGCTTGAAGCTTGAAGCTTGAAGCTTGAAGCTGAACCCAACCCCGCCTCCGCGCTGGCCCACTGCACCCTCGTCATCCTCGCGAACGCGGGGATCCATTGTCGGTTTCAGGAGGCACCCAGGCCCGTTACACAGTCACCCAAGTTCAACGTCAAAATGGATTCCCGCCTTCGCGGGTATGACTGGGTGTGTGGGTAACGCAGCACCACCATTCGGCACAGTGCTCTACGATACCGTCATCCTCGCGAATGCGGGGATCCATTGTCGGTTCCAGGAGGCACCCAGGCCCGTTACACAGTCACCCAAGTTCAACGTCAAAATGGATTCCCGCCTGCGCGGGAATGACGATGGGGGGTAATGACGGGATTCTCTTGTGTGCGGGAATGACCAAGGCGGTCAGGGCACTAAACTCTTGACCGCTACTCGGCCACCCGCCCCACACTGATTCGCTTGCAGCTTGCAGCTTGCAGCTTGCAGCTTGCAGCTTGCAGCTTGCAGCTTGCAGCTGCTCTCTGTCGGCCTATTACCACATTACCCATTCATTCTGCCAAGCGGCGGCGGTATCATGCGTCTCTCAATCAGAAGATAGACGGTTTCCATGCTCACCACCTTGCTTAAATTGATGTCCGACGGGCGTTTTCATTCCGGGGAAGCGCTAGGTGCCAAGCTGGGTGTCAGTCGGGCAGCGGTCTGGAAAGCCTTGAGGCCTCTCGAACAAAAGGGGTTTCCTATCCAGCGGGTTCGTGGAAAAGGCTATCGGATCCCCGTTGGGGCGGTGTTGCTTGAAGAGGAGGTGATCCTTAACCATCTTCCTGCCGACTGCAGAAACTTCTGGAGTTGGCACCTCTATCAGGATGTCGACTCAACTAACGCCGAGGCACAGCGACTCATGTCCGAGTTCGGTCGTCGCCGTCTTGTATGTGTTAGTGAGCAGCAAAGTGCGGGTCGTGGTCGGCGGGGCCGCGCCTGGGTTAGTCCCTATGCGCAGAACATCTATTTGAGTGTTACCGAGCCCTTTGATACCGGTGCTCAAGGCCTTGAGGGGCTTAGCCTGGTGGTGGGTATAGTCCTGGCAGAAACCCTCCAGGATTGCGGCTACGATGGTGTTGAGTTGAAGTGGCCCAATGATATTTTGCTTGACGGTAAAAAGCTCGCCGGGATTCTGATCGAGATCGCGGGTGATCTGACTTCTGACTGTGTCGTGGTCATCGGCGTGGGGATCAATGTGTTGATGCGGGAAGAGTCAGGAGGACCTATTGAGCAAGCCTGGACATCTTTACTTCAGTCTTCCCCTCAGGGCGAACTGGACAGGAACAAGCTGGTCGCACTTTTCACGGCAAAATTGCTGAAAGCAATAGAAATATTTCGACACAGTGGTTTCGAACCATTTGTACCGGGTTGGCAGCAGCTAGATGCCTGGTTTGGTCATATGGTGAATGTTGTGTCTGGTAGTCATGTAATTTCAGGGCGTCACTGTGGCGTTACTGAGCGTGGGGCTCTCAAGCTTGAGACGGATGATGGTTTGGTGCTGGCCAATGGGGGCGAAGTCAGCCTGAGGAAACAGGATGCTTCTTGAGTTGGATTGTGGGAACACGCTGATCAAGTGGCGCCTGGTGGATCGCGAGGGGCGAGTAAGGGATAGGGATATGGCGCCTGACCTGGTTGAGCTGCAGTTGTTACTCGGGGGCCAGGAGCGCGAGATTCATGCTTGTCGGCTGGTGAGTGTACGGTCTCCCGAAGAGACACAGGTCGTCATGGATCAATTGACCAGTTGGCTCAAGCTGCACCCTATGTTGGCCAGAGGCAGTCTCGAACTTGCCGGAGTTCGTAATGGCTATGCAGACTTCAGCAAGCTCGGGATGGATCGTTGGCTGGCACTGGTCGCAGCTTACAATCGGTGTGGCCGTGCATGTGTTGTAATTGATCTTGGGACAGCCATTACAGTTGATTTTGTTGATCCTGAGGGCCAGCATCTGGGTGGCTATATTGCACCTGGCAGCAAGCTTCTGCGCAACGGTTTGAAGAGGCATACACGCCTCATACGCTATGACGAAAGTTTGCTGGGAGATCTGCTTTTACCCACCCCGGGTAACACAACCGCGCAGGCCGTGGAATATGGCTGTGACCTCATGTTGGCTGGCTTTGTTCGCGAACAGAGTCGTATCGCGCATCAGCTTCTGGGTGAAGACATGCTGGTAATACTGACCGGAGGTGATGCCGAGCGGATGGCTGAAGCCCTGCAAGGGGACTGCGAAGTGATAAGTGATCTTGTTTTCGAAGGACTTGCCTTGGCTTGTCCGCTCGGGGAAGCATGATGCGCTCGGTATTTCTTTTTCTACTGTTGTTGAATGTCCTCTATGCGTTGTGGCAATTGCAGGACGATAAAGCCGTGCAAGCGCTCTACGACTCTGCTGATGTGCCTTTGGAGGGTCTCGCCTCTGAGAGTGCCGGAGAGTCGCTAGTGCGTCATGAGTCCACTACCTTGCCGGCCACTCCTGCCAGTCTGTGCGTCAATCTGGGGGCCTTTAAAACCTCGGAGAAAGCCGAGCAGTTGCGTCAAAGGCTTCTGGCTTTGTCAATACAGTCAAAAGTTATCTCCAGGGAGGTGGCAGATGCGCTCGACTATTGGTTGATATTTCCAGTACAGGGAGGGTCGCCTGAAGCCATTCAGCGATTGAAGTTGTTGCAGGCCCAGGGTATTGACAGTTTTCTGATTAGTCAGGGCCCGTTGGCTGGGAACATATCTCTTGGGGTGTTCAGTCGCGAGGATTATGCACTTGCGCGACAGGCCCAGTTGCAGGCCGAGGGTTACGGCGTTGAGGTGGAAGCGCTTGAGAAGGTCTCCGCCGAATACCTGGTACAGGTTGATGCTGACGCCAGAAGGTTAGTGGATCAATCGATGCTGGCCCGCATGCGCGAGAGCTTTCCCGGGCTGCAGCATCAGTTCGATCCCTGTGATCCCGTTGCGTACTGAAAGCGCTTGGCCTATCATATGCGCCGCGTTGCGACTCATTTTCTCCAGATTGGGTGGCACCGAAAATCACTTTCAGCATACAAGTAGCGGTTTTTGCTAATAAATGTGTTGACAGTGTGGCGCCAAGTGAAGAAAATGGCGCCTCTTTTACGGAGGGGTTCCCGAGCGGTCAAAGGGATCAGACTGTAAATCTGACGCGAAAGCTTCGAAGGTTCGAATCCTTCCCCCTCCACCAGATTTCGCAATAAGCCAGTGCTAGGCGGGTATAGTTCAACGGTAGAACCTCAGCCTTCCAAGCTGATGGTGCGGGTTCGATTCCCGCTACCCGCTCCAATCTGGCTCTGCAACAAGTCTGAATGCTCATGTAGCTCAGCTGGTAGAGCACACCCTTGGTAAGGGTGAGGTCAGCGGTTCAATTCCGCTCATGAGCTCCAGTATAGAGGCAGATATGCGAATATCTGCCTTTTATTTAATGGTCGCGTGACACGCGCATCGTACTCACGAATAAGGGGTCTCTCGATGGCTAAAGAGAAGTTTGAACGTAAAAAACCGCACCTTAACGTGGGCACCATCGGTCACGTCGACCATGGCAAGACCACTCTGACAGCGGCATTGACCAAGGTTTGCGCTGAATCCTACGGCG
>NZ_BMFF01000014.1:0-4353 GCF_014637955.1 Halopseudomonas salina | reverse complement strand
CCCTCCTTATTGAGGCCAATACGCTATCACCTGTTACCTATGTGCCCGGTTTGATCTGTAACCCATGTGCCCGGTTAGTACCAAACCGTTTGGATTCCCGCCTTCGCGGGAATGACGAGTTGTGAAGCGGCGGAGTCAATCCATGACGCCTACCTCTCCTACTGCTCTGTCATCCTCGCGAACGCGGGGATCCATTGGCGGATCATGCTGAACGGTGGAGCTTGCGTATGAGGACCCAAGGTCAAAATGGTTTCCCGCGTGCGCGGGAATGACGAGGTGTGAAGCGGCGGAGTGAATCCATGACGCCTACCTCTCCTACTGCTCCGTCATCCTCGCGAACGCGGGGATCCATTGGCGGGTCATGCTGAACGGTGGAGCTTGCGTATGAGGACCCAAGGTCAAATGGCTTCTCGCGTGCGCGGGAATGACCGTGTTTTGGTGGCACCTAGGCGTGAATCCATTAGACCGCCTGGATTCCCGCCTTCGCTGGAATGACGGGGTATTGGTCGTCATCCTCGCGAACGCGGGGATCCATTGGCGGGTTGCGGAAACCGCAGCATCAGACCTGAATCAGCAACGCCCGCAGCTTCTGTATCTCGTCCCGCACCCCGGCAGCTGCCTCGAATTCCAGATCCCTGGAGTGGTGGTACATCTTCTCTTCCAGTTTACGGATCTGCTTGCTGATCTCGGAAGGCGAACGTAGCTGGTTGGCACTGTACTCTGCCGCATCCTCGGCCGCCTTGAGCTTCTTGCGCTTGTTGCTGCGACTGTTGCTGCCCGGCACCACGGCACCCTCGAGGATGTCTTGCACGCTCTTGGTGATACCTACCGGCGTGATGTTGTGCTCGAGGTTGAAGGCGATCTGCTTCTCCCTGCGCCGTTCGGTTTCGCCTATCGCCCGCTCCATCGAGCCGGTCATGCGGTCGGCATACAGAATAGCCCGGCCATTCAGGTTCCGCGCAGCGCGACCGATGGTCTGGATCAGCGAGCGTTCGGAGCGCAGGAAGCCTTCCTTGTCTGCGTCCAGAATTGCCACGAGAGAAACTTCAGGCATATCAAGCCCTTCGCGCAACAAGTTAATGCCGACAAGCACATCGAAGACACCGATTCGCAGGTCGCGGATGATCTCAACACGCTCTACTGTATCGATATCCGAGTGCAGGTAACGCACCCTAACCCCGTGGTCACTCAGGTAGTCGGTCAGATCCTCAGCCATCCGCTTGGTCAGGGTGGTGACCAGCACGCGCTCCTCTTTTGCAGCACGCAGGGCGATCTCGGACAACAGGTCATCGACCTGACTGGTAGCCGGCCGGACTTCGATCTCGGGATCAACCAGACCGGTGGGGCGTACTACCTGCTCCACTGTGCGCCCGGCATGCTCAGCCTCGTAGGGGCCAGGGGTCGCAGAAACGAAAATGGCCTGGGGCGAGATCAGCTCCCATTCATCAAAACGCATCGGCCGGTTATCCAGGGCCGAGGGCAGGCGGAAGCCATATTCAACCAGCGTCTCCTTGCGCGAGCGGTCGCCCTTGTACATGGCCCCTACCTGCGGCACAGAGACGTGGGACTCGTCGATGATCAGCAACGCATTCTTGGGCAGATAATCGAAGAGTGTTGGCGGCGCCTCACCATGATTCCGACCAGACAAGTAACGCGAATAGTTTTCGATGCCGTTGCAATAACCCAGCTCCATGATCATTTCCATGTCGAAGCGGGTGCGCTGCTCCAAACGCTGGGCTTCAACCAGTTTGTTCTGACCTTTAAGTACTTCCAGGCGTTCGGCCAGCTCGATCTTGATATGTTCCACAGCGTCGAGCAGCTTTTCCCTTGGCGTTACATAATGTGATTTAGGATAAACAGTTACGCGCGGAACCTTGCGTAGAACCTCACCCGTCAGCGGGTCGAAATAGCTGATCGTTTCGACTATGTCGTCGAACAGTTCAATGCGAATTGCTTCCAGATCGGATTCGGCCGGGAAGATATCGATAACGTCTCCGCGCACACGGTAGTTGGCCCGCGCCAGCTCCATATCGTTGCGGGTGTACTGCAGTTCCGCCAGGCGCCTCAGCAGCGCGCGCTGTTCGAGGTGATCACCTCGGTCAACATGCAGGACCATGCGCAGATAAGAAGCCGGATCGCCCAGACCGTAAATGGCCGAAACCGTGGCGACGATGATCGCGTCCGGACGCTCCAGCAACGCCTTGGTGGCGGACAGACGCATCTGCTCGATGTGATCGTTTACCGAGGCATCCTTCTCTATAAAGGTATCGGACGACGGTACATAGGCCTCAGGCTGGTAGTAGTCGTAGTAGGAAACGAAGTACTCCACCGAATTATTCGGGAAGAATTCACGAAACTCGCCATATAACTGAGCGGCCAGTGTCTTGTTGGGCGCCATGATGATCGCCGGGCGCTGCACCTGCTGAATCACGTTGGCGATGGTGAAGGTCTTCCCTGACCCGGTCACGCCCAGCAATGTCTGGTGCGAGAGGCCCGCCTCCAGCCCTTCCACCAACTGTGCGATGGCGGTCGGCTGGTCGCCGGCGGGTTGAAAACGGGTCTGAAGCTTGAATTGGGTCATCTATGCGGGGTTCCGACTGCGAAAAATCAGCACGTACTATAGCACCGCCCCACGCTCCCTTCAGTGGTCGCCGGTCGGACAACCATTTCACCATGCTGCGCTTGCGCTGCACTCGCACCTTTGCATCGGTCTGTCTATAATGGGCGCCGAATCACCCACTCACCTGCCTCGAGTTTGCCTATACCATGACTTTGTTTTCCCCTGTTGAAATGGCTCCACGCGATCCGATCCTCGGCCTGAACGAAGCCTTCAATGCCGATAACCGGTCTGAAAAGGTCAACCTGGGTGTCGGGGTGTATTACGACGAAAATGGCAAGGTGCCTTTATTGCGCGCCGTATGCGCGGCCGAAGAGGCCCGCGTTGCCGAGCAAGGCCCCCGCCCCTACCTCCCGATGGAAGGCTTGGCCTCCTACGACGCCGCCGTTCAGACATTGCTGTTCGGTGCAGAATCGAGCCTGCTGGAATCTGGCCGCCTGGTTACCGCACAATCCATTGGCGGCACCGGTGCGCTGAAGCTGGGTGCCGACTTTCTGTATCGCCTGCTGAACAAGCGTCTGGTTGCCATCAGCGATCCGAGCTGGGAAAACCATCGCTCGCTGTTCGAGGCTGCCGGCTTCGAGGTAGTGACTTATCCCTACTACGACCCGCAGACCCACGGCGTAAACCTGGAAGGCATGCTCGAAGGTATCGAGAAATTGCCTGAAGGAAGCGTTGTGCTGCTGCACGCCTGTTGCCACAACCCCACCGGCGCGGATCTGAGCCTGGCTGACTGGACTCGCGTGATCGATGTGATCCAGCGACGAAATCATGTGCCCTTCATCGACATCGCCTACCAGGGCTTTGGTGACAACCTGCAGGATGACGCCGTCGCCCTGCGTCTGTTCGCCGAATCGGGTTTGCCACTGTTTATCTCCAGCTCGTTTTCCAAGTCATTTTCGCTGTATGGCGAGCGTGTCGGGGCCCTGACACTGGTGACCGAGAGCCACGATGAAATGCTCAGCACCATGTCGCAGCTCAAGCGCGTGATCCGCACCAACTACTCCAACCCACCGACTCACGGTGCCAAGGTGGTGTCCGCGGTACTCAACAATGTCGAGTTGTACGCGAAGTGGGAAGAAGAGCTTGCAGAGATGCGCGATCGCATTCGCATCATGCGCAGTTCCCTGGTCGAGAAGTTGGCCGCCGCCGGCGTAACCAAGGATATGAGCTTCATCGAACGCCAGCGCGGCATGTTTTCCTACTCAGGCCTGACCAAGGCACAGGTAGCACGACTGGCTGATGAATTTGCGATTTATGCGGTGGGTAGCGGGCGCATCTGCGTGGCTGCGCTGAACACCGGCAACATCGACCACGTTGCCAACTCGATGGCCGCTGTGCTCAAGGACGACAACTGAGTTGCGAGCTGCGGACTTTTCACCTAGTCACTTCAAGGCGTTGACTTTGATCGACTTTTTGATAAAGTACGCGGCGTCCGATCCGCGATAGCTCAGTTGGTAGAGCAAATGACTGTTAATCATTGGGTCCCAGGTTCGAGTCCTGGTCGCGGAGCCAAATTCAAAAGCCTGTGCTGATGTACGGGCTTTTTTGTGGGCGGAGGTTGGTCATTCCCGCGTACCAACCCGTCATTCCTGTCCCCACACCCCCGTCATTCCCGTCACCCCCGTCATTCCCGCGAAGGCGGGAATCCATATTGACCGGTACTAACCGGGCACATGGGTTACAGATCAAACCGGGCACATAGGTAACAGGTGATAGCGTATTGGCCTCAATAA
>NZ_BMFF01000013.1:0-5875 GCF_014637955.1 Halopseudomonas salina | reverse complement strand
CCCCGCGCTGTTTCCAGGCGGGGCGTTTCAGTATAAGCGCTTGACGATGACCTACTCTCACATGAGGAAACCTCACACTACCATCGGCGATGCATCGTTTCACTTCTGAGTTCGGGATGGGATCAGGTGGTTCCAATGCTCTATGGTCGTCAAGCAATTCGTTGCTGTGGGGCGTTAGCCACACGGCGTAAAGGGGGTGGGCGGTGATAGTTGTATAGATTTAGCTTGGTAACCTGGATCTCATGCAGTTCCAGACTGTCGTTCATCGGTGTCATGACCACACCAAATTGCTTGGGTGTTATATGGTCAAGCCACACGGGCAATTAGTACTGGTTAGCTCAACGCCTTGCAACGCTTACACACCCAGCCTATCAACGTCGTAGTCTTCGACGGCCCTTTAGGGGAGTCAAGCTCCCGGTGAGATCTCATCTTGAGGCAAGTTTCCCGCTTAGATGCTTTCAGCGGTTATCTTTCCCGAACGTAGCTACCCGGCAATGCCACTGGCGTGACAACCGGAACACCAGAGGTTCGTCCACTCCGGTCCTCTCGTACTAGGAGCAGCCCCTCTCAAATCTCAAACGTCCACGGCAGATAGGGACCGAACTGTCTCACGACGTTCTAAACCCAGCTCGCGTACCACTTTAAATGGCGAACAGCCATACCCTTGGGACCGGCTTCAGCCCCAGGATGTGATGAGCCGACATCGAGGTGCCAAACACCGCCGTCGATATGAACTCTTGGGCGGTATCAGCCTGTTATCCCCGGAGTACCTTTTATCCGTTGAGCGATGGCCCTTCCATACAGAACCACCGGATCACTAAGACCTACTTTCGTACCTGCTCGACGTGTGGGTCTCGCAGTCAAGCGCACTTTTGCCTTTATACTCTACGCACGATTTCCGACCGTGCTGAGTGCACCTTCGTACTCCTCCGTTACTCTTTGGGAGGAGACCGCCCCAGTCAAACTACCCACCATACACTGTCCTCGATCCGGATAACGGACCAGAGTTAGAACCTCAAAGTTGCCAGGGTGGTATTTCAAGGTTGGCTCCACGTGAACTAGCGTCCACGCTTCAAAGCCTCCCACCTATCCTACACAAGCAAATTCAAAGTCCAGTGCAAAGCTATAGTAAAGGTTCACGGGGTCTTTCCGTCTAGCCGCGGATACACTGCATCTTCACAGCGATTTCAATTTCACTGAGTCTCGGGTGGAGACAGCGCCGCCATCATTACGCCATTCGTGCAGGTCGGAACTTACCCGACAAGGAATTTCGCTACCTTAGGACCGTTATAGTTACGGCCGCCGTTTACCGGGGCTTCGATCAAGAGCTTCGCCGAAGCTAACCCCATCAATTAACCTTCCGGCACCGGGCAGGCGTCACACCCTATACGTCCACTTTCGTGTTTGCAGAGTGCTGTGTTTTTAATAAACAGTTGCAGCGGCCTGGTATCTTCGACCGACGTGGGCTTACGTAGTAAATACTTCACCCTCATCGGCGCACCTTCTCCCGAAGTTACGGTGCCATTTTGCCTAGTTCCTTCACCCGAGTTCTCTCAAGCGCCTTGGTATTCTCTACCTGACCACCTGTGTCGGTTTGGGGTACGATTTCTAGTTACCTGAAGCTTAGAGGCTTTTCCTGGAAGCATGGCATCAACCACTTCTCTTTCTAAAAGAAAGATCGTCATCAGTTCTCGGCCTTGATCTCCCGGATTTACCTAAGAAATCAGCCTACCACCTTAAACACGGACTACCAACGCCGTGCTGGCCTAGCCTTCTCCGTCCCCCCATCGCAGTAACTACAAGTACGGGAATATTAACCCGTTTCCCATCGACTACGCCTTTCGGCCTCGCCTTAGGGGTCGACTCACCCTGCGTCGATTAACGTTGCGCAGGAACCCTTGGTCTTCCGGCGTGGGAGTTTTTCACTCCCATTGTCGTTACTCATGTCAGCATTCGCACTTCTGATACCTCCAGCCAACTTCTCAATTGACCTTCACAGGCTTACAGAACGCTCCTCTACCGCTCATCCTAAGATGAACCCGTAGCTTCGGTGTATGGTTTGAGCCCCGTTACATCTTCCGCGCAGGCCGACTCGACTAGTGAGCTATTACGCTTTCTTTAAAGGATGGCTGCTTCTAAGCCAACCTCCTAGCTGTCTAAGCCTTCCCACATCGTTTCCCACTTAACCATAACTTTGGGACCTTAGCTGACGGTCTGGGTTGTTTCCCTTTTCACGACGGACGTTAGCACCCGCCGTGTGTCTCCCGTGCTCGCACTCGCTGGTATTCGGAGTTTGCATCGGTTTGGTAAGTCGGGATGACCCCCTAGCCGAAACAGTGCTCTACCCCCAGCGGTGATACACGAGGCGCTACCTAAATAGCTTTCGAGGAGAACCAGCTATCTCCGAGCTTGATTAGCCTTTCACTCCTATCCACAAGTCATCCGCTAACTTTTCAACGGTAGTCGGTTCGGTCCTCCAGTGCCTGTTACGGCACCTTCAACCTGCCCATGGATAGATCGCCCGGTTTCGGGTCTATACCCTGCGACTAAACGCCCTATTAAGACTCGGTTTCCCTACGCCTCCCCTAGACGGTTAAGCTCGCCACAGAATATAAGTCGCTGACCCATTATACAAAAGGTACGCAGTCACGGAACAAGTCCGCTCCCACTGCTTGTACGCATACGGTTTCAGGATCTATTTCACTCCCCTCACAGGGGTTCTTTTCGCCTTTCCCTCACGGTACTGGTTCACTATCGGTCAGTCAGGAGTATTTAGCCTTGGAGGATGGTCCCCCCATGTTCAGACAACGTTTCACGTGCGCCGTCCTACTCGATTTCACGCTAAAGAGCTTTTCGTGTACGGGGCTATCACCCACTACGGCGGCCATTTCCAGGACCTTCCACTAAACTCTAAAACGCTTAAGGGCTACTCCCCGTTCGCTCGCCGCTACTTGGGGAATCTCGGTTGATTTCTTTTCCTCGGGGTACTTAGATGTTTCAGTTCCCCCGGTTCGCCTCACACACCTATGTATTCAGTGTGTGATACCCAGCTTATGCTGGGTGGGTTTCCCCATTCAGAGATCTCCGGATCAAAGTCTGTTTGCCGACTCCCCGGAGCTTATCGCAGGCTACAACGTCTTTCATCGCCTCTGACTGCCAAGGCATCCACCGTATGCGCTTATTCACTTGACCATATAACCCCAAACAATCTGTCGTTAGCCGAAGCTAGCGCCGATTATTCAAAGCGATATGTCATGACATGATTCACGACAATCCGGAACTTGCACTTGAGATCACAAGTTACCTTAGCCATAACGCGAGCAGTGAAACTCTCGTTATGTCTATATTTCTATCACCTTCCCACATTGTTAAAGAGCGACTGGCACAAAGACCAGACATCAACAATCCACTCGGAAACTTCCCGGTGATTGTTCATGTATGAACTCTGGCGTCTAGCGATATACGGTGTCTTGGTGGAGCCAAGCGGGATCGAACCGCTGACCTCCTGCGTGCAAGGCAGGCGCTCTCCCAGCTGAGCTATGGCCCCTTTTTCAAGACCTTCCACACCTCGACAATTGGTGGGTCTGGGCAGATTCGAACTGCCGACCTCACCCTTATCAGGGGTGCGCTCTAACCAACTGAGCTACAGACCCAATTGCCCGGGGACGCTCGAAACAGATAAGCCTAGACCTAGCTGCTACGGGTGAACTGTAGCTTGAGAGCTAAAGACCCTATCGCTTTCTAAATGAATCAAGTAATTCGTGTGAGTGCTTGACCGAGCGGTCAGTGATCTTTCGATTAAGGAGGTGATCCAGCCGCAGGTTCCCCTACGGCTACCTTGTTACGACTTCACCCCAGTCATGAATCACACCGTGGTAACCGTCCTCCCGAAGGTTAGACTAGCTACTTCTGGTGCAACCCACTCCCATGGTGTGACGGGCGGTGTGTACAAGGCCCGGGAACGTATTCACCGTGGCGTTCTGATCCACGATTACTAGCGATTCCGACTTCATGGAGTCGAGTTGCAGACTCCAATCCGGACTACGATCGGTTTTATGGGATTAGCTCCACCTCGCGGCTTGGCAACCCTTTGTACCGACCATTGTAGCACGTGTGTAGCCCTGGCCGTAAGGGCCATGATGACTTGACGTCATCCCCACCTTCCTCCGGTTTGTCACCGGCAGTCTCCTTAGAGTGCCCACCATTATGTGCTGGTAACTAAGGACAAGGGTTGCGCTCGTTACGGGACTTAACCCAACATCTCACGACACGAGCTGACGACAGCCATGCAGCACCTGTGTCTGAGTTCCCGAAGGCACCAATCCATCTCTGGAAAGTTCTCAGCATGTCAAGGCCAGGTAAGGTTCTTCGCGTTGCTTCGAATTAAACCACATGCTCCACCGCTTGTGCGGGCCCCCGTCAATTCATTTGAGTTTTAATCTTGCGACCGTACTCCCCAGGCGGTCAACTTAGTGCGTTAGCTGCGCCACTAAGAACTCAAGGTTCCCAACGGCTAGTTGACATCGTTTACGGCGTGGACTACCAGGGTATCTAATCCTGTTTGCTCCCCACGCTTTCGCACCTCAGTGTCAGTACCAGTCCAGGTAGTCGCCTTCGCCACTGGTGTTCCTTCCTATATCTACGCATTTCACCGCTACACAGGAAATTCCACTACCCTCTACCGTACTCTAGCTAAGCAGTTATGGATGCAGTTCCCAGGTTGAGCCCGGGGATTTCACACCCATCTTACTTAGCCACCTACGCGCGCTTTACGCCCAGTAATTCCGATTAACGCTTGCACCCTCTGTATTACCGCGGCTGCTGGCACAGAGTTAGCCGGTGCTTATTCTGTCGGTAACGTCAAGACTGATACGTATTAAGCATCAGCCCTTCCTCCCAACTTAAAGTGCTTTACAATCCGAAGACCTTCTTCACACACGCGGCATGGCTGGATCAGGGTTTCCCCCATTGTCCAATATTCCCCACTGCTGCCTCCCGTAGGAGTCTGGACCGTGTCTCAGTTCCAGTGTGACTGATCATCCTCTCAGACCAGTTACGGATCGCAGCCTTGGTGAGCCGTTACCTCACCAACAAGCTAATCCGACCTGGGCTCATCTGATAGCGCAAGGTCCGAAGATCCCCTGCTTTCTCCCGTAGGACGTATGCGGTATTAGCGTCCGTTTCCGAACGTTATCCCCCACTATCAGGCAGATTCCCAGGTATTACTCACCCGTCCGCCGCTCTCAAGAGAAGCAAGCTTCTCTCTACCGCTCGACTTGCATGTGTTAGGCCTGCCGCCAGCGTTCAATCTGAGCCATGATCAAACTCTTCAGTTTCAAACTGATTGGGTTTTGAAAAAACCCTAAACTTGGCTCAGCTTTATTACAAAAAACTCAGTGAATTCACAGAGTAACTTGCTTAGGCTGAAAATCTTTCGATCATCAAACCTCAAGGCAAGCACCCACACGAATTACTTGATTCACATTGTTAAAGAGCGTTTCGGTTCGCGTCTCCGCTTAACCAAGGTGGCGTATATTACGCTAACCTTCTAATCTGTCAAGCATTTTTGTGAGAAGTTGTTCATCACGTTTCTGCTTGATGGCCCCGAGATCAAAACCCTTTCTCGTGACCGGGAGGCGAATTCTACAGGAGTTTTAAGCCCCGTCAACCGCTTCCTTGAAACTTTTCAGATCTCTCTGACTTACCCGAATCAGCGATCGTGCTGCTGTCTCGGTGAGCGACGTATTCTACCGTCTCAATCTACCCTGTCAACCCCTAAATTATCGCTAACTTATTGATTGTAAAGCGCTTTATACAAAGCGCCCTGACTGGGCAGACGCGCATTATAGGGGCTGGGATTTTTCCGTCAAGGCTT
>NZ_BMFF01000012.1:0-5961 GCF_014637955.1 Halopseudomonas salina | reverse complement strand
GTTTCAGTTCAGATACATTTTTGTACATTCCATAGCCAATATGGCTTCTACTGTCGATGTATTTCATAGAGTGCTAACGCCCGAACTCACGGGCCAGTTTGTAGCCGCGGAGCGGCGGAGAAGTGGTCCCGTGCAGTGACTGGTTATGTGTCTGTTTCACCGAGGCCTACGAGTCAATGCCGATTAAGGCATCGATGCCTTCATCCCTGATGGTGGCCTGTACTTCCTCCAAGGCTGCGCGGTCTGTATCGAATTCGTCGTCCCATACCGTGGAAGTTCCAAACTCATCTATTACTTCTAAGAGCCAGCCACCTTTGTCGCCACGGTAAATTTCCACTTCCACGGTTTTGCCGTCAGCGGTCAGATTCTGGCATAGGGAGCTCATCTCGAGTTCAAAATCATTTTCCATTACCGATCTCCGAGCTGGAATTCATGTACACATAACGCGGAGCTTTGCGGCAATTTTGTAGCCGCGAAGCGGTGGAGAAATTGTCCGACAACAGCGAATTGTTAGCGATTTTCAAGTCCTGCAGAAGCCCGATCTTCACGAATCTCCTGATGATTTTTATGGATCATCTCCTTCAATTCGAGGAGGCCTGCGCGTACTTCACGATGCGCTGACGGGAATTTGTCTTTAGGCGTAAAATCATTTGGCGTTTGGTCATCCCAGCTCAATACATTCTCGATGACCTGCTCCCACTCTGACGGATTCCCCCCAATATACTCGTTCACTTCCTGGCCAAGGGTGGAGTTCAAGGAAGAAAAAAGCGCGAGATCTTGGTCTGGTGGCAGATTGGGCCGCGCCATTAAGTGAACTCTGTAGCGAAGCTGGCCGGCATAGAACCAAAACGCAGCTTCATCCATATCTCCTGAACGTAGAAGTCGTCCGGAGTGCAGGTACATCTCAAGAGGATGCGCTTGCGCAGCCTGTGCCGGCTTGAAGTTCGGAGAGGTGTCTAGGGTGGTAGTAGGCGTAGTGGCGCAGCCACTTAGCAGGGTCAAAAGAGCCGAAATAACTATAATAATACGGAGCATGACTTACCTCTAGCTAACGTAGAGCTTTGCGGCAATTTTGTAGCCGCGAAGCGGTGGAGAAATTGTCCGACAAAAGCGAATGGTTAGGTATTTCTCGATTCGTCCTCTGACTCGACTACATGTTTTATCAAGGGCAGCCAATAACGCTGCATTGGCGGCCCGCGCCAAGAAATTATCGTTAAGATGATGCAGTTCAGGCCAACAACGCCAAAAATTACTAGGCCAAAATACATTTTCAATTCCGTACGAAGAAGATCCGCCCTCATATCGATCATACTGCCAAGTAGAGAGACAAGTTTCGAGTCTTCTAAACCCAGGGATGCGTATGAATTCTGGTCGGCCAACCACTCAATTTGTATGAAGGTATATATCGAGAGAGCGATTGAAAGTATTCCCACTAGTAATGCAAACCAACGCATTATCGCCCAATGGTGGTGCCAGCGCTGCATCTTCTCTGCAGCTTCACGAAGCTGTATGAGTTCCTTTTCGGTAATGCCCATGCTCATCTTGGATACCTAACGCCCGGCTCACGCGCCGGTTTGTAGCCGCGGAGCGGCGGAGAACCGGTCGCTGTGCAGCCGATTGTTAGCGATCTCAAAGCCAGAACTGCCACCATTTCCTGCTTGCTCTAGCCTGTTCTTTCAATCTCCGCTCATGCGCCACCCAGCCCCCTCTAGGTGGCTTCGGCGGTGACGGCGGCAGCGGTGGGGAGGAATTAAGAATCTCAAGCTCTAAAGAATCGGATGCACCATCGAAGCCGAACATGGGCAACCTAAAGTTCAAAAACTCGAAACACTCGTCTTCAGCAATTTTGTGCAATCGACTTGAGGACTTTTTATCCAAATTAGTGCCCATCTCACGGGACCAATTTGCCTCAATCTTTCCTGCGCGGAAGCGCAGCTTCTTCAATTGACCATCTACTGAAACACAAGCGAGGTCGGTGCCTTCATCGTCAGAAATTACACTCAGAACCTCCGTGGACAGCAGTTGGCTCAGCTGTAGGTTTAGATTGATAAAAGCACGTTTAAAACCATTGGCACGGTTCTTTTTCCTCAATTCGTCGTAAAGCTCGTTGAGAGCACCAAGGGGGGCAGGAAATTGCAACGGTATATCCTTCACCGCAGGTACAGAACTGAAAGGATATTCCCAGTCTTTTCTGAAGTCGAAGACATCAACGAGTTTCTCCGGAAATTGCTCAGTCCCGAAGACCTTCCAAGGAAGAGACTGTGGCAGCTCTTCCAACTTTGAGGAGTCTGCGCATTCTTTGGCAACCGAGAAGGCTAAAAGGTATCCCATAGTTCCTATTCGCTAACGTAGAGCTTTGCGGCGATTTTGTAGCCGCGAAGCGGTGGAGAAATTGTCCGGCAACAGCGACTGGTTATATGTGTATTTAGGCATAAAAATTCCAAGGTCCAAATATTAGCGTGGCAATTCCAAGGCCCAGGCCGAAACAGACACCCCACTGCAACGAGTAAGCCCGTTGATACTTCCTTACTGCAGGTATAACTCCTCCCATAGCGAGTAGCGCCCAGAAGATAACCAATGCGGCAAGCCATTCGAATAGCAACAGGGCTACAACGAAAGCAAGGAATGTCCCGATCCAAAAATGCTTAACTGTAGACTTGTTAACTACGTCCATTGTGCTCACATATAACGCCCGGCACACGTGACGATTTGTAGCCGCGAAGCGGCGTAGAAGCGGTCACTGTGGTGCCGATTGTTAGGTGCTTTATTTTCCAAGCAGTCACCGCCGAGTGTTGATGTTGATCTCACTCCATTACCGCGCGACACCCGGCATTCTTGCATTCAAGGCTTCCACCCCGGAGGGGGCTGGTGCGGGCGATATCGCGGATCAGGATACTGCACGCCCCGCGCTTTAAGCATATCTATAACTTGAAGCTTATGTTTCATTCCGTTCGATTCGGGCGGTATTTTAATTATTTGAACATCCAAGGCCAAGTTCTGAAGATTTTCATTCAATCCCTTCTGCAAAAAATAAACAACTAGGTCGAACTTGCCCATGCCGACGGCTACATTCGCGGGTGTATCCCCATTGCTGCCCTGTACGTTCACGTTTGCGTGATATTTTTCAACCAGCAGCCGGACACACTCCGCACAAAACCTCATAACAGCTTGGTGCAACAGACTGTCTCCGTTAGGCCCGATCAGGTTCGGGTCCCCTTTGTAGCGAAGCAGCACATCTAAAAGATCAACTCTGTTGGCGTCGACAGCTAAATACAGTGCAGAGACGCGCAGCTTTTCGTCACGGTAATTCGGATCTGCTCCCAGCTTCAGCAACTTCTCCGCGCCCCTGGTGTTTCTCAAATAAACCTGCCAGATCAACGGAGTAACCCCATCAGCACCGATCGTATTGACGTCAACTCCAGCCTGGACTTTTTCATCCATCTTCTCAAAATTATTTTGAGTAGCTGCTACCACCAGCTCAGCAACTAGTGGCTCGCTAAAAGCTTGTTGAGGAGTCATACCACCAACCTTCTGCCCGGCGGCACAACTGCTCACCCCTGATAACATGGCCATGAGAAGGATCACCCTACAAAATTTCAGCATTGCATAATCCTTTGACGCATGACTGTACCGCGCGGAATTACAGCTCATCTGAACTGACCCCAATTTCTTGCGGACACCTAACGCCGCAAGCACGCGCGGCTTTGTAGTGGAGGCGAAGCCGCAACGAAAAAGCCGTCGCCGTGCCTTGCTTGGTTATGCCCTTTCTGGCTGTGCATTAGTAGTACCCCAGCCGACGCAGGACACCTGCTGCCTCTAAAGCTGGCTGAAGTACGGCCTCGAGCTCAACGAACCAGCTGGGCTCACACCATGTGCCGTCTTCCTGTTGTTCCAATATTTGAGACTCCCAATCACGGTGCCGATCAACCACATCTGGAACCTCTCGTGAAAGCGTTGAAAGTTCTTCTTGAGTGAATCCATTAGTTAGCAGGAAGTCGGCTTCTGCTTTTGCACCTTCGTATTGCTGCAAATTACCTGGAGCATATTTCTCAGCAATTGGGATAAGCCTACTCAAAGCCAAGCACAGCTCATTCAGTTGCTCAGTACGATCATTTTTTGTGTATGTGTACATACGGTGTCTCAACCCAAGGCATAACGTAGAGCTTTGCGGCGATTTTGTAGCCGCGAAGCGGTGGAGAAATTGTCCGGCAACAGCGACTGGTTATATGTGTATTTAGGCATAAAAATTCCAAGGTCCAAATATTAGCGTGGCAATTCCAAGGCCCAGGCCGAAACAGACACCCCACTGCAACGAGTAAGCCCGTTGATACTTCCTTACTGCAGGTATAACTCCTCCCATAGCGAGTAGCGCCCAGAAGATAACCAATGCGGCAAGCCATTCGAATAGCAACAGGGCTACAACGAAAGCAAGGAATGTCCCGATCCAAAAATGCTTAACTGTAGACTTGTTAACTACGTCCATTGTGCTCACATATAACGTGTGAACTCATGGGCCGGTTTGTAGCCGCGGAGCGGCGGAGAAGCGGTCCCATGCAGTGATTGGTTATGTGTTTTAGGTGGCATAAAAATGAAAACCAAAGCTAATAACTAAGCAAAAAATGGTTGAAACCAAAATCAGCCCTACAGCTTTTACAGGGACTTCTGCTACTGGGTGCCTATATTTCTGCAGCCGGCCAAACACAGTCGTATGAGTTCGTAATCCGTACGGTGCGAACACCATGAAATAGCCTATAGAACCTACAGCGATCGAAAATCCAAGCCATGCAAAGGCATTTGAGACGGTAACTTCGTTTATGGCATATATAATGGCCACGAAAATCGTCGAAATTAATAGTAGTGCGTAGATGGCGCTTTTCATCTGCTTTTACACATAACGTTTGACGTGAGGGGCGGCCGGAGCCGCAGGCGGAGGGAACCCAAAACGCAGCTTTGGGACGTCCCTCTCGACGGAATTGTTAGACAGCGCTGCGCTCATAAATCTCACGATCCAACACCCTATCTGCAGATAAGCCTTCGATGGCTCTGTTTTCGCTCGGCAGTGACTGAATAAATTTCACTACATCGGAAGGTGGTGTCATGTAATTCAAACTGATTGAACCATCGTTGTTCTGTGTTCCGTGCTTAAGCAAGACTGGTAGTGCCTTATCCCATTCGACGAATGTTGTATCTTCTTTCTTGCGGAAGAACTTTGTAGGTGCTAGTTCTTTGCGGGGAACGCAAAGGTAATCGACGCGTGTGACGACCACGGAAATGCCATCGGGCCATACAGCAGCTGTTACGGGTGATCCACTCAAGTTCAAAAACATGATGCGGGGAACGAATTTTGACTCCCCAACACGTGCCTGCACTTGAGAGCGCGACCAGTTCCACCTCCATGCGTTCTGAAGTTGTTCAGCGGGAAGGTGAGAAACACCGCTTCGGTTGTTTTCATCTTTCAGGAAGGATGCGTATCCGAATTCGTTTCCGAAATTCCATCCAGACAAGAGCTTTTCTGCCTTGTATTCACCTTCGCCCATGCCTTTCATTTGCGGGTCAGAGACGAGAAAATCGAAGTGTTTGACGAACGCAGTTACCTCGGGTTCTGCTTCAAAGATGAAGTAACTTGGCCGTAGGTAGTTAATATTTAGCGCGACAGGAAAATGCTCAAGTGGCTCATCGTCATCGTAATCTTCTTCGCTCCGCTGCTCTGTTTGAAGCTCAAATACGAAATAGACCCCAGTATCCTCATTGCCGTACCACGCCTGGGCACCCTCACATTTGTAGTTTGGCCGATCACGGAAGTAGGAGTGAAAGAGTTCATCACTGAAGGAATCGTTTCGAGGTTTGAAGTATAGGTCGTAACTCATATAGGTAATCTCTAACGCAGAGCTTTGCGGCAATTTTGTAGCCGCGAAGCGGTGAAGAAATTGTCCGACAAGAGCGACTTGTTAAGCCTCTCGC
>NZ_BMFF01000011.1:0-15482 GCF_014637955.1 Halopseudomonas salina | reverse complement strand
CGCCGTAGGATTCAGCGCAAACCTTGGTCAATGCCGCTGTCAGAGTGGTCTTGCCATGGTCGACGTGACCGATGGTGCCCACATTAAGGTGCGGTTTTTTACGTTCAAATTTCTCTTTAGCCACGGTAGATAGCCTCTTTGATTAGCTTGGGTTCAGTTAGCCTTGCTTCTTGATGATTGCTTCGGCGATGTTAGTTGGCGCCTCGGAGTACTTCGAAAACTCCATGGAGTAGCTCGCACGCCCCTGGGACATGGAGCGCACATCCGTGGCGTAACCGAACATCTCACCAAGTGGGACCTCAGCGCGGATCACTTTACCGGAAACGGAATCTTCCATTCCTTGTACCAGACCGCGACGACGATTCAGGTCGCCCATCACATCACCCATGTAGTCCTCGGGTGTCACAACTTCGACATTCATCATCGGCTCGAGCAGCACCGCGCCGCCCTTCTGGGCCAAATGCTTGGTGGCCATGGAAGCAGCGATCTTGAATGCCATCTCGTTCGAATCGACATCGTGAAACGAGCCATCGAACAGTGTTGCTTTCAAGTTCAGCAGAGGATAACCGGCAAGAATGCCGTTCTTCATCTGCTCGTCGATACCCTTCTGGACAGCCGGAATATATTCACGCGGTACCGAGCCACCGACAGTTTCATTCACGAAGACAAGACCTTCCTCGCTTTCGTCGGATGGCTCAAACCGGATCCAGACGTGACCATACTGGCCGCGACCACCGGATTGACGCACGAACTTGCCTTCGATTTCGCACTTGTTGCGGATCGCTTCACGATAAGCCACCTGCGGCTTGCCGATATTGGCTTCCACGCCAAATTCGCGCTTCATGCGATCAACCAGAATATCCAGGTGCAGCTCGCCCATACCGGAGATAATGGTCTGACCGGACTCTTCATCAGTGCGCACACGGAATGACGGATCTTCCTGAGCCAACTTACCCAGGGCAACACCCATCTTTTCCTGGTCAGCTTTTGTTTTCGGCTCAACTGCTACCGAAATAACCGGCTCAGGAAACTCCATGCGCTCAAGGATGATCGGATGATCCTGTGAACAAAGAGTGTCACCCGTGGTGACGTCCTTCATCCCGATGAGAGCCGCGATATCCCCGGCCAGCACTTCCTTGATCTCCTCGCGGGCGTTTGCATGCATTTGCACCATACGACCCACGCGCTCTTTTTTACCCTTGACTGAATTCAATACAGCATCGCCAGACTTCAGCACGCCGGAATACACCCGAACGAACGTCAGCGTTCCCACAAAGGGATCAGTAGCGATCTTGAATGCCAGCGCAGAGAAGGGCTCGGAATCATCGGCATGCCGCTCATCGAGCCTCTCCTCGTCATCAGGGTGAGCACCCTTGATAGCAACAACCTGGTCAGGCGCAGGCAAGTAATCGATAACGGCGTCAAGAACCAGGGGCACGCCCTTGTTCTTGAACGAAGTACCACAGACCGCAGGAACAATCTCGCAGGCCAGAGTGCGCTGACGCAGCCCCGCCTTGATCTCGTCCTCGGTCAACTCGCCACCTTCCAGGTACTTGTTCATGAGCTCTTCATTGGCTTCGGCAGCAGCCTCGACCATCTGCTCACGATACTTCTGCGCCATCTCCAGCATCTCGGCGGGAATGTCTTCCTCGCGAGCGGTAAGGCCGCTGTCCTCATCGCTCCAGTACATGGCTTTCATGCGCAGCAGGTCGATTTGCCCCTCGAAGTTTTCTTCGGCGCCGATAGCCAACTGGATCGCGACAGGCGTATGACCAAGCCGCTTCTTGATCTGCTCGACTACGCGCAGAAAGTCTGCACCCTGTCGGTCCATCTTGTTCACGTAAACGATACGCGGCACACCATACTTGTTGGCCTGACGCCATACCGTTTCCGACTGCGGTTCAACACCGGAGGTACCACAGAACACGACGACTGCGCCGTCGAGCACCCGCAAGGAGCGCTCTACTTCGATAGTGAAGTCGACGTGACCGGGCGTATCGATGATGTTGACGCGGTGACGCTTGTATTGCTTCTCAGAACCTTCCCAGAACGCCGTGGTAGCAGCAGAGGTGATGGTAATCCCTCTCTCCTGCTCCTGCGCCATCCAGTCCATGGTAGCCGCACCATCGTGCACCTCACCCATCTTGTGGTTGACGCCGGTGTAAAAAAGAATCCGCTCCGTCGTAGTAGTCTTGCCCGCATCAACGTGCGCGCAGATACCAATATTCCGGTACAGATTAATGGGGGTTACACGAGACAAAATATTCTCCTGAGTCGTTAGAAGCGATAATGGGAGAAGGCTTTGTTGGCTTCAGCCATACGGTGCACATCTTCACGCTTCTTGACTGCTGCACCCTTACCTTCAGCAGCATCGACCAACTCGCCAGCCAGACGCAGAGCCATCGACTTCTCGCCACGCTTACGGGCAGCGTCAACCAACCAGCGCATCGCCAGAGCGTTGCGACGGGAGGGACGCACTTCAACCGGAACCTGATAGGTGGCACCACCTACACGGCGGGATTTAACCTCGACCAGCGGTGCAATGGCATCGAGCGCGCGCTCGAACAGCTCGACTGGATCTTCGGTCTTGGTACGCTCCTTGACCTTGTCCAGGGCACCGTAAACGATGCTTTCGGCTACGGCTTTCTTGCCGCTTTCCATTACGTGGTTCATGAACTTGGCGAGAATCTGGCTGCCGTACTTTGGTTCTGGCAGGATCTCACGTTTTGCTGCTACGCGACGTCTTGGCATGATAAGCCCTCAAACGGTCTTCAGGTTAGCCCGGGACTTGCCCGACCTTACTCTTATCGACTCAGGATAAATGAATTCAAAAATTACTTAGGACGCTTGGCACCGTACTTGGAACGGCCCTGACGACGATCCTTGACACCGGAGGTGTCCAGAGAACCGCGAACAGTGTGATAACGCACACCTGGCAAATCCTTTACACGACCACCACGGATCAGCACAACGCTGTGCTCCTGGAGGTTGTGACCTTCACCACCGATGTAGGAAGAAACTTCGTAACCGTTGGTCAAACGGACACGGCAGACCTTACGCAGAGCCGAGTTCGGCTTCTTCGGCGTAGTGGTGTATACACGAGTACACACGCCACGACGCTGCGGGCAGTTCTGCAGCGCTGGCACGTCGCTTTTTTCAGCAACGCGCTTGCGCGGCTTGCGAACCAGCTGGTTAATTGTCGCCATCTAGCAAAACTCCACTGATGTCTATCAGACATATTAAATAAAAAATGGCAGGACACAGCGTCCCACCAATTTTAGGGGTACGGAATTCTATAGAGCCCGCCCCCGCTCGTCAAGGTCAGCGGCGCCCGCGGGCGCCGACCACCTTATTCAGTCGTTGCCCGAATTCAACGCATCGGACAGCGCCTGCTCGATCTCTACTGCACTGACCTTCGCCGGCTTGTCGGCCATACGCTGACGCTTGCGCTCGGCGTGATAGGCCAGACCGGTACCGGCTGGAATCAGACGACCTACTACTACGTTCTCTTTCAAGCCGCGCAGATGGTCGCTCTTTCCAGTGACGGCCGCTTCGGTCAGTACCCGCGTGGTTTCCTGGAAGGAAGCCGCGGAAATGAACGATTCGGTCGACAGCGATGCCTTGGTAATACCCAGCAGCACGTGCTCGTACTTGGCCGGGAATTTATCCTGAGCAACCAGGCGTTCGTTTTCTTCCAGAGCGCTGGTCAGTTCGATCTGATCGCCCTTGATGAAGTTCGAATCACCGGTCTCTGTGACTTCAACCTTACGCAGCATCTGGCGAATGGTCACTTCGATGTGCTTGTCGTTGATCTTCACGCCCTGCAGGCGATATACGTCCTGAATCTCGTTGACAATGTACTTGGCCAATGCACTGACACCCAGCAAACGCAGGATATCGTGCGGGTTGCTCGGACCGTCGGAGATGACTTCACCCTTGGTAACCTGCTCACCTTCGAACACGTTCAGGTGACGCCACTTCGGAATCAGCTCTTCGTACTGCTCGCTGCCATCGGTCGGAGTAATGACCAGACGACGCTTGCCCTTGGTTTCCTTACCGAAGGAAATCGTGCCGCTGATTTCCGCCAGAATGGAAGATTCCTTCGGGCGACGGGCTTCAAACAGGTCGGCAACACGTGGCAAACCACCGGTGATGTCTCGGGTCTTTGACGTTTCCTGGGGAATACGGGCAACAACGTCACCCACGTTCACCTTGGCACCATCGGACAGATTGACCAGAGCGTTGGCTGGCAGGAAGTACTGGGCAGGCACATCAGTACCTGGCAGCAACAATTCCTTGCCGTTTTCGTCGACCAGCTTCACTGCAGGACGGATGTCCTTACCTGCTGCCGGGCGATCCTTGGCATCCATGACTTCAAGGTTGGTCAGACCAGTCAGCTCATCAGCTGTACGCTTGATGGTGATGTTCTCTTCCATTCCAAAGAAAGCCACAGTACCGGATATCTCGGTAACGATGGGGTGAGTGTGCGGATCCCACTTGGCAACAACCTGACCAGCGGCAACCTTTTCACCTTCCTTGATGGAAATGAAGGCACCGTAAGGCAGCTTATAGCGCTCGCGCTCACGACCGAATTCGTCAGCTACGGCCAGTTCACCGGAGCGGGATACGGCCACAAGAGTTCCGTCGGCACGCTCAACGTGCTTAAGGTTGTGCAGACGAATAATGCCGCCGTTCTTCACCTGAACGCTGTCAGCAGCCGACGTCCGGCTTGCCGCGCCACCGATGTGGAACGTACGCATGGTCAGCTGGGTACCTGGCTCACCGATCGACTGGGCAGCAATAACACCCACGGCCTCGCCGATGTTGATCAGGTGACCGCGAGCCAGGTCGCGACCGTAACAGGTACGACATACGCCATAGCGGGTTTCACAGCTGATGGGCGAGCGCACAATGACTTCGTCGACGCTGTTCAGCTCGAGGAACTCGACCCACTTCTCATCAATCAGGGTGCCGGCCGGAACGATAGTTTCTTCCGTGCCGGGTTTGATCACATCACGGGCAATGGTACGACCCAGTACGCGCTCACCCAGCGGCTCGACGATATCGCCACCTTCAATGTGCGGCGCCATGAGCAGGCCGCGATCGGTGCCGCAATCAGTCTCGGTGATCACCAGATCCTGGGCTACGTCTACCAGACGGCGTGTCAGGTAACCCGAGTTCGCTGTCTTCAGAGCCGTATCGGCCAGGCCCTTACGGGCACCGTGCGTGGAGATGAAGTACTGGAGTACGTTCAGACCCTCACGGAAGTTGGCGGTAATCGGCGTCTCGATGATTGAGCCGTCCGGCTTGGCCATCAGGCCCCGCATACCCGCCAACTGACGAATCTGGGCAGCGGAACCCCGGGCACCGGAGTCAGCCATCATGTACATGGAGTTGAAGGACTCCTGCTCCACTTCGTTGCCGTCACGATCCAGCACGCGGGTGGACTTGAGGTTGTCCATCATCGCCTTGGAGATCTCGTCGTTGGCCTTGGACCACAAGTCGATCACCTTGTTGTACTTCTCACCCTGGGTCACCAGACCCGAGGCGTACTGATCTTCAATCTCTTTCACTTCTTCGGTGGCCGCATCAATGATGCGCGCCTTCTCATCGGGGATGACGAAGTCATTCACACCAATGGAAGCACCAGAAATGGTCGAGTAGGCAAAACCGGCATACATCAGCTGGTCAGCGAAGATAACGGTTTCCTTCAGACCCACCACGCGGTAGCACTGGTTGATCAGCTTGGAAATCGCTTTTTTCTTCAGGGGCTGATCGACCAGCTCATAGGGCAAGCCCTTGGGCAGAATCTGATACAGCAGGGCCCGACCGACCGTGGTATCAACGATACGGCTTTCTGTGGTCCAGCTCTCATCCTTGTGCTTGATGGTTTCGCTGATGCGTACTTTTACCAACGCGTGCAGATCAGTCTGACCACTACGGTAAGCCATCTCCACTTCGTTAACGTCGGCGAAGCGCATGCCCTCGCCCTTCGCATTGATACGTGTACGGGTCATGTAGTACAGACCCAGTACCACGTCCTGCGATGGCACGATGATCGGCTCACCGGAAGCCGGCGACAGGATGTTGTTGGTGGACATCATCAGTGCACGCGCTTCCAGCTGGGCCTCGAGGGTCAGCGGAACGTGTACAGCCATCTGGTCGCCGTCGAAGTCGGCGTTGTAGGCAGCACAGACCAGCGGGTGCAACTGGATTGCCTTACCTTCAATCAGAACCGGCTCGAACGCCTGGATACCCAGGCGGTGAAGGGTCGGAGCACGGTTCAGCAGTACTGGGTGCTCGCGAATTACGTCAGCGAGGATATCCCATACTTCTGGCAGCTCGCGCTCGACCATCTTCTTGGCGGCCTTGATGGTAGTCGCCAGACCACGGTGCTCCAGCTTGCCGAAGATGAACGGCTTGAACAGCTCGAGTGCCATCTTCTTGGGCAGACCACACTGGTGCAGACGCAGGGTAGGACCAACCACGATTACCGAACGGCCGGAGTAGTCGACGCGCTTGCCCAGCAGGTTCTGACGGAAGCGGCCCTGCTTGCCCTTGATCATGTCGGCCAGGGATTTCAGCGGGCGCTTGTTGGTGCCGGTGATGGCACGGCCACGACGACCGTTGTCCAGCAGGGCATCAACCGACTCTTGCAGCATGCGCTTTTCGTTCCGCACGATGATATCGGGCGCAGACAGATCCAGCAGACGCTTGAGGCGGTTGTTACGGTTGATCACACGGCGGTACAGATCGTTCAGATCCGAGGTCGCGAAACGGCCACCGTCCAGGGGTACCAGCGGACGCAGATCCGGCGGCAGCACGGGCAGTACGGTCATGACCATCCACTCGGGCTTGTTTCCCGAACCGTGGAACGCTTCCATCAGCTTCAGACGCTTGGACAGCTTCTTGATCTTGGTCTCGGATGTAGTCTGCGGAATCTCTTCACGCAGCACGGCAATCTCGTGGACCAGATCCATGTGAGTCAGCAGCTCGAAGATCGCCTCGGCACCCATGCGGGCATCGAAGTCGTCACCGAACTCTTCAAGCGCTTCGAAATACTGTTCATCGTTGAGCAGTTGACCCTTTTCCAGGGTCGTCATGCCCGGCTCGATAACCAGGTAGGATTCGAAATACAGCACGCGCTCGATATCGCGCAGCGTCATGTCCAGCAACAAACCGATCCGGGAAGGAAGCGACTTGAGGAACCAGATATGAGCGACCGGTGAGGCCAGCTCGATGTGACCCATGCGTTCGCGACGGACCTTGGCCAGAGCCACTTCCACGCCGCACTTCTCGCAGATCACACCACGGTGTTTGAGCCGCTTGTACTTACCGCACAGGCACTCGTAATCCTTTACCGGGCCAAATATCTTGGCGCAGAAAAGGCCATCACGCTCAGGCTTGAACGTGCGGTAGTTGATGGTTTCCGGCTTCTTGACTTCGCCATATGACCAGGACCGGATCATTTCCGGTGACGCCAAGCCGATTCGCAGTGAATCGAACTCTTCAATCTGTCCCTGGGACTTAAGCAGGTTCAGTAGATCTTTCAAGGCCTATACTCCTCGCAGTGTCTCAATGGCGGGATACTTTCACCATTGAGACATGGGCAGTTGGTGGTTACTCGGATTCCAGTTCGATATCGATACCCAGCGAACGGATTTCCTTGATCAACACGTTGAAGGATTCAGGCATGCCTGGCTCCATACGGTGATCCCCGTCCACGATGTTCTTGTACATCTTGGTACGGCCATTCACGTCGTCCGACTTCACAGTCAACATTTCCTGCAATGTGTAGGCTGCACCGTATGCTTCCAGGGCCCAGACCTCCATCTCACCGAAACGCTGACCACCAAACTGCGCCTTACCACCCAACGGCTGCTGGGTTACCAGACTGTACGAACCGGTGGAACGGGCGTGCATCTTGTCATCGACCAGGTGGTTCAGTTTCAGCATATACATGTAACCAACAGTCACCGGACGATCAAAGCTGTTACCGGTACGACCGTCGATCAGCTTCATCTGACCTGTATCGGGCAAGTCGGCCAAGCGCAACATATGCTTGATCTCATGCTCCTTGGCACCGTCGAATACGGCCGTCGCCATGGGCACACCACCACGCAGGTTGTTCGCCAGGTCGATGATTTCCTGATCGCTGAGCTCTTCGAGTTTCTCCTGGCGACCACCAACCTTGTTGTAGATCTCGTCGAGGAACTCGCGCAGCTCGGCAACCTTGCGCTGGTCTTCCAGCATCCGGTTGATCTTCTCACCCAGCCCCTTGGCCGCGAGGCCCAGGTGGGTTTCGAGAATCTGACCTACGTTCATCCGCGAAGGAACACCCAGCGGGTTCAGCACGATGTCGACCGGCGTGCCGTACTCGTCATGGGGCATGTCTTCGATCGGCATGATGACCGAGATAACACCCTTGTTACCGTGACGACCGGCCATCTTGTCACCCGGCTGGATGCGGCGCTTGATAGCCAGGTAGACCTTGACGATCTTGAGTACACCTGGCGCCAGGTCGTCGCCCTGCTGCAGCTTGCGCTTCTTGTCTTCGAACTTGTCGTCCAGCAGCTTACGGCGGTCAGACAGATACGCCTGCGCCATCTCCAGCTGCTCGTTCAGACTGTCTTCGCTCATGCGCAGTTTGAACCACTGTCCATGCTCGATGCCGTCCAGAATTTCATCAGTCAGCTTCGCGCCCTTCTTCAGGCCAGCACCGCCTTCAACTGACTGACCAACCAGCGCTGCACGCAGACGCTCGAAAGTAGCTACTTCGACGATACGGAACTCTTCCTGCAGATCCTTGCGGATCTCGTCGAGCTGTTCCTTCTCGATCGCCAGGGCGCGGGAATCGCGCTCGACGCCGTCACGGATGAAGACCTGAACGTCAATGACCGTGCCCTTGGTACCAGTCGGCACGCGCAGGGACGTATCTTTAACGTCAGACGCCTTCTCACCGAAGATGGCTCGCAAGAGCTTCTCCTCAGGAGTCAGCTGGGTTTCACCCTTGGGCGTGACCTTACCGACCAGGATGTCGCCAGGGCCGACTTCGGCGCCGACGTAGACCACACCAGCCTCATCCAGCTTGCCCAGTGCCGATTCACCGACGTTGGGGATGTCGGAGGTGATTTCCTCCGGCCCCAGCTTGGTGTCGCGGGACACACAGGTCAGTTCCTGGATGTGGATGGTGGTGAAGCGATCTTCCTGCACCACGCGCTCGGAGACCAGAATCGAGTCTTCGAAGTTGTAACCATTCCAGGGCATGAACGCGACGCGCATGTTCTGACCCAGGGCCAGTTCACCCATGTCGACGGAGGAACCGTCGGCGAGGATGTCATTGCGTACGATGACATCACCTTTCTTCACCAGCGGACGCTGGTTGATACAGGTGTTCTGGTTGGAACGGGTGTATTTGGTCATGACGTAGATGTCGACGCCGGCTTCGCCAGCTTCGATCTCGTCATCGGCCACGCGCACCACGATACGGCTGGCGTCGACAGAATCGATCACACCACCGCGGCGTGCGGTTACGCACACACCCGAGTCACGGGCAACGTTACGCTCCATGCCGGTACCGACCAGAGGCTTCTCAGCACGCAGTGTGGGAACGGCCTGACGCTGCATGTTCGAACCCATCAAGGCGCGGTTGGCATCGTCGTGCTCGAGGAACGGAATCAACGACGCAGCAACCGATACTACCTGGCGCGGCGACACGTCCATCAGGGTCACTTCATGTGGCGCCTTGACAGTAAATTCGTTCTGGTGACGCACTGCTACCAGGTCATCGGTCAGCTTGCCGTCTTCAACCTTGGCGCTAGCCTGGGCGATAACGTGATCGGATTCTTCGATCGCTGACAAGAAGATGATCTCGTCGGTCACCTGGGCATCGCGTACACGACGGTACGGGCTTTCCAGGAAGCCGTACTTGTTAGTACGGGCGTAGGTAGCCAACGAGTTGATCAGACCAATGTTCGGGCCTTCAGGCGTTTCGATAGGACATACGCGACCGTAGTGGGTCGGGTGTACGTCACGCACTTCGAAGCCGGCACGCTCACGGGTCAGACCGCCCGGCCCAAGAGCCGAGACACGGCGCTTGTGGGTGATTTCGGACAGCGGGTTGTTCTGGTCCATGAACTGGGACAGCTGGCTGGAACCGAAGAATTCTTTCACTGCCGCCGCAACCGGCTTGGCATTGATCAGATCCTGCGGCATCAGGCCTTCGCTTTCGGCCATGGACAAACGTTCCTTGACCGCACGCTCAACACGCACCAGACCAACACGGAACTGGTTCTCGGCCATCTCGCCAACCGAGCGCACGCGACGGTTACCCAAGTGGTCGATATCGTCGACAACGCCTTTGCCGTTACGGATGTTGACCAGGGTCTTGAGCACTTCGATGATGTCTTCCTTGCTCAGGACACCAGCGCCTTCGATCTCGTCACGGCCAATACGACGGTTGAACTTCATGCGGCCAACAGCAGACAGATCGTAACGATCGGTGCTGAAAAACAAGTTGCCGAACAGGGTCTCGGCAGCATCCTTGGTTGGCGGCTCGCCGGGACGCATCATGCGATAGATTTCTACCAGCGCTTCAAGCTGGGTAGTAGTGCCATCAATGCGCAATGTGTCGGAGATGAACGGACCACAGTCAATATCGTTGGTGTACAACGTCTCCAATCGCTTGATGCCAGCCTTCTGCATCTTGGCAATCAGATCAACCGAGATTTCGACGTTGCACTCGGAGATAATTTCACCGGTGGCGGGATCCATCATCGGCTTGGCAATAGTACGGCCAAGCACGTAGTCAAATGGCACTTCCAGACTGTCGATACCTGCTTTCTCAAGCTGGTTGATGTGCCGTGCTGTGATACGACGGCCCTTCTCGACAATAACCTTGCCCTTGTCATCCTTGATGTCAAAGGTCGCAATCTCGCCGCGCAGGCGCTGGGGTACGAGCTCGAGCTGCAGGTTTTCACCCTTTACCTCGAACACGTTGGTGTCGTAGAAGATGTCCAGAATTTCGTCGGTCTGGTAACCCAGCGCACGTAACAGCACGGACGCAGGCAACTTGCGACGACGGTCGATACGAACAAAAACCGCATCCTTGGGATCAAATTCAAAGTCCAGCCAGGAGCCGCGGTAAGGAATCACGCGGGCCGAGTACAGCAGCTTGCCGGAGCTGTGCGTCTTGCCACGATCGTGGTCGAAGAACACACCCGGGCTGCGATGCAGCTGGGAAACGATAACACGCTCGGTACCGTTGATCACGAAGGTACCGTTCTCGGTCATCAGGGGGATTTCCCCCATGTAGACTTCCTGCTCCTTGATGTCCTTGATCGCCTTGTTGGAAGACTCACGATCAAAGATGATCAGGCGCACTTTCACGCGCAGCGGGACCGCGTAGGTCACACCACGAGAGACACATTCCTTGACGTCAAAGGCAGGATCGCCCAGACGATAACCGACATATTCGAGTGCCGCATTACCGGAGTAGCTGATAATGGGGAACACAGATTTGAAGGCCGCATGCAGACCGATATCACGAACCTGCTCCTTCGCCACGTCCGATTGCAGGAATTCCCGATAGGAATCCAGCTGAATCGCCAGCAGATAGGGCACATCCATCACATGCGGCAGTTTGCCAAAGTCCTTGCGGATACGTTTTTTCTCAGTATATGAGTAAGCCATCAGCGTTCCCCAGCTTGGTCACCTGCTTGATTGGCTTTCCCCTGCGGGGAAAACCAGAAAATGCTTGCAAGTCCTACGCCTTGCTCACCCCTCGGGGTGCCTTCCCGTCGGCTGCTTCACAGAAGCTCACCAGAACGGAAAAAGGCCGGTGGCACACAGGCCACCAGCCATCAATCTGACCGTTAAATCAGACTGTCGACACAAGGTCGCACAAGCTTACTTGAGCTCAACCTTGGCGCCGGCTTCTTCCAGGGTCTTCTTGGCAGCTTCTGCCTCGTCCTTGGAGACGCCTTCCTTGATGGTGCCAGGAGCGCCGTCAACCAGTGCCTTGGCTTCTTTCAGGCCCAGGCCTGTCAGCTCGCGAACAGCCTTGATCACGTTCACTTTCTTCTCACCGGTTTCGGTCAGAACAACGTTGAACTCGGTCTGCTCTTCAGCAGCAGCGGCAGCCGGGCCGGCAGCTGGGCCAGCAGCGGCAGCAGCGGAAACGCCAAACTTCTCTTCCATTGCCTGGATCAGTTCAACAACCTGCATTACTGACATTTCGGAAACGGCGTTGATGATATCTTCGTTGGTCAGAGCCATGACTCAAATTCCTGTATTGGTGGACGATCCGGAGACCGTCAAAATAGGGTGTGCGAATGAACGAGCTTGAAGCGCCTATCAGGCAGCTTCGGCTTCCTTCTGATCGCGAACAGCAGCCAAGGTACGAACGAACTTGCTGGTGGCGCCTTGAATCACGCTCATCAGCTGGCTAATAGCCTCGTCGTAAGTCGGTAGCGTAGCCAGAATGTCGATCTGTGAAGCTGCAAGGAAGTTGCCTTCAAAGGCTGCGGCCTTGATCTCGAATGCGCTCTGACTCTTGGCAAACTCTTTGAACAAGCGGGCAGCAGCACCGGGATGTTCATGGGAGAAGGCGATAAGAGTCGGACCTGTAAAGACGTCGTTGAGGCACTCGTACTGAGTTCCTTCAACAGCGCGACGCATCAGTGTGTTACGCACAACGCGTACGGTCACACCGGCATCACGCGCATCTCTGCGCAGACCAGTCATAGCAGCAACGCTCACACCGCGGGCATCAGCCACAACAGCGGAGAGCGCACCTTTGGCAGCTTCGTTGACTTCAGCGACGATGGCTTTCTTGTCTTCGAGCTTAATTGCCACGGGTTTTACTCCTGGATTTACCATTGATCGCCCGAAGGCGACGTGTATTGGTGTCTGATCCAGCCTGCACTGAATCGGGAGCACCATCTGCGTAGGCTGGGAGAAATGCTTCCCCTTTTTGAGACTTTCGCCACCTACGGTCTTGGATAGCCCCCGCGATGGCAGGGACCCCAAAAAGTAGCGCTCTACCCAGAGGCAGAGCGCTGTTAAATCAGATAGTCAGGGAAGCGTGATCGATCTGAACCCCGGGACCCATAGTGGTGCTCAGGGTTACGCGCTGCAGATAGACACCCTTTGACGTGGAAGGCTTGGCCTTCTTAAGGTCGGCGATAAGGGCTTCAACGTTTTCCTTCAGCTTGACGGCATCAAAGCCGACCTTGCCGACTGAACAGTGAATGATGCCATTCTTGTCGGTGCGGTAGCGAACCTGACCGGCCTTGGCATTTTTCACGGCAGTGCCAACGTCAGCAGCCACGGTGCCAACCTTGGGGTTAGGCATCAGACCACGGGGGCCCAGCAGCTGACCCAGTTGACCAACAACGCGCATCGCATCAGGAGAAGCGATAACCACGTCATAGTTCAGGTCGCCGGCTTTCATTTCAGCAGCCAGATCATCCATACCCACCTTGTCGGCACCGGCGGCCAGAGCAGCCTCGGCGTTGGCGCCCTGAGTGAACACGGCTACGCGTACGGTCTTGCCAGTGCCATGCGGCAACAGGGTGGCGCCACGTACGACCTGGTCGGACTTGCGTGGGTCGACGCCCAGATTGACAGAAACGTCAACCGACTCGACAAACTTGACACTGGATACTTCGGCCAACAGAGCGGCGGCATCTTCAAAGGCGTACGCCTTGTTTGCCTGCACTTTCTCGTTGATTGCCTTTTGACGCTTGCTCAACTTAGCCATTTACACACCCTCCACAGTAAGGCCCATGCTACGCGCGGAGCCGGCGATGGTACGCACAGCGGCGTCCATGTCGGCAGCTGTCAGATCAGCCTTCTTGGTAGTGGCGATCTCTTCCAGCTGTGCACGAGTAACAGTGCCTACTTTCTGGGTGTTCGGGCGAGCGGAACCGCCCTTCAAGCCAGCAGCCTTGAGCAGCAGGATGGCCGCCGGAGTACTCTTGGTTTCAAAGGTGAAGCTACGGTCACTGTAAACGGTGATGATCACGGGTGTCGGCAGACCAGGTTCCATGCCTTGGGTCTTGGCATTGAACGCCTTGCAGAATTCCATGATATTAACGCCGTGCTGACCCAGAGCCGGACCCACTGGCGGACTAGGGTTAGCTTGACCAGCTTTCACCTGCAGCTTGATATAAGCATTGATTTTCTTAGCCATGTTTCTTTCTCCAATGGGTATTAGCGCCTTGCGGCTCCCCGGTTTAACACATCACACTGACAACAAAACCCCGCACCGCCATTGGCGCTGCAGGGTTCAGGAGGACGTGGGCAATCAGCCCTTTTCTACCTGGCCGAACTCGAGCTCGACTGGGGTAGGACGACCAAAGATGAGAACAGCCACCTGAACACGGCTTTTCTCGTAGTTCACTTCTTCCACCACACCATTGAAGTCGGCGAAAGGACCATCAGTAACGCGAACCACTTCACCTGGCTCGAACAGCGTCTTGGGCTTGGGCTTATCCGTGCCTTCGGCAACGCGGCGCAGGATAATATCCGCTTCCTTGTCAGTAATTGGCGCAGGCTTATCGGCGGTACCGCCAATGAAACCAAGTACCCGGGTAGTGTCTTTCACCAGGTGCCAGCTACCTTCGTTCATTTCCATCTGGACCAGAACGTAGCCAGGAAAGAACTTGCGTTCGCTCTTGCGTTTCTGACCGTTGCGCATTTCCACTACTTCTTCAGTGGGCACAAGGATCTCGCCGAACAGCTCTTCCATTCCGGCCAGCTTGATACGCTCCTGAAGTGAGCGCATGACGTGCTTTTCATAGCCTGAAAAGGCATGCACTACGTACCAACGCTTAGACACGGATCACCCTTAACCAATGAACTGAGAAATGATCCAACCCAGCAAGGTATCCAGCCCCCACAAAACAAGGGCCATCACCAATACAACCGCTACTACAATAAGGGTTGTCTGAGTCGTTTCCGGACGGGTTGGCCAAACCACCTTGCGAATTTCAATGCGCGCTTCTTTCAAGAGCGCCCAAAAAGCCTTGCCTTTGGATGTCTGCAGCGCTACAAAGCCTGCAACCAAACCCAACACAACCAGTGCTAGGGCACGATACAAAACAGGTTCGGCGGCAAAATAATGGTTTCCATAAACCCCGGCGACAACAATGATCGCCACGACAATCCACTTGGGTACATCTAGGCGGTCGTCGTAAAGCTCAGCTTTGGTGCTCATGAATCATTAAATCCTGTTTTGGTAGCCAGAAAATGAAATCTGGCAGGCCAGGAGGGAATCGAACCCCCAACCTGCGGTTTTGGAGACCGCCGCTCTGCCAATTGAGCTACTGGCCTGTAATCGCAGTCGAGCCGGCAATAGTACCGGCTCGACAGTTCAAGATCAAATGCTAATTAAGCAATAATCTTGGCAACCACGCCGGCACCAACGGTACGGCCGCCTTCGCGAATCGCGAAGCGCAGACCATCTTCCATGGCGATCG
>NZ_BMFF01000010.1:0-76062 GCF_014637955.1 Halopseudomonas salina | reverse complement strand
ATTGATTGTAAAGCGCTTTATACAAAGCGCCCTGACTGGGCAGACGCGCATTATAGGGGCTGGGATTTTTCCGTCAAGGCTTTTCGATACGAATACGTGCGAACTTTTTCTTGCCCGCCTGGCATACGTAATCACGACCCAGCGCAAAGATGAACTCCCGGTCGATTACAACACCATCAACCTTTACCGACCCGGCATTAAGGAGGTCTTTTGCCGCCGCGGCATTCTTGACCATGCCAGCCCGATTAAGCACGGCCGCTACCGGCATCTCTTCGGCAGACTCCAGAGCAACTTCGGGCAAGTCCTCTGGCAACTCACCCTCTTTAAGCCTGTTGCCCGCGGAACGGTGTGCACTAGCCGCCGCCTCCTCGCCATGAAAGCGGGCAACCAACTCCTCCGCCAGCTTGATCTTCACATCCCTGGGGTTGGCGCCCCGCTCAACGTCGGAGCGCAACTGAGCGATATCCTCCATGCTGCGAAAACTCAGCAGCTCGAAATAACGCCACATCAGAGTGTCGGGCATGGAAACGATCTTGTTGTACATCTCCCCTGGCGCATCACTGATGCCCACGTAATTACCAAGGGATTTGGACATTTTCTTTACCCCATCCAGACCTTCAAGCAACGGCATGGTAAGGATGATCTGCGGCTCCTGCCCGAACTGACGCTGAAGCTCGCGCCCCATCAGCAGATTGAACTTCTGGTCGGTACCGCCAAGCTCTACGTCAGCCTGCATCGCAACCGAGTCATAACCCTGCACCAACGGGTAGAGAAACTCATGGATGGCAATGGACTGCCCACTCTTATAGCGCTTGTCAAAGTCATCCCGCTCGAGCATGCGGGCAACGGTATACTTCCCTGCGAGCTGGATCATGTCGGCAGAAGTCATCTTGTCCATCCAGGTGGAATTGAACATCACCTGAGTGCGTGCGGGATCAAGAATCTTGAATACCTGCTCTTTATAGGTCTCGGCATTCGCCATGACCTGTTCCCGGGTCAGAGGCAAACGAGTCACGTTTTTACCCGACGGATCACCAATCATGCCGGTGAAGTCGCCGATCAGAAAAAGAACCTGATGCCCGAGATCCTGGAACTGACGCAGCTTGTTGATCAGTACCGTGTGACCCAAGTGGAGATCTGGAGCAGTTGGATCAAAACCCGCCTTGATCCGTAGCGGAACGCCGCGCTTGAGTTTCGCCAGCAATTCGCCTTCGACCAGAATCTCCTCCGCGCCGCGCTTGATCAGCGCCAACTGTTCCTCGACCGGCTTCATAAGTCCGCAAATCCTGTTGTTGAGTGACAAAAAAGGGGTCCAAACATACAACATTGATGATCAATTACAAGCGTGTACAGGGTATGCTTGTCAGAATATGAACACAGGTTGCGCTGGAAAACTGACAGGCGGTGGCGCTGAAAGCTTGCCACAGAGGACTTTCAGTTATAATTTAGCAAGTTATTACACATTACATAGAATCAACGACAAGAGCGCTTATGGCTTTCCACAAGACAAAATCGCCGCTGTACCCTAAAAGCCACCTGGTGGCTGCAAGTGGTATAGCAGCTGCGCTGAGCATCTTTCTGCTCGTTATCCCCACCACTGACGTCGAAGCACGTAAAACTTTTATCCCTCTGGACCTTGAGTCGGGCCACATGGGTGACCACCTGGCTCCGGAGGGAAACTCTGCAGAATTGGATGCCCTAATCCGTGAAACGGTCACATTCTCTTCGCCACTGCCGACCAACGGTCAGCAACTGGTCACTGACAATGAGACAGATGAGCGCGCCGAAAAGACTGAAGAGCAACCGATTGTCGTAGAGGAAACTGCAGTTCCATTGCGTCCTTCGGAATGGCGATCCATTACGGTAGCCAGCGGCAATACGCTTTCTGTGCTGTTTAACGAAATGGGGCTAGGCGCCACTACCCTGCATTCGGTCATTAACAGCAGTAAGGAAGCAAAACGTTTTACCCGCCTCAAGGTAGGACAGGAGCTGGAGTTCAAGCTGGCACCTACCGGGGATCTTATTACGCTGCGATCGAAAGTAAGCGATCTGGAAACCATACAGATTGATAGCACGCCAGACGGCTACACTTTCAGCAAGAACATCATCGAGCCCGAGGTACGCACCCGCTTTGCCAAGGGCAATATCGACAGCTCGCTGTTTCTCGCAGCCCAGAAGGCCGGAATGAGCCACGGGTTGACCATGGAAATGGCGAACATCTTCGGCTACGACGTGGATTTTGCGCGGGATATTCGCAAAAACGACAAGTTTGAAGTGGTATTCGAAGAGCTTCATGTTGGCGAAAAGCGCGTAGGTACCAACAACATTCTTGCCGCGCGATTCACCAACAAGGGCAAGACGTTTACGGCAGTGCGCTACACCGACAGGAACGGCTACAGCAGCTACTACCGCGCGGACGGAACCAGCCTGCGCAAGGCGTTCATCCGCACACCTGTGGAGTTCGCCCGCATCAGCTCGCGCTTCAATCCTAACCGCCGCCACCCGGTCCTGAACAAGATTCGGGCTCACAACGGCGTGGATTATGCTGCGTCTACCGGCACGCCGATCAAGGCTACTGGTGATGGTCGCATTGTCCACTTCGGACGCAAAGGCGGGTACGGCAATGCAATCGTTGTGCAGCACGGTCAGAAATACAAGACTCTGTATGCACACATGAGTCGCTTCGCCAGCGGGCTAAGCCATGGAAGTAACGTATCGCAGGGCCAGATCATTGGCTACGTGGGCATGACCGGCCTTGCAACCGGACCCCACCTGCATTACGAGTTTCAGGTTAATGGCCGTCATGTTGATCCCCTGGGCATTGAGCTACCGGTTTCCGATCCGGTACCCAAGGCCGAGCGCACAGCCTTCATGGCACTGAGCAACAAGATGATGGCAAGCCTGGACCAACAGAGCACCAGCCAACTGGCCTCCCTGGAGCCATAATTGGCCAATCTCTACGTCGGTATCATGTCAGGTACCAGCCTGGACGGTATCGACGTAGCGCTGGTTGAACTCTCCGCACCCCAGCAGGCAAAATTAATTGATGCCTGCTGCATACCCTTCCCCGAGCCTGTTTACGCAGATCTCCTTGCACTTTGCTCGCCCGGCGCGGACGAAATACGCCGTGCGGGCATGGCGGGCCAGAACTGGGCGCGTCTCGCTGCCGCGGGCGTCCAACAACTGCTTGAAAGAAACGCGTTGCTGCCGACCGACATTATGGCCATCGGCAGTCACGGACAAACCATCCGCCACCATCCGGAACTGGGCTTCAGCAGCCAGATTGGCGCCCCCGCGCTGCTAGCAGAGCTCACCAGCATAAGCGTCATAGCGGATTTTCGGAGCCGAGATCTTGCCGCCGGTGGTGAGGGAGCCCCGTTGGTGCCAGCGTTCCATGAGTGGCTACTGCGTAGTCCAGACGAGGCGCGAACCCTGGTTAACATAGGTGGATTCGCCAACCTGACCATTCTGGACCCCGAGCAGCCCGTTGTTGGCTTCGACAGCGGTCCGGGAAACGTGCTCATGGATTACTGGATCCAGCTGCACGGCTCCAAGCCCTATGATGCCGGCGGCAACTGGGCTCGCAGCGGTGAGGTTTCAGCGGAACTGCTCGACCTGATGCAGAGCGACCCCTATTTTCGACGTCAGGGCCCCAAGAGCACTGGCCGCGAGTACTTTCATCCAGCCTGGCTCAGGCACAAACTGGACAACCTGACTGCAGTCTTGCCCCCACAGGACATTCAGGCGACGCTACTGGAACTGACCGCGCAAACCATCAGCCAGGCTGTAGCCAGGAGCGCGGCAACAACGAAAAGCGTGTTTATATGTGGTGGCGGAGCGAGGAATCAGTTCTTGCTGGAGCGGCTCGAATCACTTCTCGATCCGCTACCATTAGCGACTACGACACAGCTTGGAGTTGATCCTGACTGGATGGAGGCAATTGCGTTCGCCTGGTTGGCGTGGCGCTGCCTGGAGAGGCAACCTGGCAATCAGCCTGAAGTCACAGGCGCTTGCGGAGCAAGGATACTGGGCGCCCACTACCCCGCCTGAATCTCAGAAAGTTAGATGGAGAAGGAGGAACCGCAGCCGCAAGTGGTCGCCGCATTGGGGTTGTTGATAACGAATCGAGACCCCTCAAGACCTTCCTGGTAATCCACCTCGGACCCCACCAGATACTGAAAGCTCATGGGATCCACAACCAGCTTTACCCCTTCGCGCTCGACAATGGTGTCATCTTCGGCCAGCTCATCATCAAAGGTAAATCCATACTGGAAGCCGGAGCAGCCGCCACCGGTGACGAATACTCGCAGACTCAGACGCTCGTTACCTTCCTCGTCGATCAATGACTTGGCCTTGGAAACAGCAGTGTCGGTAAACAACAAAGGGGAAGGGGTAAAAACTTCAGCAGTCGACATAAGACCTCCAGCGACAGGTGCCACAGCACATCAGGTTATGCATTATCCTTTTCCCGACTCTTTTGGTCAACTATTCATCCTGGCGAGTCCGGTCGGCAATCTGGGCTATCGGAGTTACCGAGGCTGTTTCATTCAAATGATTAAGCGTACCGCTGATCTGGGCCCCCATGACCATCTCGATGAACCGGTAATACAGGTTGCCGTTTATGCGCGCCTTGGCATCAAGCTCCAGATGCTCGTGAGCATGCACATCACCAATGACTTCGCCGTTAATCAACACGTTTGGCGCAGTGATCACTCCTTGCACCCGCCCATGCTCGCTCACCCGCACCAGCCCCTGCTCCGCATTGATGTTGCCAATGATACGGCCGTCTACCTGCAGAATCCCGGAAAAGCTGATATCGCCGTTGATTTCCGCTTCCTGTGCGACGATGGTGGTTTTACCACCAAACTTACCGATGTCCATCTTCTTGTGCTTATCTGCTCCCCACATCAGGGTACTCCTGTAGCTGTCCACTCGAATGACCGCTCGACAAGAGTCGAGCCGTTCTGAAGCGCCTGCAATTCGATACGTTTTGGCTCGAAGCCTTCTGGCAAACGCAGCTCCGATCCAGCTCCAGGACCGGGCACCACCTGAAAATAGCGAAAATTCAGGGCAATACCCTCCGCGTCATCTGCTTCGGTCATATCCGCCAACGGCAGACTGACCATTTCACCATCTTTAAGCCCATGAATCTGCATGAGCAAGCGGGCCTGGAGGATCTCTTCCTCATCACCAACCCTGCTCACCATGACCTTGTACCGGAACCTGTCCGGATCTTCAGTAGGCAGTAACTCGAATGCCTGGATGCGTACACCCGGCGAAGCGGCGGTAGGCTCCAGTACACCTTGGTACTGGGCGAGGTCCTGCTGCAGATGAAAGAGCTGTTGCTCCAGCTCCTGAACCATCCCGCGGTTCTCCGTCACCGACTCGACAGCCACCAGCAAATCAACTTCAAGCTCCTGCGCCCGTTCACGGGTCGCGGTCAATTCAGACACGAGCTCCTCACGCTGTACACGCAACCGGTCACGCTCAAGCAGGACGTCCGCCTGGGAGCGCAGACCGGCCTGCCACGCCTGCCAGGCACTAAGCGGAATCGCCAGCACCAGGGCCAGCACCCCTATCACCTTCAATGCACTGATCAGTTTCGAGTTGCGCGGCATCAGCACGATACTGTGATCGCGCAATGGCCTGCGTCGCTTGAACCCGGTCATCAGGGCATGAGCGCCGGATGGGAGAGTCCTGTTTTCTCATCGAGTCCGAAGGCAATGTTCATGTTCTGCACCGCCTGCCCCGAGGCGCCTTTCACCAGGTTGTCGATAACCGACAAAATGACTACCTGATCACCGGACTGGGGCCGATGGACTGCCAATCGGCAGATATTGGCACCTCGAACACTGCGCGTTTCCGGATGGCTTCCGGCAGGCATCACATCAACGAAGGGCTCACTTTCATAGCGCTTCTCAAACAGCGCCTGCAGATCAATCGAATGATCTTTTACGGACACGTGCAGGGTAGCGTGTATCCCCCTGATCATCGGCGTGAGATGGGGCACAAAGGTCAGACCCACAGGGCCTCCGGCTGCAGCCTGCAAGCCTTGGCGAATCTCTGGCAGGTGGCGGTGACCCGCGACGCCGTACGCCTTCATGCTCTCCGTGGATTCACAAAAAAGCGAGCCGACGCTGGCCCCACGGCCAGCGCCACTGACGCCGGATTTGCAGTCGGCAATAATACGCTCGTTATCAGCAAGTCCTGCCTCGAGCAACGGCAGCAGCCCCAGTTGTACTGCGGTCGGGTAGCAGCCCGGCACTGCTATCAATCGGGCACTTCGTACAGCGTCTCGATTGACTTCGGGCAGGCCGTAAACAGCCTGGTCGAGTAATTCGGGAGCACCGTGTGGCTGGCCATACCATTGGCTCCACTCGGCAGCATCACGCAGGCGGAAATCAGCTGATAGATCAATGATCCGCGTGCCTGCTGCCAGCAACTCCGCCGCCATGGCGTGGGCCACGCCGTGGGGGGTGGCAAAGAAGACCACATCGCAGCGTCCCAATGACTCATTGTCCGGCACACTGAAACACAGCTTGTCGTAGTGCCCGCGCAGGTTGGGATACATATCCACCACGCGCACACCGGTTTCCGATCGGGAAGTAATCACCTCGACATGAGCCTGGGGATGCTGGGCCAGGAGCCTGAGCAGCTCCACACCTGTATAGCCGGTTCCACCTACTATGCCGATCTTGATCATCTTTACTTCCTGAATCGTTTGAACATGATTGATAACCCCCTATCATAAAAGCGCTGGCGCAAATTACCAGCACTCACTGCCTCACTCAGAGGCACCTTGATCATTCAAGAGGACTGCAGTGTGTATCTGTGGATCAAAGCCTTTCATATCATTGCCGTCGTGACCTGGTTCGCCGGCCTCTTCTATTTACCGCGCCTGTTCGTCTATCACGCCCAGAGCGAAGACGGGGTCAGCAAGGAACGCTTCAAGATCATGGAGCGCAAGCTGTATCGCGGCATCATGGTGCCTTCCATGATCGTGACTATCGCACTGGGGATCTGGCTGGTGGTGCTCGCTCCGGCGTGGCTCAGTCAGGGCTGGCTGCATGCCAAATTGACCCTGGTTGTTGCGCTGCTGATCTATCATTTCACCTGCGCCGCGATGCTCAAGCAGTTTGCTACCGATCGCAACACACGCTCCCATGTGTTTTACCGGTGGTTCAACGAGGCTCCGGTACTGGTCCTGGTCCTAGTGGTCATTCTGGTGGTGGTCAAGCCCTTCTAACCTGCCATCACTGCACGGTCTCTACCCCACGCCCGCAAAGCCTGCAAGCGTTCTGCCATGACTACCGAGAGGGGCGATGTCTGCGACATCGCACCCTGCAAGTGAGCATCGGTGACGCTCTGCCCGCGTGCCGAAGCAGCGTATACCGCTGCAACAACGGCTTGCTCGATCTCTGCCCCGGAAAAACCGTCACATGCCAGTGACAGCGCGGGCACATCAAAACCCTCGATACTCAGGCCGCGTTTCTGCAAATGGATACGCAAAATGTCTTCTCGGACGCTGCTGTCTGGCAGATCAATGAAGAACAGCTCATCCAGACGCCCCTTGCGAATCAATTCCGGCGGAAGCTGGCTCACGTCATTGGCTGTAGCCACGAGAAATACCCGGGTATTGCGTTCCGACATCCAGGTCAGCAGGGTCCCCAGCAATCGGCGGGATACGCCCTGGTCGCCACTGTCAGGCGCCAGACCTTTTTCGATCTCGTCAATCCAGAGCACGCAAGGCTCCATGCAGTCAGCCATTTGCAATGCTTCACGCAGATTCTTCTCGGTTTCGCCTATGTACTTGTTGTACAGCGCAGCGAAATCCAGACGTAACAGCGGCAGCCCCCAAACGCCGGCAACCGCCTTTGCAGCAAGACTCTTGCCCGCCCCCTGCACTCCGACCAGCATCACGCCCCTCGGTGCATCTTCTATCTGTCCGGCGCCAAGGAATGCAGCCTGGCGCTCCATCAGCCAGCGCTTGAAGTGATGCAAGCCGCCCACCTCGGCGAAATGGGCGGTATTCTGCTCGAAGCTCAATACGCCCTGCATATCCAGCAGGCTGAATTTGGCCTTGTTCAACGCCGGCACATCCTCCTGAGTAATGGCGCCGTCATCAGCAATCAGTTTGCGAGCCAATCGCCGCGCCTCCTCATGGGTAGTGCCGCGCAGATTGCGCACTACCTGCTCAAGCGTGCGGCTGTCGGTACGTACCTTGAGACCCTTGTTTTGTTCCGTCCAAACTGCTGCCTCCTCGCGGATGATGGCGGACAACTGCTCATCAGAGGGCATGCTCAGCTCCACGCGAGCCGCCAGCCTGCTCAACTCCGGTGCCAGCTTGATCTGGTGACTGACCAACATGATGGTCGGAGCATGCGGGTCTGCATTCATTGCGACGAGCTTGAGCAGCCGCACAACTTTGGGGTTCTCGAGAAACGGGTGCAGGTCGCAGAACACGTAGATGGATTGCTGGCTGTCCCTGCGCACGCATTGCAATGCCTTCTCGGGATCACAGGTGTCTGCATCCTCGATTTCTTCGCCAAAACCAAGGCGTTGCAGACCGTCAACATGGTCCCAGGTAAACCAGGTACGCGCCCGCTTCACCGCTAACGCCGCCATGGTTTCCAGCACGCGCTGCTCTTCCCAGCTTTCAGTGATGATCAGCTTGACGCGGCTGTCGAGCAGCAGACCCAGATCATGGATATCGTTTTTCACTGGCGAATCCTTTTGCAGCACTTCGATGTGATGCCATTCTAGCGCCAGATGGTTACACTGGAAGCACTTTAAAGACCAGCCAAGGAGTAGCGCATGGACTGTCTGTTCTGCAAGATCGTTGAGGGCAAGATCCCTGCCAGCAAGATTTACGAGGATGATCAGGTCATCGCCTTCAATGACATCAACCCCCAGGCGCCTGTGCATTTTCTGGTTATTCCCAAACGACACATCGCCTGCATCAGCGACTTGACCACAGACGACCGGGCACTGGTTGGCCATATGATTTTCATTGCCCAACAGGTAGCTGCCGAACAGGGTTGCGACAATGGTTTTCGGACTGTATTCAATTGCAACCAGGATGGTGGTCAAACGGTCTACCACATTCATCTGCACGTGCTGGGCAAGCGCCAGATGACCTGGCCTCCAGGTTGATCCAGTGCAGTCTGGCACCTCTGTGGCGCCCGTTACCCATTTCCTGCCCAGGAGCAATCCAATGAATACACCCCGTCGATACAGCACCCTGGATCGCTTGCTCACCCAGGCTGACCAGTCACTGCGGACGTTGGTGCCGGGCGCAGCCCAGGCAAACAGGCCTTCACCGTCGCAACACATGCCCAACGTGCCGATGGACGAACATGAACGTCAGCACATAGCCGGCCTGATGCGCATCAACCATACTGGCGAAGTCTGCGCCCAGGCGCTGTACCAGGGGCAGGCATTGACAGCCAAACTCCCCGATGTGCGGGCCAAAATGGAACATGCGGCGGCCGAGGAGATTGACCACCTGGCCTGGTGCGAACAACGGTTGCGCGAGTTGAAAAGTCAGCCGAGCTTGCTGAACCCGTTGTTTTACGGCCTGTCCTTCGGCATGGGTGCCGCGGCAGGGCTGATCAGTGATCGCATAAGCCTGGGCTTTGTGGCCGCAACCGAACAGCTGGTCGAACGGCATCTCGATGACCACCTGGCCCAGTTGCCAGAGGAAGACATAAAATCGCGGGCCATTCTCGAGCAGATGCGCATCGACGAGATCGAGCACGGGGCCCAGGCGCTCGAAGCCGGCGGCATGATCTTTCCCGAACCAGTGAAGGCCGCAATGACCCTGCTTTCGGGCTTCATGACCAAGGCAACCTATAAAATCTGAAATGCTGCGCAATGGGGCCCGTTGAAAGCGGGCCCGATGGTCAGTCTATTTCCACGATTTCATAGCCATGGGTGATCTCCACCCCTGCCCGACCAAGCATGATCGACGCCGAGCAGTATTTCTCCGCAGACAGCTCCACCGCGCGCTTCACCTGGGCTTCCTTCAACTGTTTGCCAGTCACTACAAAATGAACGTGGATACGCGTGAAGACCTTGGGCTCGGTCTCTGCGCGTTCGGCATCGAGTGACACCTGTACGTCGCGGATATCCTGGCGTGATTTTTTCAAAATACTCACCACATCATAACTGGCGCACCCGCCCAGACCGATCAGCACCGTCTCCATTGGACGCACACCCATGTTCCGCCCACCCGCATCCGGTGGGCCATCCATCACGATCGTGTGGCCGCTACCGGACTCACCGAGAAACATGGCACCGTCCACCCACTTGATTTGCGCTTTCATCTACATCTCCGGCAGGTCAGTCTGAGGCCGTGCAGAATAGCACAGGCTCAGACTGCGAAGACCTGGACTGGTCATCATCGCAAAAATTGGACATAATCAAGTTTGGTCTCGATTTGAGGCGCCCACGATTGCTCCGGCAACATCGAACTGCTCGACAGGATAACTACATGGTCGTAAACGCCCTGACGCCCCGCATCAAGAACCTCGACAGCTATCTGGCACATTGTCATTTGCGCACTTTCAACGCCCGCAGCACCATCCTTCACGCGGGAGATCATTCCGACAGCCTGTTCTATATCCTCAAGGGCAGCGTCACCATTCTTATCGAGGATGAGCAGGGTCGGGAAATGATAATTGCCTACCTGAACCAGGGCGATTTCTTTGGTGAAATGGGACTCTTCGATGATGTCACGCCGCAGCAAGATCGCAGCGCCTGCGTGCGAGCCAAAAGCGAGTGCGAAGTGGCCGAGGTCAGCTATACCAAGTTTCGCGAGCTGAGCCAGCAGGATCCGGATCTGTTCTATGCGGTAGGTCGGCAGATGGCGGAACGCCTGCGCAACACGACTCGCAAGGTAGGGGATCTGGCCTTTCTTGACGTGACCGGCCGGGTTGCCCGCACATTGCTTGACCTGTGCCGCCAACCGGACGCCATGACGCACCCTGACGGCATGCAGATAAAGGTTACCCGCCAGGAACTGGGGCGGATTGTCGGTTGCTCGCGGGAAATGGTCGGCCGAGTGCTCAAGACACTTGAGGAACAGGGCCTGATCAACGTGAAAGGCAAGACGATGGTGGTTTTTAACACGCGCTGAGACACTGCAGGCCCGAACCGGCTGAGGTACAATTGTCGCCTAATTCCAATTTCGGCGAGGCGACTATGGGCTTGAACAATCAGTGGATGCAGCGTGATCTGTCAGTGCTCTGGCACCCATGCACCCAGATGAAAGATCATGAGCACATGCCGGTCATTCCGATTCAGCGTGGCGAGGGCGTATGGCTTCACGACTTCGAAGGCAATCGCTATCTCGATGCAGTCAGCTCCTGGTGGGTCAATATTTTCGGCCATGCCAACCCGCATATCAATCAACGGATAAAGGATCAGCTCGACAGCCTGGAGCATGTGATTCTCGCCGGCTTCAGCCATCAACCCATCATCGAACTGTCCGAACGCCTGGTGGATATCACGCCAGCACCGCTGACCCGTTGCTTTTACGCTGACAACGGTTCCTCCTGTATCGAGGTCGCCCTGAAGATGAGCTTTCACTATTGGCTCAATACCGGGAAACCTCGGAAGAAACGCTTTATTACCCTCTCCAACAGCTATCACGGCGAAACCCTGGCAGCCCTGGCTGTGGGCGATGTAGCGTTGTACAAGGAAACCTATCAGCCCCTTCTGATGGAGGTAATTACCGTCCCGTCGCCAGACTGCTACGACCGTGAAGAAGGCGCCAGCTGGGAGGAACACAGCCGCAAGATGTTCGAGCATATGGAACGCGCGCTGGAAGAAAACCACGAAGAAGTTGCCGCGGTTATCATAGAGCCGCTTATCCAGTGTGCCGGCGGGATGCGCATGTACCACCCGGTGTATCTGAAGCTCCTGCGGGAGGCCTGTGACCGCTATGACGTGCACCTTATCCACGACGAAATTGCTGTCGGTTTTGGTCGTACCGGGAGCTTGTTTGCCTGCGAACAGGCTGACATCAGCCCTGACTTTCTCTGTCTGTCCAAGGCCCTTACTGCTGGCTACCTGCCAATGGCCGTGTGCATGACTACTGACAAAATGTATGAGGCCTTCTACGACGACTACGTAACCATGCGCGCGTTCCTGCATTCGCACAGTTACACCGGCAACCCGCTCGCCTGCGCTGCAGCACTGGCGACACTGGATCTGTTCGAACAGAACAATGTGATCGAGGCCAACAAGTCGCTCGCGGCGCATATGACCCGCGCCACCGCCCATTTCGCGGATCATCCGCATGTAGCGGAAGTGCGCCAGACGGGAATGGTGCTGGCTATCGAGATGGTGCAAAACAAGGCAAACCGAACGCCGTATCCCTGGCAAGAGCGTCGCGGCATCCGCGTGTATGAGCACGCCCTCAAGCATGAAGCACTACTGCGTCCGCTGGGCAGCGTGGTGTACTTCATGCCACCCTACGTGATCACACCTGACCAGATCGATCACCTGGCCAGTGTCGCCTATGAAGGCATCCAGCTGGCCACACGGGACTGATAATGCGGGTCTCACGCTTTCACCTTGATGCGCCCATGGACGCCGGCGAGCACCAGCTCGACGGTGACCTGGCACATTACATCGGCCGGGTACTGCGTCTGGCGCCCGGCGCCGCTATTCAGGTGTTCAACGGTTCCGGACAGGAGTGGCCAGGCGAGGTTATCGAGGTAGCCAAAAAGCAGGTTACCGTACGCCTGGATCCAGCAATACCGGGCCTACCGGAGTCTGCGTTGAAGGTCCACCTGGGCCAGGCAATGTCCCGCGGTGAACGGATGGACTGGGCGATTCAGAAAGCCGTTGAGCTGGGAGCGAATCAGATAACACCGCTCTTTACGGAGCGCTGCGAAGTAAAACTGCAGGGTGAGCGGGCCGACAAGCGGCAGGCACACTGGCAGCAGATTGCGGTCAGCGCTTGTGAGCAATGCGGGCGCAGCGTGGTACCAAAAGTGCACCCGCCGACCTCTCTGGACGTCTGGCTCGATGACCTTCAGGCGGACCTCAAACTGGTATTGCACCACCGCACCGAGCAAAGCCTTGAAAGCCTGCAACGCCCAGACGAACTCGCCCTGCTGATTGGCCCCGAAGGCGGTCTGAGCCGCGAGGAAATCGAGCGCGCACAGAAAAGCGGCTTCAAACCCGCCCGTTTTGGCCCGCGTGTGTTGCGCACCGAGACGGCGCCGGTCACAGCGCTCACGCTTGCCCAGTACCTGTGGGGCGACATCTAGGCATTGTTCGCTGGTTCTGTGCTGCGGATCAACGACTCAGCATCAGGTTCATATCCGCTACGCTCAATGGATGCGACAGCAGAAAGCCTTGCCCGAATCGGCAATTCTCGGCGAGCAGAAAATCCACCTGCTCGAGTGTTTCTATTCCCTCGGCCACCACGTCCAGCCCCAGGGTAGCACTCAGGCTGATGATCGCTCGGCAGATGGCTTGCTGGGTGGGATTGTCGTGGGCCTCGACCAGAAAGCTGCGATCAAGCTTGATGATGTGAATCGGAAAGCGGTTCAGATAACCCAGGGAGCAGAAACCCGTACCAAAATCATCAAGGGCTATCCGCACGCCCATGGCCGCCAGTTCTCGCAGACTGGACACACTATGACCCTCGGCATCCACCAGCAGGCTCTCGGTGATTTCCAGCACCAGAGATGTTGATGGCAACCCCGTAAGGTCCAGAATTTCCCGGACCCTGAGGCTGAAGTCTGCTTCCCTGAGCTGCAAACCCGAGAGGTTCACCGAACAACGCAGGTGCGGCGCTCCATTGTTCTGCCAGTGCACGGTTTGCTGACACGCCTGCTCAAGTACCCAGTAACCCACAGGAATAATCTCGCCGGACTCCTCAAGCACGGGAATAAAGCTGACCGGTGAAACAGGCTCGCCATCATGGCACCAGCGTAACAGGGCCTCCACAGCCACCGGCGGACAGCCACCGGGCGACAACAGATCCAGCACAGGCTGATAGACCAGACTGAACTCATTACCCTGCAGTGCTTGCAGCGCATCCGTCTCCAGGCGCAAACGATTGCGGACCTCGTCCTGCATACTCTGATCGAACAGATGATAACGAGCCTTGCCGGTTTCCTTGGCGCGATATAGCGCAAGATCAGCCGCCTGCAGGGCATGCTCGGGACTCTGCTCAGGACCTAGCACGGTAATGCCAATACTGGCGCTGACCACCAGATAGCGGTCGCCAAAACGCAGCGGCTCACGGAGCGAGGTCAGTATTTTGCGGGCAATAACTTCGGCATCCCCTGGCACAGCCAGATCATCCAGAAGCACGACAAACTCGTCACCACCGAAACGGGCAAGACGGTCTCCTGTGCGTACACAGTCCTGCAATCTTTTTGCTACGTGCCTGAGCACCTTGTCGCCAGCGGCATGACCGAGGCTATCATTGATTAGTTTGAAGCGATCCAGATCAATGAACAGGAGTGCCGCATAGCGAGCCCCAGGACGACCCTGTCGCAACAACAGCTCCTCAAGATAACTGTTGAAGCGCCTTCGATTGAGCAGACCAGTCAACTGGTCGTGCTTGGCAGCATGTTCGAGTTGCTTCTGGTTGCGGCGTTGCCGACTGATATCCGTTTGCGAGCCGGCCAGACGTCGCCGGCCCTGGTGGTCACTCTCGACCACCCCTCTGACCAGGACCCAGCGCAAGCCATCCCTTGCCGTTCGTATACGGTATTCGCAATAAAGTGAAGGTGTACCACCCTCAAGGTGAGTGTCGATTGCCTGGCGCAGCCCATCCAGATCATCCCCATGAACCAGGTCAAACCACCCCGCTGACTGTTGACCTATAGCCGCTACCGTAAAGCCGAGCATGCCGGCCCACCAGTCAGACACATACAGCCTGTCGGTCTCCAGATCCCACTCCCAGATACCATCATTGGCACCTCGCAGGGCGTGACTGAATCGGCTTTCGCTGGCGGCCAAGGCCCTGGTTGTTGCCGCCAGATAGGCTTCGGCTGCAAGAGTGATATCGAAAAAAACGATTTTCAACAGACTCTGAAAGGATTCCAGCGCCCAACGACCATCAGCTCTGTCAGCAGCTACCATTCCCTCCAGCATCTCGCTCAGACAAAACCTGTAACTGCCAAGATACCATTGCAGATCAACACCCAGCTGTTCGTGCACCTGGCCGATCAGTGAGCGATCTTTCAGATAATCCCCATCGATCCTGCCGCGAAACAGCTGCTGGTAATACTCCTGCTGTCGCTCCTTCAAACGAGTCACTGTTGCCTCGTCTCGGAGTATGCCGGCAGGCACAGCGAACTGCCCCAGATGTCCATACAGCTTCAGAACCGCATTTTCAATCAATGTTCCAGCGCTGTTCTGCCACCCATTGAGGCGCACCTGATCTTCCTGAGACCATTGAATAAACCTCAGACGCTCGGCAAGGTCCGCAGCATCTATCTCCGGCGGTGACGCGTTTTTTTGTTTTGAATGCATGGCAACGACTCCCATGTCCCTGCATGTCTGCACCGGTCGCCAGGTATCCATGACTGGCAGACCGGAGCTATATTCAGGAGAATGCTAGCAAGATAGTGGCAGTCGCCTATTGACTCAGCTCAAGCAAAACGTCAGCCGGTTACAGCTGAACTGGTCGCTATACCCGGCGGCAGGTGACCTGTTATAAACAGCTGTTAACCAACCTCCACGCAGGAATCCGGCGCCCATGGGCAACGACCAGAACCAGATGATCCAGAGACTCAACAGCGAGTGCTTCTGCATCAGTCTCGATCAGCAGGCACTGCGCTATGCGCTGGCCAGCGAAACCCGAACGCCAGACCTCTTCGAGCTTCTGCAGGAACGTTGTCCGACAATCTTTGCCGCGCAGCCGGTGTTTGTCTCGCCGGCTCACATGGCGCGCATGCAGGAGCTGATCGCCGCAATCGAATCGGTTATCGCTCTCCCAGCCTACCGTGAGGAAATAGACGCGCAGGCCCCGGCGAAAAGCAGGCATGCTTCCGGCGCTCGGGGAGTGTTCATGGGTTACGACTTTCACGTGGCACAGGACAGCTTTGGTCTGATCGAGATAAACACCAATGCCGGCGGAGCGATGCTTAACGCCCTGATGGCTCGGGCCCAGAGAGCCTGCTGTCCGGAGGTAGCCGGGCTGATACCTCCGCCTGCGTTGGCAGACCAGTTCGAGACAGACATAGTCGCCATGTTTCAACGCGAATGGGCCCTGGCCGGTAAAAAGAGCCGACTGGCGACGATTGCAATTGTGGATGCAGATCCGCAGAGCCAGTATCTCTACCCCGAATTCTTGCTGTTCAAACACCTATTCGAACGCAATGGCATCAAGACAGTCATTACCGATCCGGGCGAACTTGAGTTACGCGCAGGCCAATTGTGGCATGCTGGCCTGCCAATTGATCTGGTTTACAACAGATTGACGGACTTTCTGCTGGAGTCCCCCAGCCACGCACACTTGCGCGAGGCCTATCTGTCGGATGCCGCATTGCTGACCCCAGACCCCCAGGCCCATGCGCTCTACGCCGACAAGCGCAACCTGATCCTGCTCAGCGACGAGGAACACCTGAAGCGCCTGGGCGTGCCTGAGCAAACCCGGAAAATCCTGCTGGCCGGCATTCCACACACTCAGCATGTTCACCGTGACAAGGAAGACCTGCTCTGGGCGCAACGCAAGCAACTTTTCTTCAAGCCTGCAGCCGGCTACGGCAGCCGCGCGGCCTATCGAGGTGACAAGCTGACCCGGCGGGTCTGGGAGGAAATTCTCGCCGGCGACTACGTGGCGCAGGCTCTGATCACCCCCGGCGAGCGCATGCTGAGTGACAGCGAATCGCAACAGACACTGAAATTCGACCTGCGTAACTACGTGTATGCTGGCCAGGTGCAATGGGTGGCTGCCCGTCTTTATCAGGGCCAGACCACCAACTTCCGCACACCCGGCGGCGGTTTCGCCCCGGTCTATCCAGGCCCTGAGAGCGGCGGCGAGTTTGGTTGAGTCGAGCGTCGGCGCATCAACAGGTAGACCGCAGGCAGCACGAACAGCGACAACAGCGGCGCCGTGATCATACCGCCGACCATCGGCGCAGCAATCCGGCGCATTATTTCACTGCCCGTACCGCTACCCAGCAGAATCGGCATCAGGCCGGCAATAATCACCGCCACGGTCATGGCCTTGGGCCTGACTCGCTGTACTGCCCCCTCGCGAATCGCATCGATCAGCGAACCTTCGTCATTAAGTCCGGCATTGAGACGCTCCTTTCGCGCATTGGTCAGATACAGCAGCATGATCACCCCGAATTCGGCTGCAACACCCGCCAATGCAATAAAACCGACACCGGTGGCGATAGACAGGTTGAAGTCCAGCCAATAGAGAAACCAGACCCCACCGGTAAGTGCGAAGGGTAATGTCGCCATGATCAGCAAGGCTTCATCGAAACGGCGGAAGATCAGATACAAGAGCACAAATATGATCAGCAGCGTCGCAGGCACCACCAGCTTCAGCTTGGCGTTGGCGCGCTCCATGAATTCGAACTGGCCGGAATAACTGATACTCATCCCGGATGTCAGCTCCACCTCGTCACTGATCCGAGCCTTCAGATCTGCGACCACCGCGGCCATATCACGATCACGCACGTCCACATAGACCCAGCCTGTCAGGCGCGCGTTCTCGCTCTTGAGCATAGGCGGCCCATCCGTGATAGCAATATCCGCCACCGTGCCCAGGGTGATCTGATCTCCCCTGGGCGTATAAATGGGTAGCCGTTGCAGATCGCCCAGAGAGTCACGCCATTCACGGGGGTAACGCAGGCTGATGGGGTAGCGCGCCAGACCCTCGACGGTTTCACCCACATTCATCCCACCTACCGCACCGGCCACAATGGCCTGGACATCGGCGATATTCAGTCCGTAGCGCGCTGCCGCAGTGCGGTCGATGTCGATATCGATATAGCGCCCGCCAGTCAGCCTTTCAGCGATTGCCGAGCTGACACCCGGAATCTCCTTGGCAATCTTTTCGACAGCCTGGGCAGCGCGATCGATCTGCGCCAGCTCGGAGCCATATACCTTGACCCCGATCGGGCTTTTGATCCCCGTTGCCAGCATATCGATACGGTTACGGATCGGCGGAATCCACAGGTTGGCCAGACCCGGAACCTGTACCGCCCGGTCCAGCTCTTCGACCAGCTTCTCTGGCGTCATTCCTTCGCGCCACTGGTCGCGCGGCTTGAACTGGATAGTCGTCTCGAACATGGTCAGTGGCGCGGGATCGGTGGCGGTATCTGCACGCCCGGCCTTGCCGAATACGCGGGCGACCTCAGGCACGGACTTGATCATCCGGTCGGTGCGCTGCAGCAGTTCTGCAGCCTTTTGCGGCGACAGTCCTGGTAGCGCCGTAGGCATATAGAGCAGATCGCCCTCATCCAGCGGCGGCAGGAACTCACCACCCAGTTGGCTGACAGGCCAAAGTCCGCTGAGAAAGATCACTACAGCAAGGGCGATCGTCGCTTTCGGCCAGCGCAGTACCGCATCCAGCGCCGGCTGATAAACCCTGATCAGCCCTCGACTGATCGGATTGCGCTCTTCTGCCGGAATTTTGCCGCGGATCCAGTACCCCATCAGTACAGGTACCAGGGTTATTGCCAGACCCGCAGCCGCCGCCATGGCGTAGGTCTTGGTAAATGCCAACGGACCAAACAGTCGGCCTTCCTGGGCCTCCAGGGTGAATACCGGAATGAACGATAGCGTAATGATCAAAAGACTGAAAAACAGCGCAGGACCCACTTCTACAGCCGCATCCGTTATTACTTTCCAGTGCGCATCGCCCTTGAGCTCCTTGTCGGGATTGCGCTTATGCCAGGCCTCGATATGCTTGTGCGCGTTCTCGATCATGACAATGGCCGCATCCACCATCGCGCCAATCGCGATTGCGATTCCCCCAAGGGACATGATGTTGGCGTTGACGCCCTGGCGCTGCATGATGATGAACGCGATCAGAATACCTACCGGTAGCGAAACGATTGCCACCAGCGAGGAACGCAAGTGCCAGAGGAACAGCACGCATACCAGCGCCACCACAATGAATTCCTCTACCAGCTTGTAGCTCAGATTCCTTACGGCACTGTCGATCAGCTCACTGCGATCGTAGGTGGTAACAATCTCGACACCCTCGGGCAGGCCCTTCTTCAGCTCCTCCAGCCGAGTCTTCACCGCCGCAATGGTCTCCCGGGCATTCTTGCCGCTACGCAGGATGACGACTCCGCCGACGACCTCTCCCTCTCCATCGAGCTCGGCAATGCCACGACGCATTTCCGGCCCTAGGCGAATATCCGCCACATCGCCCAGAGTGATTGGTGCTCCGCTGCTACCCAGGCGCAACGGAATACTGCGGAAATCGGCAATCGACTGCAGATAGCCGGAGGCCCGCACCATGAACTCGCTTTCGGCCAGTTCCAGCACGCTACCGCCGGTTTCCCGGTTGGCATCATCAATGGCCCGGGCAATCTGCTGCTGGGTGACTTGCTGACTGGCCATACGCACCGGATCAAGCACAACCTGATACTGTTTGACCATTCCGCCGATCGGCGCTACCTCGGCCACGTTTGGCAGCGTTTTCAGCTCGTAACGCAAAAACCAGTCCTGCAATGAGCGCAGCTGCGCCAGGTCATGCTGGCCGGTGCGGTCGACCAGTGCGTACTGGAAAATCCAGCCGACGCCGGTGGCATCCGGCCCCAATGCCGGCTCAGCGCCAGCGGGCAGGCTGCTCTGCACCTGGCTGAGATACTCCAGCACACGGGAGCGCGCCCAGTACAGGTCCGTAGCGTCCTCGAACAACACGTAAACATAGCTATCACCGAAGAACGAATAACCGCGCACGGTCTTCGCCCCCGGCACCGAGAGCATGGTCGTGGCCAGCGGGTAGGTCACCTGATTCTCGACGATCTGCGGCGCCTGACCGGCATAGGGTGTGCGGATAATGACCTGGACATCGGACAGGTCCGGCAACGCATCAATCGGGGTGTTCTGTACCGACCAGGTGCCCCAGGCAATTGCAAACAGGGTCGCCAACAGCACCAGGAAACGATTGGCTACCGACCAGCGAATAGTCGCGGCAATCATGGCTGAGCCTCCACTTTCTCGATAGTCTCGATAGTCAGGCCTTCATCACTCTCACGCACACCGACCCGAACCCGATCATTTTCTTCCAGCCCCTTCAACAGTGCCGGATCTGCAAATGGAAAGCCCATGGTCATGCCGGGCATGTTCAATGTAGGGAAAGGTCCGTGATCAAGGAAAATCATATCCTCTTCAATGCCGACGATAGTGCCCTCTGAAGGATGCAGCACGGGCGCCTGTGGCATGGACATCGGCATGTCCACCGGGGCAGCAGTCAGACCACGCAAGCTGGCTTCGGAGTCCAGCAGAAACTGGCCGGAAGCAACTACCTGCTGCCCCTCTTGCAACCCTTCGAGCACAACCGTTTTATCTTCCGTCTCACGACCGATACGCACTTCCACCGGCCTGAATCTGCCGGCTTCCTCGGCAACCATGACCAGAGTGCGCCTGCCGGTACGAATCAGTGCCTCTGTTGGCACAAGCAGAGCCACGGCTTCCTGACGACTCAGGGTAACGTCGGCGGTCATGCCTGGCCGCAGTTGCTGCTTATCATTGTCGAGGACGATGCGCACCTGAACTGTCCGACTGTCGCGACTGGCCTGCGGCAGCACCGCCTCGATAGTGCCGTCGAGCGACTCACCGGGAAACGCCGGTAATCGCGCCAGCACTGTCTGTCCGGGCGCCAGACCGGCGATCTGAGCTTCGGGCACTTCGACAACCAGCCAGACCGTATCTATGCCATTGATTCGCGCCAGCGTGGCACCAGCCGCTATTGTCATGCCCTGCTGCACCTCAAGATCGAGCAGCACACCATCAATAGGGCTCCTCAGAGTCCACAGCGTTTGTGCACGTCCGCTGCGCTCAAGTTGGCGAATCAGCGTGTCCGGCATGCCGGCCAGACGCATCCGTTGACGCGCAGCCGCCAGTAGCTCCGGCTCTCCGAGACCGCGTAACGACAGATACTCTTCCTGTACCGCAGACCATTGGGGTACCAGCAAATCAGCCAGCGGCGCACCCTGGGCGACCTGATCCTGCTCAGCCAATGCATACACCCGCTCGACAAAGCCCGCGCTGCGTGCCTGAACCACGGCCAGATTGCGCTGATTGAACGTCAGCTGCCCCGTTGCCTCGATGGTTATGCTGACCGGCCCGCGGCTGACAGCCGCCAGTCGCATGCCCAGATTCTGCACAATACCGGGGTCGATCCGCATGACCGTCCCGTCACTGCCGGCGTCATTGTCCGCATAGCGGGGCACCAGGTCCATGTCCATGAACGGTGACGGACCGGGCTTTTCGAAACGTTGCTGGGGATACATCGGGTCGTACCAGTAAAGCACCTCACGGTCTTCTTCGGCTGGTTGGGCCAGGGCGGGAGCAAGCGTGAGCAAGCAAGACGCTGCCAATAGAACAAACATCTTTGCGAATAGGTTTTTCATTGGTGGTCAGCTCCAAAGGCGAAATACAGGCGGGCGTTGCTCAGGGAGCGGTCCCGTGCCAGGTCGATATGGCGCAGGCGGGCATCAATCAGTTGCTCACGGGCATCGATCACGGTGTTCAGCGCGCCCCTGCCAGAACGATAATCCGCCATGGCCAGCCGGACCTTTTCCTCCGCCAAAGGCAGGAGCGTGTCTTCTGACCGGTTCAAGGTCCGGTCAAGTCTCTGATATTCGGCAAGTGCGTCGGTTAACTCGAGCTGGTAGGTGCGCGCAATCGATTGCCGCTGGGCCTCCACCCTGGCAAGGCTGGCGCGCTCAGCCTCGATCAGCGGATCCTGTCTGGAACCGGCAAAAACGGGCAGATCAAAGGTCACACTGAGATTGACCATATCGCCGAACTCCCGCCCCCTTCTCAGATAGTCGACGCCCCAACTCCAGTCTGGCGTCTTCTCCGCGATAGCCCGGTCAATGTCCGCCTGAGCCTGACGCGACAGCGGATCGAACAGCTGAAGCTGAGGATGGCGTTGTAGACGATCATGGTACTCGTCAGCGTCCACCGGCCACTTGGGCCAGCCACCGCTCAGTGGCTGGCCGGCCTGCTCGCCTACCCACCGGCGCAACTGGGCTCGCGCCAGCGCTTGCTCGCGCACAAGCGCGTCTTCGCGGTCAGCCAGCATCGCCGCTTCCTGGCGGGGCGCCACGCTGTCGGCCGCCAGGCCCGCGCCGCCAGCCAGGCGGGCATCGACGGCCTTGGCAAAAAGTTGGTTTTGCGCATGGAGCTCAGCGAAAGCCGTCAGCTTGCGCTCAATGGCCAGAACCGCAATCCAGGCCTGGGCTGCACCCTGCTGCACTTCCAGACGCTCGACCGCCTGCTGCGCATCGGCAAGCATTATGCCCGCCTGCGCCAGCTCAACTCGGGCCCGGCGTTTGGCGCGGCTTGGCACTTCCTGCATGAGACCGATGCGCTGCATGGTCATGCGCTCTGCATCAAGGTCCCAGGCTGAGGGCCCCTCAACCGGAAGATTCTGCAGGCCCAGCCCCAACCGGGGATCTGGAAGTGCACCTGCGGGAATGGCAGCGCTGCGGGCAGCCTGACTGTTGGCTGCCTGCGCCGCAAGCGAGGGCGCTTCACGCTCGGCGATGCGCAGCGTCTGATCGAAGGTAAGTGCACCGGCAGGCACGGCCAGGCCGAGCGCCAGCGCAATGGCCGCCAGGCAGCGACTCAATCGCCTGAATAAAGTGGAAAACATGATATTGATTCCTGTTGCTGATGCCGCGCTGTCTGAACCAGACAGCCGCAAGCAGACACCGCCGATACGGGCGGGATTCAGATCATTCAGGAATCAGTGGCGCGGGGGGCGCCAGAAAGCAGTCGGATAGGTAGGACTGAAAGCCGGCTTGGCAAAAACCGGGGGCGCGTACTCTGGCAAAGCTGACGATGCCATCGCTGCTGCAGGAACGACGGCCCCACCCATGTGACATTCGCCACCCTGATCACATAACAGCTGCGCTGTCGCACTTATCCAGTTTTCTTCAGTGTCGGCACAATCACTGTGGGCCTGCGTACCAGGCATGTCAGACATATCCGCCATGTCTGCCATCTGATGCAGCTCAGACCCTGCGCCTTCCATGCATCGATCAACAGCCAACAGTGCTGCCGCCAGCGTATTGAACGACAGCAGCAGGGAACAGATGACGGCAGTGAGCGTGGTGCGCAGCAGTTTCACGGGGCAGGTGTCACTCGGCTTTCTCGATCTCGGTAACCAGCAACTTACCATTATCCTGCACAGCACGAAACCTCACCTTGTCACCCGCTTCAAGCTCTTCCAGCTGCTCAACCGGCATGACCTGGAACATCATGGTCATACCCGGCATCTGCAGGTTTTCAATCGGGCCATGGCTCAGGGTGACGCGTCCAGACTCCTGATCGATCTTGCGAATCTCCCCTTCGCTCAAGGCTCCGTCGTGCGTAGTTGCCTTGGCAACAGACAGACTCAGGCCGATCGCCAAGCTGCCGGTACAGAGGAGGGTCACGAGAAATTTTTTCATTGGTGTTACTCCTGTCAATTCTTCATCTGAGTGGATTCTGGTCGCAGGGAAACAGATTACAGATAACGCGTCGCCCAGGCGACCAGCACATTCGCCACATAAACCGCATCTTCACTGCGACTGAGCATATGGTCGGCATCATCAAGCGAGATAAAACTCTTGGGGTGCATTGCTGCCTGGTAAATCGCTGCAGCCTCGGATACATCAACCAGTTCATCGACTGGAGAATGGAAAACAATCAGCGCCTTGCGCAGGTTATTAATGTGATCAGCCGAATTCCATTTTTCCAGGTCATCGAGAAATTGGGCCTTGACCGTAAATGGCCGGCCAGCCAGGTCCACCCGGGCGTGCCCCTGACGGCGAATTTCTTCACGGTCATCGGCGAACAGATGCCGTACGTGTGTTGCCGTCGATGGCGCAGCAATGGTGGCGACAGCCTCTACGCAATCCATCTGCTGAGCGGCCGCCAGAACCGCTGCACCACCCAGGCTGTGACCGATCAGCAAGCGTGGGGCTCTATGGTGTTCTTGCAGCCAAGCAGAGGCGGCCAGCAGATCCTCTATATTGGAAGAAAAATTGGTGTTGGCAAACTCTCCATCGCTGCTCCCCAGGCCGGTAAAATCAAAGCGCAACACGGCGATGCCCTGGTCCACCAACTGCCGGGCAATTCGCGATGCCGCGGCGCTGTCCTTGCCGCAGGTAAAACAATGGGCAAACAGCGCCATGGCGACATACTCGCCAGTGTCAGGTATTTCCAGCAGGCCTGCCAGCGCATGGCCCTGGGCGCCAGGAAATTCAAATCGGGTTCGTTGCATGGGTTCTCCCTGTATTGCCTCCAGTTAAGCACGTCATGATTATGCGGGCGCGAGTTTGTGCGCTGCACTTCGTCTTTCCGCGCGAGCACACCGGTATACTGAGCCGTTCACTCTGAGAGCGGACTCGGTATGGATATATGGCATGTTGCGCTGATCATCGCCGGCGGTTTTGCAGGCGGAGTGATGAATGCTCTGGCAGGTGGAGGAACATTCTTCTCCTTCCCCGCGTTGCTGGCGGCAGGTATAGCGCCTGTCAGTGCCAATGCAACCAACGCGGTCGCACTGTGGCCGGCGAGCTTGTCAACCGCTTGGGCGCTACGCCGTGAACTGCGCATACTGCCGTTACACAGTTATCTTCTGCCCTTGGCTGGAGCAGCGCTCATCGGTGGCCTGGGTGGCGGGCTGCTGTTATTACTGACCAGCGATCAGCTGTTTTACCGGCTGATTCCCTGGTTGTTACTGCTCGCTACCTTGCTGTTTACCTTCAGCAAATCCCTGGCAAGGCTGGTCGCCAGCCAGCGAACTCGGGAAGAGTCCCCCCATCTGGGACCCGTTGGTTTCCTGAGCCAATTATTGGTGTCACTGTATGGCGGTTTCTTCGGTGCGGGGATGGGCATCATGATGATCGCCAGCCTGGCTATTGCCGGCCGTACGCAGGTGGTGGAAATCAATGCGATCAAAAGTCTGCTTTCATCGGTCATATACAGTATTGCAACGCTAACTTTCATCGTCGCGGGTGCGGTCCACTGGCCGGCACTACTGATCATGCTGACTGGCACGATTGCTGGCGGCTACTGCGGTGGTCGCCTGGCCCGCCGGCTGCCCGACGCATGGCTGAGAGCTCTGGTCATTCTGATCGGCTGGAGCTTGAGTCTGTTCTATTTTTATAAAGTGTATGGCTGATTGACCGCCCCATTACCCTTGTATACTGTTCAGCCGAGTCCGATTAGCCAGAAAACCGAGGTAAGCATGGCCAAGAAGAAAACCGCCGTGGATTTCGAGCAATCACTGGCTGCACTGCAGGGGCTGGTCGAAAAGCTCGAAAGCGGCGAACTGAGCCTGGAAGACTCGCTGACTGCCTTCGAGCAGGGTGTGGCACTGACCCGAGATTGCCAGCAAGCGCTGAGCCAGGCGGAGCAGAAGGTCAGCTTGCTGACCGAACGACAGGGTCAACCGGTGACCGAACCCTTCGACGGGCCGACTGAATGACCGATTTCAAGGAATATCTGGGTAGCTGCCAGGAACGCATCGACGGTTATCTCAACCAGCATCTGAATTCCGACCAGCCGCGCCTGGATCGACTGTTTTCGGCGATTCGCTACAGTGTGACCAATGGCGGCAAGCGCATTCGCCCCATGCTTGCCTATGCCAGCTGCGAAGCCTTGCAGGGTGATATTGCGCAGGCGGATCCGGTGGCCGCCGCTGTCGAGATGATCCACGCCTATTCGCTGATCCATGACGACCTTCCAGCAATGGACAACGACGACCTGCGCCGCGGCCAACCTACCTGCCACCGGGCATTCGACGAGGCCACTGCAATACTCGCCGGTGACGCGCTGCATGCTATGGCCTTTGACTGGCTAGCGGCCGCAGAGCAGTTCGATCCGGCTATCCGCTTGCGTATGGTGCAATTGCTTGCCGCAGCCGCAGGACCCGCAGGGATGGTTGGTGGTCAGGCAATCGATCTTGGCGCCGTTGGTCAGAGCCTGGATATAGAGACCCTGGAGAACATGCACCGGCAGAAGACCGGTGCACTGATACGTGCCTCAGTGCAACTGGGAGCCCTGGCCAGCGGCCACGCGAGCCAGGCTCACTTGAAGGCGCTGGGCACCTATGCCGAGTGTATTGGCCTGGCTTTTCAGGTGCAGGACGATATTCTCGATATCGAGAGCGAGACCAGTGTGCTGGGCAAACAACAGGGTGCCGACCTCGCCCGCGACAAGCCTACCTATCCAGCCTTGTTAGGCCTGGAGGGTGCTCGCCAGCTGGCCGCCTCCCTGCGCGATCAGGCCGTCGATGCGCTGCAGCCGCTGGGTCCCGACAGTGCGCGACTGCAACAGCTCGCCAACTATATTGTGCAACGGGATTTCTGATCAGCCGGCAGTCTTGGGCTATCCGCCCGCATCGGTTAAACTGCTGTTTTAATTGTGCCCGTCGTCCCGGCACCCAGAGCCCTGTTTGATGCCAAGTACTTTCCACGAGATACCCCGCGAACGGCCTGACACCCCGCTGCTGGACAGCATTGATACCACCGCGCGCCTGCGCGAGCTGGATGAAGATCAGCTGCCAACGCTGGCGGATGAACTGCGTGCCTATCTGCTCTGGACAGTCAGCCAGACCGGCGGGCACTTTGGCGCAGGCCTGGGTGTTATTGAATTGACTATCGCCCTGCACTATACCTACCACACTCCGGACGACCGCATTGTCTGGGATGTGGGCCATCAGGCCTATCCGCACAAGATACTGACCGGACGCCGCGAGCAGATGAGCACCCTGCGCCAGAAGGATGGCCTCGCCGCTTTCCCCCGGCGCAGCGAGAGCCCCTACGACACCTTCGGCGTCGGTCACTCCAGCACATCGATCAGCGCAGCATTGGGCATGGCGATCGCAGCCGGACTGCAGGGGCTGGACCGGCGCACCGTTGCGGTCATCGGCGACGGTGCTCTGACCGCCGGCATGGCGTTTGAAGCACTGAACCACGCCTCTGATGTGGAAGCTGACATGTTGGTGGTACTTAATGACAACGACATGTCGATTTCCCGCAATGTTGGCGGCCTGTCCAATTATCTGGCTAAGATTCTGTCCAGCCGCACCTATTCGCACATGCGCGAAGGCAGCAAAAAAGTCCTGTCCAAGATCCCTTCAGCCTGGGAGCTGGCACGCCGAACCGAAGAGCACGCCAAGGGGATGCTGGTGCAGGGCACCCTGTTCGAGGAGCTGGGCTGGAATTACATTGGCCCGATCGACGGTCACGACCTGCCGACGCTGGTGTCCACCCTGGGCAATATGCGTGAGCTCAAGGGCCCACAGTTCTTGCACGTGGTTACCCAGAAAGGCAAGGGGTTCTCCCCCGCCGAGGCAGACCCCATCGGCTACCACGCGATCACCAAGCTTGAACCCAAGCGCAATGGCAACGGGGTAAGCAAACAGAAGTTTTCCAGCGTGTTTGGCCAGTGGCTCTGTGACATGGCAGCCGAGGACGAACGCCTGATTGGTATTACCCCGGCGATGAAAGAGGGCTCGGACCTGATTGCGTTCAGCGAGCGCTATCCGCGGCGTTATTTCGATGTTGCCATTGCCGAACAACATGCCGTAACACTGGCTGCGGGCATGGCCTGTGAAGGTGCCAAGCCCGTGGTGGCGATTTACTCGACCTTCCTGCAGCGCGCCTATGATCAGGTCATACATGACGTAGCCGTGCAGAACCTGGATGTCCTTTTTGCCATTGATCGTGCCGGGCTGGTAGGCGAGGACGGCCCGACCCACGCTGGCAGTTTTGACCTGTCCTTCCTGCGTTGCCTGCCGAACATGCTGATCATGGCGCCTGCCGATGAAAACGAAACGCGGCAGATGCTGACGACCGGCTTTCTGCACAACGGGCCCGCCGCTGTGCGCTACCCGCGCGGCACCGGACCGGGCGTACCCATCGAGCCGGAGCTCGAAGGGCTGCCCATAGGCAAGGGCGTACTGACGCGCCGAGGCGAAAAGGTTGCCATCCTGTGTTTTGGTACTCTGCACGCCAACGCATTGGAGGCCGCCGAAGCATTGAATGCCAGTGTCGCCAACATGCGTTTCGTCAAACCGCTGGACGTCGACCTGATCAGCCAACTGGCCAGCAGCCATGACTTGCTGGTAACGCTGGAAGAGAATGCAGTGATGGGCGGCGCCGGCAGCGCAGTGAACGAATGGTTGTCTGCCGAAGGCACCGCAATACCAGTACTCAATCTAGGGCTGCCGGACCGGTATGTCGAGCACGCCAAGCCAGCCGAGATGCTGGCCGAGTGCGGCCTGGATGCAAAGGGTATTGAAACCGCCGTCCGCCAGCGGCTGCCTTCCATTAACTGATTCGTGCCGGCAAGCTTGACCCCGGCGCGCATTCCCCCTAGAGTCCACCCCGCTTCCAGTCGCACTGGGTGCCCCATTGGCCAACAGGTCATGGGGTGAAACGGGAAGTCGGTGCAAGTCCGACGCTGCCCCCGCAACGGTAAAGGATCGCGAGCCGCGAATATCTGCTCGCAGGTAATGCCACACAGCCACTGCGCTCTTCGCGCGGGAAGGCGGCATCACTGATGTCCTGAGCCCGGAGACCGGCCCAGTGCGAAGCAGAACCCATGACAAATTTGTCCGGGCCTGCATTGCTGAGGTGTCGCGGAGGGCGCCACCCGGCCAGTGCATGGCTGTCCCTTCGCTGTATAGACAGATTCCGCTGGCTTTTCGCCCTCCTCAAAAGCGTTTCTTTTGAGGCTCAACATGAACAGATTGCTATTACTCGTCCCTACCCTGCTGGCATCCGGTATAACACTGGCCAACAGCTCCGTAGATCTGCCTGACACTGTGGTTACCGCCTCACGTCAGGCACAATCCCTCGCCAGCACGCCGGCAGCTACAACCATCTTTACCCGAGCCGATATCGATCGGCTGCAGCCAACCTCTATTGTCGATCTGCTGCGCCGAGTACCTGGCGCATCAATCACTACCAACGGAGGCCAGGGCAGCCTGACTGCCTTGTCCCTGCGCGGCACCGGCAGTACGCAGTCACTTGTACTGGTGGACGGCCAGCGCATCGGTAGCGCTTCGGCCGGCCAAGCCAGCCTGGAGTTTCTCAACGTCGACCAGATCGAACGGATCGAAGTGATCCGCGGTCCCCGCTCTGCCGTCTACGGCTCAGACGCCATCGGTGGTGTGGTGCAGATCTTTACCCGCCGCGGCGAGCCCGGACTCAACCCCCGCGCCAGCTTTGCTGTAGGCAGCAACGACAGCTACCGCCGGCATGTCGGCCTTTCCGGCGGTAATCAGCGCACGCGCTTCGATCTTGGCGCCAGCCTGAACGAGACAGGTGGATTCGATCGTACCCGACACGAAACCGCAGGCGACGAGGACGACGACGCCTATCGCAATCGCGCCTTCAATGCGAGCCTGATCCATAGCTTTTCGGACAATCTGGAAGCAGGCGTGCGGCTGCTCGAGCAGAGCGGAAATACCGAATACGATCTGTTCGGCAACCCGGAAGACGATTTCACCCTGAGCACGGTCGCTACGCACCTGCAATGGCAGGTCAATCAGTTGTGGACCTCACGCTTAGAAGCGGGCCACGCAGAAGACAAGCGTGACAGCAATTACGATTTCTTCAGCTTCACCTACAACACCTACCGCGATTCTGCGAGCTGGCTGAATACCCTGCAACTGAACGAGCAACACAGCCTGCAAACCGGCCTGGACTGGTATGAAGACCGATTGCGCAGCACCGGGAGTTTTATCGAGACCGAGCGCTTCAATCGCGCTGCATTCGTTCAGCACCGTTTTGCCAGCGAGCGTTTCCAGACAGAGCTTGGCTGGCGGCATGACGACAACGAGCAGTTTGGGCGTGCCAACACCTTTAACGCTGCCTTGATCGTGCCCGTGGCGGAGAACCAGCAACTGGTCGCCTCCTATGGCGAAGGCTTTCGTGCACCGACCTTCAACGATCTTTACACCAGCTTTGGCGCGAATCCCAATCTGCAACCCGAGCGCTCAAAAAGCTACGAACTGCAATGGCGCGGACAGATCCAGGACACCCAACTGCAGGCCGCCGCGTTCCGCACGGATATTGATGATCTGATTCTGCTCGACCCCTTCTTCGTCGCGCAGAACATCAGCCGCGCGCGGATCCACGGCCTGGAACTCAGCGCAACAACGGATCTGGCGGGTTGGCATACAATGCTGGCGGCAACCTGGCTTGACCCGCGCGACCGCACCACCGGCAACCTACTGCCACGCAGACCCAAGCGCTTGGTCAGCGTGGATACGGACCGCCAGTGGGGGGTGTTTGGTGTAGGCTTCAGCGTGATGGCCAATAGTGAGCGATACAACGATCCGGCCAATCAACAGCAGTTGTCCGGCTACGGTCTGGTAGAGGCCCGCGCCAACTGGAACATGACATCTGCGCTGCGCTGGGACCTGAAGGTCGGCAACTTGCTGGACAAGGACTACGGCCTGGCCAACTACAACGTCGACGGACAGACCTATGCCTATCGAGAGAATGACCTGAACGCCATGCTGTCAGTCAGCTGGACTCCCGACTTCTGATGATCTGGGTGCTGCCGCATCATATCGATGCGGCAGCTAGTCCACTCTCGGTTTCAGCCGATACTCCGCTATCAAGCCGCATAACACCTCCAACCCCTCCAGCAGTGCCGGTGTCGGGCGTACCAGCGCATCACCATCCATGGATCTCAAACCCTCATGGCGTACCGCCCGCAATTGTGCAAACTGACGCCAGCGTTGCAGCCAGGGATTGGCCTGTGCCGGCTCGTCCGAGAAAGCTATGATCAGGTCAGGGTCGGTAGCGATCACACTTTCGCGTCCAACCTGGGGCGCAAGCACAGGCAGATCACCGAAGACATTGTGCGCACCACAATGACTCAGCGCGTCTCCCAGGAGCTGTTCATTGCTCACCGTGTAGAGAGGATCGTCCCATAACTGCACAAATACGCGTGGCGATTCAAGCGTCAGTGGGCGATGCAGGCGGGAGAGCGACAGCTCAAAATCGTGCGCCATCGCATCAGCTCGTTCAGACACGCCCAGTAGTCGTCCCAGCCCACGTGTCATGGTCGCAATGTCGGTGAGGCGCTGCGGGTCAAACCGCTCTACCCGCAGGCCCCAGCTCTCAAGCTGAGTCAGCAACTGGGCATCATTACCCGACGTCCAGGCCAGAACCAGATCAGGCTGCTCGGCGAGAATCAATTCTCGGGAAAGGGTCTGGTGACCGCCTACGCGCGCTACAGAATCGAGCTCTGCATCCAACAGACCGTCATCCAGTACGCCCACCAGGCGGTCAGACGCCTCAAGCTGGATAAGCATATCAGTGAGAAACGGCGCGAGGCTGACAATCCGCTGCACCTCAGAACCGGAGTCGCTAGCCTGTGCGCTGGTACTGGCCAACCATAGGCAAACCAGTGCAGCCAGCCAGCGTTGCATTACTTCACCCAGGCAGTGGGCGGGCGATAAAGCAGCATGACACCCATACTGGCGAGTACCAGCAGGGTCAGGGGAACAATTTCGGAGGTGCAGACGTAGTGCAGCATGCCGACCCAGGCGGGCAGTTTGGCATTCAACAGACCAAGCAACTGTTCACGGTGCAGCGTGACCCAGGCATCGGCTGCCTCGGGGGCTTCACCCAGACGATCCGCTTCGATCAACGCTGCCTTGTATCGGCGGAATCGCCACAGTGACAGGAACAACGTGGCCAGGCCCAGTATAAACAGACCTATCGCAGCGTCCTCCCACGCGCCGGGCTGGTCTTTCAAAAACCAGGCCAGCGCTATGGGCAAGCATAGCGTAACGATACTCTGCATCCGCCAGTTGCGCCGCAGGGCACGCCAGTGCTGGGTAGGGTCGAACATTATTCTTTCTCCGCCTGATGCATCTGCCCCAGCATATGGCCAAGCTTGCCGGCCTTGGTTGCCAGGTACTTGCTGTTATGGGGGTTCAGACCAAACTCCAGGGGCAAGCGCTCGGTTACTCTCAGGCCGTAACCCTCCAGAGCCTTGACCTTGCGCGGGTTATTGGTCAACAGACGCAGGCTGGATATGCCCAGATGCTTGAGCATTGGCTCACAAATCCCGTAGTCGCGCTGGTCTGCACCAAAGCCAAGCAATTCGTTGGCCTCGACCGTATCCGCACCACCGTCCTGCAGATGATAGGCCCTGACCTTGTTCATGAGACCAATGCCGCGCCCCTCCTGTCGCAAATACAACAGTGCTCCACGCCCCTCTTCAGCGATTGCCTGAAGTGCTGCCTCCAATTGGAAACCACAATCACAGCGCAGGCTGAACAGTGCGTCGCCTGTCAGACATTCGGAATGCAGGCGGCCCAACACAGGATTACCATCGGCGACATCACCCATGGTCAATACAACGTGCTCCTTGCCGGTCTCCGGCTCGAGAAAGCCGTGCATGGTGAAGGTGCCCCAGCGGGTCGGTAATTTGCATGACGCAACAAAGGTGACTGACACACCTGGCTCCTGTCCGGTTGTTGCCATAAAGGGCCGCTATCTTAGCAGGAGAACGGCAAAGCCGCGATGAATAGAGGTAGGGCGAATGTGACGTCATGTAGCCGCCGGCCCTAAATGTCAGTGACGGCTCTCCAGAAGCAGAGTTTCGCCGTTATCGATCATGCGTATCCTGCTCAGATAACTGTTACCCAGCAACACCTCTGTAGGGTAGGCGCCCTCTAGCACCACCCCTTCGACATTGGTCAGCTCGATATCCCCTACCTTGACTCTGTCCAGCATTACCCGGAAGCCCTGCACCTGGGAGCTGGCGGTATTCGCCATTATCGGCACACCGACCAAACGGAAATCAATCCCCAGTCGTTCGGCCTGAAAGGAGTTCATCGCCACGCTCGTGGCACCGGTATCAAGCATGAACTGTACGTTCTGACCATTGATTGAGCCGACGGTACGAAAATGGCCTCCCCCAGTACGGCCTATGGTTACCTGCTTGCGCTCCACAGCGGCAAAGCCTTCCGTGTAATCGCGCTGCAGGGCGAGCTGACGTGTTTGCCCGTTGATCCTCACTGTTGCAGTACGGCTGTCTGCCGCAAGTAATTCGACACCTTGCGGCCCCGGCTTGCCGATTCGCAACATGTGCCGCTGCCCGTCGATGTTGACCACTGCCGCACCGGAAAACAGACCAACGACCCTGACGCGCGGTTCGGCGCTCGCCGCACCGGCTGCCAGACCCAGGGCCAGGACCAGACAGGCAATGACTTCTTTCCTTAGCATCGGCGTTCTCCTTGAAACCCTATTCAGATCAGTTGCTCAACCACCAGCAAAACCGCCAGTGCCATCAGTCCTGCAAGAATATCGTCCAGCATGATGCCCAGGCCGCCATGCACCTTGCGGTCCACCCAGCCGATCGGCCAGGGTTTGAGAATATCGAAGAAACGAAAGAGTACAAAGCCACCAAGCAGCCACAGCCAGCCCGGAGGCGCGAGCAGCATGGTCAGCCAATAACCGACAAACTCATCCCAGACAATACCTCCGTGGTCGTGCACCCCCAGATCCCTGGCAGTGCGCCCGCAAAGCCAGATACCCACCAGAGCGCTGACTACAAGCACCAGGAGATAACCGGTAAAAGGCAGGTGTTGCCACAGGGGCACGAATGGCACTGCCGCCAAGGTACCCCAGGTACCCGGCGCCCGTCGCACTGCACCACTGCCAAACCCGAAGGCCAGAAAGTGCACGGGATTACGCCAAACCGATGCGGGCGCGTGAGTTGAGCCTTCAATCATTACTTTTCCTCTGAAAATGCTGGTAACCGGCGGGCTGCACCTTTTCTTTCAACTCCTGACCGTCATCCAGCCATATACCGCTGCCAACCACGGCTTCGCCGATCACGGTCACATCAAAGCCCTGGGAAGCCCACACTTCGAGGCAGCGGATACTGGCAACCGGCAAGGTAAATAACAACACATAATCGTCGCCGCCGCCCAGCATCCATTCCATTCGCTGCGCCTCCGGCCAGGCTTGCAGTGCAGCAGAACAGGGCAGGTCGGCGAGGCGAATATGCAGCGCTACGCCGCTGGCCTCCGCCAGATGACGGGCGTCTGCAATCAGTCCATCAGACACATCAAGACCCGCACTGGCTACCCCGGCGAGCTCCAGTCCGAGCTCACACTGGGCCAGGGGACGCCAGAAGCGCTGAAAAAGGTAATCCCGCGCAGCATCACTCACAGAAGAAGGCATGCTTTCACCCAGAACCACAGCCAGGCCACCACCGCCGTCGCCCAGTGGGCCGCCGACACAAAGCAGGTCACCGGGTTGGGCATCACCACGGCGCACCACATTCCGCGGCCGCACTTCTCCCAATACGGTAACGTTTATATTGAGTGGCCCCCGGGTGGTATCACCCCCAATCAAGCTGATGCGATGATCGCGAGCCGCATCGGTAAGGCCCTGGGCAAAACTCTGCAGCCAGGTCTCGTCCACCTCGGGTAATGTCAGCGCCAATGTGAAGCTCAGCGGCCTGGCCCCCATAGCAGCCAGGTCACTGACTGCCGCAGCCAGGGCTCGGTAAGCAAGGTTTGCAGGGATGTAGTCAGGGGGGAAATGCGTGCCAAGTACAACGGTGTCGGTGGAGACCACCAGCTGCTTGTCAGGTGCCATGCTGATCAAGGCGGCGTCGTCACCAATGCCGAGGGTGACATGTTCCGAACCACCGGCATTTCCCAGCTCCATGCTACGAAAATACCGGCCAATCAGTTCAAACTCACCCAGCGACATGGCTGCGGCCTTTTACAGATGGCTATCAACGCCCCCGGCGGGACGCGTTGACCTCAACACTGCGCAGGCTGGGAGCCAGCTTGTCGAGAATGCCATTGACGTATTTGTGACCATCGGTGGCGCCGAATATCTTTGCCAGTTCGATACCTTCATTGATCACTACTTTATAGGGCACATCGATCCGGTGCACCAGCTCGTATACGCCAAGCCGCAAAATGGCCATTTCGATCGGATCAAGCTCACGCACCGGACGGTCCAGGACGCTGGCCAAATGCTCATCGAGCTCGGTCAGATTGCGGCCAACGCCGGTCAGCAGTTCGTGAAAATAGGCGCCATCAACTTTGGCAAAATCATTGTCGGCGCGATATTGGGCCTCAATATCCGACAGCGGCAAGTCTGCCACCTGCCAGCCGTAAAGTGCCTGGACGGCAAGACTGCGGGCCTTGCGGCGAGCCGACGCCTTGGGCCGGCCAGCACTGGCCGGCTGCTGGTCTGACTCGCTCACTTGGCCTCCAACTGCTTGAACAGGCTGACCATTTCAACAGCAGACATCGCCGCTTCAGCACCCTTGTTACCCGCTTTGGTGCCGGAGCGCTCAATGGCCTGCTCGATGCTGTCAACGGTGAGCACGCCGAAAGCGACCGGAATACCGTACTCAAGCGACAGACTGCCAATGCCCTTGACGCACTCGCCAGCCACGTATTCAAAATGCGGCGTACCGCCACGGATAACAGCGCCAAGAGTGACAATGGCGTCGAACTGCTTGGTTTCGGCGACCTTCTTCACCACCAGGGGGATCTCGAACGCACCGGGGGCCCGCACGATGGTAATGTCTGCTTCTTTTACGCCGTGGCGCTTGAGCGCATCGATTGCACCGGACAGCAGGCTTTCCACGACAAAACTGTTGAAGCGACCGACAACCAGAGCGTAGCGGCCCTGCACGGATACGAAATCGCCTTCGATGGTACGTATAGCTGACATGTTATCTCTCTCTTAAAGAACCGGCTGCGCACCAGGCGCAGTCGTGGATCGGGTGCGTTTATTCGCAGGGCAAATATTCTACTACTTCCAGGTCGAACCCGGATATGGCATTGAACTTCATCGGCTTGGACAGCAGCCGCATCTTGCGTACCCCCAGATCCCGTAGAATCTGCGATCCCGCCCCTACCGTATTGTAGGTAGTGGGTTCACGCTCGGGCGTATCGGTACCTGCCAGCTGATTGACATGATGCAGTAATTCGTCGGCGCCCATCTGGTTACCCAGCAACAGTACAACCCCATGACCCTCTTCGGCGAGTTTGCCCATGGCGGCGCGCAGGCTCCAGCGACCCGGCTGACTGACCATGAACAGATCGCGCAGCGGGTCCATATTATGCACGCGCACCAGGGTCGGCTCTTCCGGCTCCAGCTTGCCCAGGGTCAGCGCCAGGTGCACGGCACCTTCCAGGCTATCCCGGTAGGTCACCAGATTGAAGCTGCCCAGTTCGGTTTCCAGCGGCTGTTCGGATATGCGCTTGACCGTCCGCTCATTGAGCAGACGGTAGTGAATCAGATCTGCGATCGTTCCTATCTTCAGGTTGTGCTCGCGGGCGAAGGCCTCAAGCTGAGGACGGCGCGACATGCTGCCGTCGTCGTTCATAATTTCGCAGATCACGCCAGACTCGCCAAACCCGGCCATGCGCGCCAGATCGCAGGCAGCCTCGGTGTGTCCGGCGCGCGCCAGTACGCCACCCGGCTGAGCCATCAGCGGAAAAATGTGACCCGGGCTGACGATATCATCGGCGATGGCACCCGGTGCAGCAGCAGCCTGCACCGTACGCGCGCGATCTGCTGCGGAAATACCGGTACTGACACCCACCGCGGCCTCGATGGAAACGGTGAACTTGGTACCAAAGCCCGAGTTATTGCGCTGCACCATCAACGGCAGGTTCAGGCGCTCGCAGTGCTCGAGACTCATCGGCATGCAAATCAGGCCGCGGCCGTAGCGGGCCATGAAGTTGATATGCTCGGCCTGACACGCCTGGCCCGCCATGATCAGATCGCCTTCGTTTTCGCGGTCCTCGTCATCCATCAGAATGACCATCTTGCCGGCGCGAATGTCTTCCAGCAGTTCTTCTACAGTATTAAGTTTCATGCGGCCCTCCCGGGCTCCTTGTTCTGTACTTGAAAGTTCAGTACCAGAAAGTTCGGCACTTGAAAGTTCACGGCCTGAGAGTTCAGGATTTCAGGTAGCCGTTTTCAGCGAGAAAAGACATGCTCAGGCCACTGTCGCCGCCTGATTCCGCCGCCTTGTCGCCCAGTAGCAGACGCTCCAGATAACGGGCAATCAGGTCGACTTCCAGATTCACCGGACTGCCGGCTTGATACTCACCCATAACGGTTTGCTGCATGGTGTGCGGTACGATATTAAGGTCAAAGATGGCGCCATCGACAGCGTTGACGGTCAAGCTGGTGCCATCAACGGTGATCGAGCCCTTTTCGGCGATATAGCGCGCCAGTGCTGCAGGCGCCTCGATACGAAAGTGCCAGGACCGGGCGTCTTCTTTCAATGAAAGAACCTTGCCCACACCGTCCACATGGCCGCTGACCAAGTGCCCACCAAGTCTCGAAGAGGGCGTCAGCGCCTTCTCCAGATTGACCCGGCTGCCTTCCTTGAGACGCGAAAGCGCGGTGCGCCGGATGGTTTCCTGGCTGACGTCCGCCCAGAAGCCGTCACCGGGCAGCTCCACCGCTGTCAGACAAACGCCATTGACCGCAATGCTGTCACCCAGTTTGACGTCGTCCAGGTCGAGACCTGCCGTTTTCACATACAGCCGGACGTCGCCGCCCCGGGGCTGCATACTCTGGATCTGACCAACCGCTTCGATGATGCCTGTGAACATGTAAGTGCCTCTTTGACAGGGGTGCAGTCTACTCGCCACCAACCAGCAGACCCAACCCGTAAACCGAGATATAACCGAAGACAAAGGCCGCAAACAGCAACCCGAAACTGCGCATGTAGGTCAGAAAGGTCAACCCGGGCAGCTTGCTCATCGCTACTATCCCGGCAGCGGACCCGATTATAAGCAATGAACCACCAACTCCGACAGCATAAGTCAGTCCCATCCACTCGGCGGTGCTCATCTGCAGATCGGCTTTAAGCAGGGCTGCAGTCAGCGGCACGTTATCGATCAGCGCCGACAGAATACCCATCAGAAGGTTGGCAAATAGCACCGGCATGAGGTCGTAAAGCGCCGTCAGGCCTTGCAGCACACCAATAAACTGCAACATGCCGACTAGCAGCAACACTCCCAGGAAGAACAACAATGTCTCGAACTCGATCGCTCTCACGTACTCGAGAATCGGGTCGTTTTCGATATCTTCGTTGAAAAACCGTGCAATCAAAAACATCAGCGCAAGACCGGTGAGAAAGGTCAGAACCGGCGGGATCGAGTACAGCAGGCTGCCCAGAATGGTACCTACAATGGTCAGCAAGAACAGAAGACCGATCACCTGATCGACTCCCCGCAGCGGTTGCAACGCGGCCTTTTCGATCACCACTTCATCCTTCAGACCGACGGACAGCAATGCCGCGAGCAGGAGTACCGCCAGAAAAGCAGGGCCGCTGAGCATCAACAAATGGGTGATCTCGACCTTGTCGGCGAGGAAGATCATCAGCGTGGTGACGTCACCCGTGATCATGGCCACTCCGCCGGAGTTGACCGCGAACACAACCAGCGTTGCGAATCTCAGGGTCTTGCGCAGCTCCATCTTGAGACTCAGGACCAGCGCGACTGACACCAGGGTGGCAGTGATGTTGTCGGCGATCGAGGAAAACACGAAGCAGAACAGCCCTGTCAGAAATAACAGTTTGCGCTCCGTCACCCGCCCTGGCAGTACGCTGTAGATGATGTTCTCGATCAAGCCCTTCTTGTTCAGATAGGCAACGAACGTCATGGTTGCCAGCAGGAACAACCAGAGGCCGGCGATATCGGTAATGTTATGACTCAGAGCGGCATGTACCCGCTCGCGGAAGGCATCGTCGGGCGCAGCGATAAACAGCACCATCCACGCCAGCGCGCCGAAAAACAGTACTACTTTTGCCTTGTTGACGTGAATCAGCTCTTCAAAAACCACACCCAGAAACGCTACCACTGCCATCAGAATCAGCAACCACTGAACTGCCATATGCATGATGCGACACTCTCAGAAAGGAAAAACCGGTCGCGCCGTGATTCGCCAATCACGGCCGACAGCCCGCATGTCGGTCACATCGAGTTGCATGGCCTGGGCCATACTGTCGAAGGGCAGTTCCAACAAGGGTCGCGCCAGGCTGCCCAGCAGCCTTGGCGCCATATACACCACCAACTCATCAACCAGACCTGCCCGCAGGAAAGCGCCAGTCAGTTTGGCTCCGCTCTCAACCAACACCTCATTGCAGCCACGCGAGGCCAGCAACTGTAGCAGTGCATCGAGATCCACCTGCTGTCCACCCGCGTCGGCAAGGGCGATCAGCTCCGCACCCGCCGCACGGTAATCAGCCTCTGGCAGCTCATCCAAACGGCAGGCTACCAGTACCGGCCCGTCCTGCTGAAAAAGCCGACCACTGAGCGGTACGCGCAAGCTGCCATCGACCAAAACCCGCAAAGGCTGCCGCTCGGTGGCCGCCTTTGCCTCCGCTTCAGGCAAGCCCAACTGCGCGCTACGTACCGTCAACGCCGAATCATCCAGCAATACCGCATCGGCCCCGGAGACCACCGCGCTGCTGCGCGCGCGCAGGCGCTGCACATCAGCACGAGCCTCGGGGCCGGTAATCCACTGACTTTCGCCGCTGGCCATGGCGGTGCGGCCATCCATGCTCATTGCCAATTTGAGCCGCACATAGGGCAACCCGGTCTGCATGCGCTTGACGAAGCCGGGATTCAACGCCGCGGCTTCTGATTCCAGCACGCCGCAATCGACTTGCACGTCTGCTGCGCGAAGGCGTTCAAGGCCACGCCCGGCAACGAGCGGATTGGGGTCTTGCATTGCCGCCACCACGCGTACAACGCCGGCAGCAATCAAAGCATCAGCGCAAGGCGGGGTACGCCCGGTGTGACTGCAGGGTTCGAGCGTGACATAAGCCGTTGCCCCACGGGCCTCTTCGCCCGCCTGAGCCAGAGCGTTGACCTCGGCGTGTCCCTCTCCGGCACGCACATGCCAACCCTCTCCCACAATCCGGTCCTCACGCACCAGCACGCAACCGACGCGGGGATTGGGATCGGTGCTATAGAGGCCCTTCGCTGCCAGCTGCAGCGCCCGGGCCATCATGCGCCGGTCGCTGATCGCCTGATCAGGCATCGGGCTCGTCCTTGTCCCGCCGCGACAGGCGCTCGATTTCCTCACGGAACTGGTTCAAGTCCTGAAAGCGCCGGTAAACCGAGGCAAAGCGGATATAGGCCACTTCATCGAGTTGCTTGAGCTCGTTCATGACCATTTCACCGACCACCAGCGCCTGCACTTCGCGCTCACCGGTGGCGCGCAGACGATGCTTGATATGGCCGATAGCCGCCTCGATCTGCTCCACGCTCACGGGACGTTTTTCCAGGGCGCGCTGCATACCGGCACGCAATTTTTCTTCATCAAAGGGTTGGCGACGACCGTCGCCCTTGATAACGCGAGGCAGAACCAGCTCGGCGGTCTCGAAGGTGGTGAAGCGCTCCTGGCAGGCCAGACATTCACGCCGCCGACGCACCTGGTCACCCTCGGCCACCAGCCGAGAGTCGATCACCTTGGTGTCATGGGCGCCACAGAATGGACAGTGCATAGAAGATTCCCGGGAGGATAAAAAGCGTTCACATCTTACTCTTGTCCAGGCCCCGATAAAAATGCCTCTTTACATTTCACCGCAAGAAAGACCCTGCAAAGACCAGCACATGGCGCCGCTCAACTCGGGGCAAAGCGCTCGCGCAAGAGTCGCTTGGCCACCTTGCCGTTATCATCGCGCGGCAGAGTGTCGACCAGCTCGACACGACGCGGCACCTTATAACCTGCCAGCCGGTCGCGCACATGCTGCTGCACCTGCTCAACACTCAGCGCACCGGGGGCCGCTGCCACCACGGCAAGCAGTGACTCACCGTATTCGCTGTCCGGCAACCCGACCACCGCGCAATCGATCACGCCAGGCAGGGTGATCAATACATGCTCGATCTCGGCGGGATAAATATTCACCCCGCCGGAAATCACCATGTCGGATTTGCGGTCGCAGATATAGAGATAGCCGTCTTCATCCAGATAACCGATATCACCGACGGTGACCAGGTCACCCAGGCCGGCGCCAAGGCGCGCGGCCTCATTATTCAGATAGGTGAAATCCGGCACCGCGGGTTGGCGGACGTAGATGATACCGGGCTCGCCCACAGCGCAGTCGTCGCCCTGCTCGTCAACAATGCGTATGCGGGTATCACCGATCGGACGACCCACGCTGCCGGGCTTACGCCGTGCGGAAGCGGGATCCTGGATTGTGATCATGCCGGTTTCACTGGAGGCGTAGGTTTCGTGGATCACCGGCCCCCACCAGTCGAGCATTGCCTGTTTCACCTCCGGCGCGCAGGGCGCCCCCGTGGAGGCAACAAAGCGCACCGACGACAGATCGTAGCGCGCCTTGACCTCTTCTGGCAGACGCAGCAGGCGGACGTACATGATCGGGACAAGAAACACTGTATCGATACGGTGCAGCTCGATCAGCGCCAGGGTCTGTTCAGCATCAAAGCGCGGCATCAACACCATCAGGTCGGCTTGCAGAATCGACTGCTGAGCAAAGGAGCTGGGCGCGCTGTGATACAACGGAGCCGACACCAGCGTGCTTACGCCAGGCACGATGCCCCAGGCCTCGCGGGACAGGTCACGCATTGCAGCTGCCATCGCCTCGCGCTGCTCCGGCGCCGGGGCCAAGCGCTTGACCCCCTTGGGTCTGCCGGTGGTGCCGGAGGTGTAGGCCATGTGCGCACGGGGCGTGCGCGGCTCGCCGGAGTACGGGCTCTGCTCCGCCAGCCAGGATTCGTAGCCATGCTCATTGATCGTGGTATGGCCTTCGCTGCCATTGACCAGCACCACCAGGCCCTCGGGAATGACGCCCCTGATGTCCTCCAGCAGATCTGCCTCGACCAGCAGCACCCTGGCCCCTGAATCCTGCAACAGAAAGCCGACTTCGGCAGCCTTGAAGTGCCAGTTGATGGGGCAATAGAAACACCCAGCGGTCTGGCAACTGAGGATGGCGTCGACAAACGCCGAACCGTTGCGCAGCATCACCGCGATCACGTCGCCGTCGTCTACCCCCAGCCGCGCCAGCCCGCCGGCAAGCTTCAGGGCTCGCCGGGCAACCTCATCTCCACTGCGCTCCAGATCGGCGCAGACCAGGCGTGCGGTCATGCCTTGGTTCCGTAGGGGGCCGTGATCTGCTGCATGCGCGCCTGGGCGCTGGCGTATTCCTGCTCCAGCTGGCTGACCGCTTCGGCGGTCGAGGTGATGGCAGCAATGCTGCCAACGCCCTGGCCGGCGCCCCAAATGTCCCTCCATGCCTTGCTCTTGTTGCTGCCGCCGGAGCCGAACTTCATGCTGCTCTTGTCGCCCTCGGGCAGGTTGTTGGGGTCCATGCCGGCATTCTGGATACTGGGCTTGAGATAGTTGCCGTGCACGCCGGTGAACAGGTTGCTGTAGACGATGTCATCCGCGGTGGTATCGACCAGCATCTGCTTGTAGGCCGCATCGGCATTGGCCTCATGGGTGGCGATAAAGCGGGTACCCATATAGGCCAGGTCGGCGCCCATGGCCTGCGCTGCCAGAATCTGCTCACCCTTGGAGATCGAGCCGGAGAGGATGATCGGGCCGTCATAGAAGGCGCGAATTTCAGAGACCAGCGCAAAGGGGCTGAGCTGGCCGGCATGACCACCCGCGCCAGCACAGACCAGGATCAGGCCGTCGACACCCGCCTCGATAGCCTTCTTGGCGTGTTTGACGTTGATCACATCATGAAATACCAGGCCGCCGTAGCTGTGAATCGGCTCCACCACGTCATTGGGCGCACGCAGGCTGGTGATGATGATCGGCACCTTGTACTTCACGCACATTTCCACATCGTGCTGCAGGCGGTCATTGCTGCTGTGCACGATCTGGTTCACCGCAAAGGGCGCGACCACGGCATCGGGGTTCTCCTGCTTGTACTGCTCAAGCTCGCTGGTGATGCGTTTGAGCCAGACTTCCAGCTCCTCGGCGGGACGAGCGTTCAGGGCCGGAAAGGAGCCGACAACACCCGCCTTGCACTGGGCGATCACCAGGTCCGGGTTGGAAATGATAAACAGGGGCGAGCAGATGACGGGCAGCTTCAGTGAATGCTGCAGCACACGGGGTAGACTCATTGTTGTTCTCCTTGGACGGGCACTGGAAGGTCAGGACCATAAAATACGATGTATTGACTATAAGAGGCGGCCGTTTGATCTACAATGCTCCGCAACAAGTCCAAACTGTTTACCAAATGACGACAATCAATGGATATCAAATCCCTGCAGTGCCTGTGCGCCGTTGTTGAAACCGGCAGCATGAGCGGCGCGGCGCGGCGTCTGGGCACGTCCCGTTCGCATATCAGCCGGCGACTCAAGGCACTGGAACAGGACCTGCAACTGCAGCTGTTCCGGCGTACCACCCGCCGAGTCGAGCCGACCCAGATCGGCTGGGCGCTGTATGAGCACGCCGCCCGCATCAGCCAGGAGCTGGGCGCCCTGCAGGCCACGGTCGATGACCTCGGCAAGAACCTGCGCGGGCATATCCGCCTGAGCGCACCGGTAGCCCTCGGCCAGCAGGTCGTCGGCCCACTGCTGCTCGAGTTTGCCCGCCTGTATCCGGAGGTCAGCCTGCAGCTGACCTTCAGCAACCGCATCTTCGATCTTGTCGCCGCCGAAATCGATGTGGCCATCCGTGTCACCTCGACGCCCCCCGATGCCCTGGTCGCAAGGGACCTGGGGCCGGTCGACTGGGCGCTGTGCGCCAGCCCCGAGTATCTCGACAGGCAGGGCACCCCGCAGACCCCGGATGACCTGTTGGAGCTGGACATGCTGAGTGTCAACCTGCCCGATCAACGCCTGCCGCTGGAACTCAGCGACGGACGCCAGACCCGTACGCTGGCATTACGTCCTCGGCTGCAGACCGAAGACATGCTGTTTATCAAACGAGCCGCACTGGCCGGCCTCGGTTGCGCGTTGTTGCCGCTATACAGTGTCCGCAAAGAACTGGCGGACGGGGCGCTGGCGCATATCCTGCCGCAGTACCAGGCTCGGGTCAGGGCCTGGGGGGACCACCTGTACCTGCTGACTGCGCCCAATCTGTACCCGACGCTTGCCACCCGGGCGCTGATCGAATACCTGCAGAATCACCTGCACACCTCCCTTTACAGCAGCTGATATTCGCCGTGGGCGCCAGCAGCGCTACAATGCTCCCCCTTGTTCAGGACCCAGTCCCATGAATCTAGCTGCATTGCAGGCCGAGTTACGCCGGACTCTGCCCCACGCCCGCCTCGTTGCCAGTGATCTGCCCGGTGTGCCAGAACTGCGTTTATGGTTGCTGGACCCGGACAACCTGGATCAGGCCTTTTCCAGCGAGGAGACCCGCCGAATCCTGGAAGATCCGCCCTATTGGGGGTTCTGCTGGGGCAGCGGTCTGGCTCTGGCGCGCTGGATCCTTGATCATCCTGAGGTGGTACGCGGCAAACGGATACTGGACTTCGGGTCAGGGTCCGGCGTGGTAGCCCTGGCCTGTAGCCTGGCCGGAGCCACAAGCAGCATTGCCTGCGATCTGGACCCACAGGCACGGCTGGCCTGTCAGCTGAACGCCGAACTCAACGCCCTGCCATTGAACTACGCGGGAGATTTTTTCACCCAGAGCGACCCGGTGGATCTGATTGTCGCCGCCGACGTACTCTATGACGCCGACAACCGATTTTTTCTCGACCTGTTTGTGCAGCGGGCCGACGCCGTATTGCTGGCCGACTCGCGGGTACGTGATCTGCGGCATCCCGGGTACCGCCGTGATTGCATACTTGAGGGCCGTACCTGGCCGGATCTGGGTGAACCGGCCGAATTTCGCCAGGTCAGCCTGTATCGTGCAACGACCGGTGCTTGATTTTGCATTGGCCATCCCCCATATCTGCACACAACTGCACAGCAACCCACTCTTCAGACCACCAGCCGGATACCGCCCATGAGCGCCTCACCCCATATCTTTGATGTCACCGAAGCGACGTTCGATCGCTACGTACTGGAAAACTCCTTTCACAAGCCCGTGCTGGTGGATTTCTGGGCCGAATGGTGCGCTCCCTGCAAGGCATTGATGCCGGTACTCGCCGCCATTACCGACAGCTATGCCGGTGAGCTGCTGATGGCCAAGGTCGACTGCGACCAGCAACCCGGACTGAGCGAGCGCTTCGGCATTCGCAGCTTGCCCACGGTGGTGTTATTCAAGGATGGCCAGCCCGTCGATGGCTTTGCCGGCATTCAGCCGGAAAGCGCTATCCGGGCGATCATCGAGCCTCATCTGGGCGCCGTGCCCGAGGAGGCCCCAGAACCCGAAGCAGACCTGGCGAGCGTAGCTGCCGCGCTTCTCGAGGAGGGCCACGCGGCGCAGGCAATCGCGCTGCTGCAGCCGGCCATAAGCGAGCACCCTGAAGATCCTTTGCTGGTTCTGCTAGGTCGAGCATTGGCACTGGATGGTCAGTTGGACGCAGCCGAGCAGATACTCGAAGCAGTCAAAGACAAGGACGCACACAAGGCAGCCCTGACTGGAATACGGGCCCAGGTAACCTTTCTGCGCCAGGCCACGGGTTTGCCGCCACGCATCGAGCTAGAGCAGCGCCTGGAAGAGAACAGCAATGACAGTGAAGCCACCTATCAACTGGCACTTGTCGATTTGTCGCAGCGACGCCACGAGGAAGCTCTTGCCGCCCTGCTGGCACTGTTCCAGCGTGACCGTGGTTACGCCGATGGAAGCCCCCACCGGACATTGCTGGATGTATTCAACGCCCTTGGCAGCGAGCACCCGCTGACCATCCAGTACCGACGCAAGCTCTATCAGGCGCTGTATTGAAGCTGGCGGGGCGGAATTCCGGAGAAAGCTGGCAGGCCTGATTCTTATGTTATAGGATAACATCCTATCAACATATTGGAGATTGCCCATGCGCCATACTCTTTTGCTGGTTGGCGGACTACTAAGTTCGCTGACCTTTGCCATTCAGGCCAACAGCCATAACGCTGATCACAAACATGAGCATGGGCACAGCGAGGCAAACACTGCGAGTCTGGAATCCCATGAGCATGGTGTAGCAAGCCTCAACCTGGTACTGGAAGGCCAGAACCTGGTCCTCGAGCTCGCAAGCCCTGCTGCCAATATTGTCGGCTTTGAGTATATGCCCACCCGCAGCGAAGACCTTGCCAGGGTGACACAGGCGCGCCAGCGCCTTGAACAGGCACAGACCCTGTTCATATTTTCTGAAGCCGCCGGTTGCTTGCTGGAAGAGGCTGAAGCCGAGAGCGCCCTGTTCGCGGCCATGGTAGCTGAGGGCGATGATCATCATGCCGCCCATGAGGGCGGACACCACGATGATCATGCAGAACATCACGAGCATGGCGACCATGGCGACACCGAAAGCGCTCACGCGGATATCAACGCTCACTTTCATTTCGTCTGTGCCAACCCCGACGCACTCAAGCAAATTGACGTCAAGCTGTTCGACGCGTTCCCCGGTACCGAAAAACTCCTGTTACAGGCCATCACGCCCACGGGCCAACAGGGCGGCGAGCTAACACCAGAACAAAACGTCATACACCTGTGAAGGCGCGGTTGCGAGCGGATCGGATATACTCGAGACGCTCGCAATTGCAGCTTCCGACTCTCCAATTAATCAGATACCCCCATGCAGCCAGTCCTGATCCAGCTAGATGCCGTGACCTTCGCCTGGCCCGGCCAGCCGCGCTTACTGGACATACACAGTTTCGCTCTTTACCGCGGGGAGCGGGTATTTCTCAAGGGACCATCGGGTAGCGGCAAGACCACGCTGCTGGGCTTGCTCGGTGGCGTGCTGTTGCCAGACAGCGGAAGCATAAGACTCCTGGAAAAAAGCCTTCCCGAGCTTTCGGCGGCCGCACGAGACCGCTTTCGTGCAGACCACACCGGCTACATATTCCAGATGTTCAATCTGTTGCCTTACCTCTCGCTGGTTGAGAACGTAACCCTGCCCTGTCGCTTCTCGGCAGTGCGCCGTGAGCGGGCGCTCGCCCGCAGCGCCAGCCTGGAGCAGGCAGCACTGGATCTGCTTGCCGGCCTGGGGCTCTCCGATCCGCAATTGCTGCGTCGGTCCGTTACCGAGCTGTCGATAGGCCAGCAGCAACGGGTAGCGGCAGCCCGGGCCCTGATCGGCAATCCGGAACTGGTGATTGCCGACGAACCCACTTCAGCCCTGGATACGGACAGTCGGGAAGCCTTTCTGCGCTTATTGTTCGCTGAATGTGAACGCGGCGGTAGCAGCTTGCTGTTCGTCAGCCATGACTCATCCCTAGAACCGCTATTTGATCGGGCGCTCTCGCTGAAGGACATAAACCGCGCAGCCACTAGCCGAGAGGTGCTCTGATGTATCTATTGCGCCTGGCAATAAAGAGTCTGGCCAACCGTCGATTTTCCGCCATCCTGACGGTATTGGCGATTGCCCTCAGTGTGACCTTGCTACTGGCCGTGGAAAAGGTTCGAACGGAGGCGCGGGCCAGTTTCACCAGTACCATTTCTGGTACAGACCTGATCGTCGGCGCCCGCTCCGGCTCGGTCCAACTGCTCCTGTATTCGGTTTTTCGTATCGGCAACGCTACCAATAACATTCGCTGGGACAGCTACCAGCAGGTCGCCGAGCACCCCAGGGTAGCCTGGGCCATACCGATTTCCCTGGGCGACTCGCACCGCGGCTTTCGGGTCATGGGCACCAGCGCCAGCTATTTCGAGCACTATCGGCACGGGCGTGATCAGGCACTCGAGATGGCCCGTGGAGCACCTTTCAACGATCTATATGATGCCGTGCTGGGTGCGGACGTGGCGCGGGAATTGGGCTATGCGCTCAATAGTGAGCTGGTGCTGGCCCATGGCACCGGCTCTGTGAGTTTTGTAGATCACGGCGACAAACCCTTCCGCGTCAGCGGCATACTACGCAAGACCGGCACCCCGGTAGACCGCACCATCCATATCAGCCTGCAGGGCATGGAAGCGCTGCACGTGGACTGGCAACAGGGCATGCCCGCACGGGGCGCCGCAAGTGTTAGCGCGGAACAGGCCCGGGAAATGGACCTGACACCCAAGGCAATAACCGCAGTATTACTTGGCCTGACAAGCCGCATCAGTACCTTTGCAGTACAAAGAGACATCAACCAGTTTGGCGGCGAACCCCTGCAGGCAGTCCTCCCCGGTGTCGCGTTGCAGGAGTTGTGGAGCCTGCTGGGCATGGCCGAAAAAGCCCTGTTCATCGTTTCCCTGTTTGTCGTTCTGACCGGTCTGGTGGGGATGCTGACAGCCATTCTCAGCAGCCTGAACGAGCGCCGCCGCGAGATGGCCATTCTGCGCTCCGTTGGAGCAAAACCGCGACATGTGTTCAGTCTTCTGTTGCTTGAGGCCGCCAGCCTGGCCCTGGCCGGGATCGTGCTCGGCCTCGGCCTGATGTATCTGTGTCTGTGGCTCGCCCAACCCTTGATTCTTTCACGCTATGGGCTGTTCATCGCCATCACCCCTCCGGGGCTCTATGAATGGGCGCTGCTCAGCGCTATTCTGGCAGCCAGCATTCTCATGGGCAGCGTGCCAGCCTGGCGTGCCTACCGGCAGTCGCTGGCTGATGGTCTTTCGATCCGCACCTGACTTTAGATCCAAACCTCACGGGGTACTGCATGCGTTATCTTGCCGCCTTTACTGCTGTCTGCGCACTGTCGCTCGGCGCCCTCCCCGCTATCGCGGTGGAAGAGCTGAGCTGGGGCGACCTGGTGCCGCCGGATGCGCTTGGGTTAGGCGACATGCAGCAACCAACCCATGATCTTTCCTCGCTCGCCGACACCCTGAGTGAAGAGGAGTTCGGCGATCCGGCCGTGCAGATGCAACCCTCCGCTCCGGTCGTCGCCACTCTTGACGGCCGGGAAGTGAAACTGCCTGGATATATTGTGCCGCTAGGTATCAATGCCGACGGCACCGTTAGCGAATTTCTGTTGGTGCCCTACTTCGGCGCCTGCATTCATGTGCCCCCGCCGCCTTCCAACCAGATTGTCCATGTGCAAAGCGCCAAGGGTATTGAACTGGCAGCGCTGTACCAGCCGTTCTGGGTCACCGGGGCCATGCAGGTAGAGCATGTGGAAAGTGACCTGGCCAACGCCGGCTACCGTATCGCCGATGCGAATGTAGAGCCGTATAGCTACTAAGCGGGTTGTGCTTGCAAACCAGTGCCCGACAGCACGCAGTCGTCAACCCTGATCCATCACCCGACGAGCATAATCTGCCCATTGATCGATCGTTTGCCGCTGCGCGGCTGACGCGGTTGTACGGGCCTGTGCGAGGCTTTCCAGCAAGTCTGGCCATTGCCCGCGTTCAAGCTGTATTGACGCAACACGCATCCAATGGTCGGACTGGCCAGTGCGCCGGGCCAGAGCTTCCCAGGACGCTTGTGCGCGATCATGATCGCGCGCCTGCTGCCAGAGCTGCGCTAATCGCTCGTTACGGTTGCGGCTGGGCGCCAGGAGCTCTTGCTGCATCAGTACCTCCAGCAATCTTGCCGCTTGCCATGGCGCTCCAGCCGCAACCTGCAGGGACACCAGGTTTTCCAGGTCAGTGTCGCTGAGACGGATCCCACCCTCATAGGCAAGACGCAGGGTTGCTGCTGCATCGACCTGCCGCCGATCGAGGCTTTGCACACCCGCCAACTGCCGCCAGGCCTGTGCATTGCCTGGGTCCCGGCGCAGTAATACGCGAAACCACTTCTCCGCTGCCTGGTAACGCTGAAGCCGATAATTCATACCGGCCAGCAACTGATACCAGACCACGTCGACACCCGGGTCGGCCAGGACTACCTGCTCAGCCAATGGGATGGCCTTGCTATAGCGTTCCAGACGATTGTACAGCTGCACCAGTAACTGACGCGTTTCCAGCGGCAAGGTACCGGAGGCCAATTCCGACTCCAGCAGACTGACCGCTTCAGCATCCTGGCCAGCCTGCGCCAGCAGCTGGGCCAGATTGCGCCGATCCTGGCTGGCCGCCTGTGCCTCAAGCTGATTATGGGCAAGCGCCTTGCGGAGCCAGTCGATGGCCTCGGCATTACGCTGGGCTTCGATCGCCAGATAACCCAGCCGCTGCTCGAGTAGCGCGCGCTCCAAGGTGCGGTTTTCAGTTTGCGCTAAAGCAGATTCGAGGCGGCTGCGCGCCACCGCCAGATCCCCAGCCTGTTGCGCCCCAAGCGCGCTACTCAACGCCTGAAAAACGGCCGGCTCAATCGTTTGCTGAGCCTGGACATGCCAACTGACGAGTACGGCGAGAACGCACAGTAGTCTGCGCATCAGCGCCTCCCTTCCAGTCGGAAATGCAGAGTCTTGGTCGCCTCTCGAGCGACCGGTTGACCATTCTCCCTACGGGGCGCAAACCGCCAGCGGCTAGCCGCCCGGCGAGCCTCACGCTCGAACACCCCCGCAGGACTGGCGTCAGTTACCCGCAAATTCTCCACCCGACCTTCCGCCGTGATTGTGAATGCCAGCTTTACCTGTCCCTCGATGCCCGCGGCGACCGCCCGCCTTGGATAGTTTGGGGGTATATCGACCAGCGGAGTAACTTCTTCCGACAGGGAGGGCGCGGCAGCTGCTGCGGGTGCTGGCGCTGCATCCGCTGTCGGACTCGGTGCGGGCGCCACTTGCGCGGCACTGAGCCCTGCCAGCGTGGGCGCGCTGCTGAGCTGAATCGAAGTCGGCAGGCTAGGAATAGTGATGTCCAGCCTCACCTCCGGTGCAGGCTGAGGTTGCGCGGTTATCGGTTGAGCTTGGGGAACCGGCTCAGGTGGCTGGGGCCGTTCGGGCGCCTCACGCTGCTGCCTTTGCCGGCTTTCGCTGGTCGTATCGCCTACCGCGCGCACAAAGCTCACCCGCGCGAGCTCTTCCTCCGCCAGAGTGTCGTCACGCGGCGGCATGACCAGGATCACCATCAATGCAAACAGCACCAGGGCGACCAGCAAGGCTCCGGCAAAGCTCAGCAGCAGCCGCATCAGCGTCCCCCGGGCGCCGCAGCAGTTGCCGCGAGCGCCACATCCTGCACGCCGGCCAGACGGACCTGGTCCATTACCTGAATGACCAGCCCGCTGCGCGAATCCCGGTCGGCCTGGACCACCACGGTGCTGTCAGGCTGATCTACCAGCATACGCTCAACCGCTGCACGCACCGCTCGCACATCAACCTGCTGCTGGTCGATCCAGATTTCACCATCCGGACTGACGGCGATCAGAATATTGCCCTTGGGCTGCTCTGCGGCAGAGTCCGCCGAGGGGCTCTGCACAGTGATTCCCGACTCCTTGATAAAGGAGCTGGTGACAATAAAGAAAATCAGCATGATAAAAACGATGTCGAGCATCGGCGTCATATCGATACCGGCTTCTTCATCGCTACCTGCGTGGTGTCTGCGCATGCGCATCTAGTCGATCCTATTCAAATCGCAGTCGGTCATTGAGCCGCTGCAGCGCCCGGCGGGCCTGTTGATCAAGCCGCGCCAGACAAAATAATCCGCTGATGGCGACCACCATCCCGGCCATGGTGGGTACTGTGGCGCGGGAGACCCCGGCGGCCATTGCCCGGGGGTTACCGTTACCGCTCAGCGCCATGACATCAAATACCTGCACCATGCCGCTGACGGTACCCAACAAGCCTAGTAGCGGACACAGGGCAATCAATACGCGCACCATGGGTAAATACCGCTGCAGACGAATCTGCGCGCGGGACAACCAGGCCGCACGTATAAATCGCGCTGCAGTGCTGCTGCGGTCGCCACGGGCTATCCAGCCCTGCTGCAGCTGGTGCGCCTCATGTGGAAATACCCGAGCAAGAAACCACAACCGTTCCAGCATCAACGTCCACAACACAATGGTGACGCCAAGGATGCTCCAGAGCACCCATCCACCACTATCGAGAAAGTCCCGGAGCTGCCAGAGCCCTTCAGGCATTCTCTTTCTCCTCACCGCCCAGATGCAGCGCGATCAGGCCGGCACTCTGTTGCTCCAGCAACTGGATCAGCGCCTTGCTGCGCGCGGCCACCAGGCCATGCATGAACAACAACGGGATAGCCACCACCAGGCCGAGTACGGTGGTCACCAACGCCTGGGATATGCCCCCAGCCATCAGCTTTGGGTCTCCGGTACCGAACAGGGTGATTGCCTGAAAGGTGGCGATCATCCCGGTAACCGTGCCCAGCAAGCCCAGCAAGGGAGCTACTGCTGCGAGCAGCTTGATCAGGCCCTGCCAACGCTCAAGCGAGGGCGTCTCCTTGAGAATAGCCTCGTCGAGTTTCAGCTCCAGAGTATCGAGCTGTTCCAGCCGAGGCCGGCTGCCAATAACTCCGAGCACCCGGCCCAGAGGGTTGTCGCGTTTGAGGTTGTCCAGATCCTTCACCTGCCGATCAACCCGCAGGCTGGTGCGCTGCAGCCACGCCAGGCGCCAGAGCGCCAGCAGCAAGCCGAGCACACCCAAGGCTAGAATCACATAACCAACCACCCCTCCCTGATGGACGCGCTCGCCCAGCGAGGGCGTCTGTTGCAACTGCTGCAGCACATTCCCCCGAGTTGGGTCGACCCTCAGATCAGCCAGACCCTCCCGCGGCTCGATAAAATCGTTGACCGGACTCCGACCCTCAGGCTGCCGTCCGGCAACCAGCAGGCGTTCGGCATCGGGCTGATAAAGCAGGTAATCCTTTCCCTGTAGAGCGGTAAACGGCCCCACTCGCACTACCGGCAATTCACGCTGTTGACCATCCTCGCCGACTACCGGAGCAACGAAACGACTGACCTTGCTGCTGGCCGTCATATCCTGCTGCAACATGAACCAGAAGGCCTCCAGCGTTTCTACTGTGGGAATGCGGCGACTCTCGGCCAACTGATCAAGCATGGCGATGCGATCCGGAAACTGCATGTTGAGTAGCGAGTCCTGCCACTGACTACGTGTATCTCCAGCCGCCTGACGAACCACACCAAACAGTTCTCCCAGGTTGCCGCTACGCTGCGCCAGCTCCGCCTCACCCTCCTTGAGGGCCTTTTCATGCAGGCCAAACTCAGCCTCCAACCGATCGGATTCGGCCTGCACTTCAGCCAGTGCCGCTTCTGCCTCGCGCAAGCGGCGCTGTTGCTGATCGCGCTCGGCAATGAAGCGTGATTCCCGCTCACGCATGGCTGCCTGCTCGTTGCTGCGCACCTGTTGTATATCGCGCAGAAGCGCATCCAGGTCGGCCGGCTGGGCAGAGACCATGGCCGGCAACAGTAGAACGGCAAGCATCAGAAAACGTTTCATAGACCGCCCTCCAGCTCGGTTACCGGTGGTAACGGCAGACGTAACATGACCGGGGTCTGTTGTTGGCGAGCGATATTCAAGCCCTGCTCAAGCGTACGGCGATATTCGTCCGGGAGTGGCTTCCAGGTGCTGACTTGAGCATCCCAGTAGCCCTGCTCGCGGCCATCCAGACTTTGATAGAAGAGCATGACCCGCCCCAGGCGCAGAAAATTGACTACCTTGACCTGCTCATTCTCGCCAAGAGTGCCCCTCCAGGCCTCAAGCGTGCGGCCATAGTCACTTTCAATCTGGTATGCCTCGATCAATCGGCGATACTTTTCAGCCACACTGACATTGGCGGTTTTGAGCAGCTCATTCAGCAGCGCCAGACGATCTGCCCGCTCCTCAGACAAAAACGGCAGATCCAGGGCTACGAAACGTTGCAAGGAGTCGTACATGCGCTGCATCAGAGGCAACAGCTCGCGCTGGGTATCCTCGATACTCGCCAACTGGCTCTCCAGAGCCTCGAGCTCTTCGTTCTGGGCGCCGACCATTTCGGCCAGACGCGCGTTGTAATCAACCAGCTGCTCACGCTGCTCGATGGCTTGTCGATACCGCTCCAGCGCCTGTCGGGTAGCGTCATCAAGCTGATCGATGCGTTGCTGCGAGTCCCGCGCTTCGCGCACCAGGGCCTGACTCTGCTCCAGGGCCTGCTCCGTCGTGTCCTGCCCCACCGCTATCATCGGCAAGACGAGGAATACCCATAAAACCGCTCTCATCCAGACTCTCCGGAAATGTTTCACCCGCTGGCGGGCTATTAAAAGAGAAGCATTATCATTTGAACAGCTCAATTATTCAAGGCCTGGTCTGCAAGCTTCAAGGAATGAGGATAGACCGAAAGAACTTTGCTCCAGATCAATATCTGTCTGTCTGACAACGCCTAAAGTCTCGCCATACCAAACGCAAGGGAGATTCATCATGTCACGTTTCACTATTCAACTGGCCGCCGGCCTCCTGCTCGCCCCCGCACTGCTGGCCGCATCTGTGGCTCAGGCTCATGAGGCAGGTGATGTCATCGTGCGCGTTGGCGCCGCGGTTGTTGACCCTCAGGAAAGCAGCAGTAATGTATTCGTTGGCGGCGCCAACACCGGCCTGGAAGTCGGCGTTGATAGCAACACCCAGCTCGGCATTACCGGCACCTTTATGCTGACCGACAATATTGGTATCGGCCTGCTTGCGGCCACGCCGTTCAGCCACGACATCGAACTCAAGGGCGCAGGCCGCTTTGCCAGCATCAAGCACCTGCCACCGACAGTAACCCTGCAATATTTCCCAATGGCTAAAAGCTCCGCCTGGCAGCCCTATGTTGGTGCTGGTCTGAACTACACCATGTTCTTCAGCGAAGACCTGTCCAGCAACGCAGAGGGCGCGGGCTTTTCCAGTCTGGATCTCGATGATTCTTGGGGTTACGCCCTGGAAGCAGGCATGGACTATAAGTTGACTGAGCAGGTTTATCTGAATGCCGCAGTCTGGTACGCCGACATCGACACCACAGCCAACTTCCGCACTGCGGGCATACCCAGCAAGGTTGATGTGGAAATTGATCCGATGGTTTACATGGCCAGCATTGGCTACAAGTTCTGATCTGACAGACAGAGCAAAAAAACGGCCGCTATGCGGCCGTTTTTTATTGCGGAGTATCGATGCTGTCCAGTAGTTGCCCCAGCTGCGCACGCCAGGGCCGCGGCTTGACGCCAAACGCCATCAGGATACGGCGGCTGGTCAGGACCGCGTTCTGGGGTTCCCAGCCCGTTTCGGTCTGCTTGTCGAAGGGGATGGAGCGGATAACCGGATCGCGATCCAGCCTGTTGTTCGCCATCAGTTCCTGGGCGAGACTTTTCGCAAAACTGATCCAGCTTGACGGCTCGGTGCTGCCGTAATGGTAGACGCCATGCAATGGCGCTTCGCAGTCGAGCTGCTTGAGCACGGCCAACAACACACGGGCGGCATCGTCTACCGGCGTGGGGTTACCGCGCCACTCTTCCGCCAGCAGGACCGGATCCTGCCCTCGTAATTGCTCAAGCAACTTGGCGAGCTGGCCGTCAGCCGAAGCATCGAGCAACCAACTGAACCGCAACACCGCATAACGGGAACAATGCGTGGCAAGCAGCTTCTCCAGCTCACCTTGCACCAGCCCCAACCCGTCCCCGGGCAACCGTTCGTCTTTCTCCGTGTAAGGCGTCGCCTTGAGGCCGTCAAACACGCGCGCACTCGATGGCTGGACCAACAACCGATTATCTTTCGCACATAGTGCAACGAGATTGCGATTGAACTCATCCAGTGCAGTCAGTTGCAGCGGATCATCCATTCCAAGCTGAAACTGCTCATGAAAGTAGGCTAGATTGACTACCGCATCCGCCTGGTACTGATCAAACCAATCAAGCAACTGATCGCTTTTCCAGCCCGCTCGCGGCCGGTCCACAGACCGGATATCGATTCCTTCCTGAGTTGCCAGGCGCACCAGGGCCTGGCCCAGTGAAGAGTCCCCTTCCAGCAATAATATGCGCATCCGCATGGTTGTACCCTGTTTTCTGAATGCTATATGAGGCCCCCGAGGCCTCACCGCGCGCCTGGATTACCGCAAGGGCGCATCAGGCGTAAGTTATCAGCGCCTGATGCGCCGGATCATCCAGATGAGGCACACTGTTGAAGCTGCTCAGACGCATGTTGCGCTGGTTGAAAACGCAATGAATCAGTGCTGTATTACGCGTCTGCAAATTCAGCTCGATCATGGTTTCACTGGGAGCTCTGAGCAACTGACTGACCAGCATTGCGATGGCGCCGCCCGAACTGACTGCAAGCACTCGCTTGCCGGTACAGCGGGCCATGATGTCCATCTTCACGCGCTCAACACGCACTGAAAAGTCAGTCCAGGTTTCTGGCAAATCGCCCTCAAGCTCGCCGCGCGACCAGAGCATGATGCCTTGCCGCAGCCTTTTGAAGAAATCAGCCACAGCAGGTTTATCAGGCAGCGCCTGATCAGGAAACTGAGCGGTGTAAGCAGCCAGGATGGCATGAAAATCAAACTCGTTAAGCTCCCTGAAGATCTCAAAGGCAGACTCGTCAAGTTGCAGTGACTGCGCAATACCCTGAGCCGTTTCCCGGTGCCGTACCATGTCGCCCATCAGCACGTGGTCAAAATGCATACCGCGTTGCTGAAAATATGTTCCCAGCAGTCTGGCCTGTTGATGGCCCTTTTCCGAGAGCTGATCATAGTTACTGGAGCCAAAGGAGGCCTGGCCATGGCGTACAAAATAGATTTCAGTCATCGTCAATCTTCACAAAGTGTCTTTCTGGCCACATACAGCAAACCGGAAATACTCTGTCCAGTTCGCCGATAGCAGAGGCTGCCGGCCTGCAAGCGCAGTACGTTAGCACAGTGTACCTGCCGACGAGCAAGAGCCAATCTGACCCAGAACCACGAAGCCCCCGAATGTCGGGGGCCTCTGGTTAGCACTTTATATTCAAGTCTAAGGTATGACCTAGAACGGGATATCGTCGTCGAAGCTGTCATAGTCGGGCGCGGGCTGCTGCGGAGCGGATTGCTGCGGCGCCTGTTGAGCCGGTCTCTGGGCTGGCTGTTGGGCCGGACGCTGCTGCTGCGGACGTGGCGCCATACCCTGCTCGCCGCCCTGGGGCTTGCCATCGAGCAACTGCATCTGGCCGCCTATATCCACAACGATTTCGGTGGTATAGCGCTTCACACCGTCCTTTTCCCACTCGCGGGTCTGCAAACGGCCTTCGATATACATCTTCGAGCCCTTGCGTACATACTCACCCACAACCTCGGCGATACGACCAAAAAACACCACTCGGTGCCACTCGGTGCGTTCCTGCTGCTGACCGGTTTGCTTGTCCTTCCAGCTATCGCTGGTAGCGAGGGTAATGTTGGCAACGGCGTTACCATTGGGCAGATAACGTACTTCGGGATCGCCCCCGACGTTACCAATTAGAATTACCTTGTTGACGCCTCTGGCCATTTCTCAATCTCCTGTGTGCGGCGTGATGCTGGCTGGCGATACCGGGTCCGGGTTACACGCTGCGGCTACCGCGTGTTCGAGCCCCTGACGATCCAGCACCTGCGTATCGACTTTGATATAAGCGGCTGCTTCTTCAGCCACGATGACCGCCTCCGTAACACCCGGTACGGCAAGAATGCGCCGGAGCAACGCCTCATCCCGAACAAGCTCATGGGGCAACGGCAGACGAAAACTGGACACGTAGGCTGGTTGGCGCATCTTAACACCAATCAGCAACCAGGACAGTCCGAGGGCGGCGCAGCAGGCAAATACCCCTCCCAGCCCATAAGCACCGAATACGGCACCGCCGAGTACCCCGCCCAGCGCAGCGCCAAGGAACTGGCTGGTGGAATAGATTCCCATTGCCGTTCCCTTGCCGCCTGCCGGCGCAATTTTGCTTAACAGCGAAGGTAACGTGGCTTCCAGAAGATTGAATCCGATAAAGAACAGAACGATGGCCGTTACCAGCCACGGCAACGAATTGGCACTGAGCCAGAGCAACGGCTGGACCAGCACAAGCAAAGTGATCGCACCAAGCACCACAGCTTTGACCTGGCGTTTACGCTCGGCAAAAATGATAAAGGGTACCATTGCAAAAAATGAAACCAGCAGCGCGCAGAAATACACCCACCAATGATCGTCACGGGGCAGTCCTGCGTTCTCCTGCAAGGCCAGGGGAATAGCAACAAAGCTGGCCATCAGAATCGCGTGCAACATCGCGATGCCGTAGTTCAGCCGCAGTAACTCCGGGTTACGCAGACTGGGCCAGAAGCTGGCCGCAATCACACCCGCATCCCGGTGTCTCTCGGCGCGCGCAACCGGCGGTACGACCCAGATAACCAGTACAATACCGATCAGTGCAAGAATCACCGTTGCGTAAAAGACACCTTCCAGGCCAGTCCGTGCGGCAATTAACGGCCCTGCGACCATTGCCAGAGCAAAGGACACGCCTATGCTCATGCCTATCATCGCCATTGCCTTGGTGCGATGCTGTTCCCTGGTCAGATCCGCCACCATCGCCATGACAGCAGCGGCAATGGCGCCCGCACCCTGCACAATGCGGCCAAGAATGATGCCCTGCATACTGTCAGCCTGGGCTGCGAGCAAGCCGCCCAGGGCAAATAGGATCAGGCCCCCGACAATAACCGGTTTGCGCCCGATACGATCAGACAGCATTCCGAACGGGATTTGTAAAAATGCTTGAGTTAAGCCATATGCGCCAATCGCTACACCGATCAGCAAAGGCGTCGCTCCCGCCAGGCTGCCGCCATAGGTAGCCAAAACAGGCAGAACCATGAACAGACCGAGCATCCGAAACGCAAAAACGGCTGCCAGCGAACTCGCTGCGCGCTGCTCGCTGGATGACATGCGATCGGACTGATGCATTGATATTCCTGTTATATGAAACGGTTGAAATGAAGGGGCCGGATTCTATCACGCTTACCCCTGGACGGCAGCGCGTCGGTTACCTGCGGTAATGGACACGTGAAGTTGCAAAAGCACCCCGCCGGCACCTGAACTTCCCCCCGGGTTTTTGCCGCTCAGAGCCCCGAGCACGTATACTGTCCGGCTTTGCTGGTCGTTGGGGAAATGTACTGTGGATACCATCCTGATTCGTGGGGCACGCACCCACAACCTGAAGAACATTGACCTTGATCTGCCGCGTGACAAGTTGATCGTCATCACCGGGCTATCGGGCTCGGGCAAGTCTTCACTCGCGTTTGACACGCTGTATGCCGAGGGTCAGCGACGTTACGTTGAATCCCTCTCGGCCTACGCTCGTCAGTTTCTGTCGATGATGGAAAAACCCGATGTCGATCACATCGAGGGGCTTTCGCCGGCCATTTCCATCGAACAGAAATCAACGTCACACAACCCACGCTCAACTGTGGGCACCATTACCGAGATATACGATTACCTGCGCCTGCTGTTTGCCCGCGTCGGTGAGCCTCGGTGTCCGGACCACGACCTCCCGTTGGCGGCACAGACTGTCAGCCAGATGGTCGATCAGGTTCTGGCCATGCCTGAGGGCGCCAAATTGATGCTCCTCGCGCCGGTTATGCGCGAACGCAAGGGCGAGCACCTGGCCTTACTGGACGAGCTTCGGGCACAGGGATTTGTTCGCGCGCGCATCAACGGCCGCGTCCACGATCTGGATGAAGCACCTGCGCTGGAGAAAAACCGCAAGCACACCATCGAAGTCGTCGTAGACCGTTTTAAAGTCCGCGAAGATCTTCAGCTACGCCTGGCCGAGTCGTTCGAGACCTGTTTGAACCTGGCCGACGGCATCGCCATCATCGCGCCAATGGACGGCGAGGAAGGACAGGAAACCACCTTTAGCGCCAAGTTCGCCTGCCCTAAATGCGGACACTCCATCAGCGAACTGGAGCCCCGCCTGTTCTCTTTCAACAACCCCGCCGGCGCCTGCCCGACCTGCGATGGCCTGGGGGTGAAACAGTTCTTTGATGCCAAGCGACTGGTTAACAGCGAACTGACCCTTGCCGAAGGCGCCATACGCGGTTGGGACAGACGCAACGTTTATTATTTCCAGATGCTCAGCTCCCTGGCGGAACACTTCGGCATATCACTGGAGGAGCCCTTCGGCAAACTCGGCGAAAAACACCAGAAACTGGTGCTGCACGGCACCGGCACCGACAAGGTTTCCTTTCGTTATCTGAATGACCGTGGCGATATAGTCAAACGCGAACACCCGTTCGAAGGTATCGTCCCCAACCTGGAGCGTCGCTACCGCGAGACCGAGTCCCAGAGCGTACGCGAAGAACTGGCCAAGTACCTGAGCACCCAGCCCTGCCCCGCCTGCCACGGCGCGCGCCTGCGTCGCGAGGCAAGGCATGTGTTCATCGACGGACGCAACCTGCCGGGCGTTACGACCCTGCCGGTTGGAGAAGCAGCGGAGTATTTCGGTCAGCTCAGCCTTGACGGCAGCCGCGGTGAAATTGCCGAGAAGATCCTCAAGGAAATTCGCGCGCGCCTGATGTTTCTGGTCAACGTCGGCCTGGATTACCTATCACTGGATCGTAGCGCCGACACACTTTCCGGTGGCGAAGCGCAGCGTATTCGCTTGGCCAGCCAAATCGGCGCTGGACTGGTGGGCGTCATGTACATTCTCGATGAGCCCTCCATCGGCCTGCACCAACGGGACAACGAGCGCCTGCTTTCCACCCTCGTGCATCTACGCGATATCGGTAACACGGTAATCGTCGTAGAGCATGACGAAGACGCCATCCGCCAATCCGACTACGTAGTTGATATCGGCCCAGGTGCCGGCGTGCACGGCGGCCAGATCGTTGCCCAGGGCACACCCCAAGAGGTCATGGACAATCCCAATTCGCTCACCGGACAATACCTGTCTGGCAAGGTGAAGATCCCCGTTCCAGCAAAACGACATGTACCGAAAAAAGACGGCTGGTTGCAGCTCAAGGGCGCTCGCGGGAACAACCTGCAGAACGTTACCCTGGAAATCCCGACTGGCCTGATGACCTGTGTCACCGGCGTATCAGGATCAGGCAAATCCACCCTGATCAACAACACCTTGCACCCGATCACCGCCACCGAACTCAATGGCGCCACCACCCTGGAGGCTGCGCCCTACGACAGTTTCCACGGGATGGAGCATCTGGACAAGGTAGTGGATATCGACCAGAGCCCGATCGGCCGAACTCCCCGCTCCAACCCGGCTACCTACACCGGCCTGTTCACCCCTATCCGCGAGCTGTTCGCCGGCACCCAGGAAGCCCGCTCGCGTGGCTACAAGGCCGGCCGGTTCTCGTTCAACGTCAAGGGCGGTCGCTGCGAAGCCTGTCAGGGCGACGGCCTGATCAAAGTGGAAATGCACTTTCTGCCGGACATCTACGTGCCCTGCGATGTGTGCAAGAGCAAGCGCTACAACCGCGAGACGCTGGAGATCAAATACAAGGGCAAGAACATCCATGAAGTACTGGAGTTCACCATCGAGGAAGCCCGCGAGTTCTTCGAGGCCGTCCCGGCCCTGGCCCGCAAGCTACAGACCTTGATTGACGTGGGCCTGTCCTACATTCGCCTGGGCCAGTCCGCTACCACGTTGTCCGGTGGTGAAGCACAGCGGGTGAAGCTCGCCCGCGAGCTGTCCAAGCGTGATACCGGCAAAACCCTGTATATCCTCGACGAGCCGACAACCGGCCTGCACTTTGCCGACATTCAGCAACTGCTGGACGTGCTGCACCGCCTACGCGATCACGGCAATACCCTGGTGGTGATCGAACACAATCTGGATGTGATCAAGACTGCAGACTGGATCGTCGATCTGGGACCAGAGGGGGGCTCACGTGGTGGCAAGATCATTGCGACGGGAACACCGGAGCAGGTGGCTGCAATGGCGCACTCGCATACCGGTAGCTTCCTTGGGCCGCTGCTGAAGCGGGATAGCTGAGCCTGGGAAAAACCGCTTACTCTCGAAGAGGCTTTAAGTTGCGGCTTGCGGGAAGCTCGATTGCTGAGGGACCGTCAGCCCTTCCCATGACCGTCGGAGCACAGGGACGTGCGACGACGAGCCCCAGGGACGGCTTGTAGCGTGTCATGGGAAGGGCTAACGGTTCCGCAGCTAGCACCAAACTCAAGTCCAACTGTTCGATCTCTCTGAATACACAAGACTCCGAATACCCAAATACCAGCCACAAAAAAACCGGACACAAGGTCCGGTTTTTTCTAGCGCTTGGCTATTACTCTTCGCTGGCAGCAGCCAGGTCAGGGCGATCGACCAGCTCGACGTAAGCCATGGGCGCAGAATCACCAGCGCGGAAACCGCACTTGAGAATACGCACATAACCGCCGGGACGTTCGGCATAACGCTTGCCCAGGTCATTGAACAGCTTACCAACAGCTTCTTTGCTGCGAGTGCGGTCAAATGCCAGACGGCGATTGGCGACAGTATCTTCTTTCGCCAGGGTGATCAGCGGCTCTGCAACACGGCGCAATTCCTTGGCCTTGGGCAGAGTAGTCTTGATCAGTTCGTTTTCGAACAGCGACACCGCCATGTTCTGGAACATGGCATTACGGTGCGAGCTGGTCCGACTCAGGTGACGACCACTTTTACGATGACGCATCTCTCAATTCCTCGGTGTCAGGACGATCAGGCCGAAACCTTGTCGTCCTTCTTCAAGCTTGCAGGCGGCCAGTTGTCCAGACGCATACCCAGTGACAGACCACGCGAGGCCAGAACATCCTTGATCTCGGTCAGGGACTTCTTGCCCAGGTTCGGGGTCTTCAGCAGTTCCACTTCGGTACGCTGGATCAGATCGCCAATATAGTAGATATTTTCGGCTTTCAGACAGTTGGCTGAACGTACAGTCAGCTCAAGGTCATCAACCGGACGCAGCAGAATCGGATCAATCTCGTCTTCCTGCTGCTCAACAACGGGCTCGTTCTCACCTTTCAGGTCAACGAAGGCGGCCAGCTGCTGTTGCAGGATGGTCGCAGCACGGCGGATAGCTTCTTCAGCATCCAGCGTTCCGTTGGTTTCCAGGTCAATAACCAGCTTGTCCAGGTTGGTGCGCTGCTCGACACGGGCGCTTTCAACAACATAGGCCACACGGCGAACCGGGGTATATGTGGCGTCAAGCTGCAACCGGCCGATAGAACGGCTTTCATCATCGTCAGTCTGACGTGCGTCAGCTGGCTCGTAACCACGGCCACGGGCCACGGTCAGTTTAAGATTCAGCGAACCATTGTCGGACAAGGTAGCAATCAGGTGGTCTGGGTTGATGATTTCGACATCGTGATCCAGCTGAATATCAGCTGCGGTCACCTGACCCGGTCCTTTTTTGGACAGGGTCAGGGTCACATGATCACGGCCGTGCATCTTGACTGCCAGACCTTTCAGGTTCAGCAGGATCTCGATGACATCTTCCTGAACGCCTTCGATGGCGCTGTACTCATGCAAAACGCCGTCGATTTCCGCCTCTACCACGGCACAACCGGGCATGGAGGAGAGCAGAATACGACGAAGCGCATTGCCCAGGGTATGGCCGAAACCACGCTCAAGCGGCTCAAGAGTAATCTTGGCACGCGTGGGCGAGGTTTCCTGTACGTCAATATGACGTGGTGTTAGAAACTCGGTAACCGAACTCTGCATGGGGGCACCTTTTGCTGTCTGACGCTTACTTGGAGTAAAGCTCGACGATCAAGTTCTCGTTGATGTCGGCGTACAGATCACTCCGTGAGGGCAGGCTTTTAAAGACACCTTCCTTCTTCGCTGCATCTACTTCCAACCACTCGGATTGGCCGCGCTGCGCTGCGAGCTCCAGAGAACCGCCGATACGCAACTGGTTCTTGGCCTTTTCGCGAACAGCAACCACGTCGCCTGGGGACACCAGGAACGAAGCGATGTTAACGGTTTTGCCATTGACGCTGATTGCCTTGTGCGAGACCAGTTGACGCGCTTCTGCACGAGTCGAACCGAACCCCATACGATATACAACGTTATCCAGGCGACGCTCGAGCAGTTGCAGCAGGTTATCACCGGTCGGGCCCTTGAGACGGGCAGCTTCCTTGTAATAGTTGCTGAACTGACGCTCGAGGATGCCGTAGATACGACGAACTTTCTGTTTCTCGCGCAGCTGGGTGCCGTACTCGGAGAGACGACCACGACGCTGACCATGCACACCTGGAGGGCTGTCCAGCTTGCACTTGGATTCGATAGCACGGGCGCCGCTCTTCAAGAACAGGTCAGTGCCTTCGCGACGAGACAGTTTACACTTGGGACCAATATATCTAGCCATTTCCGTCTCCTGGTTACACGCGGCGCTTTTTAGGCGGGCGACAGCCGTTATGTGGGATGGGGGTGACATCGGTGATGCCGCTGATCTTGTAGCCACAAGAGTTCAGAGCACGAACAGCCGACTCACGACCCGGGCCTGGGCCCTTCACGTTAACGTCTAGGTTTTTCAGACCGTATTCCAGAGCAGCCTGACCAGCACGCTCAGCTGCAACCTGGGCAGCAAAGGGGGTGCTTTTACGCGAACCACGGAAACCGGAACCACCAGAAGTCGCCCAGCTCAGAGCGTTGCCCTGACGGTCGGTAATGGTAATGATGGTGTTGTTGAAAGACGCGTGGATGTGGGCGATCCCATCAACCACCGTCTTTTTTACTTTCTTACGTACACGAGCAGCAGGCTTAGCCATATCTGTATATTCCTTCGCGTTTACTTACGGATCGGCTTGCGCGGACCCTTACGGGTACGGGCGTTAGTCTTGGTGCGCTGACCGCGGACCGGAAGGCCCTTACGGTGACGCAGACCACGATAACAACCGAGATCCATGAGACGCTTGACGTTCATGTTGATCGCACGACGCAGGTCACCTTCAGTGTTGTTCTTGCCCACCTCGGTGCGCAGCAGATCAACCTGCTCCTCGCTTAGATCCTTGATTTTTGCACTGGGCGCAATGCCAGTGGCCGCACAGATTTTCTGTGCCTTGGTTTGACCGATACCAAAGATATAGGTCAATGAGATAACAGTATGTTTGTTATCCGGGATGTTGACGCCTGCAATACGGGCCATCCAAATTTACTCCGTCTGACAGCTACTCTACTCAACCAAAACAACATAGGTTGTGAGAAAAAGGGTGCAGTAGGGTAGCGCTAACATAAATAAAAATCAACCACCCGACCAGTTATCTGGCCGAGTGGCGGTTATCCTGAGACGTAGTCGACAAACAGATAGGGTAAAAATTAACCCTGGCGCTGTTTGTGACGGGGCTCAGCTGCACAAATCACACGGACGCTACCATTGCGGCGGATGATCTTGCAGTTACGGCAAAGCTTCTTGACCGATGCTCCAACTTTCATAACTGACTCCTAGAACCTGGCATCTCAGCGCAGCATACCGCTGCCGCCATAGCCTTTCAGGTTGGATTTCTTCATAAGAGACTCGTACTGCTGAGAAACGAGGTGCGATTGTACTTGGGACATGAAGTCCATCACAACCACTACAACGATCAACAGTGAGGTCCCACCCAGATAGAAGGGCACATTGGCCGATACCACCAGGAACTGGGGCAGCAAACAAACCGCTGCCATATACATGGCACCAAACATGGTCAGCCGTGTCAGTACGCCATCAATATAGCGCGCCGACTGCTCACCAGGCCTGATACCAGGAATAAACGCACCTGACTTCTTGAGGTTTTCTGCCACGTCCTTGGGGTTGAACATCAACGCTGTATAGAAGAAGCAGAAGAAAACAATTCCTGCGGTAAACAGAATGATATTCAACGGCTGGCCTGGAGCGAGTGCCTGGGAGACGCTTTGCAACCAACCCATACCTTCGCCCTGACCGAACCATGTACCCAGCGACGCAGGGAACAACAGGATGCTACTGGCAAAGATCGCCGGAATCACACCTGCCATGTTCACTTTCAGCGGCAGGTGGCTGGTTTGCGCAGCAAACACCTTGCGACCTTGCTGACGCTTGGCATAGTTAACGGTAATCCGACGCTGCCCGCGCTCAACAAAGACCACGAAGGCCACCAGACCGATGGCCAACAAGGCAATGGCAATCAGAGCGAAGATATTGATATCACCCTGACGCGCCGCCTCGAAGGACTGCCCGATTGCGCTCGGCAGACCAGCCACGATACCCGCGAAGATCAACATGGAAATACCGTTGCCGATACCCCGCTCGGTGATCTGTTCGCCCAGCCACATCATGAACATCGCGCCCGCCACAAAGGTGGTGACTGCTATGAAATAGAAGCCAAACCCTGTATCAAACGCGACGCCTTGACTGGAGAGGCCTACCGACATCCCGACCGCCTGCACAAGCGCCAGAACCAGCGTCAGATAACGCGTGTACTGGGCTATCTTGCGCCGACCGGACTCACCTTCCTTTTTCAACTGCTCCAGGGTGGGATTCACCGCCGTCATCAGCTGCATGATAATCGACGCAGAGATGTACGGCATGATACCCAGAGCAAAGATACTCATCCGCTCCAATGCACCACCCGAGAACATGTTGAACAGGCTAAGAACGGTACCCTCATTCTGTCTGAACAGCTCGGCCAGACGATCAGGATCTATACCCGGAACCGGGATATGCGCCCCGATGCGGTAGACAATGATTGCCAGGAACAGAAAACGCAGTCGCGTCCAAAGTTCGGTCAGGCCGCCTTGTTTGATTCCTGAGAGAGCGCCTTGCTTAGCCATTTATTCCTCGAATTTGCCGCCAGCTGCTTCGATTGCTGCACGCGCACCTTTGGTGGCCATCAGCCCCTTGATGTTGACCGCTTTGGTCACATCGCCGGAGAGGACGATCTTGGCACGTACAAACTTGTTGCCAATGATATTGGCATCCTTGAGCGCCTGAAGGTCAATTACGTCAGCGTCCAGCTTGTTCAACTCGCTGGTACGAATTTCCGCAGTGACCATGGCAATCTTGGACGTGAAGCCGAACTTCGGCAGACGGCGGTGCAAAGGCTGCTGACCACCCTCGAAACCGGGGGCAACGGTGCCACCGGAACGCGAGCTCAAACCCTTGTGACCACGGCCGGCTGTCTTGCCCAGACCACTACCAATACCGCGGCCGACGCGCAGCTTGTTACGGCGTGCACCCGGCGCGGAACGCAGATCATTCAGTTTCATGTCTTAACCCTCTACCCGAACCATGTAGGAGACCTTGTTGATCATCCCACGAACGGCCGGAGTATCTTCGACCTCGACAGTGTGGTTGATCCGACGCAGACCCAAGCCCTTGACGCAGAGCTTATGGTTCGGCAGACGACCGACGACACTTTTGAACAGGGTCACTTTAATTGTTGCATTAGCCATGTCAGCTTACCCCACGATGTCTTCAACGGTCTTGCCGCGCTTGGCCGCTACCGACTCAGGCGACTGCATAGACTTCAGGCCCTTGTAAGTGGCCTGAACGACGTTGACCGGATTGGTGGAACCGTAACACTTGGCCAGTACGTTATGCACACCAGCAGCTTCCAGGACGGCGCGCATTGCACCACCGGCAATTACACCGGTACCTTCGGAAGCAGGCTGCATGTACACCTTGGAGGCGCCATGCGCGGCCTTGACCGGATACTGCAGGGTTGAACCGTTCAGGTCCACCTGGATCATGTTACGACGTGCGGCTTCCATGGCTTTCTGGATGGCGGCAGGCACTTCACGCGCCTTACCACGACCGAAACCCACGCGACCATTACCGTCACCTACCACCGTCAAAGCGGTGAAAGCGAAGATACGGCCACCTTTTACTACCTTGGCAACGCGGTTTACCTGAACCAGTTTCTCAATGTAACCTTCGTCGCGCTTTTGCTCGAAATTAGCCATAGCTCTACCCTTAGAATTCCAGCCCGCCTTCACGAGCGGCGTCGGCAAGCGCTTTCACGCGGCCATGATACTTGAAGCCGGAACGGTCGAAGGAGACCTGAGTTATACCGGCGGCCTTGGCGCGCTCGGCAACCAGCAGACCGACTTTCTTGGCGGCTTCGATGTTGCCAGTGCTACCACTGCGCAGCTCGGAGTCCAGCGTGGAAGCGCTGGCCAAAACCTTGGCGCCATCAGCCGAGATCACTTGTGCGTACATGTGCTGCGAAGAACGGTACACGCACAGACGTACGGCTTCCAGCTCGCGCTGCTTAAGACGCGAACGGCGAGCGCGACGGAGACGAATAACTTTTTTATCGCTCATTTGCTATGCCCTACTTCTTCTTGGCTTCTTTACGACGCACGATCTCATCGGCGTAGCGTACACCCTTGCCCTTATAGGGTTCGGGACGACGGAAATCACGAATTTCCGCGGCTACCTGGCCGACCAGCTGCTTGTCGATACCTTTGATGATGATGTCAGTCTGGCTGGGAGTTTCCGCAGAAACACCTTCGGGCAGCTGATACTCGATAGGGTGGGAATAACCCAGCGCCAGGGACAGAGTCTGCCCCTTGGACTGTGCTTTATAACCAACACCTACCAGCTGGAGCTTGCGCTCGAAGCCATCGGTGACACCGGTAACCATGTTCTGCACCAACGCACGCGTGGTACCGGCCATGGCCATGTTGACGCTGCCTTCACGAGCGGCAAAATGCAGCATGCCGTCTTGCTGGACAACTTCGACTGTCGAGTGCAGGACCAGATCCATGGAGCCCTTGGCTCCCTTGACGGAAATATCCTGACCGTTCAGCTTTACTTCTACACCCTGTGGCAATTTGACAGGGTCCTTAGCGACGCGAGACATCGTAACCCCCTATCAGAATACGGTACAGAGCACTTCACCGCCGACACCGGCAGCGCGAGCAGCGCGATCAGTCATAACACCTTTGTTGGTGGAGACAATCGACACGCCCAATCCACCCTTGACCTTGGGAATCTGGTCAACGGACTTGTACTGGCGCAGACCGGGACGGCTTACGCGCTTGATATCTTCAATAACCGGCCTGCCTTCGAAGTACTTGAGCTCGATGGACAGCACAGGCTTGGTATCGCCCTGTACGTCGTAACCGGCCACATAGCCTTCTTCTTTCAATACTTTGGCGACAGCCACCTTCAGCTTTGCCGCAGGCATGCTTACGCTGGACTTTTCAGCCATCTGGGCATTACGGATGCGGGTCAGCATATCTGCTAACGGGTCCTGCATACTCATGGGCTTTGTGCTCCTGAAACTGAGTAATTAAGGTCTGGTTTACCAGCTGGCCTTGACCAGACCGGGGACATCACCGCGCATAGCTGCTTCACGCAACTTGATACGGCTCAGGCCAAACTTGCGATATACACCGTGCGGGCGACCAGTGATGCGGCAGCGGTTACGCTGACGAACCGGGCTGGCATCGCGCGGCAGTTTTTGCAGGGCCACCTGGGCATTCCAACGGTCTTCAACAGACGCGTTGATATTGCCGATGACAGCCTTGATTTCAGCACGCTTCTTGGCGTACTTGGCAACCGTGCGCGAACGCTTGAGCTCACGGTTTTTCATGCTGACTTTAGCCATTACCTGACTCCTAGTTACGGAACGGGAACTTGAACGCACGCAGCAGCGCGCGACCTTCGTCATCCGTCCTGGCAGTTGTTGTCAAGGTAATGTCCAGACCACGCAGAACATCGATCTTGTCGTAATCGATCTCCGGGAAGATGATCTGTTCCTTGACGCCCATGCTGTAGTTGCCGCGACCGTCGAACGATTTCGCGTTCAGGCCACGGAAGTCACGCACGCGCGGCAGAGAAATCGACAGCAGGCGATCCAGGAATTCGTACATCTGCTCACGGCGCAAGGTTACCTTGATACCGATGGGCCAGCCGTCACGAATCTTGAAACCGGCGATCGACTTGCGAGCATAGGTCACAATGCCTTTACGGCCAGTGATCTTCTCGAGATCAGCCATCGCGTTCTCGATGATTTTCTTGTCGCCGACAGCTTCACCAAGACCCATGTTCAGGGTGATTTTGGTGAGCTTCGGTACTTCCATCACGTTCTTCAGTCCAAGTTCTTCCTGGAGCTGGGGAACGAGAGTCGTCCGATATACTTCTTTCAATCTTGCCATGGTAAGCACCTAGATTCTCAAGCGTCGACGGCTTTTTGCGTCGACTTGAAAATACGAACCTTCTTACCGTCTTCGACCTTGAAGCCGATACGATCGGCCTTGCTGGTCTCGCCGTTGAAGATTGCCACGTTGGAGACGTGGATGGGCGCCTCCTTTTCAACAATACCGCCCTGCGAACCAGCCATGGGATTTGGCTTGGTGTGCCGCTTGATAATGTTGACGCCGGAAATCAGCAGTCGTTGATCAGCCAGGACCTTGAGGACCTTGCCGCGCTTGCCTTTATCCTTGCCGGCGATGACGATTACGTCGTCTTCACGTTTAATCTTTTGCATGACCGGGCTCCTTACAGCACTTCGGGCGCGAGGGATACGATCTTCATGAACTGCTCATTACGCAGTTCACGGGTCACTGGCCCAAAGATGCGGGTACCGATCGGCTCATTCTTGTTATTGAGCAGAACGGCAGCGTTGCCATCAAAACGGATCAGCGAACCGTCCGTACGGCGTACGCCGTGACGGGTACGCACGATGACCGCGTTAAGCACCTGGCCTTTCTTTACTTTGCCGCGGGGAATTGCTTCCTTCACGGTCACCTTGATGATATCGCCAATGCCAGCGTAGCGGCGGTGAGAACCGCCCAGAACCTTGATACACATAACGCGACGTGCACCACTGTTGTCAGCCACTTCCAGCATGGATTGAGTCTGAATCATAACTTTCTCCGACCCTTAAAAATTCCGCTAAAACGCGCGGGGCTTTAAACTTGCGCCGCGCGCTCGTCGATCTGTACCAGGGTCCAGCTCTTGGTTTTAGCCAAGGGACGGGTTTCCTTAATGGTGACCAGATCGCCGATGCGGCATTCGTTGTTCTCATCATGCACGTGGAGCTTGGTAGAACGACGCATGTACTTACCGTACAGCGGATGCTTTACCTGGCGCTCGATGAGCACAGTGATGGTTTTGTCCATCTTGTCACTGACCACACGGCCGGTAACACTACTTGTAGTCTTGGTCTCAGCCATGATCACTTACCACCTTTCTGGTTGAGCACGGTCTTGACGCGAGCGATATCACGCTTTGCCTGCTTCAGCAGGTGGCTCTGACCGAGTTGACCGGTTGCCTTCTGCATGCGCAGATTGAACTGGTCACGCAGCAGGGTGAGCAGCTGCTCATTGAGCTGCTCGGCAGATTTTTCACGAAGTTCAGTTGCGTTCATCACATCACCGTCCGCTTAACAAAGGTGGTAGCGAGAGGCAGCTTGGCAGCGGCCAAGGCGAACGCCTCGCGCGCCAGCTCTTCGGAAACACCTTCAATCTCATACAGGACTTTGCCAGGCTTGATCTGGGCTACCCAGTACTCGACATTACCCTTACCTTTACCCATCCGAACTTCCAACGGCTTCTTGGAGATTGGCTTGTCCGGGAACACGCGAATCCAGATTTTTCCGCCACGCTTAACATGACGGGTCAAGGCACGACGAGCGGCCTCAATCTGGCGAGCGGTCAAACGACCCCGGCCAACAGCTTTCAAGGCGTATTCGCCAAAGCTCACCTTACTACCGCGAAGAGCCAAGCCACGGTTGTGGCCGGTCATTTGCTTGCGGAACTTCGTACGCTTGGGTTGTAACATGTGCGTACCCCTTACTTAGCAGCTTTTTTCTTGGGAGCGGCAGCTTTGGTTTCTTCAGGCTGACCACCAATGATCTCACCTTTGAAAATCCAAACCTTGACGCCAATCACACCGTATGTGGTGTGGGCTTCAGCCGTCGCGTAGTCGATGTCGGCGCGCAGAGTGTGCAACGGCACGCGGCCTTCACGGTACCATTCGGTCCGGGCAATCTCGGCACCGCCAAGGCGGCCACCTACCTGGATCTTGATACCCTTGGCACCAATGCGCATGGCGTTCTGTACAGCACGCTTCATCGCACGGCGGAACATCACACGACGCTCCAGCTGCTGAGCAACGCTTTGTGCTACCAGGGCACCATCGAGCTCCGGCTTGCGGATCTCTTCGATGTTGATATGCACGGGCACGCCCATTTGCTTGGTCAATTCCTGACGCAGCTTCTCGACATCCTCACCCTTCTTGCCAATCACGATGCCCGGACGGGCGGTGTGAATGGTGATCTTGGCGGTTTGTGCCGGACGCTGAATCTCAACTCGGCTGACCGAAGCAGCTTTCAGTTTGTTCTGAATGTACTCACGTACCTTCAGATCCGTGAACAGATAGTCCGCATAAGTGCGACCTTCTGCGTACCACACCGAAGTGTGCTGTTTAACAATACCGAGGCGTATGCCAATCGGATGTACTTTCTGACCCATGTGATCGACTCCTACTTGTCAGCAACCTTGACCGTGATATGACAAGACCGCTTAACGATGCGATCAGCCCGGCCTTTGGCACGTGGCATGATGCGCTTCAATGAACGACCCTCGTTGACAAACACGGTGGACACCTTCAGGTCATCCACGTCTGCGCCATCATTGTGTTCCGCGTTGGCAATAGCCGACTCGAGAATCTTCTTGATGACTTCAGCGGCCTTCTTGTTGCTGAACTTCAGCAGGTTCAGGGCCTCATCCACTTTCTTCCCGCGGATCTGGTCGGCGACCAAACGCGCTTTCTGGGCAGAAAGTCTGGCGCCTTTATGAGTAGCGGCTACTTCCATCTTTCTAACCCCTTAGCGCTTGGCTTTCTTGTCTGCTACGTGACCACGATAGGTACGCGTTGCAGAAAATTCGCCTAACTTGTGACCGACCATATCTTCCGAAACCATTACCGGAACATGCTGACGACCGTTATGTACTGCAATGGTCAGACCGACCATCTGTGGCAGAACCATGGAACGACGCGACCAGGTCTTGATTGGCTTGCGATCATTCTTTTCAACTGCCACTTCAATCTTCTTCAACAGGTGAAGATCGATAAAAGGACCTTTCTTGAGAGAACGCGGCACAGTCGTATCTCCTTACTTGCTGCGGCGACGGACAATCATCTTGTCAGTGCGCTTGTTTGACCGAGTCTTGGCACCCTTGGTCGGGAACCCCCAAGGTGATACCGGATGACGACCACCTGATGTACGACCTTCACCACCACCATGCGGGTGATCAACCGGGTTCATGGCAACACCACGAACAGTCGGTCGAATACCACGCCAGCGGGTAGCACCGGCCTTACCCAGCGAGCGCAAGCTGTGCTCACCGTTGGACACTTCGCCCAGGGTGGCGCGACACTCGCCCAGCACCTTGCGCATTTCGCCGGAACGCAGGCGAATTGTCACATAGGCCCCATCACGAGCAACCAGCTGCGAAGATGTGCCAGCACTACGGGCAACCTGAGCGCCTTTACCCGGCTTCAGCTCGATCGCGTGGATCGTGCTACCAACGGGAATATTGCGCAGCGGCAGGGAATTACCCGGCTTGATCGGCGCCTCGGCACCAGATACAACCTGATCGCCAGCACTCACACCCTTGGGTGCGATGATGTAGCGACGCTCGCCGTCAGCATATTTCAGCAGAGCGATGTGCGCAGTACGGTTCGGATCGTATTCAATACGCTCAACGGTGGCCGGAATGCCATCCTTGTTGCGACGAAAATCGACCAGACGGTAATGCTGCTTATGACCGCCCCCGCGATGACGCGTGGTGATACGGCCATTGTTGTTACGACCACCAGACTTGCCTTGCTTCTCAACCAGGGCAGCAAATGGAGCGCCCTTGTGCAGATCAGTATTTACGACCTTGACAACGAAGCGGCGGCCAGGGGAAGTAGGTTTACATTTAACTAGTGCCATGAATTACCCCTTACTTATCAGCGCTGGCAAAATCGATGTCCTGACCAGGCTGCAGGCTGACGTACGCCTTCTTCCAGTCATTACGCTTACCCAGGCCGCGAACGGTTCGCTTGGTCTTGCCCTTGACGTTCAAGGTTGCAACAGTCTTCACCTTGACGCTGAACAATTGCTCAACAGCCTTTTTGATTTCCAGTTTGGTCGCGGTGGTTTCCACCTTGAACACAAACTGGTTCTTGCTGTCAGCCAACACGGTAGCCTTCTCGGATACATGTGGGCCAAGCAGTACTTTGAAAATGCGCTCTTGGTTCATCCCAGCATCTCCTCGAACTTTTTAACAGCGGGTACGGTAATCAGTACCTTGTCGTAAGCGATAAGGCTGACCGGATCCGAACCCTGAACGTCCCGTACGTCAACGTGCGGCAGATTGCGCGCAGCCAGGTACAGATTGGAGTCGAGGTTGTCGGTGACGATCAACACGTTGTCCAGGTTCAGCTCCTTGAGCTTGCCAACCAGGGCCTTGGTCTTGGGAGCTTCCATTGCGAAGTCTTCAACCACTACCAGACGGTCCAGGCGGATCAGCTCGGACAGGATCGAGCGCAGTGCGCCACGGTACATCTTCCTGTTCAGCTTCTGCTCATGGTTCTGCGGACGTGCTGCAAAAGTGGTACCGCCCCCGCGCCAGATTGGGCTACGGATGGTACCAGCACGGGCACGACCGGTACCCTTCTGACGCCATGGCTTCTTGCCGCCACCGGACACATCAGAACGGGTCTTCTGCTGCTTGGTGCCCTGACGACCACCAGCCATATATGCAACAACGGCCTGATGAACGAGGGTCTCATTAAACTCGGTGGCAAAAGTCAGATCGGAAACTTCGATCGCATTTGCACCAGCTACATTCAGATTCATGGTAACTCCCCCTTAACCCTTGGCCTTGACAGCCGGGCGGACAATGACGTCGCTACCTGGCGCACCAGGGACCGGGCCCCTGATCAGCAGCAGATTACGTTCGGCGTCAACGCGGACAACTTCAAGGGTCTGCACGGTCACTTGCTCAGCACCCATGTGACCAGCCATCTTCTTGCCCTTGAATACCCGACCAGGAGTCTGGCACTGGCCGATAGAGCCAGGAACGCGGTGAGATACGGAGTTACCGTGAGTAGCATCCTGCCCGCGGAAGTTCCAGCGCTTGATAGTACCGGCGAAGCCCTTACCTTTGGACTGACCAGTAACATCAACGAACTGACCCGCTTCGAAAATGCTAACGGTAATTTCTGAGCCAGCAGCAAACTCGCCTTCTTCAAAGCGGAATTCGCTGACGCGACGGCCAGCCGCGGTGTTGGCTTTGGCAAAGTGCCCTGCCATCGGCTTGCTGACGCGGGAAACGCGACGCTCGCCTACGGTCACCTGAACAGCTTGATAGCCGTCAGTGTCGAGGGATTTAACCTGGGTGACGCGGTTAGGCTCTACTTCTACAACCGTAACCGGTATGGATACACCATCTTCAGTGAAAACGCGGGTCATACCGCATTTCCGGCCGACTAAACCAATAGTCATCTTGTAAACCTCATGAGTGCACGGGGCTATTACCCGCTATGGCCGCCCATTACAGGGCGTTACACGACTTATAGCCCCCGTCGTATGGGACTATCAGCCGAGGCTGATCTGAACCTCAACGCCAGCTGCCAGATCCAGCTTCATCAGCGCATCGACAGTCTTGTCGGTAGGCTGAACGATATCCAAAACCCTTTTATGGGTGCGGATCTCGTACTGATCTCGGGCATCTTTATTGACGTGCGGTGAAACCAGCACTGTAAAACGCTCTTTGCGTGTCGGCAAAGGAATTGGACCACGGACCTGAGCCCCAGTACGTTTCGCGGTATCCACGATTTCCTGGGTTGACTGATCTATCAGGCGGTGGTCAAAAGCCTTCAACCGAATACGAATCTGTTGGTTCTGCATTTGACCAGAAACTCCAAGCTTCAATTCTTCAGAGCTACCCGAAACGTCGGGTAGGCCCATCCAAGGGAGGCGCAATTCTACTGATGCGCCCACCCAGTGTCAACCAAAATACAAAAGCCCCCGTTAAACGGAGGCTTTTGCTTATGGCGTCAGATTATCAGGCGATAATCTTGGCAACCACGCCGGCACCAACGGTACGGCCGCCTTCGCGAATCGCGAAGCGCAGACCATCTTCCATGGCGATCG
>NZ_BMFF01000009.1:0-140331 GCF_014637955.1 Halopseudomonas salina | reverse complement strand
TGAAGCTTGAAGCTGAACCCAACCCCGCCTCCGCGCTGGCCCACTGCACCCTCGTCATCCTCGCGAACGCGGGGATCCATTGGGTCTGGCTGGGAGCACCAAGGCCGGTTTATGCCCCGCAGCAAGGCCAAAGTCCGTTTGGATACCCGCCTTCGCGGGTATGACTGGGTGTGTGGGTAACGCAGCACCACCATTCGGCACAGTGCTCTACGATACCGTCATCCTCGCGAATGCGGGGATCCATTGTCGGTTCCAGGAGGCACCCAGGCCCGTTACACAGTCACCCAAGTTCAACGTCAAAATGGATTCCCGCCTGCGCGGGAATGACGATGGGGGGTAATGACGGGATTCTCTTGTGTGCGGGAATGACCAAGGCGGTCAGGGCACTAAACTCTTGACCGCTACTCGGCCACCCGCCCCACACTGATTCGCTTGCAGCTTGCAGCTTGCAGCTTGCAGCTTGCAGCTACTGCGTGTCCTTCCATTCCTCTTCCTGCAATAGCCGCCACATGATCTTGCCAGTGGGTGATTTCGGAATGCTATCGGTGAACTCGATTACTACCGGACACTTGTAGGCCGCCATATTTTCCTGGCACCAAGTCATGATGTCTTCGGCGGTGGTTTTTTCATTGCCGGCAGATAACACCACGAAAGCTTTTACCGTTTCACCGCGACGTGGATGTGGGGTCGATACAATACAGACTTCACGGATCGCCGGATGAGCGTACATCAATGATTCCACCTCGGCAGGCCATACCTTGTAACCTGAGGCATTAATCATGCGTTTGACGCGATCTACCAGGAAGAAATAACCCTCTTCGTCGTAGTAGCCCAGATCGCCTGAACGGAAGAAACGGTGCCCGTCTACCTCAACGAATGCTTCCTCCGTTGCATCAGGACGGTTCCAGTAACCCTGGAAAATCTGTTCCCCACGCATGATGATCTCACCTGTTACGCCTGGCTCGACCTCTTCCAGCGTATCTACATTGATGACCCGTGAGTCAACACCGATGATAGGTATACCGAGGCATTGAGCCTTGCTTGCCTGGGGTGGATTGACGTGGGTGGGCGCCATGGTTTCTGACAGGCCATATCCTTCCATATAAACCAGACCGGTTTTGTTAGCGAGCTTGGCTGCAACTGCAGCAGGCATGGCTGCGCCACCTCCGCCAATACTGGTGAGAGAGCTTATATCGTACTGGTCGATCTCCGGATCCGAGAGCATGTCCACAACCATCGTAGATATATTCCGCCAGGTATTAACCTTGCAGCGTTGAATAAGCTGGGCAGCTACCTTGCGATCCCAGCGGGTCATGACGACAAGGGTGCCACCGGCATAGAGTGTGCTGTTCATGCATGATTGCATGCCGGTAACATGAAACATGGGCACCGATACCAAATGTACGATGTCATGTTGAGCGTTGGTCCATACCGCTCCGTAGACTGCTGTCGCCATCACGCTGTGGTGGGTATGTGCACAGCCCTTGGGGTTACCCGTTGTGCCGGAACTGTAGGGGATAACACATAGATCATCCGGGCCTACGGTCAAATCACCTGGCGCAACACCGGCACTCAACGCCGCCTGCCATGGTGTAACACCGGAAAGGTTGTGCTGGGCAAGGGGCTCGCGAACTGCCTCGGGTAAATCTAGGTTTGTCGGCTCGGTTACGTATTGCGAATAAGCTGTTACCACGATCTCACGCAGATGGCCGACGCCAAGATGGGGGGCGATATTTTCCAGTAGCTCCTGCGCACAGAGTGCTACGGGAGCCTGTGTATCAGCGATCAGGTATTCCAGCTCGGCGCTACGGTTCATCGGGTTGACAGGAACTACCACTGCGTTGGCGCGCAGTATTGCGAAAAAACCGATGATGTACTGCGGGCTGTTCTGCATATACAGCAGCACACGATCACCCTTTTTTACTCCAGCCTGTCGCAGGTGGCCGGCCAGTGCTTCAGCCTCCTGCAAGAAGCGGGCGTAAGTAATATCGGTACCGTAGTAGTGGATAGCAGGATGGTCCCCATAACGCAGGGCAGAAACTGTCAGGTTATGGAACACGCTGGTAGAGGGAAGCTCCAGTTTATGAGGGACCTGGTCAGGCCATACCTGGAAATGACGATCGAACATATGCAGGGTACCTTTGGCTGTTGTTTTTGTATTTCGTACTCTCAGCTTAGCCCCAGGAAATGATGCTGAAAACAGGCAGTTGTTGTGGTGTTGTGTCGCTATAAGCGAACCCTTGCTCTTCAAACATGTTCACCGCCAGCGAAGCCAGCCGGGCAGCCTATGCGTTATAGTATGCCTATGAACAACAGTTTTGGCAGAGAGGTGCTCAACGAGCAGCAGACTGAGCACCTCTCTCTCAGGTAACAAGCACATAGGAAACAGCCGATGAACAATGATCGCGTCATCATATTTGACACAACATTGCGTGATGGGGAACAGAGCCCTGGCGCATCGATGACCAAAGATGAAAAGTTGCGCATCGCCCGTGCCCTGGAAAAGCTTGGTGTGGATGTTATCGAGGCAGGTTTTGCCATTGCCAGCCCGGGTGATTTTGCAGCCGTAAAGCAGATTGCCGATACGATCCGCGACAGCACTGTCTGCAGTCTGTCGCGGGCTATGGACGCAGATATCGATAGAGCTGCCGAAGCGTTGGCGGGCGCGAATAGTGGGCGTATACATACGTTTATCGCAACAAGCCCGATTCATATGCAACACAAACTGCGGCTGGAGCCTGATCAGGTTGTCGAGCAGGCAGTCAGAGCGGTCAAGCGTGCCCGTAACCTATGCGCAGACGTGGAATTTTCCTGTGAGGATGCCGGTCGCTCGGAGCTGGATTTTTTGTGCCGTATTATTGAAGCCGCCATCGACGCAGGTGCGCGGACTATCAACATTCCCGATACCGTTGGCTATGCGATCCCTCATCAGTTTGGCGAGATGATCGGTCAGATCATTCAGCGCGTGCCCAACGCCGACAAGGCGGTATTTTCGGTGCATTGCCACAATGATCTCGGGCTGGCGGTGGCTAACTCGCTCGCAGCGGTTAACGCTGGAGCTCGTCAGGTTGAGTGCACCATCAATGGTCTCGGCGAGCGGGCAGGCAATGCCGCTCTCGAAGAGATCGTGATGGCGATCAAGACCCGCGAGGATGTGCTGGGTGTACATACCGGCATTATCACCGAAAATATTCTCAGTGCATCGCGGCTGGTCTCCGGGATTACCGGTTTTGCTGTACAGCCTAACAAAGCTATTGTCGGCGCCAACGCTTTTGCCCATGAATCCGGCATCCACCAGGACGGCGTGCTCAAACATCGTGAAACCTATGAAATCATGAGTGCGCAGTCCGTTGGTTGGCATACCAACCGACTGTCTCTGGGCAAGTTGTCAGGTCGCAATGCGTTTCGCTCCAGGTTGCAGGAATTGGGTATCGAGCTTGGGAGCGAGGCCGACCTGAACATTGCCTTCGCCCGGTTCAAGGAGCTGGCAGACAAGAAGCATGAAATCTTTGATGAGGATCTCCAGGCCCTGGTTTCGGAAACCCTGACTGAGGTAGTCGAGCACACCAAGCTGGTGTATCTGGAGGTGGCTTCGCGTATGGGCGAGATTCCACAGGCCCGCGTTGTGCTGAGTATCGAGGGCCAGGAGACCGAGGCAACGGCTCCTGGTTCCGGGCCCGTAGACGCAACCTTCAAGGCAATAGAACAGATTGTACATTCTGATTCTGTCCTGCAACTGTATTCGGTAAATGCCATTACCCAGGGTACCGACTCTCAGGGAGAGGTGACCGTGCGTTTGGAGAAGGCGGGTCGAATTGTCAACGGAAATGGAGCGGACACTGACATCGTGGTGGCATCTGCCAAGGCCTACATCAACGCGCTGAATCTGATGCGTGAGGGTGCGTATCGCGCGCATCCGCAAGCTGCTGACGTGTAATGCGAGAGTCGCAGCGTCTAGCCTACCTGCAGGCAGTTGGTGTTACGGGCTGGGTACCGCGCCGGCCCTTGGCTCATGCTGCCATGCGTCTGTCTCCTGAGCCGGAGCCCGAGCTTTTATTGCCCGGTCAGCACGCAGCGCCAGCTAATCCGGTTGTTTCCGATAGCAGGCAAGAGACTTCGAGCTCGCCGGTAACAAGCGATACGCTGGCTGTCGCAGTTGAGTCTCCCTCTGCCAGACTCGTGCAGCAACGCAGGGAGCAGACAGCTGCCAAGGCATCCAGACAAGAATTGCCAGCCAAAGCTCTGACGCCAGCACCACTGCAAGCCACCGTCGCGCCAACCCAGATAGAGCAAACCGGTCGAGCTGTTGCTCCATTTTATATGCAGTTATGGGTTGCTGGACCTTGCGCCTTGTTGGTCGAGATTTCCGATCCTGGACTGGAGAAAGGGACCCCCGAGCACAATTTATTGTGCGATATTCTGCGCGCAGCGAGATTGCCAGCAGCGCCTAAGCTTCTGGCTGATTTCCGCTGGCCGCTGAGTCGCAATCCGCAGGTAGCACGCAGCGCCCAGGCGGCCAGTGAAGCACTGCAAGTCTTCATGCAGGCACGCCTTGAGCTGCAGCAGGTGAAATCCATCGGTTGCTTCGGCGCTATGACGGGGTTGTTGGCCTCCGGCGATCCAGAAGAAGCAGGCGCGCTCAAGGGGCGCGAAGAAGCGCTGGAAGAGCTCGGTAGCGGGTGGTTTGCGCCGGGCCTCGAAATCATTTTGCGCGAGCCAGAGGAGAAAGCCAGATTATGGCAACTGCTGAAACGTGTGATGCCGCGCTGGGTAGAGGCGTAATGAGCGAGTTGCGCTATCAGCCGATGTTGCCTGAGGATGTGGACGCGGTTTTGGAGGTCGAGCTTGCTGCATTCAGCCATCCCTGGACCCGCGGTATCTTTCTCGATTGCATCAAGCCCGGCTACGAATGCTGGCTTTTATTTCGTGGCGATAAGCAGGTCGGTCATACTGTGCTGTCAGTTGCCGGAGATGAATCGCATCTGCTGAACATCACCATCCACCCACAGGCTCAGAAAGCCGGTCTCGGTGCGGCCTTGCTTGAATTCATCATCGACCGGGCGCGTGAGCAGGGCGCCGAGGTGACCTTTCTCGAGGTCAGAGCATCGAACCTCTCAGCGTCGCGGCTTTACGAGCGTTTTGGCTTCAACGAGCTAGGCAGGCGTCCCAATTATTATCCCGCCGCCAGCGGCAGGGAAGATGCCCTGGTAATGGCGTACTCCCTCGTCGATTGACCAGGACGATTACTTTACAGGGACTAACCATGAACGATCTGCAACAACTGTTTGCCAATAACCGCCAGTGGGCCGAGGCGATTAAAGAGGAGGATCCTGCGTTCTTTACCAAGCTTGCCAGACAGCAGGCGCCGGAGTATCTGTGGATCGGCTGTGCGGATTCAAGGGTGCCCGCCAATGAGATTGTTGGCTTGCTGCCCGGCGAGCTATTTGTACATCGCAATATCGCCAATGTGGTCTTGCATACTGACCTCAACTGCCTGTCGGTCATGCAGTTTGCAGTGGACGTATTGAAGGTCAAACATATCATCGTGACTGGGCACTATGGCTGCGGTGGGGTAAAGGCGGCAATGCGCAATGATCAGCTCGGCCTCAGCGATGGCTGGCTGCGCTCGATTCGCGATCTCTATTATGAAAAACGCAATACCCTAAAACTCATCGCCAATGAGGAAGAGCAGGTCGATCGTATGTGCGAACTGAACGTGATCCGCCAGGTCGGCAACGTCAGTCATACCAGTATTGTTCAGAACGCCTGGCATCGTGGGCAGCCACTGACCGTTCATGGTTTCATTTATGGCATCAAGGACGGACACCTGAAAGATCTCGATGTAACAGTCGACAGTCCCGAGCAGATCCCCGAACAGTATCGGCTGAGTCCTCCTTGAATGTAAGTCCACGCTATCTGGCTATGGCCGGACTGGTGGTGGGCACCCTGGCTTGGGCCGGCAATGCCCTCATAGCCCGCGCAAGTGCCGGGCTACTGCCTCCCGTGGGGCTGTCTTTCTGGCGCTGGACCACGGCGCTCTTGTTGTTGCTACCTTTTACCGCAGTCGGTCTCTGGCGCCACCGTCGCATCCTGATGGCCCATCGTTGGCAGGTACTGGTTCTCGCGGGGCTGAGCATTTCGACATACAACACGCTGCTGTACCTCGCCGCGCAGAGCACCACGGCGATCAACATTACCCTGGTCAATACAGGGCTGCCCGTTGCCGCTTTCATCTGGACCCTGATTATCCTTCGCGAATGGCCTAGCCGTGCGACAGTGTGTGGGGCAATGCTGTCTTTTTGTGGTTTGCTTGTGATTCTTGGTCGTGGGGATCCACAGTCGCTGCTCGGGCTGCAGTTCAATCCGGGCGATCTGATCATGGTCGTCGCGGTGCTTGCCTGGGGACTTTATTCCGTGTTGCTGCGAAGGTGGATGCTGCCGGTTCCAGGTTTCGTTCAGTTGGCGGCCATGCTGTTGTGTGGCGTGCCGATGCTGTTGCCCTTTTACTTATGGGAATTCAGCTATACAGGCGCGATGCCCCTGACCCTGCATACCCTGGGGGCGATTGCCTATACTGCAGTCATGGCGTCGTTGGTGGCCTATATGGCCTGGAACAATGGGGTGAAGGTGCTCGGGCCGGGGACCGCCTCCCTGTTCAGCTACCTCATGCCGGTTTTTACTGCGCTACTCGGGGTGCTCCTGCTCGGAGAGGTTTTGCGCTGGTACCATCTTGTGGGCGGCAGCCTGACTTTCCTCGGCTTGCTGCTGGCCACCTGGGAGATCCGGAAGAGATGATGCGACTCTGTGTTATTCCCGGCGATGGCATCGGGCAGGAAGTGGTTCCTTCGGCTGTCAGAGTACTGGAAAAATTACTCCCTGGGCTTGAAGTGACAGAGGCCGAGGCCGGCTGGGAGTGTTTTCGGCGCCAGGGGACGTCAGTGCCCGAAACGACCCTGCAACAGATGCGCGAATGCGGCGCGGGGCTCTTCGGGGCCGTATCCTCGCCATCTTGGCAGGTAGAGGGCTATCGCAGCGCCATTCTGGCGTTGCGGCAAAGTCTGCAACTGAACGTGAACCTGCGACCGGTCCGCAGTTGGCCCCGGATTTCTCCGCGCTCCGATGTCGATTTGTTGATTCTGCGCGAAAACAGCGAAGGGCTATATATCGGCCGTGAGTACATGCAGCAGTCTGGCAACCTGGCGATCGCGGAAGCCCATATCAGCAGGCAGGCCAGTGAAGATATCGCCCGCCGGGCGGTCGAAGTGGCAGTGCTGCGCACAAGCAGGCGCGTTACGCTGGTGCACAAGGCTAATGTATTGCCCCTGACCTGTGGCCTGTTTCGTGACAGTTGCCGACGAGTACTGGAAGAAGCTGGGCTCCGGGACATAGTCGACGAGCGGTTGGTGGATGTTGCCGCATTGCAGCTGATCGAATGCCCTGAGGAATTTGATCTACTGGTAACCACCAATCTGTTCGGCGATATATTGTCAGATCTGGCCAGCCATTGGTCCGGGGGCCTGGGCATGGCACCGTCGCTCAACTGGGGGCAGGGTATTGCGCTCGCTGAACCGGTACACGGCAGCGCTCCGGATATCGCGGGGACAGGCAAAGCCAATCCGCTTGCAGCGATACTCAGTTCTGCGCTGTTGCTGCGCTACCACTGGCATGCCGGAGCGCTGGCTGATCAGCTTGAGGGTGCGGTGGAGCGTCTGCTGGCAGAAATATCTATCGCCGAGATGGGTGGCGAAACGACGCAGAGAATCGAGCAGGAATTATTATTGCGTCTGTAGTCATTCATGCGGGCATAAAAAAGGGCCTAGCCGAAGCTAAGTCCTTGAAAAGGTTGGTGGCTACACCTGGACTTGAACCAGGGACCCCAGCATTATGAATGCTGTGCTCTAACCAACTGAGCTATGTAGCCATCCGAGGCTGCGCATTATTCAGTTGCGCGGGTCTAAAGTCAAGCACTCGGCGAGATTTATTTGCCTGTCTTATCAACCGGTTAACTTTCAAGCGAGTAAGAGCCCTGGGCGCCTATTCGGCGCTCAGGTGCAGGGTTGTGGGTACTTCACCGTTATCGGCAACTGCCTCAACGCCCACGTCCAGAAGTTGCACGCGCTGGGCCGACAAACCGGCATTGTCGACCAGGTAAGCCTTGATGCTCTCGTTGCGCTCCTGTGCGAGGCGTCTGAGTAGGGCTTCACTGCCCTGCCAGGTCTCAAGGATGGCATTGCGCATACGCTCGTTTCTTGCCTGGGCGTCCAGCTCTGACCACTCTGCAGGGACCTCTTTTTTTGTTCGCTCCTGGTATATGCCTCCCAGCAGCCCGGCTATCGCTTCTTGTGGCACTCCGCTCTGGGTAGCGGAGGGCTCGGCCTGACCTTGATCCACAGCTTTCTTCCAGCGGCGGTTGAGCTCCCGGTCGAGGCGTTGTTGCGCAACCAGCAGGCCGTCCTCCGCGGGCGAACTCATACCTTCAACCTCTAGTCGCAGGGCTGGTCGATCATTCAGTGCGCTGGCCAGGGTATCGAGTTGTTTTCTGGCTTGCGCATCAAGTGCTGCCGCCCCCGGTGCAAAAAGCACGTGGCTGAGGTCGGCATCATCACCACCAAACAGGTTGGCGATAAAACGGAAGGGCGCGGTGGCGGCGCGTGAAAGCAGGTTCCCGAGGCTTTGCCAGATCACCGGCATGATATCGAAGTCCGGGTTGCTCAGATCGCCCTGCACCGGCAGCGTGATATTGATATTGCCCTTGCCATCCTTCAACAACGCTACAGCCAGGCGTATAGGCAGATCCACAGCATTGGGGCTATCGACTCGTTCGCCCAGTTGCAGGTCACGCAAAAGTACCTGGTTGTCTGCTTCCAGATTGCCAGCGTTGATCTGGTAGTGCAGGTCCAGATCAAGTCGCCCTTTACGGATGCGGTACCCGGCAAACTTTCTGGCATAGGGGCTCAATGTGGTGAGCTCGATATCCTTGAAGCTGGCCTGGACATCTAGACTGTTGAGAGGATCGAAGGGGGTAAGGGTGCCCTGGACCTGTACGGGAGCGTAACGGTCGACCTGGCCGCTCAGATTGAGCTCTGCGGGATCAGTATTCTGATTGTCCAGCGTGCCGATCCGGCCGGTCAGCTCCTCCACGGTGAGTGCAACATTGGGTTGCAGGCTGAAATCAGCGAAATTCAAGGAGCCCTTTTCTATGCCTACCGCACCAATGCGAATGGCCATTGGGGCTTGATCGGTCTGGTTATCATCGACGGGTTGCTCGATTACCAGGTTACCAATGTTGGTCGACAGATCCTGATTGATGATGATGCGTGCATAGGGTTTCAGTAACTGGGCCTGCTCCACGGACAGACTGTTATCGCGGTAGACGATACCGTCAAGACTCAGGCTTTCCCAGCGAACCAGATCACGATTTTCCAGGGAATCAACTATGTGAAGATCGGTAATGTCTGCTTTGGCGTCCACGTGCAATGCCAGCGGGTCGAGTGCCTCGAGCTGGACGTGGGCTGTGGTGTTGAGTTTGCCATCGCGAATATCTATACGAACGAAAGGATCCAGATAAGTCTGGGCCTGAGCTAATGCCAGGTTCTGGGCCGCGACCTGAAGATCCAGGCTGATCGGCTCCAGACTGGCCTGTCCCTTTGCGCTAAGGAAACCTTCTTCGTTGATCTGCGTTTTGACGCTCAGGCCGAAGGGGGCACTGGTGGCACTGTCAAACCCGGTAAGGTCCAGCTCCAAAGAGCTGAGCGTCAGATCGAGGGGTGAGTCTGGCTGCCTGTCGGTGAGATTGACACGGTATTCGCGCAATTGAACATCGGGCAGACGAATTTGCCAGGCGGCTTGCTGCTCCGGTTGTGAGTTATCTTGCGCGGCGGGAAGTATCGCTTGCCAGTTTACCTTGCCGTTCTCTGCCCGACTTATCCAGGCTTCCAGTTGTCGGCTGCGTACGGTACCTACACGTATGGAGCGCGCGGCCAGATCGAGGGAGGCGTCATCGATATGCAGGTGTGACAGTCTTGCCAGGGAGTCGCCCTGGGGAGAAGTAATATCGAATGCCGACAGGGTCGCGCTGGCTTTATCAAGATTCACGCTGAGGTCTTGCGCCAAATCCATTTGATAATCAAAACGGGTGCTGAGCACACCGTCCTGCAGTGCAAGGTCAATCTGGTCGCGCACATAAGGCCAGAAGGGCGAGAGGGGCAGTCCGTCGATGCTCAGCGTGCCAGCGGAGCTGAGGGGCAGCATGCCCATGCTGCCTTGAACCTGCAGTTGTGAATTCGATGGTCCTTCAGCGCTCACAAGGAGCTCCGAGCGCTCGCCGGGCAATGTGCTGAACTGCCGGATTTCCATGTTAATCCGCTCAAGGCGGGCCTGCACCGCGTTGGTTGGTTGCAGGTCCTGAAAATACAGACGGCTTTCAACCAATTTCAGGTGGGCTATGCGAACAGGAAAGGGCGTTGCAGCTTCCTCATCAGCGAGTTGCTGCGCCCCTTCTGGTCTGTTTAACAGTCGGGACAAATTCAGCTCGCCGGACTCCTGAAGTGTGGCAGCTACCCAGGCCCGCTCAATGGTGAGGCTCTCAAGCTCCAACGCGCCGCGCCACAGGCTGGTGATCTCCAGGTTGGCGTAAAGCCGCTGGAAGCTCAGGACCGGATTCCCGGGCTGACCGATCTCCAGTTCTCCCAGAGACAGTTCCAGACTGAAAGGGTTGAACTCCAGACTATCGAGCCGAGTGGGCACGCTGACACGTTGTTCCAGTTGGCTGTTAACTACATGCAGCGCAATTCCGGGCAGAACCAGAAAGCCCAGTAGGCAATAGATGAAGACAGCCGAAAGCAAACCGACGGTCAGGGACTTATTGCGTTTTGACATTGGATTAGAGGCACCTGATAGCTTTGTCACCCAGTATGGCATGGGCTACCAGCGGTGCCAGTGCTGCTGTACCGCAGCTAGTTGCCGGATATATCGCCCCTGGTTGCTCCGCCGCCAGAATTGCCGGCGACACCAGCGACCTTGATTTCGGGAATCTGGCCGCCGTTGAATTCGACACTGCGGCGCGGGAAGGCAAAACGCACATCCAGTTCGCGCATCCCTTCGAGGAGTCCCAGATTGATTTCCTGCTGAATATCCATGTACAGATTGTAATCCGAGGTTTGCACGATGTGCACTACCTCGAAGGTCAGCTGGCTTTCCGAGAAGGACAAAAAATGCGCACGGTCAAAATGAGTCTTCTCTACCTTCTCGATGACGCGCCGAACCAGAGCTGAAACTTCGGTTATTTTTGCAGCAGGGGTGTCGTAACTGATGCCGAACGTGAAGACGATGCGCCGCGTATTCATGCGTTTGTAGTTGTGCAGCGTGCGGGCAAGCAACTGGGAGTTTCCACAGACGATCTGCTCGCCGCTCAAACTACGGATGCGTGTGGTTTTCAAGCCGATATGCTCGATATTGCCCGCCACGTCGTCGAATACCACAAAGTCGCCAATTTCGAAGGGTTTGTCGATGCCGATAGACATCGAGGCAAATATGTCGCTGAGCAGGGTTTGCACCGCCAGCGCTATCGCAATCCCCCCCACTCCCAGGCTGGCCACCAGCGCGGTAATGTTGACTCCGAGGTTGGCCAATATGGATAACAGCATCATGGTCCAGACGACCATTCGTATCATGATGCCAAAAATGGTCGTAGTGACAGGGTTGCGGGTCTTGCCATCACGCGTGAGGCTATCGGTCCACATGCGCACGCCCATGTCGAGCCACAGGGCAATCTGGAAAGCCAGTGCAATGAACCATCCGTGGGCCATGATGGCTTCCCAGCGGGGCCCCAGATCCACCACTTTGAGGCTCATCAATATCGCGAACGCTAGAACCAGGAGCCGGCTGGTGTGTTTAAGCATCTTCGCGGCAATGCGGTAAAACCGTGAGTGCGAATGGCTGGCCTTGGCATAGAGGCGACTGCTTATGATGCGTAGCGCACTCGTCAGGACCAGATAGATGGTCAGTGTCACGCCCGTGACTATGGCCAGGTTTGTGAGCAGTTCCTGATCCAGGAAAGCATCCCACTGCATCGCTTCGATTCTCCGTGAAAAGTGTCAGGTCCGTGGTTGTACCGCGGCACTCATACCTTTTTCAGTCGTTTTCCGCGCCAGGAAGTTCCTGTGCGTTATTGTCAGGCAAAAAAATCCCCCGGCTGCAATGGCAGGCGGGGGGCGGATATATCTATTGAAAAGTCAGACGTTGAAGCGGAAATGCATCACGTCGCCGTCCTTGACTATATATTCCTTGCCTTCCAGACGCCATTTTCCGGCCTCCTTGGCGCCTGCTTCGCCGTTGTACTTGATGAAGTCATCGTAGGCGATCACTTCGGCGCGGATGAAACCTTTCTCGAAGTCGGTGTGAATGGCGGCAGCGGACTGCGGGGCGGTCGCGCCGACCTTGACGGTCCAGGCGCGGACTTCCTTCACGCCGGCGGTGAAGTAGGTCTGCAGGTCCAAGAGGCTGTAACCCGCACGGATCACGCGATTGAGCCCCGGCTCCTCGAGCCCAAGGGACTCGAGGAACATTTCCTTTTCCTCGCCATCGTCGAGCTCGGCAATCTCGGCTTCGATCTTGTTGCAGACCGGGACCACCAGCGCGCCTTCCTCGGCGGCGATGGCACTGACCACATCCAGGTGCGGGTTGTTCTCGAAGCCGTCTTCAGCAACGTTGGCGATGTACATGACCGGTTTGCTGGTCAGCAGGTGAAAGCTCCTGGCCAATTGCTTCTCTTCCGGGCTCAGGCTCTTGAGCAGCGAGCGGGCCGGCTTGCCTTCGCTGAAGTGCGGGATGAGTTTTTCCAGCAGCGCTTTCTGCGCAACGGCATCCTTGTCGCCGCCCTTGGCGTTGCGGGTGACCTTGTACAGCTGTTTCTCGCAGCTATCCAGGTCAGCGAAGATCAGTTCCAGATCAATGATCTCTATATCCCGTTTAGGATCCACGCTGTTGGATACGTGAATCACATTCTCATCTTCAAAGCAGCGCACCACGTGGGCGATGGCATCAGTTTCGCGGATGTTGGCCAGGAACTTGTTGCCCAGCCCCTCGCCCTTGGAGGCGCCCGCTACCAGGCCGGCGATGTCCACGAACTCCATGGTGGTGGGGATGGTCTTCTGCGGCTTGACGATAGCTTCCAGGGCGTCCAGACGCGGATCAGGCATGGGTACGATGCCGCTGTTAGGCTCGATCGTACAAAACGGAAAGTTCTCCGCGGCGATGCCTGACTTGGTCAGCGCATTGAACAGGGTGGATTTGCCTACGTTGGGCAGACCGACGATACCGCAATTGAATCCCATACTGGTGTCCTCTGCCGCACGGCGGCGAATAGTGTGATCAGGCTTTGAAGCTGTGCAGGCGCTGCATGACCTTGGTCCAGTCGCCATTGATGATGCCTGGAAGTTCGCGGATAGCTTCATCAACGCAGGCTTCCAGGGCTTCCTGTTCGGCTTTTGGCGCACGGCCGAGTACAAAGCCGGTCACCTGCGAGCTGTGGCCGGGGTGGCCAATGCCAAGGCGCAGGCGATAAAAGGTGTTCTGATTGCCCATGCGGGCAAGTATGTCCTTCAACCCGTTATGTCCGCCGGTCCCGCCGCCCTGCTTGCACTTGACCACGCCCGGGGGCAGATCGAGTTCATCGTGGGCAACCAGAATCTCTTGCGGCTCAATACGGTAAAAACCGGCTAGTGCGGCAACAGCCTGACCACTGCGGTTCATGAAGGTGGTGGGGATCAGTAGACGTACATCCTGACCCTCAAGGGTCAGCCGGCCGGTTAGGCCGTAAAACTTGCTCTCCTGGCGCAGTTGCACATTGTGCTTGTCTGCCAGACGGGCAACAAAAAGGGCGCCCGCGTTGTGACGGGTCAGTTCATATTCAGGTCCGGGATTTCCCAGACCGACGATCAACTTGATTCCCTGTGTCACAACGGGGCGCCCCTTATGGGTCTCAGCGGTCAATTACTCCGCTGATTCCTCGCCTTCATCCTTCGGTGCTTCTTCGCCAGCTTCTTCGTCGTCAACAGCTACACGAGGAGCATGAACGTTGGCAACGGGCAGATCGTGGTCTGCGCCCTGAGCCAGAGCGGTAAGGCTCACACCCTTGGGCAGCTTCAGATCGGTCAGGTGAACGATGCCGTTGAGTTCGACTTCTGCCATATCAACCTCGATAAACTCGGGCAGATCCTTGGGCAGACAGTGAACTTCGACTTCGGTCATGGTGTGGGAGATGATCCCGCCACCCTGTTTGACGCCAACGCAGCTCTTCTCGTTGAGGAAGTGCAGCGGCACCAGAACGGTTACTTCATGGCCTGCGATCACACGCAGCAGGTCGACGTGCATGACGTGACCCTTTGCCGGATGACGCTGGAGGGCCTTGATCAACACGTTGTTGTTCTTGCCATCGACATCGACCTTGATGACGTGCGAGAAGAACGCTTCGTTTTCCAACGCCTTTTTCAGTTCGCGGGCTTCCAGGGAAACGCTCTGGGGGGCCTTGGAACCACCATAGATGATTGCCGGTACCATATCGGCGTTACGACGCAGGCGGCGGCTCGCACCTTTCCCCAAATCGTCACGCGCTATCGCTCTTAATGTGAAGTCGACCATAGTTAGTCTCCTTGCTGAACATCCGGGCACTTGCGACCAGCGCATCGGATGATTGATATAAACCCGGTTGCTATCAACCGGGATGTTTACCCAGTGCCGCGTTCCTAGCGGAACATGGCGCTAATGGATTCTTCGTTGCTAATGCGGCGCATCGCCTCGGCGATTAGCGGCGCCATATCCAACTGGCGAATGCGGTCACAGGCAGCAGCCGGACCTGACAGCGGAATGGTGTTGGTGACCACCAGCTCGTCCAGTTTGGAATTGAGGATGTTTTCTATGGCCTTGCCCGACAGCACGGGATGCGTGGCATAGGCAAAGACCTTGGCTGCGCCGTGGTCCTTCAGGGCGGTGGCCGCGTGGCACAGCGTGCCGGCGGTATCGACCATGTCGTCGATCAGAATGCAATTGCGACCTTCAACGTCACCGATGATATGCATTACTTCCGACTGGTTGGCCTTGGGACGACGCTTGTCGATAATGGCCAGGTCAACGCTCAGCTGCTTGGCTACCGCACGGGCGCGGACTACGCCGCCGATGTCCGGAGACACAATCATCAGATTGTCGTGCCGCTGGGCGATCAGGTCATCTACCAGAACAGGGGAGCCGTAGATGTTATCTACTGGAATGTCGAAAAAGCCCTGGATCTGGTCGGCGTGCAGGTCGACCGTGAGCACGCGATCGACTCCGACGGTGTCGAGCATGTCGGCAACCACTTTGGCGCTGATCGCAACGCGGGCCGAGCGTGGGCGACGATCCTGGCGTGCATACCCGAAATAAGGCATGACTGCGGTGACGCGCGAAGCCGAGGAGCGGCGCAGCGCATCGGCCATGATCACCAGTTCCATCAGATTGTCGTTGGTCGGTGCACAGGTGGGCTGGATGATGAATACATCCTTGCCGCGTACGTTCTCATTCAGTTCGACGGTCACTTCGCCGTCGCTGAACCGGCCGACGGAGGCGTCGCCCAGGGGAATGTGCAATTGACGCACGACGCGTCGTGCCAGATCGGGGTTGGCGTTCCCCGCGAAAACCATCATCTTGGACACGCTGCATTACCTTATTTGGGTAGTGGTCGGTGCGATTGAAACCGTTGGCGGGTCGGATGCATTAAAGCACTCGATCCAGTCACAACCGGATTCAAGGTGTAATGATTGCTGCCGGAGAAAATGGCAGGGGCGGCTGGATTCGAACCAACGCATGGCGGGATCAAAACCCGCTGCCTTACCGCTTGGCTACGCCCCTGTAATAACTGTCCGGATGCTCGGTTGCATCCTTTTTACGCCTCTTTGAAGAGCGCCTGATGTAACGGTGAAACGTTACAACCGCGTGCAACAAAGGTTTGCAGAGTGGCTGGCAACCGGGCGCGAACTTTATCAGCTTCACGTTCGTTTGGGAAGGCCCCAAACACACAACTGCCAGTTCCTGTCATCTTAGCCTCACAATAATTGTTAAGCAAGATCAACGTGTTACGTATTTCTGGATAACACGCTTCCGCTACCGGGAGACAATCATTATGACCGCCGCCATCACGGAAGGCCGCTAATGTAATGGGCTGGGTGTCACGCGTCAACCTCTCATCGGAAAAAATCTGTGCAGTACTCACCTGACAGGCCGGTACGGCGACGACATACCATGGCTCCTCCAGGGCTACCGGTGTCAATTCTTCGCCAACGCCTTCGGCCCAGGCAGCCTTGCCGAGTACGAATACCGGCACATCCGCACCGAGGGTCAGGCCCAGGTCTGCCAGTTGCTCCAGGGTCAGTCCGGTTTGCCACAGATGATTGAGACCGACAAGGGTGGTTGCCGCGTCAGAGCTGCCGCCGCCCAGGCCGCCGCCCATGGGCAGGGACTTGTCGAGGCTGATATCTGCGCCCAGTTTGCAGCGGCTGGCCTGTTGAAGAAGGCGTGCAGCGCGGATGATCAGGTTGTCCTCGGCCGCGACGCCGGGCAGGGGGCTGTGAAGGACAAGGCTGCTGTCTGCCCTGAGCCCGAAATGCAGGGTGTCGCATCTGTCCATGAACTGAAAGACAGTTTGCAGTGTGTGGTAGCCATCTGGTCGTCGCCCGGTGACGTGCAGGAACAGATTGAGCTTGGCTGGCGCCGGCAGGCTCAGTTGGCTGGTAAATAGTGCTTGGGGCTGCAGCTGATTCATGGTTGGGCTGGCAGATTCCACTGGGTTACTACCATGGTCAGCAGGATGTCACCGGCTGACATCTGCAGGCGTTGAGGTAACTGCAGCCCAGCGACCTCCTGGTAACGGCTGTACTCGACCGTCCAGCCTGCCTGGGCAAGGCGTGCAAGGCGACTTTGCGGATCCAGTTGCAGGCGGCTGGCGCTGTCAGGTGCAGGCAGCCCGCGGACCCACCACAGCAGATGTTCCACAGGGAGGCGCCAACCGGTCTGTTGTTCCAGGAGTTCCTCGGCAGAGCGGGCCTGCAGCGTCGGCTGGCCGGCCATGTCGAGAGTCACGCCTAGCTCGTTGCCCTGCAGTCGGGTGGCGCCTCGGCCCAGCGGGCCTGAAATGCGGATATCGTAGGCCCCTTCCTGCTGTAGCCAGGTCAGTGTGCCGCTGCCTGACTCCTCTGGTGAGCGTAAGCCGATCTTGCCGTGCAAGGTCCAGCTCTGAATCGGCAGGACTGTGGCGCGATGCGCCTGCCAGGCAGCGCCATCGCCACCAAAATCGAGTGTTTCACGTTGATGCAGGCTGCTACAGGCAGCCAGGAGAGTGCTCAGAATGATCAGTAGAAGGGGGCGCAGCAAATGCATATGTCAGTTGGCTTCCATACGTTGGCGGGTAGAGCGGATAAGTTGGCTCTGCGGGTTGTCCTGCAGCGCCTCAGCCCATATTTTCAGCGCTTCTTTTCGCTTGCCGCGCATCCACAAAACCTCGCCGAGATGGGCGGCAACTTCATGATCGGGATATAGCAGATAGGCTTTGCGTAGATAGGTTTCAGCCAGATCAAGGTTACCCAGTCGATAGTGTACCCAGCCAAGGCTGTCGATGATGGCCGGATCGTCGGGCTCCAGTGCTACGGCCTGCTCAATGAGTTGTAATGCTTCATCGAGCTTTTCATTGCGGTCGGCCAGGGTGTAACCCAGGGCGTTCAGCACCATTGCGTTGTCTGGCTCGTTCTGCAGAATACGGCGCAGGTCTGTTTCCATCGCGACAATATCACCGGCTTTCTCGGCCAGCATGGCACGGGCATACAGAAGACTGGCATCCAGCGTGAAGGTTTCAAGTGCCTGATCAACGCGGGTTCGGGCAATTTCAGGCGCTTTTTCGGCCAGCGTCTCGATCTCGATCAGATAGAGTTGCAGCGCCATATCCGGATTGGAAGCCCGCTCGTTGAGCATGATCTGCGCCAGCTCCTCGTACTTCTTCTGCTCCATCAGAAGTTGGCTGGTCAGCAGCCGAGAGCCGAGATACTCGCGTCCCGCCTGGACCTGGAGCCATGCGCGCAGTGCGGCGTCACTGCGCTCAAGCTCCCGATAGGCGATGCCCAGGTGGTACAGGGCGGTGTCGTTCTCTGGTTCTGCCTCGACGAGATGTTCGAGGTGTCGGGCGGCCTGCGTAAACTGGTTATTTTCCAGATGGACCAGGGCCAGAGATAACAACAGGTCACTATCGCCGGGGTTCTGTTCTATCAGGGTGGAAAACTGGCTGCTGGCAGCTTCGAGGTCGCCTGTGGCAACCAGCAGTCGGGCGAGCAACAAGCGCATACGGGTGTCGCCAGGATGTTCGAGCAGTCCCTGCTGCAATATATCGATGGCGTCCTGGTTGTGGCCATCTCCTGCCAGCACGCGGGCGCGCAGCATGAGCGCCGGCGGAGCGGTAGCGGCTTGGGGGTGTTGGTCAAGCACTGCCAGTGCTGCCTCGTCATCACCACCCTGTTGCAAAAGCAGCGCCTTTGAGAATACCAGCTGGGCATTTTGCGGGTTTTTTTCCAGCAGTTGACCGATGCTTTCCAGCATCGCCGCGCGCGTAGCGTCGTCGGTCTGTGCTGCGGCAAGGGCAAGAAAATCAAAATGGGTTTCGCCCTGCATGTTCAGAACCTGTTGCATGGACTGCATAGCGAGCTCATGCTGGCCCGCTCTTGCCTGATGCAGAGCGGCAGCACGGAAGGCCTCGGGGTTCTTGCCGTCGACCTCGGTCCAGAGCATAGCCATTTCCAGGGCAGGCTGATGGGCGCCAAGAAACTCGGCCACACGCATCGCGCGTTCCACCACGGCAGCATCACGTGTTTTTCGTGCCTGCGATAGATAGTTGTCCAGAGCGATATCGTATCGATTCCGCTGGCCAGCGATTTCCGCGACCATCAGGTCGAAGAGCGTGTCGGGGGTGAACTGCCCGTAGACAACGGGTTCTTCCACAGTTTCTGCTGCCGGTGGCGCGGCAATGGCGGGCGCCGGACTCTCGCGCTCAGTGCTGGCGCATCCGGCCAGCGCCAGAGCCAGTACCAGTGCGCCGGGCATTGGCAGTCGATGAAATACAGCCTTGATGGTTGCGCTCATGGGCACTCTGATGGTGTTCGGCGAAGATATTCATCATGACACAGGATCTGTTGCAAACCCACAGGGTCAAGGGAATTGATCGGCACTGGCATACATAGGACAATTGCGCACTATGTTCAGATAAACAGGGCACCATGGGCTTTCTCGCATTCGGGATAAATCACAAAACCGCCGCCGTCGATGTTCGTGAGCGCCTGGCATTCGCGCCCGACCAACTATCCGGTGCGCTGCAGCGCCTGCGTGATGAGACCGGCACCCAGGAAGTGGCCATTCTCTCAACCTGCAATCGTACCGAGATCTATTGTTCCCAGGATCAACTCGACGTCGATGGTATTCTGGTCTGGTTCGCGGCTTACCACTGCATAGCCGTTGAAGAGTTGCGGGCCTGTAGCTATCAACATAGTGATGAGCAAGCCGTGGCGCACATGATGCGGGTCGCGGCGGGACTGGATTCGATGGTGCTGGGTGAGCCACAGATTTTCGGGCAGATGAAAGATGCCTGGCAATCGGCACGCAGCGCCGGAACCCTGGGCCCCTATCTGGACAGGCTGTTTCAGAGCACGTTCAATACCGCAAAGCAGGTGCGTACCGACACGGCCATTGGTGAAAACCCGGTTTCAGTTGCCTTTGCTGCCGTCAGTCTGGCCAAGCAGATATTCTCCGACTTGCGCCGCAGTACAGCCCTGCTGATTGGTGCCGGAGAAACCATTGCACTGGTGGCCAGACACCTGTTTGAACAGGGGGTAGGGCGGATTATTGTGGCCAACCGTACCTTGGAGCGCGCCGAGCTGCTCAGCGGTCCGCTGGGTGGTCAGGCGATCGTGCTCAATCAGATACCCGACTTTCTCTCGCAGTGCGATATCGTCATCAGCTCTACCGCCAGTCCCTTGCCGATCCTTGGCAAGGGAGCCGTGGAGCGCGCTCTCAAGCAGCGGCGGCGCAAACCCATGTTCATGGTCGATATTGCCGTGCCGCGGGATATCGAACCGGAAGTCGGCGCGCTGGCTGATGTGTATCTGTATTCGGTGGACGATCTGCACGAAGTCATCGAAGACAATATGCGATCGCGCCAGGATGCTGCCGAGGCGGCGGAACGCATGATTGTTCAGGGTACTGCCGAATTCATGCAGCGCTTACGTGCGCTTGCAGCGGTCGATGTACTGCGCCGTTACCGGGTGAAGGCTGAATCCCTTAGAGACCAGGAACTTGCCAAGGCTCAGTCTCGGCTGGAGCGCGGCGCAGATCCCTCGGTAGTCATGGCGGAAATGGCCCGGGCATTGACCAACAAATTACTTCACGACCCCAGTGTCCAGCTCAAGCAGATGACCGCCGAGGGTCGAGCCGAGGCTTTGGCGCTGGCGCAAGAACTATTTGCGCTTGACGACGTTACTACCATACAAGGCGAACCATGAAATCTTCCCTGTTGAACCGCCTGGATATCATGCAGGAGCGCCACGAAGAGCTGTCGGCGCTGCTCAGCGATGCAGAGGTGATCAGCGATCAGAAACGCTTCCGCGCCTATTCCCGGGAATATGCCGAGCTGGGCGAAACCATCGACTGCTATATCGACTGGCAGAAAGTGCGCGCGGATCTTGATGAGGCGCGCAGCCTGCTGAAGGATGCTGATCCGGACCTGCGCGAGATGGCTGAAGAAGATGCGGTTCTGTGCGCGGATAAACTGGAGGAACTGGAAGAGCGGCTTAACTTTCTGCTGCTACCCAAGGACCCCAATGACGAACGCAACGTATTTCTCGAGGTTCGCGCAGGCGCTGGCGGTGATGAAGCTGCGATTTTCGCCGGTGACCTGTTCCGCATGTATGGCAAATACGCAGAGCGTCAGGGCTGGCGTGTCGAGATTCTTTCCGAGAGCCAGGGCGAGCACGGCGGTTTCAAGGAAGTAATTGCTCGGATCGAGGGCCAGAACGTGTATTCAAGGCTCAAGTTCGAGTCTGGCGCGCATCGGGTACAGCGTGTGCCGGAAACTGAATCCCAGGGTCGGATTCATACGTCGGCCTGCACCGTTGCCATCATGCCGGAGCTCGATGAGCAGGCGCAGATCGAGATCAATGCCGGCGACCTGCGGGTGGATACCTATCGCTCCTCGGGTGCTGGCGGGCAGCACGTGAACAAGACCGATTCGGCCATTCGACTGACCCACCTGCCCACGGGGATTGTGGTCGAGTGTCAGGAAGAACGCTCCCAGCACAAGAACCGGGCTCGTGCCATGAGTCTGCTGCAGGCAAAGCTGGATAACCTGCAGCGTGAAGCGCAGGAAAAGGAGATGTCCGATACGCGGCGTTCGTTGGTTGGATCCGGTGACCGGTCAGAGCGCATACGCACCTACAATTTTCCCCAGGGAAGAGTGACTGATCACCGTATCAATCTGACGTTATACAGCCTGGATGATGTCGTGCAGGGCAATCTCGATCAGGTGATCGATCCACTGCTGCGCGAATATCAGGCGGACCAGCTGGCGGCCCTGGAACACGTTTGATGCCGACCCTGGCGCAGTTACTGGCAGGCCTCGAGCTGCCGGACTCACCCACTCCGGCGCTGGACGCCGAGTTGCTGCTTGGCCATGTGCTGGGCAAACCTCGCACTTTTCTGCGTACCTGGCCTGAATATGAGATCGAGTCTCAGAAGCTTGAGCAGTTCCAGCGGCTGATGAGGCGCCGCAGAGCCGGTGAACCTGTGGCCTACCTGCTGGGCGCGCAAGGTTTCTGGAGTCTGGATTTGCAGGTCAGCGATGCCACCTTGATTCCGCGACCGGATACCGAACGTCTGGTGGAGCTGGCCCTGGAGCTCGGGCCTGAGGGTAGGGCGCGGGTACTGGACATGGGCACGGGTACGGGGGCTGTTGCGCTGGCGTTGGCGAGTGAACGGGGTGACTGGGAGATTACTGCGACCGATCTGGTGCCGGCAGCGGTCGAATTGGCCGAGGTCAATCGCCAGCGTCTGGGACTCGGCAATGTACAGCTCAAGACCAGTGACTGGTTTGCCGCGCTGGAGTACGAGCATTTTGACCTGATCGTCTCCAATCCGCCCTACATCAGCACCGACGACCCGCATCTGCAATGTGGCGATGTGCGTTACGAACCCGCTACTGCGCTGGTGAGTGGCGCTGACGGTCTGGACGCCATCCGGCATATTGTCCAGCAGGCTCCGAATCATCTGAACAGCGGCGGTTGGCTGTTGCTCGAGCACGGTTGGCAGCAGGCTGATGCGGTAGTTGAGCTGCTGGTCAGGCGCGGGTTCCAGCAGACCCGCTCCTGGCAGGATCTGGGTGGCCAGCAACGTATCAGTGGAGGGCAATGGGGTGGATGATCTTCAATTGCTGCGTTATAGCCGCCAGATATTGCTGGCGCAGATCGATATCGACGGCCAGCAGCGCCTGCTCGATAGTCGCGTTCTGATCGTCGGTCTGGGGGGGCTGGGCGCGCCCGTTGCGTTATATCTCGCAGCTGCCGGCGTGGGCACCCTGCTATTGGCAGACCACGATCATGTGGACCTGACCAACCTGCAGCGTCAGATCATCCACCAGACTGACAGTGTCGGGCAACCAAAGGTGTCATCGGCCGCGCAGCGCGTTAAGGCGCTTAATCCAGGGGTAGAAACCGTTCTGCTCGAGCGGTCCCTGACGGGACAGGCGCTGGTGGATGCCGTATCCAGTGTCGATCTGGTTATTGATTGCTGTGACAACTTCGCTACGCGACAGGCAGTGAACGCTGCTTGTGTTGCCCTGCGCCGGCCTTTGGTTTCGGGTGCTGCGATCCGGCTCGAGGGTCAGCTCAGTGTGTTCGACTCCCGGCGCGAGGACAGCCCCTGTTACCAATGCCTGTACGGCAGCGGGGAAGAAACAGCGCTGAGTTGCAGTGAGGCCGGCGTGGTTGGACCTCTGGTGGGCGTTATCGGTAGTCTTCAGGCGCTGGAGGCGCTCAAGCTGCTTGCCGGATTCGGTGAGCCTCTTATCGGGCGCTTGCTTCTGGTGGATGCGCTTGGCAGTCGTTTCCGTGAGATGCGAGTGCGCCGCGACCCTGCGTGCAGTTGCTGCGGCACTGCGGTGGTGTAGCTGATGAATAATGCGCCCATTGGAGTGTTCGATTCAGGAGTAGGCGGGCTTTCGGTGCTGCGGGAAATTCGTCAGACCTTGCCTGATGAATCGCTTTTGTATGTCGCTGACAGCGGTCACGTACCCTACGGCGAAAAAACATCGGAGCAGATACGCGAACGCAGTCGCAGCATCGCCCAGTTTCTGTTGGGCCGGGGCGCCAAGGCACTGGTGGTTGCCTGCAATACGGCGACCGCGGCTGCGGTCGCTGACCTGCGTGAGCGCCATGATCTTCCGATCATTGGCATGGAGCCGGCGGTCAAGCCTGCGGCTCGGGCTACCCGTACGGGCGTCGTAGGAGTACTGGCGACCACGGGTACCCTGCAGAGCGCTCGCTTCGCGGCATTGCTTGACAGGTTCGCCGGCTCGGTCAGGGTGATAACCCAGCCGTGCCCGGGGCTGGTCGAGTACATTGAGCAGGGCGAGCTGGACAGCCCCCGTGTTCTTGATCTGTTGCGGGGCTTTACTCGGCCTTTGCTGGCAGCTGGTTGCGACACACTGATCCTTGGCTGCACGCATTATCCCTATGTGCGGCCTGCGCTGCAGTCTGTGCTGCCAGCCGGTATAACCCTGATCGACACGGGAGCTGCCGTAGCCAGGCAGTTGCAGGCACGTTTGGCTACATTGGAAATGACGGCAGCTGGCCCGGCCCTGCCCTGCCAATTCTGGTCCAGCGGTGATCCGCAGGCTCTGCGCCGCGTATTGCCGACCCTTTGGGGTGAACCGGGCGGTGTGGAACTGTTGCCCTTCTGAGGTGACAAAGTCATGTGCTCCGACTTTGTGGGCGTTTTATGGGCTAATGTAGAAGTATCCAGGAATAATTATCCAGGAATAGAAAATGAAAAAATGCAGACTGTGGCTTGGCTCGGCAATACTGGGCGCGATGGCTTTTCAACCGGCGCTCGCTGAGAGAGGATTGACCGCCGAGCTGGGCCAGACGTCCGGTTCGGACATGGTTTATCGTTTGGGTATGCAATTTGATTTTGGCAAGCCGATCTGGCAAAGCGACTCGGGTAGTGTTCAGCTCGAGGGGTACTGGGATGCAGGGATTACTCGTTGGGGCGGCGAGAATGCCACCTCCGCATCCATAACACCGATATTCCAGATGCGGTTTGGCCAGGGGGCGGGGCCCATCCCCTTCATTGAGGCGGGAATTGGCGCTGCCGTGTTTTCCGAGACCGAGTTCAAGGAAGCGGACCGGGATCTGGGTTCGGCTTTCCAGTTCGAGGATCTGATTGGCGCCGGGCTCCGGTTTGATTCCGGAACCCAGGCGGGCATTCGGCTTTATCATTATTCCAACGCCGGCCTGAAAGAGCCCAATCAGGGGATCAACAAGGTTGCGCTTTACTACCGCATGGCAATCTGAAGCTGTCCTGGCTGAGCAGTTCCCGACTCGGGAGCTGCCGCTCAGTGCTTCTGGGCCATCTGCCTGATCAGGAACTGCTGTCGGTAAATGTGCGCAAACCCGTGCATCAAGGGGTAAACCACAGCCCATACCGCCGCCAGTATCAGGAATGTCCAGAACTGCTCCAGCGGGAGCTGCACATCAGACAATGCCGCCCCGGCGAAATAGGACACCGGCCCGGCCACGGCGCCAAGCAGGCAGGCAAGCCACACCGGGCGAGCTGTCCAGGCCAGGCAGTGATTCAGGGTAATGGCCAGCATTGCCCAGAGCACCGCCAGCCATAGAGGCACCAGTTTCGAATTTCCGGGAAAATCAAATACGCCTACCTGCATTAAAAAAGAGTCGACGGCAGCGCCGGCAAGTACCACAGAGACCACCAGCTTACCTTCAGCAGCCCAGGAGCTGATCCAGAAAAAATGGATGCACAGCACTGCTGCCGGTATCAGCAGCCAGGGCCCGGTCCCTCCGAGCACGCAGGCAAACCAGCCGATCTGAAACATTACTGCATTGGCGATCAGTTTGGTCAGGGGCGTTTTTTCCTGCATGTCAGGCTCCGAGGCTGAAGAGGTTCAACTGCGGCCGAGCTTCCGGCTTGGTCAGCAGAATCTGCGCCGTGCCAATGGACCTTTCCATGAAGCCTCCTTCGCAATAGCACAGATAGAACTCCCATAGCCTGAAGAAGTAATCATCATACCCCAGCTGTTCCAGGTGGCTTCGGGCAGTCTTCAGATTCTCGTGCCAGAAGCGTAGCGTCCGGGCGTAGTGGGTACCAATATCTTCGAGATGCAGCATCGACAGGTCGGTGTGTTTGCGTGTGATTTCGCCGATCAGGCTCACAGAAGGCAGGGATCCGCCGGGAAAGATATAGCGCTGAATGAAATCGACGCTGCTTTTGGCTTGCTCATATCGCTGATCGCGGATGGTGATCGCCTGGAGCAGCATCATGCCGTGGGGTTTCAGCAGCTTGGCACAGGTTTCAAAGTAGGTTCTGAAATACTCATGACCCACAGCTTCCACCATCTCGATCGAGACGAGTTTGTCATAGGAGCCTGTTAGCTCGCGGTAATCCTGCAACAGCAGGGTCACCTGGTCCTGTAACCCCAGCTCCTCGACCCTGGCTTTGGCGTAGGCAAGTTGTTCCTTGGAAAGCGTAGTGGTGGTGACCTTGCAGCCGTAATGCTGAGCGGCGTAGATCGCCATCGTGCCCCAGCCGGTGCCGATTTCCAGCAGGTGATCCTCGGCACTCAGCTCCAGTTTGCGACAGATACGCTCCAGTTTATGTAACTGTGCCTGTTCGAGGCTGTCGCTCTGGGGCGGAAAAATGGCGGCCGAGTACATCATCGTCGGATCGAGAAAGTTCTCGAACAGGTCGTTGCCCAGGTCGTAGTGAGCCTGAATGTTACGTCTGGCCCCGGAGAGCGTGTTGCGGTTTAGCCATTGCAATACCTTGAGTGCAGGCCGCCCGAGGCGCGCCAGACCCTTTTCCATGCCGTCGAGCACATCCAGGTTGCGCACGAAGATCTTGGTCACGGAGGTCAGGTCCGGGGTGGTCCAGAAACCATTGATATAGGCTTCGCCTGAGCCGATGCTGCCGTTTGAGGCAATCATTGGATAGGCCGCGTGGTTGTGTACATGGATATCGGCATGCAGACCATCGGTGTCAGGTTGACCAAATTGCATCACCTCGTCTCCGTCGTACACGGTGATCGTTCCCCTGTTGATCGCCCCAAGCTGTTTCAGCACCAAGCCGCGGCTGAGACGCACCATCCAATTGCGCCGGGTCTTGTCTTGCGCGTCGATATTGCGAGTGTCGCCCATCAGCGCCATGGTCCGCTCGTGGACATCGGACTTGGTTGAATCACAGCAGGCGGCTGCGTCAGGCCTGGTGTTCTTCATCGTAATGCTCCTTTGCCTTGATGGCGGTAGTGCCCACGGTGTTGTGCCGCGGTGCATGATGATCGAAAAAAGGGATGCGTTTGAGCGCCAAGCGCAATGCCTGCCAGTAAATACCAGCGACCGTCTTGGCAACCATGAAGGGAAACGACAGGGCTTCGTTACGGAGCATGTGTGGGCTCAGGGCTCGTCGGTTCAGGGTCAGAGTTGCATCAAAAAGGCGTGACTCGGCCTGCCAGTCTTCCATGTGCACCAGCAGGGTTTCACCGGGCAGGGTGAAGCGCATGCGATACCTGAGCTCCTGGGGGAGGAAAGGTGATACATGAAATGCCTTGTTCAGCTCGAACTGCTGGGCTGCCTGAGCCGGATCGGTTGCCATGACATAGCAAAAACGCTCGCGCCAGGGGGTGTTGGATACTTCGGCGATGATGGCGCGTAATTGATTGTCGTCGTCGTGGCAGTAGTAGAAGGACACCGGATTGAACAGCATGCCGAAGCTGCGCACCTGAGTCAGCATGCGCACCGGACCGGCAAGAGTCAGGTCTAGCTCCTCGCGTACCAGGCGGCGGGCGGTATCTGCCAGAAGTTCGCCTTCACGACGATGCATATTCAGATAATCGCTCTCGCGGAATCGCATGGGCGACCACCACCGGCCTGACCACAAGCCGCTCATGCCAAACACCTGTGGCTGCTCCTGCAAGTCAAGCCACAGCATGCTGATACGGTAGCGAAAAGCGTGCTTTCTCGGTGCGTGTCGGCGATGGCGAATGATGCCGCTGTACATGGCGCTATTGAGCATTATCGAGTCCCTCGCCCAGCGCAGTGGTTACCCGCAGAGCACTGACGACGCCATCCTCGTGAAAGCCGTTGGCCCAGTAGGCGCCACAGAAGAACGTGTGGTTGGCACCGGCAAGCTCACTCCAGCGTGCCTGTGCAGCTGCAGCGGCGAGGCTGAATTGGGGATGCGCATAGGTGAACCGACGCAGTATCTTGGCGGGATCGATGGCTTCAGTCTGATTCAGACTGACGCAAAAGGTGGTATCGGATTCAATGCCCTGGAGAATATTCATGTTGTAGGTCACGGCCGCAGGCTGCTGCCGATCCTTGCCCAGGCGATAATTCCAGCTCGCCCAGGCCAGTTTGCGTTTGGGTAGCAGGCGGGTATCGGTGTGCAGGACCACGTCGTTATCGGCATAGCCGATGGCGCCGAGAATTGACCGCTCCTGTTCCGTGGGCTTTGCCAGCAGATCCAGGGCCTGATCGCTGTGACAGGCAAGAATGACCTTGTCGAAGCGCTCCTCGCCACGGGGGCTGACGACGGTCACGCCGTCGTCGTCGCGACGGATGCTGGTTACCGGACAATTAAGGCGTATTGAATCCCTGAACGTAGCCGTCAGCGGTTCGATGTAAGCGCTTGAGCCCCCCTTGATTACCCGCCACTGTGGCCTGTCGCTGACGGAAAGCAGACCGTGATTGCGGAAAAACCGGATAAAGAACTGCAGGGGAAATGCCAGCATGTCAGCCAGTGACATCGACCAGATGGCCGCGCCCATGGGGATGATGTAATGGTCGGTAAAGCGCTGGCCATAGCCCTTGGCATTCAGATACTCGCCAAGCGTGATATCAGCCGCTATCACTCCACTGTCGAGATCCCTGGCGGCCTCGCGGTTAAAGCGCAGGATGTCGCGCACCATGCCGAGGAAGCCGGGGGATATAAGATTTTTCCGCTGGGCAAACAAACTGTTGAGGTTGTTGCCGTTGTATTCCAGACCACTGGAAGGTTCGTTGACGGAGAAGCTCATCTCGGTGGGGCGTGAGCCCACACCCAGTTGGTCCATCAACTTGATGAAGTTCGGATAGGTCCAGTCGTTGAATACGATAAAGCCGGTGTCAACCGCGTATTGCCTACCGGCAACTTCCACGTCAACGGTATGCGTGTGGCCGCCAACCCAGTCGGCTGCCTCGAAGACGGTGATCTCGTTGTGGCGCCCCAGGATGTGGGCACATACCAGACCGGAGATGCCGGAACCGATGATGGCAATACGCATCAGGCGTCATTCCTCTGTGCAGCGTCACGGGCCATGCCCTTGGTCAGCGCAAAGCGCAGTGCATTGGGTAGCGCCCCAAGAAGTTTCAATACGGCGATAAACGGACCGGGAAAGCTGATTTCACGCTTGCCTTTATGGATGCCTTTGATGATCGTATCAGCAGCCTTGTCGCTGGTGACCTGCATCGGCATGGGAAAGTCATTTTGCGCAGTCAGCGGAGTTTCAACAAAACCCGGACTGACCAGCGTCACGCCGATATTCCAGCGAGCCAGATCAAGCTCCAGGGCCTGGAACAGATAACGTACCGCTGCCTTGGAAGCCCCGTACGCCTCGGCGCGTGGCAGTGGGCAAAAAGTCACGCTGCTGCCGACACCAACCAGCCGGGGCTCAGCACCCTTGCGCAGCAAGGGCAGCGCGGCTTGTATACAATTGGCAGTGCCCAGCACGTTAATACGCATGACGCGTTCGAACATTGCCGCTTCGAACTGATCGACATCCACATATTCGCAATTGCCTGCGTTGAGTATGGCCCAGTCCAGGGCGCCCCATTCCTGCGATATGGTTTGGCCTACCGCGGCGACTGCCGCAGCGTCGGTCAGGTCGGCGGGAAGCACGAGAATCTGGCCTGGAAAGCGCTCAGCCATTTCCTGCAGTGGCTCTGCGCTGCGTGCACTGAGCGCCAGCAGATGGCCCTGAGCTGCAAGTTTTTCTGCGAGGGTGCGACCAATGCCGCTGGATGCACCGGTCAACCAGATACGTTTCTTGGTGCTCATGCGAGCCTCCCTTTGAGCCAGCGGATAATCTTGCCAAGCAGCGGCACATGCTCGTAAAGCAACGCGCCGGCGTCGAAATAGTCGATATGCCGATATACGAGGTCGTCACGGAAATAGATGCAGCTGCAGCCCTCGACGCTGATCGGACCACCGCCCGCCAGCCGCGGATGCCGGTAGGTCATGGTCCAGCGTAATAGCCCCTGACCCTCTGTGACTGACTGGCACTGATGAAATTCAAATTGCAGATCCTCAACGTTGGCATACAGCTCCCCGAAGTACGCTTGCATGGCTCGCAGGCCATGCACTTCATGCAATGGGTCGGTGAAATGCACGTCGGGGGTATAAATCTCACCCACACGACTCAAGTTGGTTTTGTCCAGGCTGGCGAATATCTGGGCGAAGCGGGTTGGAAAGTCGCTGCTCATGATTGGTCTCCCAGACTCTTGAAGGCGGCTATTGCACGCTTGCGCGAATCGCCCAGATCAACGATCGGGCGCGGATAATCCGCTGTGCCAAACAGGTCACCCGCCGGTGGTTGATGTATCTGCTTGGCATCGAGGTCGCGCAGTTCCGGAATCCAGGTACGTATGAAGTGGCCTTCGGGATCAAAGCGCTGAGACTGCGTAACCGGATTGAATACCCGAAAGTAGGGTGCTGAATCGGTTCCAGTGGACGCACTCCACTGCCAGCCGCCGTTGTTGGACGCCAGGTCCCCATCTATCAGATGGCGCATGAACCAGCTCTCGCCCTCGCGCCAGTCGATCAGCAGATTCTTGGTCAGGAACATCGCGCTGATCATCCGCAGACGATTATGCATCCAGCCTGTGGCCAGCAACTGGCGCATGGCGGCGTCGACAATGGGAATTCCTGTTCGGCCCTGCTGCCATGCCGCCAGGCCTTCGGGATCGTCGCGCCATGGTACGGCCTCTGTTTCCGGGCGGAAGGCGCGGCTGCGCGAGACACGCGGGTAGCAAACCAGAATGTGCTTGTAGAATTCCCGCCAGAGCAGTTCGCTTACCCAAGCTACAGCACCGGGATTGCCGCTATCGAGCTCCCCCTGGTTGGCTGCAACGGCTGCGTGCAGACATTGGCGTGCAGAGAGCACGCCGATGGTCAGGTAGGCTGATAGGCGGCTGGTGCCATCGACTGCAGGTTGATCGCGCAAGTCCTTGTAGTCAAAAAGGATCTCTTCTGCGAATAGCTTCAGGCGTGAGTTTGCAGCCTGCTCGCCGGCTGGCCAGGTCTCCTGCTGTTCCTTACTGGCTGGGGCAAAGCCGGGAATCGATTCGGGAACGGTGTCTGAGGTAACACCGGACAGTGTTTGCCTGTTCGGCGCCGGCAGACACTCTGGAAGACTGTCGTGGAGGCGTTGGTTAGCTTGCTTGCGAAACTGGCTGAAGACCTTGTACATGCTGCCTTCCTGGGTTCGCAGGGAGCCGGGCATGAACAGGACCTGATCGGCGTAGCGATGGCAGGTGAGTGAGGCATCAGCAAAGGCCTCGGAGACGGCGTCATCGCGATCCTGCTCATGAATGCCGTATTCGTCGTTAAAGAAGATACCCTGAGCATCTGTTTCCCGGGCCAGCTGTAATAACGCTTGGGGTGAGTCGGAAAAGCGCTTGCAGTGAACGATTCGGAGAGGAATGCCGAGCTCGTCGAAACTTGCCTTCAGAGTTCTCAGGCTACGCAGCCAGAAATCGATTTTTACCCCGGCATCATCATGGTCTTGCCAGGTATCAGGGGTAATGAGGCAGACGGCGATCACGTTGCCCTTGTCGCAAGCATGCCAGAGTGCATGGTTGTCGCGTATGCGCAGATCATTTCGCAGCCAGTACAATTGATTGTCGCTCATGATCTTGCTCCCAATCGCTCGACCAGCGCGCCATAGGCCAATGTTGCGCGCTCGGGCAGGGTGTGAATGTCGAGCTCACTCAGTTCATCGGCGTGAATCATTGCCGCAGGACCAGCCATCATCAGGATGTTCGGCAGGTGTTGCCCAAGGCGTGGCAGTTGCCTGCGCAACTGAGCCCCAGATAATGCCTGACTGCTGAACAGGACCAGCGCCACGGGGAGACGCTGATCACTGAACAAGGATAATTCACTGGCTGGAACATCCCACTCCAAAATATCGATGCGGTAACCATCTGCGCTCAACATCAGCGCCAACAGCCACAGCCCCATCTCGCAATGCTCATCCGACAGGCTGGCGAGTATAACCGGCCCGCAGGTCGCTCTGGCGTTACCCTGTTCCAGTGCAACGGCCAGCTTGGTGCGTAGCCAGCTGTTGCAGAAGACCTCTTCCAGCTGGCTGCCGAACTGACCCTGCCAGCGCTGCTGCAGCTGCAGTAGCACGGGCTCGAGCATATTGATGCAGAGCTCTGCCGTGCTGTAGAGACGAAATGCGCGATCAATATGCTGGTTCAACACTGCCACATCAAAGGCAATGATGGCCTCGAGCAAGGTTTGCCGCAGGGCACCCCAAGGCGAATCCAGGTCATTTTCGGTAGGTATCGGGTTATCGAGTAATGGTTTTACCTGGCTGACGGTGACGCCGCGACTCAACCACAGGAGGATGTCCTGGATCTGGCGAATGTTCGCCTCGGTGTAGAGCCGATGCCCCTTCTCCGTGCGATGAGGGGTTATAAGCCCATACCGACGTTCCCAGGCACGCAGGGTGACCGGGTTGACCCCGGTGGCTTTGCACACTTCCCTGATAGGGATCATTTCGCCCGCGGTCATGCCAGTCCCCTTGAGTCGGGGGAGGCCGCAGCGATAATGATTGAGTGGAATCTCACGTACATGGCACTATTTCCTTGTACAGTGTGTAGGGGCTGTATAGGAAATAGTGTACATAACTTCTAAGGTTGTACAAGTATTTGTGACGAACTGTTTTTTAATTCCAGCCCATACGCCACTTGTCGGAGTCCTGTAGATCTTGCCAGGGCAGTATGTCGCTGCGCCGGGTCAGCACTGCTTCGATTTCGACCGTGGTGATATTGTCTTCCTCGTCACGCTGGCAGCCGATTACGACAAAGTGCTTCTCCCGGTTTTGCGGACGAGTCGCTGTCCACTTGGACAGCGTCAGCTTTTCCGGGTTGATCCGGTTCACTTGCGTCCCATGAGCGTATGGGCTGCCTGCCGCCCACTCAGCCACGCATTTTCCAGCCGGCCCCCGAGGCACCAGTCACCACAGACATATAGGCCCTTTTCCGGTGCTGCCAGGGCCCCCCAATTGCAAGCGCCCTCGGAACGGGCATACAGCCAACGGTGAGCATGCTCGAAAACCGGTTGCGGAACATCGATACCCAGAACGTCAGCAAACTCCCCAAGCAGATGTCGCTTGATTTCTGTCTTGTCAGTCTCAAGGTTGCCCATGGCCCAGCGTGGATTGGATTGCAGAACCCAGGTATCCAGGCCCTGGCGCCCTGGTTTGCTGCTGTTGCGCGAAATCCAGTCCAGAGCACCGACCCTGACAAAGCAGGCCTCCACGGCAGTGTCGAGAGGTTCGGCGAAAGCCAGAGCAAGAGTCCAACCGGGTTGCATGGCAACCTGTGAAGCTGCCTGTTCGAGGTGGCCGGCGGCCGCCAGGAGTGGCACTGCCTGTGGCGCAGGAGTGGCAACAACTACGCGATCAAATGGCCCGTGTACTGTGCCGTTATCGTCTTTAAGCTCCCAACGATTGTCGGAATCCTGCTCCAGGCTATCAATACGAGTCTGACTCACGAGCTCCAGGCCTTCCAGCAAACCGCGGGAAAGGCTCGTCATCCGCGGAAATCCGACATAACGCTGCTGGTCGTCAGGTGCCTCGCTGAGCTTATCCTCGTTGCGTAGGAACAGGCGGGGGGTCCATTCAGCTACCCAGCCATTGGCGATCCAGGTCTGTAACGCGTTACGGAAATGGTGATCACGGGCGGTGAAATACTGTGCGCCCATATCCAGATCACCCGATTCGGTTCGTTTCGTGCTCATGCGGCCACCGCTGCCACGGCTCTTGTCAAAGAGGACTACACTGTGGCCTGCCTCGGTAAGCGCACTGGCCGCACTGAGCCCCGCCATACCCGCGCCGATAATTGCGATTTTGAACATGTGAGTCATGAAGCGTGTCTCGTGGTGAGCGAAAAGTAGGTTCACAGTTTATGTGTATCAGTCAGGCTCTTCAACAAAAGTTGTACATTAGATTTTAGTTGTATAGCATTGAGTTATTGATCAGGAGCTTTCATCCGCCCCTGCCTGTTACTAGGAAGATTGTTAGAAGGCGATCGTGCCAGTCCAGGCTGGTTGGACTATGGTCTTGTTAGAACAGCAGACAAATTGCCAGGCGTCGCTCCACTTGCGGTGCTGATGCGCTGAAAGCGACGGGAAATCCTTACCCTCAGGCATGGAGTCCACATAATGCACGTACTCATTACGGGCGGTACCGGGTTGATCGGTAGCGCGCTGAGCAAAGAGTTGGTTGCGCAAGATCATCAGGTAACCGTGCTCAGTCGTCAGCCCCAACAGGTAGCTCGAATTTGTGGCGCGACAGTCCGCGGTGTGCGCCAATTGTCGGAAGTTGGAAATGAAAAGATCGACGCCGTCGTCAATCTGGCTGGAGCGCCGATAGCTGACAGGCCATGGACCAAAAAGCGCAAACAGATGCTCTGGGACAGCCGTGTGACCCTGACCGAGGAGTTGGTTGCCTGGCTTGGCCAGCGGTCAGCCAAGCCGGAGGTGTTGATCAGCGGATCAGCGGTGGGCTGGTACGGGGATGGCGGATCCATAACCATTACTGAGAACAGTAGCCCTCAGGTGGAATACACCCACACGCTGTGCGATGCATGGGAGTCCGCGGCCAGGCGTGCGGCCTCCCACGGAGTACGCGTTTGTCTGCTGCGAACAGGCCTGGTGCTGGCGCCGGGGGGTGGGTTCTTGCAACGCATGCTGCCGCCATTCAAATTGGGTCTAGGCGGACCTATTGGATCAGGCAAGCAATACATGCCCTGGGTGCACCGCGATGACATGGTCGGCATTATAATGTTGCTGTTGCAAGATGCCGCCTGTAAGGGGCCGTTCAATGCGACAGCGCCCAATCCGGCAACCAACCGCGAATTCGTCAAGACCCTCGGCAGCGTTCTCGGTCGTCCGGCAGTCATACCGCTCCCGGCCCCCCTGCTGAAGTTGGGACTGGGGGAAATGTCCCGTTTGCTGTTGACCGGTCAGAATGCCCTGCCACAAAAAATACAAGAAGCCGGTTACCGGTTTCACTTTACACATCTGCAGGCCGCATTGGCCGATGTGATCAAATCCTGAAGGAGTATTTTGTCGATGTCTGATCGTGCGGTATTGCTTGCCAACCTAGGTTCCCCCGCCAGCACCGATGTGGCCGATGTGCGCCGTTATCTCAACCAGTTCCTTATGGATCCCTATGTGGTCGACCTTCCCTGGCCTCTGCGACGGCTGCTGGTGGGACTGATCCTGTTGCTGCGCCCGAAAAAATCGGCGGAGGCCTATGCCTCCATCTGGTGGGAGGATGGGTCTCCTTTGGTGGTAATTAGCCGGCGGGTACAGAAGGCTCTGCAAGCACGCCTGGACATGCCGGTGGAGTTGGCGATGCGCTACGGCGAGCCTTCCATCGAGAATGGCTTACTGGCGCTGGCGGCAAAGCCGGGTATCAAAGAGGTACTATTCATGCCTCAGTACCCGCAGCACGCTGATAGTACTACCACGACCTCGATTAAAGAGGCGCAAAGGGTAGTCGCCGAGCACAAGCTCGACTTGAAACTGACCATAGTGCCTGCTTTCCACAACAAACCTGGTTATATCGATGCTCTAGTAGCCAGCGCGCAGCCGCACCTGGAACAGGGCTTTGACCATCTGTTGTTCAGTTACCACGGTTTGCCGGAACGCCATCTGCGCAAGGCAGACCCAACCGGATCGCACTGCCTGGCTTTTCCAGATTGTTGCGACCGCCCCTCGCCAGCCCATGCGACCTGCTATCGTGCCCAGTGCGTTTCCGTGACCAGGGAGTTCACTTCCCGCATGGGTTTGCGTGATGATCAGTGGTCGTTGGCATTCCAGTCTCGTCTCGGTAAGGACAAGTGGATTGAGCCCTACACCGAGGCTCGGATCGACGAGCTGGCGGAGCAGGGGGTCAAACGTCTTTTGGTAATGTGCCCGGCGTTTGTATCCGACTGCATCGAAACCCTCGAGGAAATCGGTGACCGGGCCCGGGAGCAGTTCATCGAGGCAGGTGGGGAGGAGTTGGTGCTGGTTCCCTGTCTTAATGATCATCCGCAGTGGGTGGAAACCCTGGCTAGCTGGTGTGAAAACGAGCCCAGGCAAGCCTGAAATATCTCATTGTGGCCGGGTGCCCAGCCCGAGCCACTCTCCAAGCGCCAGGTGCAGGCCCAGCCCCACCAGCACCGCGCCCATGATTCGATCAAACCAGTGTCCCAAGCGAACAAACGTCCTGCGTACGCGGGCCTGACTGAAGAGCACTGCGACCATGCAGAACCAGGCTGCGGTAGCGATTGCCAGGTACACGCCGTAGCCTGCCTGCACCGCAACAGGGGTGCCTGGGCTGATCACGACAGTGAACAATGACAGAAAAAACAACGTTGCCTTGGGATTCAGGCCGTTGGTAATGAACCCGTTGGTAAATGCCCGGCGATCTGACATGGGAGCCGTGTTCAGGGCCGCAGGGTCCGTGCCCATGCGCCTGGCCCCCAATGCACGGACGCCGATATAAATGAGATAACCGGCTGCCAGCAGCTTCATCAGGTTGAAGAGCCAGAGCGACTGGGAAATAACCAGGCCGATGCCCAGCAGTGAGTATGCTACGTGCAGGGTAATGCCACAGCCCACGCCCAGGGCGGTCAGGATTCCTGCTTTGCGTCCGATACCAACGCTGTTACGTATCACGACCGCAAAATCGGGTCCGGGACTCATGACGGCCAGCAGATGGGCCGCAGCCACCAACAGAAATTCGCTCAAGTACGGCATTCAGCTACCTCCGGCAAATTCGTATTTTACCCCATCGGCGGCCTCGCCCGGAACGGTATCGCATCACCGCGGTCGATGCTCTGCTGCGCGATTGCGCAACTTTTATCTCACCTGACCGGGCGATATCAGCGGCACATGGTCCGGTGTAGGCTTTTCGGCCTATGCATCGCTGCAGTGAAGGAAGCGACTGATCTCAAGGAGATGGTCATGCAGGCTGGGAAGCCATTACGATGGATCACCGGAAAACGCAGGGAGCAACTCCCTGCGTGTCAGCGCAGTAATACGGTGCGCCTCCACCAGCGCGGGGTCAGCCTCCTGGAGGTGATGATTGCCGTGTTGGTCCTCTCCGTTGGGGTGCTCGGCGCGGCATCACTCCAGCTCAATGCCATCCGTTATAGCGCCAGCGCTGATCATGCTACCCGGGCTACCCTGATCGCCCGTGATGTTCTTGATCGGATTCGGGCCAATCCTTCGGCGCTAGGCAGTTATGCGGCCGCATCAGTTACCGGGGCTTGCTCGCCAAATCTAGGCGGGGTCAATGTTGCAGCGCAGGATATGGCAGATTTCACCCAGGCAGTTACCTGTCAGTTGCCCTCGGCTACCGCCAGTATTGTGATTGCCGGTGGGCGAGTGACAGTGTCCATTTCCTGGTCCGAGGCGCGAATAATGGCGAACGCAGGTGACACGACCCTGGTTGTCTCCTCGGTGATCAGATGAGACGCATACAGGTTTCCCTGCAGCGGGGTTTTGGGCTGATTGAGTTGCTCATCGCTCTGACGCTTGGCCTGGTGCTGGTGCTCGGGGTAGTGCAGGTATTCATCGCCAGCAAACAGACGTTTGTGATGCAGCGCACGGCGGCCGGCCTCAGCGAAGATGCCCGCTATGTTACCAGTCGGCTGAGCCGCGAACTGCGCATGGTCAGCATGTTCGGTTGCGTGGACCTTCAAAGGTTGCCGGCGAGCATCAGCAACAGCATACCCCCTGCCTTCAACAACCCCATCAGCTATTCCAATGGCGCGGGTGCCAGCATCCTCAAGCTGGTGACGGCAGTGCCGAACCACGAAAACTTTACTGCACAACAAACGCGCAGTCCCGGTGATTACGGTGCCAACTGGCTGATCGTAACCAACTGCAGGGATACTGGCGACCTTCGACTCTCTGCCGGTGGGCCGGTGGTCGTGCGGCCTGGAGACATCGTAATTCCGCTGCGGCAAATGGAGTACCGCTTCAGCAAAAATGCGATTCAGGTACGCAGCAACGGTGCAGGCAACTTTCAGACGCTGATCGACAATGTAGCCGAGCTGAAGGTGAGTTTCGGGCTGGCCGCAACCGCGGCTGATACCCGAATCAGTGGAGGCTATGTGGCTGCAGCACCGGGAGTCGATGGCAGTCGCATCCGCAGCGTCAACCTGCAATGGCAGCTTAGCGATAACCCGTCGGCACCGACCAACGGCAGCGTCCAGGCGCGGAATGTCAAACAGGTGGTGGCCATCCGTAACACGATTGACTGAAACCGGGAGCATTGCTCTATGAAAGGGAAACGATCACCGCACCAGCAGGGATCGGCACTGATTGTCAGCCTGGTGTTTCTTTTGCTTCTTACGCTGGTGAGTGTGGCAGGTATTCGATCTTCAACCAGTCAGGAACGTATGGCTGGCAATCTGAAGCTCAAGACCGACAGCCTGCAGGCAGCTGAGTCCGCACTGCGTGACATTCAGCGGCAATTGGCGCAGGCGGCCGACAACAACAAGCCGTTGCCCAACCCTTGCGCTGGCGTGACATGCAATACGCCGGATGCAGCGTTCGATCTGGATTCGACCGGCGCGCCAGGCGCTGGGTGGGTGCAGATACCCACCTCAGCCGCGACCAATAACATGCAGGTCTGGTATCGCATCACCAGCCTGGGTGAAACCCTTGCGCCGGCCAATACGGCGAACAGAAATCCACCCTATGAGGGCGCTGGCAACCTGTACCGCATAGTCGTGGTGACCTTCAGCGGACCCACCCGGACTGTATTGGAGAGTGTCTATGTGCATTATTCGGTCTGAGCCGCGCCGCCTGGTATCAGGCATCGTGTCGGGAGTCTTCGCCGGTATTTTCCTGGCACTACCGGCGCAGGCGGCATTCAATCCGCTCAGCGGGCCGATATTATCTGCCCCGGCTGTTGCACCCAACGTACTGATGCTGTTCGACAACTCCTCCAGCATGGTACTCAACCGTGTTGGCAACGAGACGCGGCTGACTATCGCCCGCGATGTGGCCAAGGACGTAATAATCAATAATCGCCAGGTGCGTTTTGGACTGTTCGGATTTCGAGACACTGTGGGTAGCGGAGCCGCTCGCGATGCGCCAGGCGGCGAGCTGCTGGTTGAGGTGGGCGATATCGCTCCGGGTACCGCCTCTGGTGCGGCCCGGTTCACCACACTTATCAACCGCCTCGACAACATCAATCCCCGCGCGTCTGCGCCATACACCTATACGCCCCTTGCTGAGACCTACTATGAGATGACCCGTTACTTGCGAGGGCTACGCGCGTTCTATCCGCAATCCACGCCCGCGGCCAATCGTCAGCAATTCGTCAGCCCCGTGGAGTATCGCTGCCAGCAAAACTTCGGCCTGGTCATTACCGATGGCCTGCCTACCTATGACAGCCAGTTTCCAGTTGATATTGGAACTGAACCCGATATCAATAATCCAGGCGTGGTCGGCAGTATCAATCTACCTGACTGGGATGGGGCAGGAGATGTAAACAGCACTGATCCGAGTGATGAGGGAAGCACCTTTTACCTGGATGATATTGCCAGATTCGCGTTTGACGTTGATATGCGCAACGCCGGCCGCAGTGGAGTCTCGACCGACCTGGCGGGCATGGACTGGGACGATCCTGCCTTCGCGATACAGAATATGCGTACCTTTACGGTGGGCTTTGCGCTCAACGATGCCAACCTGCAGCGCGCCGCGACGCTGGGTGGTGGTCGCTATTATACCGCGGCCAATCGGCAGGAGCTCGACAGGGCGCTGAATAGCGCACTGGGTGAAATCAACTCGACCTCGGCCTCCGGCGGGGCAAGCGTTGCCAGTGGACCGGAGCTGGCTTCTGGTTCGCGGTTCTATCGTTCCCTTTATGATCCCTCTGACTGGAGCGGAGCGGTGGAAGCCCATGGGATCGACAGTGACGGGAGTGCCGGGGCTCGTATCTGGTCAACTGACACTACCGTCACCGCAAACAGCAATGCGCTTTTCCAGACATGGAGGTTGCCCTCGGGCGCGAACCAGGGCGCGGTTGTTCCGTTGGGCGGCAATACCTATTCGGGCCTGGGCCCGGCGCAGAAGGCTGTACTGGACCTCGCCTCGGGCTCCAACAGCGGCCAGGATCTGCTGGACTGGAGTATGGGGCAGGCTGTTCCAGGCTATCGCATCCGCACGCGGCTAATGGGGGATGTGGTGAACTCCTCACTGGTACTGGCGCGCGCCGGCGAGGCGCTAGCGTCCAGCAGCCATACAGGCTACGCGGCCTACAGGGCGGACAAGCATCAGAATATGGTCTCATCGCTGCTTGCTGGCGCCAATGACGGCTTCGTACATGTGTTGGCAGCCCGTGACGGCGCGCATCGACTGGCCTTTCTGCCCGCCGCATTGCAGGAAGGTTTAGGTGCCAGAGCCAGCGTGGACCTGGTTCGTAACGGTCATCAGTCGGGCATGGATGGCCCTATAGTAGTCGGAGATGCGGTATTGAACAGTACCTGGACCACTATGGCTGTAGCAGGCTACGGTGCAGGCGGCAAAGGCCTGACCGGCATCCGGTTGTATGATCAGAGCGCAGGAAACGGCGCCCTGGGCGCTCTGTGGGAGATCGGCCCGACGACTTCTGGCTATGCCAACCTTGGCCATGTTTACGGTGAAGCGGTCATTACCCAGTTGGATGGACGTTGGGTGGCAGTCGCCGGTAATGGTTATGGCAATACCGCCGGGCAGCCCGAGCTCTATGTAATCGATCTGGCTGATGGAAGTCTGATTAAAAGCCTGGCTGCCGGCGCTGCCGATCCTGCCAGTGGTAACGGCTTGTCGGCTCCGCGGGTGGCTACCAATGGCAGCGGCCAGGTCGTAGCCGCCTACGCAGGCGATCTGCAAGGCAGGCTGTGGAAATTCGATCTTGCAGGCCCTCCCGTTGACTGGCGGGTAGCATTTGCCGGAGACCCTCTGTTTCGTGCCGGCATTGCCGTCAGTCCCGAGCAACCAATTACTACCCGGCCTGTATTGCTGGATCATCCCCAAGGCGGGAAGCTGGTGTTGTTTGGTACCGGTCAGTTTCTTGAGGCGGCTGACCGCCTGGACACCGATGTACAGGCTTTCTACGCAGTCTTGGACAAGCCGGGTGCAACCGGCAATCTGGACTCCGGTAGCCTGCAGCCCCAGGCCATTCTGAGCGAAACGACCGCGGGCGGCCGGAAGGTGCGCACGCTGAGTTCGCACCGCGTGAACTGGTATTCAACCAATGGCTGGTACCTGCCTTTGATATACGGCAACCCCACGGGGGAGCGTGTAACCCGCAATATCGTAACGCGTGGGGGGCGGGTTCTGTTCAATACAGGACTGATCATGCCCGGCGCGGACCCCTGCGTTAGTGCCGGTGCCGGCTGGTTGATGTCGATTGACAGCTTTTCCGGAGGGATGCTACCGGTGGCAACCCTGGACAGCGATGGTGATGGGCTGGTGGATTCCCGGGATCCGTTGAGCGCAGGCGTAAACCTGTCCGGGGGGCTACCCGGTGATCTGATCGTATTGGAGCTGCCGCGCATCAAGCCACTTGCCCCGGCCAATCCCTTGGCGACGGGTAGTTGTGATCCTTCGGTGGAATTCTGCCCCTGTGACCCCAGCGTGGACGACTGCGTATGCGACCCGGCAGATGCCAGCTGCAAGAATATCTACTGTGGCAAGGAATTCAATTACAGCCAGTCTACAAACACGTTGGAACTGGTCGCAGGTTCAGGGCAGTGCAGTTTCAGCCGAATCATGTGGCGGCAGTTGATGTAGCTGCTCGTAAGGACAATAGGGAGGCAGGATGAACGAATGGAGGCAGGCAGGTTTCACGCTGATCGAGCTGATGATAGCGGTGGCGGTGGTCGGTATTCTGGCCGCGATTGCGTATCCGTCATATCAGGAGCAGGTTCGTCAGACCCGCAGGGCTGAAGTGGCCAGTGCGCTGCTGGAGAATGCACAGCTGCTTGAACGCCACTTCACACGCCATGGTGCCTACGACACCGGAGCGGTGGTACTCGCGACGCAGAGCCCCACCAGTGGCGCAGCGATTTACACCATCGCCGCGGTGCGGGGGGCAGATACCTACACGCTGACGGCCGCCGCGGTCTCCGGCGGTTTGATGGCGGGCGACACCTGCGCGATTTATACCTTCAACCAGGTGGGCCAACGTACGCCAGCAGATGCTCGATGCTGGCGCCGTTGAACAGCAAGCCATGCGATCAAGCGGCTGCGGGTTCCACCTTGTCGGCATCTGGCAGCAGCAGGTTGAGCACGATAGCCACGACACCACAGAGGCTTATGCCCTGCAGACTGAAATCCTGATTACCTATCATCAGTCCGCCAATGCCGAATACCAGAGTCACCGAGACGATACACAGGTTGCGTGGTCGTGACAGATCCACCTGGTTCTGAATCAGGGTATTCATGCCAACCACCGCAATCGACCCAAACAGCAGGCAAAGAATACCGCCCATTACGGGGACTGGCATGCTCAGCAGTGCAGCGCCGAACTTGTCGATAAACGCCAGCGCCATGGCGAAAAACGCTGCCCATATCATGACGTTAGGGTTGAAGTTGCGCGTCAGCATGACCGCACCGGTGACCTCGGAGTAGGTGGTATTGGGGGGGCCGCCAAGCAAGGCGGCGGCTGAGGTCGCTAGCCCGTCCCCAAGCAATGTTCGCTGCAAGCCGGGCTTGCGGATGTAATCCTTGCCGGTTACAGAACCAATAGCCAGCACATCGCCGATATGCTCGATGGCTGGCGCGATGGCTACAGGGATCATGAACAGAATTGCCGCCAGTTTGAATTCGGGAGTGACAAAGGCCGGAACGGCAAGCCAGCTCGCCTCCCCGACAGCGTTGAAGTCGACTACCCCGAGCAGCCAGGAAAGCGCGTAGCCTACGGCCACACCCGCCAGAATCGGCACTAGGCGGAAAATGCCCCGGGCAAATACGGCAACGATGATGGTCGTTATCAAGGATGCCATCGAGATCAGGATGGCCAGCGGATAGTCGACCAATTGGGCGCTGCCATCGCCGGCTTTGCCCATCGCCATATTGACTGCGACCGAGGCCAGTCCCAGGCCGATCACCATGATTACCGGCCCGACCACCACAGGGGGTAGCAGTCGACGAATAAAGCCGGGTCCACGCAGACGCACCAGCAGGCTCAATAAGATATACATCACACCGGCGGCCAGTAACCCACCCAGTGTCGCTGCCAGGCCCCAGGTCTGGTTGCTGTAAAGAATGGGGGCGATGAAAGCGAAGCTGGAAGCCAGAAATACCGGCACCTGGCGCTGGGTGGTGAACTGGAACATCAGGGTGCCCAGACCGGCGGTGAAGAGGGCCACGTTCGGGTCCATGCCGGTGATCAAGGGCATCAGCACCAGGGCGCCGAACGCAACGAACAACATTTGCGACCCAGCCAATGCTGATCGCCAGCCGGTGGTGTTGATTGGTTCCATCAGTGCACGTCCTTCTGTTTGGTGCCGAATATCTTGTCGCCGGCATCGCCAAGGCCCGGGATGATGTAACCCTGCTCGTTCAGGTGATCATCGATTGAGGCAGTGAAGATCTGTACGTCCGGGTGGGTATCGTACACGCGCTTGATTCCTTCAGGCGCAGCGACCAGCACCAGGGCGCGTATCTCCCGTGCGCCGGCACGCTTTAGCATGTCGATTGTGGCGACCATGGAGCCACCGGTCGCCAGCATTGGATCGATAATCAGCGCGGTGCGCTGATTCATGTTGTCAACCAGCTTTTCCAGATAGGTATCGGCCTGCAGGGTCTGCTCGTTGCGTACCAGGCCGATCACGCTTACCTTGGCGCTGGGTATCAGGCTTAGCACGCCATCGAGCATACCCAGACCGGCTCGCAGGATAGGGACTACGGTCACCTTCTTGCCCGAGAGCTTCTCTACTTCTACAGTTCCACACCAGCCTTCGATCTGTTGGGGTTCCAGCAGCATGTCCTGGGTTGCTTCATAGGTCAGTAGGGACGCGACCTCCTGGGCCAATTCCCGAAAATTCTTCGTACTTATATCAGCGCGGCGCATCAGGCCGAGTTTGTGGCGAATCAGGGGATGGCGTATCTCTTTGACGTTCATGGCTTGTGCTCTCATGCGGGGCGCGGGAAATGCGCTATAGCCTAAACCAATGAGTCATTGGGGTCACCCGATTGCAGCGGCCGGCCTCGGTTTGCTTGCCTTTGCGCGCCAAGATCAGTATTTTGCCCAGCCTTGAACCGCCCCTCTTTTGGAGATTACCCATGTCCGTCGATCTGGAACATATCAAGCAGGTAATGGCAGAAGCCGATTGTCTGTTCACCGCCGCCCAGGTAGAAGCAGCGATGGATCGCATGGCCGTAGAAATCAACCGCTCGCTGGCCGACAGTAACCCGATCGTCTACAGCGTGATGAACGGCGGGCTGGTGATCGCTGGGCAGCTGGTAACCCGTCTGGACTTTCCAATGGAGGTCGGTTATCTGCACGCCACTCGTTATCGAAACAAGCTCTCCGGTGGCGAACTGTTCTGGAAAGCCCGTGCCGAACACTCCCTGGTGGGCCGCACAGTGCTTATCATTGACGATATCCTCGATGAAGGTCACACCCTGGACGCGATAACCGAGTACTGTCGAGATGCAGGTGCGGCGCAAGTCCTCACTGCCGTACTGCTGGACAAACAGCATGATCGCAAGGCCTACAAGGGGATGCGTGCCGACTTTACGGGACTTGATGTGGTCGACCGCTATATCTTTGGTTACGGCCTCGATTACAAGGGCTACTGGCGCAACGCCGCGGGGATTTTTGCCATTCCTGAATAGGTCACAGTTGGCCTATGTATCTGCGTCCTTGACCGGGACTTTCTGCGCCGCAGGCTCGCCGAGCTTTTGTCTGATAAGCGTTGCAGCTCGCTCAGCACTGGCAACGAACAACCGCTTGCCTGCGGCCGACCCTGTACCGGCGCGGCTCAGCTTCTGGCGCACTCGAGCGTTAACGCCGACAAAGTAGACTTCAATTTCCCTGCGCTCAAGCTCCTCCAGCGCCTTGGTGAACATCACTTGGGCACTCATGTCCATGCTTGGCACCGCCTGCATGTCGATCACCATGTAGCGGACATTCTCACCATGCCGAGCCATTGCACTCAGAGCCTTGTCGGCTGCGGCAAAGAAAAGCGGGCCGCCTATCCGATAGAGGCCAACACTGTCGGGTAAGCCTGAAAGTGCCTTGTGGCTCTGGTGCGGTACGGCGCTACCCTGGCTCAGGTCGACCATGCGTTTGATAAACAGGGCAGAAGCCAGTAGCAGCCCAACTCCTACCGCCAGCACCATATCAAACAGCACTGTGAGTACCAGGCAGGTAATCAGAACCCAGGTATCCTGGCGTGGACCGATGCGCAGCATGCGTACCACATGGGGAAGCTCGCTCATGTTCCAGGCAACCATCAGCAGCATGGCCGCCAGCGATGCCATAGGCAGGTAGGAAAACAGATCGGCCAGCAGAACCACTGCCAGCACAATCACGATGGCATGGACTACCGCGGCAATCGGCGTTCGCGCTCCGGAGCGCACGCTGGCTGCGGTGCGGGCAATCGCTGCAGTGGCGGGAATGCCGCCGAAGAATGGCACCACCAGGTTGCCCAGCCCCTGGCCCATCAGCTCGGCATTGGGATCATGGCGCGTGTTCGCCATGCCGTCGGCCACAACGGCACATAGCAGTGATTCTATTGCGCCTAGCATCGCAACTGTAAGGGCAAAAGGCAGCAGTTCGCGGAACAGATTGAAGTCGATCTGCAGAGGGAGTCCGTCAGCGCCGGGTAGTGTCCAGGGAAGCAGCCATTGGGGTGCAAATGGAGGGATGCCGCCGTACGTCACGCCATCTAGCTCATAGCTGAAGCGTGACCCCAAAGTGCTGACCTGCATATCCAGATGCAATGCCAGTGCGGCCAGAACACTGCCGATCAGCAGTGCTATCAGGTGACCCGGTACCCGCCGGGTCACATAGGGCCAGGCAACAAGCACTCCCAGGGTCACCCCGCCTACCAGGGCGTCACCTGCCTGCACAGTGGGGAGTGCCGACGCCAGCGCCTGTAATTGATCCAGGTAACTGTCATGCTGACCTACCCCCTGCAGTCCGAGGAAGTCCTTGATCTGCAGGGTAGCAATGACAATCCCGATTCCGGCAGTAAATCCCAGCACCACCGGGTAGGGAACGAACTGAATCAGATTGCCCATACGTGCAAAGCCCAGTGCCAGCAGAATCACTCCCGACATGCCGGTAACCAGAAGAAGCCCGCCAATGCCGTATTGCTGGGTAATCGGCAACAGAATGACCACGAAGGCCGCAGTGGGTCCTGATATGTTGAAGCGCGAGCCGCCGGCAAGAGCGATGATCAGTCCGCCCACGATACCGGTGTACAGGCCATGTTGAGGGGCGACGCCCACGGCGATGGCCAGCGCCATGGCCAGGGGTATGGCGATGATGCCCACTGTGAGCCCGGCCACGAGGTCGCCTCGTAGCATCTTGCGGTTGTAGCCGTGTCGAAAGCTGTCGCGCAGAGCTGCGAAAAATACCGGACTGCGCTGATTGTTTGAAGCCATGCTGTATTCCCGGGAGAGGAGCCGATTGCCGCATTCCCTCGGGTGACGGGGGCGGTGGGCATGAGCTCACGTCACAGTCATAGCACAAGCCGGGCCACAGGGGTATCGGACCAAATGACGCATGGGTCGTTTAGATGCATTTATACGGAGCAGCAGCCCTAGTGGCGCCGGCCCGGCGTAGGTACAATGGGCTATTGAAAGAGTTAATGGCAGATAAAGGGGTGGCGAGTGCGTAAAGACAAAGAGAAAGTTATCGGCGAGCCGATGACAGATGAGCAGATTGCCGCGTTCTTGAGCGCGCGCCCCTACACGGGCGAATCGGTCGAGCAGCATATTCTGACCCGCGCTTATCGTGGATTGCGTGCCCATGACTTTGAACGATTCGTCGATTTGTTCAAGCAGGAGGGTTTCGATCTGAATGCCACGGATGCACAGGGCAACAGTTTCCTGCAGACCGTTCGTGGACACGCACAGGGCGAAGATTATGTTGCAGTGTTGGAGCGTGCTGGGGCGCGCTAGACGCGCAGGGCCGTCGCCCCTTTGGTGGTGCTTGTATGGCATCTGGCCGAGGGCGGCAAGGGCCTGCCAATCCAGAACTGATTAAGCTCGGTTACCTCCACCCATCTGCCCTTATCAGGTCTGCTGGTAGTGGCCCACAGGGTTTCGCAACGATCCATTTCATCTAGCCTGGCATAAAATCGGGGTTGTGTGCGCCCTAACCATCGTGCAATGAACATCTTTGGCTCCTCAGTGGTCTTACCCAAGTTTGCCCTTTATTTATTGCAGTGAGATGACAGTAGCTAGCGCTGCTCTCCCAGCTTTAACCGCGATATGCTAAACATTGTGGGAGCCGATATGCGGCCCCACCACTTGTTGTTTCACTGGTTTCTTGCAGGAGTATCAAAATGATCAATCGTCTGTCCATGCTGGTTGTTGCGGGCCTCGCCCTGGTGCTTGTAGGTTGCGCCCACAGCCCCCAGCAGCTCAGTGTGCAGCCAGAATTGCTGGTACCGCTCAACCCGGTTGCCCGTCAGCAGCCGGTGATTGTCACTGTCCGCGATACCCGTTCATCCAAGGTCCTTGGTACGCGTGGCGGCATCTATCCCGACTCCAGCAGTATCACTGTGAGCGAACAGACGTTGCCCAAGGTTCGACAGCAGGTAGAGCAGGGTTTGCGCCAACTGGGTTTCAACGTGGTGCCTGAGGGGACACCCAATGCGAATAATCTGACTGTCAGTCTGGCGGAATTGAAGTATCAGTCCCCCACAGCTACTACCTATGTAACTGAAGCTAATATCGGGGCAACCTTTGTGGCCGAGGCGCAAGCAGCCAACACCCGTTATCAAGGGCGCTACGGCGCTACTGCGCAGCATCGGTTTGGCTATGCGCCCAATCAGGCGACTAACACCCGCTTGGTCAGCGAAGTGATGAGCGATGCTCTGACACGGGTTTTCAAGGATCCGGAAATAGTCCGGGTATTGCAACGCTAGAGTGGACCGAGGCTGGATCAGCGATCCAGCCTAGCCTGAGGCGTGGTCAGTCCTTGACCACTGCCGGACCCTGGTCATGGAGCATTTCATCATGCTCGGCCATATTCCATGGAAGCTGGCCTGGACTGATGTGCAGGAAGTGCAGGTACTTCTCGAAGTGATCGAGAATGTCGCCAATGATCTCCTGCTGGTCATAGCCGTAGACATCGTAAGTCTGGCCCCCGCGGCTGAGAAATACCTCCGCCCGATAATAATGATCCTCAGGTTTGTTAGAGCGGCTCATTTCCGGAAAGGCAAAGCTGGGCCGGGTATATTCGCGCAGGCGGATCTCATACAGAAAGTTGACCTGCCCAGGTTTGATAACTTCGATATAGGCACGTCCATGGTCTACGTCAAACTGCACCTCGGTCGGCCAGTCCTGTTGTACCAGGCTCTGTTGCAGACTCTTCATGGCCTCTATCGCCGTGCCAGAAATGAAGTTTTCGACCTTCTCCCGGTTCGGGAAATTGACAATACCCGCAAGCCGTTTTTTCCACATAGTGGTGGCGTTACCGCCTGAGTAACGCGCCGCCTGCATGTGATGAACCAGACTGGCATCACGATGGCCCTCGATTACCAGAGCGCGCCACATACCCACCGCAGCGATGATCATGATGATCGAGAAGGGCAGCGCCGATGCAATGGTCATGGTTTGTAACGCGCCAAGTCCCCCGGCAAGCAGCAATACTGAAGCGACCACCCCTTCGAGAATCGCCCAGAAGGCTCGCTGCCAGGCGGGGGTGGTCATGGCGCCACCGGACGCCAGCGAATCGATTACCAGCGACCCCGAATCCGATGATGTAACAAAGAAGGTGATGATCAGAATTACCGTGATAAACGAGACAACCGAAGTGAACGGTAGCCGCTCGAAGAGTTTGAACAGGGCCACAGCATGGTCGTTCTGCACCTCGGTTATCAGCGCCGTATAGCCCTCATTCATGATCAGATGCAGGGCGGTGTCGCCAAAGACTGAGAACCACATGAAGGTAAAGATCGTGGGCACGAACATGACGCCGACCACAAATTGACGAATTGTCCTTCCCCGGCTGATCTTGGCGATAAAGAGCCCGACAAATGGGGCCCAGGCGATTGTCCAGCCGAAGATGAACAGCGTCCAGTTACCTATCCAGTCGCTTCGGGTGTAGGCCTGTAAATTGAAGGTCCGCTCTACAATGTTGTTCAGATAGCTACCCGTGTTCTGCAGGAAGGTCTCGAGAATGAAGATCGACGGGCCCACCAGAAAGACGAAAACCATCAGGGTGACTGCTAACACCATGTTGAGAATCGACAGGTTCTTTACACCCTTGTCCAGGCCTGCCACCACAGAAAACAGTGCGAGCCCGGTGACGCCGGCAATGGTAATGATCTGCACGGTTACGTTGACCGGTATCTCGGGCCAGAGATAGTTCAGGCCCGCGTTGATCTGGGCTACCGACAGACCAAGGGTGGTTGCTATGCCGAACATGGTGCCGAGAATGGCGAATACATCGACGGTATGACCGATGGGGCCGTAGATACGGTCACCTATCAACGGATATAGCGCTGAGCGCATGGATAATGGCAAACCGTGGCGAAAGGAAAAATAGGCCAGAACCAGACCGACCAGCCCGTATATCGCCCAGATATGAAAGCCCCAATGGAAGAATGCAATCTGCAGTGCCTGTTTTGCAGCGTCCACCGTTTCGGCTCCGCCAGCGGGCGGTGCAGCATAGTGCAGCACCGGCTCGGCGACGCCGAAGAAGAGCAGTGCGATGCCGTAGCCGGCCGAAAATAGCATAGCGAACCAGGCCGGGAAGCTGTACTGGGGGTCGGAATGGTCAGGCCCCAGTTTGATGTTGCCCCAGTCACTGAAAGCGACCATGACCACGAACACCAGGAACATGGCGACGGCCAGCATGTAGAACCAGCCAAAAGTTGTCGTGATATAGCTCAAAATAGAGGAAAAGGCGCTGCCGGCCAGTTCCGGGTTACTCGCGGTGCCGATCACCAGAAGAAGAATGATCAATACCGCGGGAGCGAAGACGGGAACCAGAATCGTGTTGTTCCACAGTCGTTTTTTTTCGGTCATGACGCTGTCCTTGTGGTTGTTGCGGAGGGCGGCGTTCGAGCCGGCGACACCGGTAACGCGAGGGGGTTATCTGAATCAATTCGCAGTTGAGTATAGACATTGATTCGCTTAACGCGACAAGTGGAGGGCTGTTTCTGAGGCCAGGTGTACGCGAAAAAAAGGGAATGCCTGGACAGGAAAGCAGGCTCTGCGCCGGGGGCGAGAGCCTGACGATTGAATGCCGGTCAGCCCTCCAGCTTCTTGCGCAGCAGCTCGTTGACCTGTTGTGGGTTGGCCTTGCCCTTCGATGCCTTCATTGCCTGGCCAACAAAGAAGCCGAACATCTTGCCGCGCTTGTTTTCGTCGCTGGCGCGGTACTGCTCGACCTGCTCGGCATTGGCTGTCAACACATCATCGAGCATGGCATCGATCGCGCCCGTGTCGGTCACCTGCTTGAGGCCGCGCTTCTCGATGATCTGATCGGCACCACCTTCGCCAGCGGCCATGGCTTCGAAAACCGTTTTGGCGATCTTGCCTGAAATGGTGTTGTCCTTGATTCGCGCAATCATGCCGCCCAGTTGGGAAGCGGTGACAGGTGACTGGCTGATATCCAGATCCTCGCGGTTGAGCAGGCTGGACAGCTCGCCCATGACCCAGTTGGCGGCCAGCTTGGCGTCGCCGCACTCCTGCTGCACCTGCTCGAAGTAATCGGCCAGCTCACGCTGGGCAGACAAAACGCTGGCATCATAGGCGGACAGGCCAAACTGGCTTTCGAAACGCTCACGTTTCTGTTGCGGCAGCTCCGGAAGCTCGCTGCGGATCTCTTCCAGGAACGCAGGTTCGATTATCACTGGCAGCAGATCTGGATCGGGGAAGTAGCGGTAATCGTTGGCTTCCTCCTTGCTGCGCATCGACCGGGTCTCGTCCTTGTTCGGATCGTACAGGCGGGTTTCCTGAGTCACTGTGCCGCCATCCTCGATCAGCTCGATCTGGCGTTGGACTTCGGTGTTGATCGCCTTTTCGATAAAGCGGAAGGAGTTGACGTTCTTGATCTCGCAGCGTGTGCCGTATTCGTCCTGACCCTTGGGGCGGACTGAGACGTTGCAATCGCAACGCAGCGAGCCTTCCGCCATGTTGCCGTCACAGATGCCCAGATAGCGCACCAGCGAGTGAATGGTCTTGGCGTACGCTACCGCTTCCTTGGCACTGCGCATGTCCGGCTCTGAAACGATCTCCAGCAAGGGCGTGCCGGCGCGGTTCAGATCGATGCCGCTCATGCCCTGGAAGTCTTCGTGCAGACTCTTGCCGGCATCCTCTTCCAGGTGTGCGCGGGTTACGCCTACGCGCTTGATGGTACCGTCGTCCAGGGTGATATCAACGAAGCCCTTGCCGACAATCGGCAGGTCCATCTGGCTGATCTGGTAGCCCTTTGGCAGGTCCGGATAAAAGTAGTTCTTGCGTGCAAAGACGTTGGTCGGCGCAATCTCGGCATTGATCGCCAGGCCGAACTTGACCGCATTGCGCACGGCCTGGGCGTTGAGAACCGGTAGTGTGCCTGGCATGCCGAGGTCAATCAGGCTGGCCTGAGTGTTGGGTTCGGCACCGAAGGTGGTGGCGCTGCCGGAGAAAATCTTCGAAGCGGTAGTGAGCTGGGCGTGGATTTCCAGGCCGATAACAATTTCCCATTGCATAGTCTGTTCTCGATCCTCTCAGTAGCCCGCTGGGGCGCGGCTGTGCCAGTCAGTCACTTGCTGGTACTGGTGTGCGATGTTCAGCAGGCGCGCTTCGCTGAAGTAGGGCCCCAGCAACTGCATGCCCAATGGCAGCCCGTTGGCAAAGCCGGCTGGCAACGCGATTCCCGGCACGCCGGCCAGGTTTGCGGTGATAGTGTAAATGTCGGTCAGATACAGGCTGACGGGGTCGTCGATCTTCTCACCAATCCTGAAGGGGGGGGTGGGGGACGTCGGACAGAGGATCACATCAACCTGCTCATAGGCCGCCATGAAGTCGTTCTTGATCAGCCTTCGAATCTTCTGTGCCTGCAGGTAGTAGGCATCGTAATAACCTGCCGATAGCGCGTACGCGCCGACCATGATGCGCCGTTTGACTTCCGGTCCGAAGCCTTCACCGCGCGAGCGTTTGTACAGATCGGTCAGATCCGCCGGGTTTTCGCAGCGGTAACCGAAGCGCACGCCATCAAAGCGCGAGAGGTTGGAGGAGGCTTCCGCCGGAGCAATAACGTAATAGGCGGGAATTGCCAGTTCGGCATTGGGCAGGCTGATTTCTTTCACTTCAGCGCCCAGGGATTGGAATTGTTTTACCGCGGCATGGATAGCATCGGCGGTGGAGGCGTCCAGACCATCACTGAAATACTCCTTGGGCAGGCCGATGCGCAGGCCTTTCAACGAGTCGTTCAGGCCCTCGCTGTAATCGGCGACTGGCTCGTCAACGCTGGTCGAATCACGCTCGTCGAACCCGGCCATGACCTGCATCATCAGGGCGCAATCCTCTGCGGTGCGCGCCATCGGCCCGGCCTGATCCAGGCTGGAAGCGTAGGCGATCATGCCCCAGCGAGATACACGGCCGTAGGTCGGCTTGAGCCCGGTCAGGGCGGTAAAGCCGGCGGGCTGGCGGATCGAGCCGCCGGTGTCTGTGCCGGTCGATGCGGCGCACAGGCGTGCAGCCACAGCCGCGGCCGAACCGCCAGAGGAGCCACCCGGTACGTGTTCAGTGTTCCAGGGATTTCGCGTTGGACCGTAGAAGCTCGACTCGGTGGAGGAGCCCATCGCGAACTCATCCATATTGGTCTTGCCCAAGGTGACTGCGCCCGCATCGATAAAGCGCGAGGTGACGCTGGATTCATAGGGCGCTGTGAAATTGTCGAGCATCTTCGACCCGCAGCTGGTGCGCAGGCCGGTAGTGCAGAACAGATCCTTGTGCGCCAGCGGAATGCCGGTCAGCGCAGTGGCTGTGCCACCGGCGATACGGGCATCGGCTGCCTTGGCCTGGGCCAGGGCCAGCTCGGGTGACACGGTGATGAAACTGTTGAGCAGCGGATCCAATTGTTCGATACGCTTGAGGTAATGTTCGGTCAGTTCGACGCTGGATAGCGTCTTGCTCTGCAAGGCCTTCGAGAGCTGGGCCAGGGTATTCTCATGCATGGGATGATCTCATTGCTGGGCTTGGCCGGATGCGTAATGGCATGGCTTTGCTGACTGTGGCTCGATGGGTCCTGGAGCACTTCACTCTATAACTCTGGGCACGAGATAGAGCCCGTCCTCGGTCGCGGGCGCGATGGCCTGCAACGCGTCGCGCTGGTTGGACTCGGTCACTGCGTCGCTCCGCAAGCGCTGCGTGGTTTCCAGCGGATGTGCCAAAGGCGCGACGCCGTCTGTGTTGACCGCCTGCATCTTGTCGATCAGATCGAGAATGCCGGAGAGCTTGGTTGTGGTGGCGGGGATATCTTCTTCATTCAGAGCGATCCGGGCCAGGTGGGCAATGTCTTCCACCGCTTTGCGGTCTAATGCCATGGTACTGTTCTCCGTGAAACAAGGCTGAGCGGAGTGAATTTACCCGATGTGCTCAACATAAGGGGGTTTTGTCGCGCAAAACCGGACAAAGGGACGAATTTACCACAGTCTCGCCTTGCCCAAAAACCCCGCCGTTGTTAGAGTTGCGACACTTCTGGAAGTACCGATCAGTTACCTGCGAGTGCATTCATCACCGCCGCCCTGCCAGTTCGGCCGCTCGTCGCCCCGGATCGATTCCGCGGCTGGTCAAGCGCTGAAGCAGGTTGCTTATCAGTGTTTCTTTTTCATTTAACCCACGCGTCCTAGGGTGTACTCAACGCATGTTCAAAAAAATTCGTGGCATGTTTTCCAGTGATTTGTCCATCGACCTGGGCACTGCCAACACGCTTATCTATGTCCGCGACCGCGGCATTGTACTCAATGAACCCTCCGTAGTGGCTATTCGTAGTCATGGCAACCAGAAAAGCGTCGTGGCCGTCGGTACCGACGCCAAACGCATGCTGGGCCGCACGCCAGGGAATATCCAGGCCATTCGTCCCATGAAGGACGGCGTCATAGCCGACTTCAGTGTCTGTGAAAAGATGCTGCAGTACTTCATCAACAAGGTGCACGAGAACAGCTTCATTCAGCCCAGCCCGCGGGTTCTCATCTGTGTGCCGTGCAAGTCTACCCAGGTCGAGCGCCGCGCCATTCGCGAGTCGGCACTCGGTGCCGGTGCCCGTGAGGTGTTTCTGATCGAGGAGCCCATGGCCGCAGCTATCGGTGCTGGCTTGCCGGTGGAAGAAGCACGTGGCTCGATGGTTGTGGATATCGGTGGTGGTACTACCGAAATCGCATTGATTTCCTTGAACGGTGTGGTTTACGCCGAGTCCGTCAGGGTGGGCGGCGACCGCTTCGATGAAGCGATCGTGACCTACGTGCGCCGCAACTATGGCAGCCTGATCGGTGAGTCCACTGCCGAGCGCATCAAGCAGGAAATCGGCGTTGCATTCCCCGGTGGTGAAGTGCTTGAAGTCGACGTTCGCGGCCGGAATCTGGCCGAGGGCGTACCTCGCGCCTTTACCCTGAACTCCAACGAAGTTCTCGAAGCACTGCAGGAGTCGCTGGCGACTATCGTTCAGGCAGTCAAGAGCGCACTTGAGCAGTCTCCGCCAGAGCTGGCTTCCGATATTGCCGAGCGTGGCCTGATCCTTACTGGTGGTGGTGCCTTGCTGCGTGACCTGGACAAGCTCCTGACCCAGGAAACCGGACTGCCGGTGATTGTTGCTGAAGAACCTTTGACCTGTGTTGCCCGTGGTGGTGGCAAGGCACTGGAAATGATGGACCAGCACACCATGGATCTGCTCTCTACCGAGTGACCGGAAGCCGGTCAACGCACCTGCAGGTAGCCCCTACCTGCCTGGTCTGCTGTTGACGGGCCAAGGTTTGCAGCTGCGAGGAGCTCGCCATCAAACCGCTGTTTATCAAAGGTCCTTCACTGGGCGTAAGAGTTTTGGTCCTCTCAGTGCTCTCGATTGCGCTGATGGTGGTCGATGCTCGTGTGGCTGCCCTGCAGCCGCTACGCTCGAATCTGAGCCTGCTACTGACGCCGGTCTATTACATGGCCGACTTACCCGTGCGCGCCTGGGATACCGGTTACCAGTTGGTCGCCAGTCGGCTTGACCTGCTTGCCGAGAATGAGCGCTTGCGCGCCGAGGCTCTGCTGACCAAGCGCAAACTGCAGAAACTGGCTACCCTTACGGAGCAGAACGTGCGGCTGCGCGAATTGCTCAACTCTTCCTCCCTGGTCGATGAAAGGGTGCTGGTATCCGAGCTGGTAGGCGTTGATCCCAATCCTTTTACCCAGCGTATCCTGATCAACAAGGGTGAAAGTGACGGAGTATTCCTTGGTCAGCCAGTGCTTGATGCCACTGGTCTGATGGGGCAGGTGGTAGAAGTCATGCCTTATTCAGCACGCGTGCTGCTGATTACCGACGCCACCCATAGTCTGCCGGTTCAGGTCAATCGGAACGGATTGCGCGCGATTGCCAGCGGTACCGGCAATAACGAGTTGCTCGAGTTGCGTTTTATCGGCGATACCGCGGATATTCGTGAAGGCGACATAGTGGTCAGTTCGGGTCTGGGTCAACGTTTCCCTGCAGGTTATCCGGTAGGTAGAGTGGTTTCGGTCAGCCAGGATCCGGCTCAGCCATTCGCTGATGTGCGTGTGGCTCCTACTGCTCAGCTCAATCGCAGTCGATACATGCTGCTGGTCTTCAGTGCCGAGTCCGGATACGGGGAGATTGTGCCCGCTCTCGAGCTGGATGAGCCGCAGTCTGAAGCAACCGCTCCGGATGAGAGCGCTGCAGCCGAGAAAGCAGACGCTGATACCGTCGCACCCGTCTCCGGGGAGGGTGCAGATGCGCAATAGTCTTATTATCGGCCTTACCTTTGTCGTCGCACTTCTGCTCAGTGTGATGCCCATGTCCACCATGCTGGAGCTGGGCCGCCCTATGTGGTTGGCCATGGTATTGGCCTATTGGGTAATGGCCCTGCCACATCGGGTAGGCCTGTTGACTGCCTGGATCATGGGGCTGGCAACCGATGTGCTTTATGGCCAGTTGTTCGGCCAGCATGCGTTGGTCATGACAATGGTTGCCTGGATGATGCTGTTATTACATCAGCGCATTCGTCGATTCCCCCTGTGGCAACAGAGTCTGGTGATGCTGCCGGTACTGGGTATCGCCCAGATGTTGCTGCTTTGGCTCAACAGCCTGACCGGCAATCGTCCACCAACATTACTCTTTCTGTTACCGGCCTTTGTCAGCGCCATTCTCTGGCCATGGGTATATTCGGTACTGCGCGGCGTCAGGAAGCGGTTTCATGTACTCTGAACCCAAGACTGCACCATTCTATCTGGCGTCGGCCTCACCGCGTCGTAGTGAGTTGTTGACCCAGATCGGCGTAGTACACCGTCAGTTTGCCTGCAGTATCGACGAAAGCGTGCGAGCTGGAGAGGGGGCTGTGGACTATGTGGAGCGCGTCACCCGGGCCAAGGCCCTGGCGGGGCAGCACCAGGCCCCCGATGGGGCGGTAGTGTTGGCTGCCGATACGGCGGTCGTAATAGACGACAGGATCCTGGGCAAGCCGATGGATGCCGATGACGCAGCGGTCATGCTTCGGTCCCTGTCCGGGCGGACGCACCGGGTGATCACGGCAGTTGCTGTAGCCTGCGGTGAGCGAATCGAAGTGATTCGGGTGGATACTGATGTCAGTTTCCGACCGATCGCGGCAGCCGAAATCCAGGCTTACTGGATGACAGGTGAGCCCGCAGACAAGGCTGGTGGTTATGCCATTCAGGGCCTGGGGGCGGTTTTTGTAGCTATGATTCAGGGGAGTTACAGCGCAGTAGTCGGGCTGCCTCTGGCGGAGACGGCACAGCTTTTGTCCAGCTTTGGCGTCGATTGTTGGCAGGGGCGTCAGGCGGAGTCCCCATCCGGACTAACGCAAGCATAAATCCAGGTCGTCAGAGTACCGCGATCAACACCGCTTCCTGGTGATCTGGTGTGGAGAGCAGAGCCTGTGAGCGAAGAGATACTGATCAATATCACGCCGATGGAAACCCGGGTCGCCCTGGTGGAGAATGGCGTGCTGCAGGAAGTGCATATCGAGCGTACATTGCGCCGAGGCATTGTCGGCAACATCTACAAGGGCAAGGTGGTCAGAGTATTGCCTGGAATGCAGGCAGCCTTTGTCGATATCGGACTGGAGCGCGCTGCATTTATTCACGCATCCGAAGTGTCCGACCGCGAGGGCCAGGCTGTCGAGGCGATAACGGCTTTGCTGCATGAGGGCCAAGGTCTGGTAGTTCAGGTAACCAAGGACCCGATAGGCACCAAGGGTGCTCGCCTGACTACCCATCTGTCGATTCCCTCGCGTTTTCTGGTTTACATGCCGCGCACGCCCCATGTGGGCATTTCCCTCAAGATAGAAGATGAAGCCGAGCGCGACCGGCTCAAGCAGGTGGTATCCGCCTGCGTTGAAACTGAAGGCGTCGATGAGGCCGGTGGCTTCATTCTGCGGACCGCAGCCGAAGCAGCCCGTGAAGAGGAAATACGCGCGGATATCCGTTACGTGCGTCGTCTCTGGTCGCAAATCTCGCAGCAGACCCAGGCGGCACCGGCCCCCTCGGTGATTTACGAAGACTTGCCCCTTGCCCTGCGCACCCTGAGGGACCTGGTCTGCCCGCGTACGGAAAAGATCCGCGTGGATTCCCGGGAGACTTTCCAGAAGGTCGAGATTTTCGTGCAGGAGTTGATGCCCGCAGTGCAGAGTTTGTTGGAGCATTACCCCGGGGAAAGACCGATTTTCGATCTCTATGGCATCGAGGATGAGATCCACAAGGCGCTTGAGCGCCGGGTAATGCTCAAGTCGGGTGGGCACCTGGTTATCGACCAGACTGAAGCCATGACCACCATCGACGTGAATACGGGCGCCTTTGTCGGTCATCGCAATCTTGAGGAAACCATTTTCAAGACGAATCTTGAGTCGGCGATGGCGATTGCCCGGCAGCTGAGACTGCGCAACCTGGGCGGTATCATCATTATCGATTTTATCGATATGGTTGACGAAGATCACCAGCGCCAGGTGCTGCGCACACTGGAAAAACAGCTGGAACGCGATCACGCCAAAACCAACATTATCGGTATCACCGAGCTTGGCCTGGTGCAGATGACCCGCAAGCGCACCCGGGAAAGCCTCGAACAGATACTCTGCGAGCCGTGCCCCTGCTGCACGGGCAGGGGCATCCAGAAAACGCCTGAAAGTGTCTGTTATGAAATCTTCCGGGAGATTCTCCGTGAGGCGCGTGCCTATCAGGCCGGGGCATACACGGTGCTGGCTTCGCAGGCGGTAATCGATCGCCTGCTGGATGAAGAGTCGGGCAATGTCGCCGATCTGGAAATTTTCATCGAGCGCCCAATCCGCTTTCAGGTAGAGACGGTCTACACCCAGGAACAGTATGACGTGGTACTCATGTGATGCCGGACTGACCCGATGCAAATTCAACGCTGGTTGATCCGTGCCCTCGATGGGTTGATCGTCTTGTTGGTGGTCTGGCTGCTGGCAGCGGCTGCCTACGTCAGTCTGGGTCGCCAGTTTGTGCCGGCCATAGCTGATTATCGCGTTGAGTTGCTGGCCTGGGCGGAGGAAACTACAGGAAGAGCCATATCGCTGGAAAGTCTGCGTGGTGAGATGCAGGGTTCGCAGCCGGTGCTGAAGATGCAGGGTCTGCGTGTGCACGAGCAGCTGGATCCGGACAGTCCGACCCTGCTGGCGCTGGATAATGTGACAGCTCGGGTGGATATCTGGGCGAGTCTCTGGGAGCGCAGGCTGGTCATGGATGCGCTGCAGATAGAGGGGCTCGCGCTCGAGCTGGTCGAGGATGCGGATGGACGCTGGCGCCTGCACGGTCTGGGTGAGCGGCTTGCGGGCAATTTTGATCTGGATACGACGCTGGACATGGTGTTTGAGCAGCGTCGCATTACCTTGCTGAATACCCGTATTCTGGTCAGTCCCCATGAGCGACCACAGTGGGTCTTCCAGGATGGCGAAATAACGCTCCTGAACGGCCCTGGTTGGCACCGTCTGGATGGCAGAGTGCGTTTGCCGGAAGGGCAACAGGTGCGCTGGCAGGTCAGTGCATTGCAGGAGGGTAGTGCTTGGCAGGACATGTCAGTGGGATTCTTCCTCGATCTGCCGCCCATTGACTGGGTCGAGCAATTGCCCCCGGCATGGCTGGAGATGGCTCCGATCGATCAGATGGTGGTCGGCGGGCGCTTCTGGGGTGGTTGGGAGAAGCAGCAGCTAGAGTATTTTCGTGGACGGCTCGAGATGCCTCGGCTGCGCCTGGAACAAGCGCAGAATGTACCTGAGCTGACTGCGCTGGAGGCCGAATTTGCGTTCAGGCAGGGCGAGCGCCAGCGGCTGCGTATACAGGGGCTGGAGTTTGATCTTGGCGATCAGCATTGGCCACGCAGCCGGCTATCGCTGTGGCAGGATACAGCAAGCAGCGACTGGCAAATGCAGGCAGATACTGTGCCGCTGGAGATACTCGCGCAGCTGGTGCCTGCCAGTGTCTTGTCCGATCGGGCTGCAACCGCACTAGAGGCTTTGCAGCCTGTCGGCACCTTGAACGCGCTGTCTCTGCAGGGTGCTGGTCTGCCGGTAGACTGGCGCAGCCTGAGCATCAGCGCGATGCTTGAGGACGCGGGTGTTGGAGCCTGGCAGGGCGCGCCGGAAGTACAGGGTATCAGCGGGAGCCTGGCAGGCAGCCCCTTTCAGGGTCAACTGAGGGTAAGGAGCGATGATTGGTCGATGCACCTGCCCCGGCTGTTTCCCCAGTCATGGTCATATCAGCAACTCGTTGGACAGATGGACTGGCAATGGTCCGACGCCGAGGGATTGCGTCTGACAGCACCGGGTATGCGCGCGCAGGGTGTTGATGGTGTCGCAGCTGTCGCCTTGCAACTTCATCTGCCACCGCAAGGCCAGACCCCGACAATGGCGCTCAGGGTATCTCTGACCGACTCCCAGGCGACCTCCAGTGAGCATTACTTGCCGACCCTGTCGCCTGCCTTCAATCCGCAACTGGGGGAGTGGCTGAGCCAGGCACAGATTGAAGGTAGCGTGCCACTGGCTATTTTTGAGTATCAGGGGTCGCTGAGACGCGATGCTGAGCCCGGTGAGCGGTCCCTGTCACTGCATGCCCAACTGGATTCGGGCAGTCTGCTTTTTCAGCCCGATTGGCCGCGGCTTGAGAAGATCAGCGCTATTTTGCGACTCAAGGATCAGCAGGTAGTAATAGAAGATGCCTCCGCACGGTTGTGGGATACGGCTCTCACTGGTATCCGGGTGAACACATACCGCCAGCAACCTGCCGATGCGTTGCAACTGCGCATCGGCAGTGATTTCACTGGCCCGCTGGGTGATGCTCTGCGGCTCTTGCAGGACACCCCTCTTGCCGCAGCAACCAGTAACGCACTGCGAGGCTGGGAAGGGCAGGGGCAGGTTCAAGGGCAATTCGGGCTTGAGCTCCCGTTGCAAAGGGAGCGGGCAACGGTGGTGGATGCCCGTTGGCAGCTGGAAGCCGAGAGTCTCTCAATTCCGTTACTGCAGGCTTCTCTGGGCGAGCTGTCCGGACAGTTTGCCTTTACCTCTGATGCGGGTTTGCAAGCGAGTGAGATAAAGGCGAGCTTTCTGGGTCGCGCCATAGCAGGTGACATAAGCAGTCAGGCGGGTAGGCAGGAAGCGACATTCAATGGGCAGCACAGCATCGGCCAGCTCAAGTCGTGGCCGTTGCTTGCAAAGCTTCCCGCAGATCTGATGGCTGGTGAATTGTCATGGGAGGCCCGGGGCGCGTTGCAAGCAGGTGCTGCGTGGCTGCAGGTTGACAGCGATCTTGAGGGCGTGGAGTTGGATCTGCCGGGCCCGCTGGCAAAGTCGGCAGAGCGCTTGCTGCCAAGCCGCCTGACCTTGGCCCAGGATGGGGACCACTACAACTGGCGATTCAATCTGGGGCCGGATCTGGCGGGAGTGGTGCAGACAGGGGCGACTGCCTTGCGGGGAGATCTGCGCTACCGAAGTGGCGAGCCGTCATTGGGTCGAGAGCCGGGGCTTAGTGTCGGGGCCCGATTCGAACACGTTGAGCTGGCTGATTGGCGCAATTGGGTCGAGCGCCAGGGAGCTTTACCGTCGCTAGTGGGTCAATCTGGTGCTGTTTCAGGGCTAAGGCCCAGTGCAGCGATTAAAAGGGTCAGAACGCTGGATCTGCGCGCAGGCGAGTTTAGCGGCCTGGGCCAACGTCTGAATGATCTGGCGATCAGTGGTGTACGCAGTGATCAGGGTTGGATGTTCAATCTCGATCAGGCACGAGTGAGGGGGCAGATTACCTTGCCGGACCTGCGCTCCGAACCTGTGGCGTTCAATATGCAGCGACTTTCTCTCGCCAGTGGCGACAGCGAGCCACGGGTGGATGCATTGGCTAGTCCGCTGATCCCTGAAGACCCCCTGCGGGATGTGGATCCGCGAACGCTACCTGCCATGGATGTAAACATAGATATGCTGTCGCGGGGCAACGACCCGGTCGGGCCGGTGCGTTTTCAGATGCGCCCATCCGACCATGGTGCGCAGATCAGCAGTCTGTCGATGGACTTGCGTGGATTGCAGCTGGCGGGAGACCTGCAATGGCATGCCGGGGGCATGTCAAGCCAGTTCAGTGGGGGCCTGCAGGCAGGTGACATAGGCGGGGTGCTGAAGGCGTGGGGCTATGCTCCGACAGTGACCAGTGGACAATTTTCGACCACAGCGGATCTGACCTGGTCTGGATCACCGGCATTCTTCGCCTTGAGCCGCAGCACCGGGAGCATTTTGCTCGATGCGCGCAATGGCACGTTGCAAAGTGGTGAAGGGTCTGCGGACGCCTTGCGGGTCTTCGGTCTGCTCAATTTCAACGCCCTGACACGCCGCTTGCGCCTGGATTTCAGTGATCTGTTCGGGCGGGGTACAGCCTACGATACCTTGACCGCCGACCTGGCCCTGACCGACGGCGTGATGCGCACCCGCAGCCCCTTGGTAATGGATGGACCCGGGGCGAAAATGCAGCTTGATGGCCACATCGACCTGCCGGCCCGCAGCATCGATATGGGGATGCTGGTAACCTTACCGGTAACCAACAATCTACCGCTGGCGGCCATTATTGCCGGCGCACCCTATATTGGCGGGGCGTTGTTTCTCGCTGACAAGATACTCGGCGACCGAGTCGCTCGCTTTGCGTCGGTTAAATATCGCGTCAGCGGTGATTGGCAGCAGCCTACCGTCGATTTCGAGCGGGCCTTTGATAACGAGGCAGCCCTGGAGGAGTGATTCATATGCATCTTGTAGCAGCGATACAGATGATCAGCGGTCCTGATGTTCAGGCCAATCTGGACCAGGCGGCGCCACTCATTGCACAGGCAGCGCAGGCCGGGGCCAAGTTGGTGTTGCTTCCGGAGTGCTTTGCGGCCTTTGGTAATCGTAGTTTGAAAGAAATCGGCGAAGCGGAATGTTCCGGTCAACAACCGATCACCCGCTTTCTGTCCAGACAGGCCAGCAAACATGGGATCTGGTTGATCGGTGGCAGCATCCCCCTTCCGCGGGCTGCGGGGAAAAAGCCCATGGCCTGTTGCCTGGTCTTTGACGACCAGGGGCAGCAGGTTGCGCGCTATGACAAGTTGCATCTGTTCGATGTGGAGGTCGAGGATAATCATCGTAGCTATCGCGAATCCAAGGATTACGGTTACGGCGATGCCATCGTTTGCGTCGATACACCGGTCGGTCGGGTTGGGCTGAGCATCTGTTATGATGTGCGCTTCCCGGAGCTCTATGTGGCTTTACGCCAGGCAGGCGCCGAACTCATTGTCGTCCCTTCGGCATTTACCGCGGTCACCGGCGCTGCCCACTGGGAGGTTCTGCTAAGGGCACGGGCTATCGAAACCCAGTGTTACATTCTGGCCGCCAATCAGGGTGGGCTGCACCCGGGCGGCCGTGAGACCTTTGGCCGCAGTTGCCTGGTCGATCCCTGGGGCGAAGTCATGGATTCGCTGACCACTGGGGAAGGGGTGCTCTGCCAGAGCATCGATCATGATCATCTCAATACTATTCGCGCGCGGATGCCGGTTGACCGGCATCGTCGCCTAGTGCCTGCGCAAGCCATTGTCGCAGCCGCCAAGGAGTCAGACTGAATGAGTAATGTACTAGCCCAAGTGGAAAACCGCCTGCTGATGCCGGCCGATCTGAGTCCAGACAGCGTTGCAGCTGTGCTCGGTCAACTGGTTTCGGCCCCGGGCGTGGATGCTGCCGATCTGTATTTCCAGCACCAGATCAGCGAGTCCTGGGTACTGGAAGACGGCATTGTCAAAGATGGCAGCTTCAACGTCGATCAGGGTGTTGGTGTGCGGGCCCAGTCGGGCGAGAAAACCGGTTTTGCTTACAGCAACGACGTGCGCCTGCCTGCGTTGAGTCAGGCGGTAGGGGCGGCGCGTTCGATTGCCCGTTCCGGCCAGACCGGCAGCGTTAAGGCCTGGGATCGCGGTAACAGCACCGCCCTGTATGCCGCTGACAATCCGCTGGATGTCATGGCCCAGGCTGAAAAGGTCGCTTTCCTGCAACGCCTGGACGCTTATACACGAAGCCTGGACTCGCGTATCACGCAGGTGTCGGTAAGCATGGGCGGCGTGCACGATACCGTACTGGTTGCTTCCAGCGACGGCACCTGGGCTGGTGATATACGCCCGTTGGTGCGGCTGAACGTCAGTGTCATTATCGAGAACAAGGGGCGTCGTGAGCGTGGCAGCTCCGGTGGTGGCGGACGCACCGACTACCGCTTCTTTGAAGCCGAAGAGCGCGCCATGGGTTATGCCCGTGAAGCGGTGCGTCAGGCGATAGTGAATCTGGAAGCCATTCCAGCTCCGGCCGGCAGCATGCCCGTGGTAATGGCGCCTGGCTGGTCCGGGGTTCTGCTGCACGAGGCCGTCGGCCATGGCCTGGAGGGTGACTTCAACCGCAAGGGCAGCTCCGCCTATAGCGGCCGGGTAGGTGAGAAGGTAGCGTCCAGCCTGTGCACCATAGTTGACGATGGAACGCTTCCGGGCCGTCGCGGGTCACTGAGCATGGATGACGAGGGTAACCAGACCAACTGCACCACGTTGATCGAGAACGGCATTCTCAAGGGCTACATGCAGGACAAGCTCAACGCCCGCCTGATGGGCGTGCCTGCAACGGGTAACGGTCGACGTGAGTCTTACGCGCACCTGCCGATGCCGCGCATGACCAACACCTACATGCTGGCAGGCGAGAGTGATCCTGCGGACATCATCAAGTCGGTGAAGAAGGGTATTTACTGCGCGAATCTGGGCGGTGGTCAGGTTGACATTACCAGCGGCAAGTTTGTGTTCTCCACCAGCGAAGCCTATCTGATCGAGGACGGCAAGATCACCGCTCCGGTCAAGGGCGCAACGCTGATCGGTAACGGCCCGGAGGTGATGAATCGTGTCTCCATGGTCGGCCACGACCTGGCGCTGGATAGCGGTGTAGGTACCTGCGGCAAGGACGGCCAGTCACTGCCGGTGGGCGTGGGCCAGCCCACCGTGAAAATTGATCAGATCACTGTGGGCGGCACGGGCTAGAAAGTAACCCTCTTCGGCCGGCTGGCCGGACCACAGTCAGATTTTCAGGTGCTTTCGAAGCGCCCAGCCAGGCGGTTCTTTTTCACTTGATCGGCCGGAAATACTCGGCCGCTCATGGCGATATACACGCCGTGGCCCAGGGTATTGAGCGCACCGACGGCCAGTCCCAGGTTGAACAGTGCGTCCGAGTCCCTGAAACGGGCCGGCTGCATGGCCCCGGTCAGCACAATCACTTTACCCTGAATATCTTCGAGACAGGCACCGGTAACCGTCATGGTATCGGTGCCATGGGTGATCAGTACATGCTCATAGGGGCACGCAGCGACTTTGTCGTGAATCAACTGCCGATCTGCGTCGTCGAGCTCCAGGCTGTCCTTGCGGATCAGCGATTCCACTGCATATCCTATTGACACCCGGCCCTGCTCCAGCAATTCGCCCGCCATGGGTTCACCGATCTGGTAATCGCTAAGCGCATCATGATAGAGCTTGTCGAGGGTGCCGCCAGTACCGAAAATCTGTATAAACATGGGTTCACTCCAACAGTGATGGATATCAGTATGCCTGTTGATGGGCCTGAAAACAGCACCGAACACAGCCCGGAGCCCGCTGAGGAGAGAGCCTGGTGGGTATACATGGTGCGAGCCGAGAACGGTCACCTCTATACCGGCATCAGCACTGATCCGCGGCGTCGCTTTGCTCAGCACCAGCGTGGCAAGGGCGCCAGATTTTTCAACCGCAGTCCCGCCAGCGCCCTGGTCTGGACCGAAGTCTGTACCGATCACTCAATAGCACTTCGCCGCGAGATTGCCATCAAGTCACTGAACAAGCGGGCCAAGGAGCGACTGATCAGTCAGTTCAATGGCGCATCATCAGGTATGGCGAGTGACTGTGCAGTGCCTGACACACCAGCTAAGCTGGGTTCACCCTGACTGGAGAATACCCATGAGTGAACTGATTCTGCACCATTATCCACAATCCCCATTTGCCGAAAAAGCCCGTCTGATGCTGGGCTTCAAGGGGCTTGCATGGCAGTCCGTGATGATTCCTGCGGCAATGCCAAAACCGGATCTGACTGCTTTGACTGGCGGCTATCGGCGCACACCAGTGATGCAGGTTGGTGCTGATATCTACTGCGATACGGCCCTGATCGCCCGTTTGCTGGAGGAGACCAAGAGCACCCCGGCACTGATCCCCGAAGGTCGCGAGGCAGCAGCTACTGCCTTGGCGCAGTTCGCCGATCAGGTACTGTTCCAGCACGCAGTTGCCATCAATTTTCAGCCTCACGGTCTGGCTGCCCGCTTTGCCGGCGCTCCCGAGGCCATGGTCAAGGGTTTCATGGCTGACCGGCAGAAGCTTTTTCAGGGTGGTAGTGCCAGTCGTCTCGACGCTTCGGTGGCCCTCTCACAATGGCCAACGCTGTTGAGCCGTCTGGAAACCCAGTTGCAGCGCGACGGTGAATACCTGCTTGGCAGCCAGGCTTGTATTGCTGACTTTGCCTACTATCATCCGTTGTGGTTCGTGGCCAGCAACAAGGCAGTGGCGAACATGCTCGAGGGTTATCCGGCGGTCGGCGAGTGGATGGCTCGCATAGCTGATTTTGGTCACGGATCGCATGCCGATCTGGATCCGTCCGATGCCGTGCAGATAGCTAACGAAGCGACGCCCCGGACTTATTCGGCAAGCGACTTTGTCAGTCCCGATGGTCTGCAGGTGGGTCAGGCAGTGCAGGTCAACGCTGTGGACTACGGAACCGACCCGGTCACCGGTGAGCTGGTCTATGAGGATGCGGAAGAGATCGTCGTGGCCCGCGAAGATGATCGGGCCGGACGCGTTCAGGTGCATTTCCCGCGTTACGGATTCCGCATTCAGGCGATTTAATTACAGGGCATCCAGATCGAACGGACCGGCGCAACGCCGGTCTGACTGGCTGGTTTATACTTGGCAGGCTTGATCATTGGGCTGTCACTGGTCAACATGTATCGCCCCGCCACGGCATCCGCCCAGCGGTAACCGAACCCGTCAGCAGGCCCCTCAGGCGCAATGGTTGCAACTACGAACACACTCTTGCATTACCGGTCTCTTGTCGCAGCAGTCATGTTGCTTGCTATGCCGTGCGCCGTGCTGGCCGATTCAGCCACTGCAGTGGGTCAACCCGAGGACGCGCAGACCTATTGCGCGGGACCTGTGCAGGCGTTTGCGCTGGCGCTGGAACAGACCGATCCAAACCAGGGTGTGAATGAGCCGCTACGCGACCAGTTCCTGCAGGATCTCGAGCAGTGCAGAACCGTCTACCGATACCACCTGAAGCGACTGGCCGATGATTTTACCGATCTGCCAGCCGGCGCCTATTGCCATTCGGTGCGCAGGGAATTTACCGAATCAGAGGATCTTTTCGACATCGCCGCAGCGCGGGCGCAGCAGTTGCCCCTGGAGAGCGAAGAGGAGCGCGAGGTGGCAGCGGATTTCTTTCTGCAGGCCGGCGCGGCGCTGGTGCGGGCGGTAAACGGGCTGTTCCTTCTGCGCCATGGCATCTGTGAGGAAGAGCGAATAGCACCATTCGATCAGCACCCCTTTAAAAACGACATCGGCCGGACATATCCCCACATCCAATAGCGTCGGGTGAATAGCCCGGTGGACCGGTACGCGTGCGATGATAACGGGCTTTTGCGGCGCTGGCGGCTGCATCACCCATGCGTGAATGGAGAAAACGTGAACGACATTATTCAGGTCACCGGCCTGACGAAAACCTACGCTTCGGGATTCCAGGCGCTCGATAAAGTCGACCTGAATATCCGGCGGGGTGAAATATTTGCCTTGCTCGGGCCCAATGGCGCAGGCAAAACCACGCTTATCAGTATCATTTGCGGGATTGTCAATCCGACGGCGGGGCGGGTAGTGGTCGATGGTCACGATATCGTTCGCGACTATCGTGCAGCGCGCACCGCCATAGGTCTGGTGCCCCAGGAACTGACCAACAACATGTTCGATACTGTCTGGGCGACGCTGAAACTCAGTCGGGGCCTGTTTGGCAAGCCGGCGGATGCCGCGCATCTGGAAAAGGTGCTACGAGACCTTTCGCTTTGGGACAAGCGCAACGAGAAGATCATGAGCCTGTCCGGTGGCATGAAGCGAAGGGTCCTCATTGCCAAGGCGCTGTCACACGAGCCGGACATCCTTTTTCTGGACGAGCCGACCGCTGGTGTGGACGTCGAGTTGCGTCGTGATATGTGGGAAATGGTGCGCAAGCTGCGGGCCAGCGGGGTAACGATTATCCTGACTACCCACTACATCGAGGAGGCCGAGGAGATGGCAGACCGCATCGGCGTAATCAACGGTGGCAAGCTGATACTGGTCGAAGAAAAAGCGGCGCTGATGCGCAAAATGGGTACCAAGCAGCTGAGCATCCATCTACAACAACCCCTTGAACAGATCCCGGTTGCCGTTGCGGACTATCAATTGGCGCTCGAACAGGAGGGTCATATTCTGGTTTACACCTTCGATGCGCTGAAGGAGCAGACCGGTATCGCCGAATTGCTCCGTACCCTGGCGCGCGAAGGCATCGAGTTCAAGGATCTGCATTCAAGCCAGAGTTCGCTTGAGGATATCTTCGTTGGGCTGGTGCATAACGCGGGCGAGTCGGTTTCCGCACCGCAACGGGCAGGGGAAGCTTCATGAATCTATACGCGATCAAGGCGATTTATCAGTTTGAGATGAACCGAATGCGCCGCACTCTTCTGCAGAGCCTGGTGTCGCCAGTTATCTCGACTTCCCTGTATTTCGTCGTGTTTGGTGCCGCGATAGGCTCGCGCATGACCGAGATCGATGGCGTGAGTTATGGCGCGTTCATCATTCCCGGCCTGATCATGTTGATGCTGCTCAACGAAAGCATTTCCAATGCATCGTTCGGCATCTATATGCCCAAGTTCACCGGCACTATTTACGAAGTACTTTCCGCACCGGTATCACCGACCGAGATCGTTATTGGTTATGTGGGCGCCGCGGCTACCAAGTCGGTCATTCTGGGTCTGCTGATTCTGCTCACAGCGAAAATATTCGTTCCCTACGAGGTCCAGCATCCGGTCTGGATGTTTGGATTCCTGGTCTTGACGGCCCTTACCTTCAGTCTGTTCGGTTTCATCATCGGGATCTGGGCGGACGGTTTCGAGAAGCTGCAGATCATTCCGCTGATGATTGTCACGCCGCTTGCCTTTCTTGGCGGCAGCTTCTACTCGATCAACATGCTTCCACCGCTGTGGCAGACCGTGACGCTGTTCAATCCGGTGGTCTATCTGATCAGCGGATTTCGCTGGAGTTTCTACGGTGTAGCTGATGTACACATAGCAGTCAGCCTGGCGATGACCAGTGTGTTTCTGATTACCTGCATCGGCATTGTCTGGTGGATTTTCAAGACGGGCTATCGCCTCAAACCGTGACTAGCTGGCTTCTGATCTTCGCATAGGGGTAGGCCTGTAGTTCGCCAAAGCCGGAAATCTGCCGTGCTTTCATACGGGTGAACAGGGGCGTAGTGATACCACAGAGAAACCGTGTGATGCTTTCCGGGCCGGGCGGACTTCCAGTCAATGCGCTGTGTCGTTCGATGAAGGCGCCGGCGATTGTGGTTAGCCCAACTGTGTCCGGTGGCGACAGCTGCGGTGGCCCGGGTAGTGGCGCGTATTGGCCCTCGCATACCGAGCAATGCCCACAGTGCTCCGGAGCCTTATCATCGCCGAAATGCAGCGCGAGGCTGTGGCTCAGGCATTGGTTGGCCGCGAACAGTTCGATCATCGCGTGGATGCGACGTATCTCGCTCTGCTCCTGGGCCTGGAAATAACCATGTAGCTCTTCCGCCAGCGCCTGCGGATTGAATGTCCGGTCGAGCAGCGCATAGACCTCGGTCATCTGCTTGCTCTCCATCTCGATCCAGCCCTGCTCCTGAAAATAATCCAGCGCCTTGATCGCCCGACTGCGTTCTGCACCGTGCTGTTGCCACAGTGCGTCGAAATCGACCGTGCACCAGGTGCGCGCCAGTGTAGAGGTACTGATAATCGCCTGAACGAACTGCTGGCGCTCGCCCTGAAAACGCCCGAGGATCTGCTCCGGTGTCAGCAGGTATTTGAAGCGGTATTCGGCAAAATAGGCATAACGCGGCGCGATGATTGCGCGCAGTTCGAGTTGCACCAGCAAGGTCTTGAGCGGTAATTGGCGAATATTGCTTTGGGAGGAGAGGGCATTGAGCATGATCTCCCACTGACCTTGTCCGCCTGGTCCCGTTTCCGGGATGGCCAGCAGGTCATCAAGCACCGCGCGAATCCCGCTTAACTCGGGTGTGTCGCCATAAACAAAGTTCTCCAGCACATTGAGATTGTCGCGATTGGCGAGAATCAGGCAGCGCGACGGCTGACCATCGCGTCCGGCGCGGCCGATTTCCTGGCTGTAGTTCTCGATCGATTTTGGCAGATCGTAGTGCACCACATTGCGGATGTCGCTCTTGTCGATGCCCATGCCGAAGGCAATGGTGGCGACAATGCAATTGATCTGCCCGGCCATGAACTGCTGCTGGATCGCTTCCCGGCGCTCGTGCGCAAGACCCGCATGGTAGGCGCTGGCCTCGATACCCTGAGTGCTTAGCTGGCGCGCCACATCCTCGGCGGTTTTCTGCTGGGTGACGTAGACGATGGACGCTTCGCCCGGCTTGGCTACGAGCCATTGCACCAACCGGGCGGGTTTGGCAGTGGCCGCTACGGGTTCCACGCCCAGATGCAGGTTGGGCCGGTAGAACCCCGTGGTCACCACATCCTCCGCGGCAATAGCGAATCGGGCCTGCATATCGGCGATCACTGGCGGCGTGGCGGTGGCGGTCAACAGCAATACCTGGGGTATGTTCAGTTCCCGCTGGTAGGTTGGCAGTTTCAGGTAGTCGGGGCGAAAGTTATGACCCCATTCGGAGATGCAGTGGGCCTCGTCGATCACCAGCAGAGAGATGGGGACTTGCTGGATGAAATTGCGAAAACGCTCGTTCTTCAGGCGTTCGACCGAGATCATCAGGATTTTCAGTTCGCCATTGCGTGCCCGCGCCATAACGCTGTTGGCCTCATCGCGCCCCTGGGCTGAATCGATACTGCCGGCGGCGATACCGTGGCGCTCGAGGAACGCCAACTGATCCTGCATCAACGCCAAAAGAGGCGAAACGACCAGAGTCAGGTGCGGCAGGTGTAGCGCCGGGAGCTGATAGCACAGGGATTTGCCGGAGCCGGTGGGGAATATCGCCGCGGCGGAACGGCCGGCCAGCACCGACCTGATGGCCGGCTCCTGGCCGGGGCGAAATTGGTCGAAACCGAAGGTATCCAACAGGGTTTGTCTGATCATCAGGCTATGGTGCTCGATTTACGCAGCGTTGTCTGCGACCTGCCTCACAATCAGCTAAACCCTGGCCTGTTCTAGCGGCCTTTCTTGTTGCGCAATTGCTGCACTAGCCCCTTGGGCGGATGCTTGATCACCAGTGAATCCTGGCCTTCGTCATACTCTACCTGCTCACCCAGCAGATGCGCTTCGAAGCTGATGGAGAGGCCATTGGCCTTGCCGTAGAAGCGCATGAAATTGCTCAGGGTGCGCTTGTCCGCCGGTATCTCCGGAGACAAGCCGTAATCCTTGTTGCGGATGTAATCGTAGAAGGCGCGCGGCTGTTCTTCATCGATTACCCCGGAAAGCTCTTCAAGCGCGACCTGTTCGCCCTGGCGGGCCTGGCTGTTGACGTAGCCGCTCATGGCCTTGGTCTTGTCGCGCAGGGTATCGGGCTGAAAATCCGCTTCGCCGACATAGTCGCTGAAGGCCTGGAGCAGGGTAGTGGTCTCTTCCTCCGGATTGGCCCCTTCGATACAGCCGATGAAATCACGGAAGTAGTCCGAGACCCGCTTGCCACTGCGCCCACGAATAAACGAGATGTATTTGGTCGACTGGGCGTTCTGCTTCCACTCGGTCAGGTTGATGCGCGCGGCCATGTTCAGGCTGGACAGATCCAAGTGCCGAGCCTGGGCGACCTCTAGGTTGTCGGTGACGGTAACGCCTTCGGTATGGTGCAGCAGCGCAATAATCAGAAAGGCAGTCATGCCCTGGCGGTAGCGGATGTAAAGCACGTGGCCGCCCAGTGCCAGGTTGGAGCCTTCCATCAGGGTCTTCAGCTGCTCGCTAGCCTGGCGCGAGAAGCCAATGAAATCCTGCTCGCCATCGATGAGTTGCTGCAGCCAGCCACTGAAGGGGTAGGCGCCACTTTCCGGTTGAAAGTAACCCCAGGCCTTGTTCGGTTTGCTGTTGTAGGCCTCGATCAGACCGGCGAGCAGTTGCTCAAGCGCTTCGGAGTTGGCCAGCTCGCTATCGCGCAGGCTGAGGCTGGCGGGCTGGCCGTCAGGCTTCTTGTGAATCTGATGAACGATACTGTTGTCGATGGGCATGGTATCTCTTCTGTTGCAGGGGCCGGGCGGGCCGGATTCTGATCCGGCCCGCTTCAAGCCTAGAGGCTGGCGATATGGCTACGTTGTTCGCTGAGCTGGGCAATGGCCTTTTCGGCGTCGGCGAGCTTGCCGCGCTCCTTGTCGATGACTGCTGGCGGCGCCTTGTCGACGAAGCCGGCGTTGCTCAGCTTGCCGCCGATGCGCTTGGTTTCTCCTTCGAGACGCTGGATTTCCTTGTCCAGGCGAGCCAGTTCGGCGGCCTTGTCGATCAGTCCGGCCATGGGTACCAGCACTTCCAGCTCGCCTACCAGGGCGGTGGCCGACAGGGGAGCTTCGTCGCCTGCTGCCAGCACGATCACTGACGATAGCTTGGCCAGCTTCTTCAGGAATGCCTCGTTTTCCTGCAGGCGGCGGCGATCTTCGTCACCGGCATTGCGCAGCAGCAATTCGAGTTCCTTGCCGGGGGCCACATTCATTTCACCGCGAATGTTACGCACACCCAGGATCAGACCCTTGAGCCATTCGATGTCCTGCTCGGCGGTTTCATCCAGACGACTTTCATCGGCCTGAGGCCAGGGCTGCAGCATGATGGTCGGGCCGCTTTTGCCCGCCATCGGTGCAATGCGTTGCCAGATCTCTTCGGTGATGAAGGGCATGAACGGGTGCGCCAGTCGCAGGGCGGCTTCGAGCACCCGCACCAGTGTCCGGCGAGTGCCGCGCTGGCGCTCGGCAGGTGCATTCTCGTCCCACAGCACCGGCTTGGATAGTTCCAGGTACCAGTCGCAGTACTGGTTCCAGATAAATTCGTAAAGCGCCTGCGCGGCCAGGTCGAAACGGAACTGGTCGAGCTGGCGGGTCACTTCGGTCTCAGTGCGTTGCAGCTCCGAGATGATCCAGCGATCGGCGAGGGTCAGCTCCACGGCACTGCCATCGATACCTGTGTCCTTGTCTTCGCACTGCATCATCACGTAGCGCGCGGCGTTCCAGATCTTGTTGCAGAAGTTGCGATAGCCTTCCACCCGGCCCATATCGAACTTGATGTCGCGTCCGGTGGAGGCCAGTGAACAGTTGGTGAAGCGCAGGGCGTCGGTGCCGTAGGCGGCGATGCCGTCGGGGAATTCATCCCGGGTCTGCTTCTCGATCTTCGCCGCCATCTTTGGCTGCATCATGCCGCTGGTGCGCTTGGACACCAGGGACTCCAGGTCGATGCCGTCGATGATATCCAGCGGGTCGAGCACGTTGCCCTTGGACTTGGACATCTTCTGGCCCTGGCCATCCCGTACCAGGCCGTGTACGTAGACCGTCTTGAAGGGTACCTGGGCGCTGCCGTCCTCATGCTTCATCAGGTGCATGGTCAGCATGATCATGCGCGCGACCCAGAAGAAGATGATGTCGAAGCCGGTCACCAGCACGTCGGTCGGGTGGAAAGTCTTCAGTGCCTGGGTCTGCTCGGGCCAGCCGAGGGTAGAGAAGGTCCAGAGGCCTGAGCTGAACCAGGTATCGAGTACGTCTTCATCCTGACGCAGCACAGCGTCGCCCAGATTGTGCTTGGCGCGCACTTCTGCTTCGTCGCGGCCGACATAGACATTGCCTGCCTCGTCATACCAGGCCGGGATGCGGTGGCCCCACCACAGTTGGCGGGAGATGCACCAGTCCTGGATGTCGCGCATCCAGCTGAAATACATATTCTCGTACTGCTTGGGTACGAACTGTATGCGACCGTCCTCTACGGCGGCGATGGCCGGCTCGGCCAGCGGTTTGGTTGAGACATACCACTGGTCGGTCAGCCAGGGCTCGATGACCACGCCCGAACGGTCGCCCTTGGGCACCTTGAGGGCGTGGGGTTCGATCTTCTCGAGCAGGCCGGCGGCGTCGAAGTCGGCGACGATGCGTTTGCGCGCTTCGAAACGATCGAGCCCGGCATAGGCTTCGGGCAGGCTCGAATCGACAGTGGTATTGACGCTGCCATCGATATTGAAGATCTGGGCGCGGGGCAGGATGGCCGCGTCCTTGTCGAGTATGTTGATCAGCGGCATGGCGTGGCGCTTGCCGACTTCATAGTCGTTGAAGTCGTGGGCTGGGGTGATCTTCACGCAACCGGTACCGAACTCGGGATCGCAGTAGTCGTCGGCAACGATCGGGATGCGTCGGCCCACCAGCGGCAATTCGACGAATTTGCCGATCAGTGCCTGATAACGCTCGTCTTGCGGATTCACCGCTACCGCGGTATCGCCGAGCATGGTCTCGGGCCTGGTCGTGGCGACGATCAGATAGTTCTTGCCATCGGCGGTAATGGCGCCGTCAGCCAGAGGATAACGCAGGTTCCACAGTGAGCCGGTCTCGTCGTGGTTCTCGACTTCCAGATCAGATATGGCTGTATGCAGCGCCGGGTCCCAGTTCACCAGGCGCTTACCGCGATAGATCAGGCCGTCCTCGTGCAAACGCACGAAGGCTTCCTTGACCGCTTCGCACATGCTTGGGTCCATAGTGAAGCGTTCGCGGCTCCAGTCCACCGAGCTGCCCAGGCGACGGATCTGGCGGGTGATGTTGCCGCCGGACTCTTCCTTCCATTCCCAGACCTTTTCCAGAAACTGTTCACGGCCCAGGTCGTGACGCGACTGACCCTGGGCGCCGAGTTGACGTTCTACCACCATCTGCGTCGCAATGCCGGCGTGGTCGGTACCAGGCTGCCACAGGGTGTTGCGGCCCTGCATGCGGCGGAAGCGGATCAAGGCGTCCATGATCGCGTTGTTGAAACCATGGCCCATGTGCAGGCTGCCGGTCACGTTGGGTGGCGGCAGCGCAATGGTGTAGGACTCGCCCGAGCCCTGGGGTGCGAAGTAGTTGTTCTGCTCCCAGTTCTGGTACCAGGAAGATTCGATGGCGTGGGGCTGGTAGGTCTTTTCCATGGGTATGCTGGGTATCCGGTTGGTCAGTCGGCGACGTGCAGGCCGGTTGCGCCGTGGGCGGGGCCGGAATCGTCGCGAAAAACGGGCATTATAGCGGGCACGGAGCATCAAGGCCCAGCCCGCAGGTACTTATTTAAGTTGTTCGCGCACCATCTGTTGCAGCTTGTCCTGCAGGCGATTGCGCAGTTCGGCCTCAATGGTCGGCATCAGGTCGTCGATGACTTCCTGTAGGATCAACTGGGCTTCGGCCTGGAGGCGGGCTTCCATGCGAACTTCCCGGGCGCCGGTGTGGGCGCTGTCGCGCCTGGTGCTTTGCCTGGTCGCGGGGTGCGTCGGGGGAGGTGGTATGTGGCCGGCCATCAGGCGATCCAGCTGCACACGTTCCTCGGCCAGTCTGGCCAGTTGGTCATATGGCAAAAATGGGTTGGGCTTGGGTGCGGTGGGTCTTGCGGGTAACGACGGCAAGGGAGCGGAGGCCGGCGAATGGGGCTTATCGATTACCACAGGGGTCAGCGGCTGACTGAGATCCAGGCCTGGTGCATCGCTAATAATGTCTTGCAGCAGCGGAATATCAAGCTGGGCGTCTTCACTGGTAGTCGCTTTCTGCAAGCCTGAGTCAAGGTGGGAGGCTGAAGCGTTCTGCGCTTCAGCAGGCTCGTCCAGCAGAGTGCGAATGGACTCCAGATCCTTGAGCAGACGTGATGGTTCTGAAGGGTCGCGCTGCGCCATGATTCATCCCGCTATCCGTATCTGATGGGTCTGGTGAGGATAGCCCCGTTCGCGGTAAAAGCGAAATCGCTCGCGTGCTGGCAAGCGCACGGGATCGTGTTCGATAACGATCTCGGCCATCCGACTGAAGCGGCTGAACGAGTCTGCAGTAGTGTCCGCCAGGTTGATCAGCAGATCGTTGTGCGCCGCGGGCGGTTCGCCGCAACCGCAGACCACGGCTTGTTGAGCGTCGTCTGAAGCCAATGCGTGGGGTAGGAAAGTATCGGCGCGAAAACTCCATAAAAGCCGATCAAGCGTTTCTGCCTGTGCTTCATCGTTGCAGTTGATGTAAACGCGGTGTCCCTTGCTCCAGGCCTTGTGGGCCAGTCGGCAGGCATAATCCAGTCGCAGCTCCGGATTGGCGCTGGTCAGCAGGTAGAAATCAATACGCGTCATAGAACCCTCAGCTACAAGCTACAAGCTACAAGCGGCAAGCGGCAAGCGGCAAGCTACAAGCTACAAGCTACAAGCTACAAGCTACAAGCCTCAAGCCTCAAGCCTCAAGCCAAAAGCCAAAAGCCAACCCCAAACTGTTGGCTTCCAGCTCCTGCGCCGATGGTTCAGCTCGCACGGCCAACTTGCCGCTTGAAGCTTGTCGCTTGCCGCTGTTTTATTTAGCCGGCCTGGTTGAGCAGATATTGCATCAGCAGGGGTACGGGGCGGCCGGAGGCGCCTTTATCCTTGCCGCCGCTGGTCCAGGCTGTACCGGCAATATCCAGGTGCGCCCACGGATAGGCCTTGGCATAGCGCGACAGGAAGCAGCCAGCGGTAATGCTGCCCGCCTTGGGCCCACCGATGTTGGCCATGTCGGCGAAGGGGCTGTCCAGCTGCTCCTGATATTCATCGAACAGAGGCAATTCCCAAGCCCGGTCATCGGCCTGCTTGCCGGCGCTGAGCAGTTGCTGCACCAGTTCGTCATTGTTACCCATGACAGCCGAAGCATTGCTGCCCAGCGCCACAATGCACGCGCCTGTCAGGGTGGCAATGTCGACCACGCTGGCTGGCTTGAACTTCTCGGCGTAGGTCAGCGCATCGCAGAGCACCAGGCGGCCTTCGGCGTCGGTATTGAGGATTTCGATAGTCTGTCCGGACATGCTGGTCACAATATCGCCAGGCTTGGTAGCAGTGCCACTGGGCATGTTTTCCGCCGCAGCTACCAGGCAGACAATGTTAATCGGCAACTGCAGGACCACGGCTGCTTTCATGACGCCAAAGACCGTAGCTGCACCGCACATGTCGTACTTCATTTCGTCCATGTTGGGCGACGGCTTTATGCTGATGCCGCCTGTGTCAAAGGTTATGCCCTTGCCGACCAGAACATGGGGTTTGTCCTTGGGTTTGCCGCCCTGATAGCTCATGCGAATCAGCTTGGCTGGCTCGGCGCTACCAGCGCTGACTGATAACAGGGCGCCCATGCCGAGGGCCTTCATGTCCTTTTCCTCGAGAATCTCGACGTCCAGTTCCTTGTAGGCCTTGCCCAGCTCTTTGGCCTGGCTGGCCAGATAGGATGGCGTGCAGACATTGCCAGGCAGGTTGCCCAGCGTCCGGGTCAGGTCGATGCCGTCGCCGATGGCCTGCGCGTGTGTTACGGCACGCTTGAGCACTTCCGCGTCAGCCTTGTCAGCCGACCAGACCAGGCATTTTTTCAGGCGCGGCTTGATGGCCTTCTGCGTCTTGAACTGGTCAAACTGGTACAGATTCTCGCGTACGGTTTCCAGCATCAGGCGGGCTCTTGAATACAGATCCCGACCGGTCACCGGCAACTCGGCGAGCGTGATCAAGGCGTCAGTGGCTCCGCCATCTTTCAGCGTGTTTATGACTTTTTGCACCAGCTTGCGGAACTGTCTATCGTTGAGTTCAGCTTCCTTGCCGCGACCTACCAGCAGCACCCGCTGGGCTGTCACGCCCGGCAAGCCGAATAGCAGCAGCGTTTGACCGCTCTTGCCGGTGATGTCGCCATGCTTGATCGCGGCGCTGATCTGGCCGCTACAGGCGCGGTCGAGTTCGGCAGCAGGGCCATCAAGATCCGCTCCCTCGCTGATGGCTACGACCAGACAGCCGCTCTTGATGGTTTCCAGTGTGCCGTGCTTGACGTTGAAGTCCATTGGTACTCCCCAAGACAAATGATGTTGATTGACTGATAATACAGTCCGCGAGCCGGACTGCCATGCGCCATGACCGGAGTTGCGCTTGCAACCAGACTCGATATCCCCTCATTCTGGCTCATTCGTGGGCCTGGGGCCAAGGAAGTTATTGTGATTGTTTTTCGTTATCTAAGCCGTGAAGTCCTGATAACCCTGACTGCCGTCAGCGGCGTGCTGCTGCTTATCATCATGAGCGGTCGTTTCATCAAGTATCTGGCGCAGGCAGCAGCAGGTCAGCTCGATCCCGGTGTGCTGTTTCTGATCATGGGTTACCGGCTGCCGGGCTTCGTGGTGCTTATTCTTCCGCTGGGCATGTTTCTGGGTATTTTGCTGGCCTACGGGCGTATGTATCTGGACAGCGAAATGACAGTGCTGTCGGCCAACGGGTTCAGCGACCGACGTATTCTCTGGTATACCCAGGGCTCGGCGCTGGTCGTGGCTGCGATTGTGGCGCTGTTGAGTTTATGGGTAGCGCCGGCAGGCGTGCTCAAGACGCAACAGCTATTCAACGAACAGGCAGCCATGACTGAGTTCGACACGCTGGCTGCCGGTCGCTTTCAGTCTCTGGGCAGCGGCCAGCGTGTGACCTACGCGGGTGGGCTGTCGGAAGATCGCACGCAGTTGCAGGATCTTTTCATTACCGAACGCGCTGGCGGTATGGATGACACCCGGGTAGGCGTGTTGGTAGCGGAAACTGGGCGCCAACAGATGAATGCCGACGGTAGCCGTTATCTGGTGCTATACGACGGATATCGCTATGACGGTACTCCCGGAACAGCGGACTTCAGGGTCATCAGCTATGACACCTACGGCGTATTGTTACCCAAGCCTGAACTTGCCACCGAAGTAACAGATCACGAGGCAATGCCAACACTGGCGTTGTTCGGACAGACGGATGTCGATTTGCAGGCCGAGCTGCAATGGCGACTTGCCATACCCTTGCTGGTATTTGTGGTCGCCTTCTTTGCGGTGCCCTTGTCCAGGGTCAATCCGCGGCAAGGGCGTTTTTTGAAATTGCTGCCTGCGGTCATGCTGTATATGGCCTATCTGGCGATGCTGATCAGTGCTCGCGGCTGGATGGAATCCGGGAAGTTGCCACCTGCACTGGGGCTGTGGTGGGTGCACGTGTTGTTTCTACTCATAGGCGTTGCTCTCAATCGGCAGGCTCTGATGCGCCAGCCTGCCCCACGGGAGGTCAGCCATGCGCATTCTTGATCGGCATATCGGTTCCACTGTGCTGTTCAGTATTCTGGTTGTGGCGCTGATTGTGCTGGGGCTGGACCTGCTCTTTGCCTTTATCGGCGAACTGGACGACGTCGAGGGCAGCTACGGCGCACTGGATGCGCTTGTATATACGCTTTTCACCCTGCCACGACGGTTGTACGAGATGCTGCCTCTGGCGGCCCTGATCGGTTGTCTGATAGGCCTGGGTACCCTGGCGAGCAATTCCGAGCTGACGATCATGCGTGCCGCTGGCGTATCGATTCCGCGTATTGTTGCAGCCGTCTTCAAGCCATTGCTGGTGATCTTGCTGGCTGGCGTGCTGCTGGGTGAATACGCGGCACCTTACAGCGAGAATATTGCCGAAAGCCGACGTGCTATCGCTCAGGGTACGGAACAGGCTTTCAAGTCGCGGGGTTTCTGGCATCGTGAAGGGAATGATTTTCTGCATATCAATGCGGTGCAGCCCGATGGTGCGCTGCGGGGCATTACTCGCTACCGCTTTGATGGCGAGCGTCAATTGCTTGAGGCCAGTTTTGCCAGTCGTGCCGTTGTCGAGGAAGAGACCTGGTTGATGACGGACGTGCAGACCACGCGCTTCCCCGAGTCTGATCGTACGGAAGTCGTAGCCAGCGCACAGGAGCGCTGGAATGTATTACTGTCGGCGGATTTGCTCAGTGTGGTGGTGCTCGATCCCGAAGTGCTCTCTCTTTCCGGGATCTGGCACTATCAGAGTTATCTGGCCGAGCAGAACCTGAGCAATGCACAGTACCGGCTGGCCTTCTGGAAAAAACTGCTGCAACCTCTGGCGACGCTTGCCCTGGTGTTTGTCGCCATTTCCTTCGTATTCGGCCCGCTGCGCTCGGTGACTCTGGGACAGAGAGTTTTTACCGGGGTGCTGGTTGGGTTCAGTTTTCGCATTATCCAGGACCTGCTTGGGCCTTCGAGTCTGGTTTTCGGCTTCTCACCCCTGATGGCAGTCATGGCGCCAATTCTGGTGCTCTTCGTGCTTGGTGGCGTGTTGCTGAAGCGGGCTGGTTAAGCGCAAACGCGCTCGGGCGCGCTCACTTTTTGAACGTGCCCTTGGGCAAGGTGACCAGTTCGGTGCCCGATGCCATATCGTGCCAGGTCCGGGATTTCGAATCCCATATCGACCAGGCAAAGCCGAGTCCCAGAGAGAGCCAGGCAACTTGGGCGACCAGAAACCGGATGACCGCCTGCCGCCGAGTGATAGCCATACCGCCGGGTTGCTGGACCCGAATACGCCACACCTGCATTCCCAGGGTCTGCCCCTTGAGCGTCCAGAAAATCAGATAGAACAGCAGGCTCACCCCGAAAATGATCAGCGTCAGCAGGTAGTCCCCGATAAACCCCCCCGCCTCTGCCTGTTGCTGTGCGACCTGCTCACCCGTGAAGAAAATATGGATGCCCAGATAGGCAAAGGTGATAACCATCCAGGCCGCGATCAGAAGAAACAGGTCATAGCCGGCGACCATCAGTCGTCGTCCCAGGGAGGTAGCCGGAAAAGCGCCGGCAGGATCAAGTTGTCTAGTGGGCATCGAGGCTCCGCAGCATCTGTGGCGAACGGCGCTTAACGCCGGGTCAGGGGGGATGAGTCAAACTTGACCGCTGCGAGACCATGGTCGCGCAGCGCACGGATGTTGGCGTGGTCTTGGCCATCCGGGTTTGCCAATACGGATTGATAATGTTCGGCAAAGCATTGCAATGCTTGAAGGTCATCGAGCCCAAGGTCCAGAGCCATCGCCAGTACCTTGCACGAGCCCTGATTCTCCCCTGCGTTATTGCGGACCGGGCCATTATCGAAGCCGCTCGGTTGATACAGATAATGCGCATCAATAAAACCAAGGGTATCGCTGAAACGATGATCCGGTGTCCCGAGCGTGTCGAGCAATTGTTGGCGTTTCACCCTTTATCCGCTCCGCGCTGAGCTTTCTCGAATGCAGCCTGCTGCGCCGGACTCGCTTCTTTCTGGTGATGAGCTTTCCATTGCGCGTAGGGCATACCGTAAATGGCTTCTCTGGCCTCATCCATGCTCAGCTCGATCTCCATGTCATCGGCGGCGGCCTTGTACCATTTGGACAAGCAGTTGCGACAGAAGCCGGCCAGGGTCATCAACTCTATATTCTGAACGTCCTTACGGCTGTTCAGGTGGGCTAGCAGATCACGAAATGCTGCAGCTTCCAGTTCGATACGCTCTTGCTTGGTCATGTTCGGCTCCGCGGGTTGAAACGGCAATTGGGCGCTGGCTGCGATCATACTGACACCGCGCATTGGCAGCAATAATTTGCCTTTCAGGCTTCCCGCTCGGCGCTCAGTGCAATAGAAACAGATTCGGCGAAGCGCAGTGCGTGGGGCTTGTCGACTTCAACCTCGGCGTACCTCACCTGAGTATGAGCCATAACCAGGTCAAGAATTTCCTGGGTGAGACGTTCGAGGAGGGCAAACCGGTTTTCCTCGACGTGGCTGATGACGGCCTTGGTAATAGTCCGGTAGTTGAGAGCCTGGTCGATCTGATTGACTTCCACTGCCTCGGCCGCCGGATACAGGATGGTCAGGTTGATCACCACATCCTGGCGATTGAGGATTTCTTCCTCCTTGATGCCTATATAGGTGCGCAACCGCAGATCCTTGACTCGAATGCGCGCCATGCCGGGTGTCAGCTTGCTCATGTTCACCGTCCGATCAGTTGCAGAAATTCCTGCCGGGTGTTGAAGGACTCGCGGAAGGCGCCCAGCATCACCGAGCTGTGCATGGAGGAATTCTGCTTTTCCACGCCGCGCATCATCATGCACATGTGCTTGGCCTCGATGACCACGGCCACGCCCTTGGCATTCGTCACCGACTGCAGAGCGTCGGCTATCTCGCGCGTGAGGTTTTCCTGAATCTGCAGGCGCCGCGCGTACATGTCTACGATGCGTGCCACCTTGGAAAGCCCTATAACCTTGCCTGTTGGTATGTAGGCCACGTGAGCCTTGCCGATAAATGGCAGCATGTGGTGTTCGCACAGAGAGTAAAGCTCGATGTCCTTGACGATGACCATCTCGTCATTGGTCGAGGCAAACAATGCGCCGTTGACGATCTCTTCCAGGGATTGGTCATACCCCCTGCACAGAAACTGCATTGCTTTTGCCGCTCGCTGTGGTGTGCCCTTGAGCCCATCTCGCTCGGGGTCTTCGCCGAGGTTGGAGATGATGTCGTGGTAATTGCGGGTGAGGTTTTCTAGGCTCATCTGAGGAGTCTCTTCAGGGTCATTTCAGGTGCCTGCCGCCATTCAGGGTCAGACTGGTACCGGTTACGTAGGTGTTATCCATCAGATAGCGGATGGACTGGTAAACCACTTCCGGACCGGGCTCAATGCCCAGCGCCGATTTTTCAAGCGTTTTGCGGCGGTATTCGTCGTTATCGTCAGTGTTGAACATGATCAACGCGGGGGCGATCGAGTTGACTTTGACGCGTGGCGCGAACTGTGCGGCGAAGGACAGGGTGAGATTTTCCAAAGCCGCCTTGCTCGCACAGTAGGCCATATGCTTCTTGCTTCCACGCTGGGCCACGTGATCGGTAAGGTGGATGATATCGGTTACCTGTTGGGGGTCCAGCAAGGCTTCTGCAGCTCTGTTGATGAGGTAGGGCGCCTGTACATGCACCATGTACATCTGCTGCATGGCCTGCGCACCCTGGTGATCATCCAGCCACAAAGACGCGTTATGGACGATCGCCCTTAGAACAGGTGCGCGTTGGTGTAAACGACGTATAAAGTCTTCAATCCCTGCCAGGGTTGAAAAGTCCGCCAGCATGACTTCAATACCATTCAGTGGCTGGTCCTGCCATTCGGGCCGCATGGTACGGCAGGTGATGATTACCCTGTAACCATCCTCAACCAGACGCCGGGCACAGTGAAGTCCCACACGTTGTGCACCACCTGTAATCAGTATGGTTTCGCTGATCGTCATAGGCTTCTCTTGTTCAGGGTTAGGACTCGGCCGTTCAGTCCGGGGGTACAGCGGCAACGGACCAAACGGCCAAATCCTTTGCTAAACTTATACGAGATTAGTAATCTGTACAGTATATTAGTATTGCCATTTGCTTCTTGTGTTGCACAAACCGAGCAAGAGGCATTCCCGGTACGATCAAGGCAGGAAGACTCCAGTGAATCTCAGACAACTCCGTACTGCGTGGCGTGAAGGCAACGTACTGAATATCAATATTATCACGCATAGTGGATTGAATCGTTATGCGGTTAGGGTAGTTACGCGGGAAGCTGGAACTGTGATGGTGACGGGGAGCGATCGCAGCCCGATATACTGGTTATCCGTGATGCAGTTGCAGAGGGAACTGCGCCGCCATGGGGTAACGTCTCCTGTACTGCAGGTGACAGTTGCGCAGGATGAGGTCATAGGACGCTAGTTGCGCTTCTTCTTTGGCGCGCATCGATCGCTCTCGCAGATGGTGTCAGAATCAGCTCCCGGCATGGGTATGATGCGGGCCAGAGTGGGGCGTAGGCGACAGAATTGACGGTATGCCCACAGCCAGAATGGGCGCGCCCAAGACCAGTTGAGCGGCATCACCAGCCAGTCCAGCCCCACGGACATGTAACTCCAGTACGTCGCGTCAATTCCGGTGACCAGTTTTCCATCCCTGAACTGTGCATGCAGGCAGTCGAGCATGTCTGCGCGGGTGAGGCCGGGCAAGGGCATGACGGATGGCTGCGTTATGTCCACCAACTCAAGTCGACCCTTATGATTTCGTCCCTGAAACATGCGTATTTCGCGCAGACACAATGGACACTCACCATCGTAATACAGTGTCAGAGGCCACTCTGGGTTGTTGATTCGCACAGGATTGCTCCGTTCGGCGTAAGACTGCGTGTGTACATGCTTTTGCTGCTGCGCAAGTTCTGTACAATAGGCAAGCAATCTAACGGGCCAGATGCGGTTTCCGCAAACGCTAAAGGCCTTGATACCGACTTCCTCTGTAAACAGATATGACCAAAACCAACGATCCGATGTATGCAGCCCTTGATGCGGAACTGGAGGGCGAAGATCTTTACCCGATACGAGAAGTTTCGCGCCTGACCGGCGTCAATCCGGTCACACTCCGTGCCTGGGAGCGTCGCTACGGATTGTTGGTTCCTCACCGTACTGATAGCGGGCACCGATTGTATTCCATGGCCGACATAGAGCGCGTACGCAAAGTCACGGCCTGGATTGATCGTGGCGTGGCGGTGAGCAAGGTCGCTTCAATTATTGACCGGGAAGTAGCGGTCAGTCAGGCCTCAGTCGTTGAACATGAGTCATCGAGGGCTGATGGTGCTGCCGGATTGAGGGAATGGCAGGCGAAGCTGGTAGACGCGGTCAACAGTGTCGATCTGGGTCGACTCGACAGTGTCTACGGCCAGGTATATTCCACCTTTCCAGTTGTTACAGTCCTGCGCGACATCGTACTGCCTGTTTGGCAGATGTTCCGCGATAACGCTGACCCGAACGGGATTTCCGGCCAGTGGTCATTCCTTGATGCCTTTGTGCGGGGTCGTCTGTTCCAGCGCATAAGCTACCTGCGTCCTGGCTTGCCGACGGTATTAATGGCGGCCCTACCCGGATATGGTCATGAGTTCGAGTTTTTGAGTGCTGCTGCCGTTGTTGCAGAAGCTGACGCGAACGTCACCCTGGTGCCTGGCATTTCTTCCTATGCAGAACTGACTGCAATGGCGGAACAGTCTGGCTGTGACCTTTTGCTGCTTTACGGCAATCACGCTCTGGATCCCGAGGCGCTCAGCAAGAGCCTGCCTCGCCTGGAGCAGTCACTTGCCTGTCAGGTTGCAGTCGCTGGCCCTGTTTGCGCAGTGCAACCTGCCGAGTTGGAGAGGGCTGGAATAAGGGTTCTTGCAGTGCAGGGGCAGGAAGTCATCACCCAGGTGCGAGGGCTGCTGATGGGGCGTTTTGATCCGCCGCCCAATTGACGGCATCGTTTGGAATATCTGGTTACGTACGGGGCTGTACAAAAATGTTATTAATGTATAACTTATGTACAACCCCTGCAGAGATGCGGAGGTCCTCTTCAAAGCTGCGCACTCCGGTAGCCATCTTCCCCTTTCGGGCTACCGGGGTTTTTTGAATCCTTCACAACTCAACCGCCAGATCTGGCAGTTACTTCAAGTTGGCCCGCAGTTCCGCAACTTCCTTCTCCAGCTCCGCTACCCGCTGCTCTGCCTGCACTTGGCCGGTCACATCTTTCTGAATGCCGATAAAGTAGGTGAGTTGATCGGCCTGATTGTAAACCGGGGTAATTGATAGCTCATTCCAGAACATAGTGCCGTCCTTGCGATAATTGCGCAGGATCTGCCGAGAGGGCTCGCCTTTCTTTACGGCGTCGCGTATGGCACGCAGACCTTCCTGATCGCGGTCTTCCATCTGCAGAAAACGGCAATCCTGATAGAGAATCTCATCAGTTCCGTATCCGGTCAGTCGCTCGAAAGCTTTGTTGACGTAAATCAGGATATTGTCATCGCCTTCCTGTTCGGCAACGACAATTCCATCATTGGACGCATCAACCACGAGCTGCAGTAGTTTGGCATTGATCATTGCAACAGCGTTCTCCGTAAGTGTGTTCACATTCTATAGCAACATCCGGCGCTGTCCACCGCACCAATGGGCAAAGACTGCGGCATAATAGGGGCCTTTACATTGGTAGCGTCGAGGTTGGCATGCATTTAGTTGTAATCAGCGGTTCAGTTTACGGCACTGCAGATCTTGTTGCAGATGAGGCTGCGCAGCGGTGCCGTGCAGCGGGTCTGGAAGTTTCCAGAATCAAGCCAGCCAGTGTGGACGCCCTGCTTGAAGCTGCTCCAGATATTATCCTGGGCTGCGTTTCAACTACCGGCATGGGTGAGCTGCCGGACTCCTTCGTGCCTTTTTTTACCGAATTGCAAGATCGCTTTCCGTTGTTTACCGGCAAGCACTTTGCAGTCATCGGCCTGGGTGATTCGGCTTACGGAGATACGTTCTGCCAGGGAGGCGAGCAGCTCAGGGAGCTGCTTCTCGAGTTGCAGGCCCTGGAATCACTGCCAATGCTGCGTCTGGATGCCAGCGAAACGGTGTCCCCCGAGCTTGATGCCGAGCCCTGGCTTGACCAGTTCATCGAGTCACTTACTCACTCTGCCTAGATGTCTGCCGCCACCTCTCCACGGGCCAGGCGCGCCAACGCAGTTTCGTCCAGGATCACGATCTGGCCGTAGTGGACGCGCAACCAGCCGGCCAGTTCCAGGCGTTTCAAAAGCTTGTTGACGCTTTGCCGGGAGCTGTTGAGCATAAGCCCCAGAGACTCCTGGGATAACTGAATGGTAGCCTGGTTTGTGCCCTGATCAGTGTTCTCGTAATTGTGAGCATGCATCAGCAGTCGTTTCGCCAGCCGCGATGACAAGGGCAGCAGCGCGCTGTCCTCTAGCATCGCGAACGACAACCGGATGCGGCGGCAAAGCAGTTGCATGAAATGCGGATACAACTCCGGCCGGCGGTTCAGCAAGTCCTGAAACCCCCGGCGTGGAATCATGATCAGTTCGGTAAGCCCCATCGCATGGGCGTCGTGTGTTCGCGGCAGGCCGTCAAACAACGAGATTTCACCAAACCAGCTGCCCGGGCTGAGCACTGTCAGCACAGCTTCGCGGCCATCCAGTCCAGTGCTGCTAACCTTTATGGCGCCACTGGCTACGCCGTATAGACCATCTGCAGGATCATCCTTGGCATGCAGCAACTGCCCATCGTCAAGCCGCAGCAAGCGGGCCATATTGGCCATATCGTCCAGGGACTCACTCGGAAGATCGCGCAGCCAGCGATTACGTAGCAACAGCTCGCGGAACATCGAGGCGTCTGGCGCTGGGGACACTGTAAAGTGCTTGACAGTCCTTTTCTCTGTCACGCCTTACACTCCTTCCTATTGATTTGCGCAAGTATGCCGCAAGTTGGTCACTATGTGCGTAGCCCAAACCCAACAGAATGAGGATTGACACGATGAATGCAATACAACCCCTCCCGGTAGTGGACGTGAAAGATCAGGTCAGTGCCGATGAGTGGCAGACCCGTGTTGATCTTGCGGCCTGCTATCGCCTGATAGCAATGTACGGTTGGGATGATGTGGTGTTTACCCATGTCTCGGCAAAAATTCCAGGTACCGAGCACTTTTTGATCAATCCGTACGGCCTGATGTTCGAGGAAATGACTGCATCCAATCTGGTCAAGATCGACCTGCAGGGCAACAAATTGATGGATACGCCCTACGATATCAATCCGGCAGGCTTTACCATTCACAGCGCTGTGCATGAAGTACGCCACGATGCGGCCTGTGTGTTGCACACGCATACCGCCGCCGGTGTCGGCGTGTCGGCACAAAAAGAGGGCATCCTGCCGATCTCCCAGCAGTCAATCTTCGTACTGAGCAACTTGTCGTACCACGACTATGAGGGTGTGGCTCTGAACGAAGAGGAAAAGGCTCGTCTGCAGGCTGACCTGGGTAAGACCAATGCCATGGTATTGCGTAACCACGGCCTGATGACGTGCGGCAAGTCTGTGGCTGAAGCCTTCCTGGGGATGTATACGCTGCAGCGTTGCTGCGAGATTCAGATTGCGGCCCAGGCGGGCAGTGGTGAGCTGATCACCATTCCTCAAGCCATTCTTGATGGTGCCAAGGAAAGCATGCGCAAGGTAACGCGTGGCGCCGGTGGCAATATTGCCTGGCCTGCGCTGCTGCGCAAGCTGCAGCGGGTTAACCCCGGTTTCGACCACTAACCGCTGCTAGCTACAGTTTGAATTCCCCCTGGATGTCTGATTGACCAGGGGCGTCAACCAAGCAGCAGTTAATGGTGCTCACAGGGCAGTGTTCGCGGCCGTCTGGATTTATGATCCAGACATTACATCAATGCTGCTCGTCGCGCAGGAAGACCAGTTTGTCCGGGGTCGAACTGGTTGCATCAAAATAGTAGCCATCCAGGTCGAATTCTTTCAGTTTTTCCGGATCCTCCAGCCGCTCCTTGATCACGTAACGGGCCATCAGCCCGCGTGCCTTCTTGGCGTAGAAGCTGATGATCTTGTACTCACCGTTTTTCTGATCCTTGAATACAGTGTCGATCACCCGTGCTTTCAACGCCTTGGGCTTAACTGCACCGAAATACTCCTGTGAGGCCAAGTTCACCAGAATATCGTCGCCTTGCTTTTTCAGGTCCTTGTTCAGCCATTCACTGATGTGCTCACCCCAGAAGCTATAAAGGTCCTTGCCGCGAGAATTTGCCAGTTTGGTGCCCATCTCCAGCCGATAGGGCTGCATCAGGTCCAGTGGGCGCAAAAGACCATAAAGTCCCGATAGCATGCGCAGGTGATCCTGGGCAAAGGCAAAATCGTCCTCGGTAAAATCCTCGGCGGCCAGGCCGGTGTAAACATCGCCCTTGAAGGCAAGCAGTGCCTGTTTGCTGTTGGCTTTCGTGAAGCTATCACTCCAACTGCCATAGCGCGCAACGTTGAGACTGGCGAGTTTGTCGGACAGGGACATCAATTCGGCAATATCCTGCGGTGACTTTTCCTGAAGTATGTCGATCAGCTCGCGGCTGTGTTCAAGGAAGCGCGGTTTGCTATGGGTGCTGGTAACCGGGGGCGTTTCGTAGTCTAGGGTTTTGGCAGGCGAAATGACCAACAGCATATAAACCTCCTTGAATGATTGGGTTCATTATGCCGGATTGAGCTGGGCTGTGCTCTGTATCGGAGTGATAGGAGGGGTTAATAGCGGCAAGCGGCAAGCGGCAAGCGGCAAGCTACAAGCTACAAGCTGAAAGCTGAAAGAATTGAACCAGAAGTTGCTGGTTCCTCGGAGCCGAGCTCAGTCCGAGGAACCAGAAGTACACTTCATGCCGCTTGAAGCTTGAAGCTTGAAGCTTGTGGCTCCGATTCAGAGATGCGTTTCAGCGTACTCGGCCAGTACAGATCGCGGTACGCCCTGCAGGTGGATGTGGACGCCGTGGGGGAAGTCCTTGAAGCATTCGGTAAGGTAGGTGAGTCCCGAGCTGGTGGCGTTAAGATAGGGCGTATCGATCTGGGCGAGGTTGCCCAGGCAAACCACCTTGGAGCCGGCTCCGGCGCGGGTGATGATGGTTTTGATCTGATGTGGAGTCAGGTTCTGGCTCTCATCAATTAGAATAAAGCTCTGCTGGAAGCTGCGGCCGCGGATGTAGTTCAGTGATTTGAACTGCAGCGGTACACGATCGAGTATGTATTCCACGCTACCATGGGTGCTTTCATCGTCCATGTGCAGGGCTTCCAGATTATCGGTAATGGCGCCCAGCCACGGCTCCATCTTCTCTGCTTCGGTACCGGGTAGAAATCCAATATCCTCATCCAGCCCTTGGGTGCTGCGAGTCGCGATGATCCGGCGATAGGTTTTGCTGACCATGGTTTGTTCGATTGCCGCGGCCAGCGCCAGGATGGTTTTGCCCGAGCCGGCGGCGCCGGTCAGGTTGACCAGATGGATGTCTGGATCGAGTAGCGCATACATCGCCAGAGCCTGGAAGATATCCCTGGGCCTCAACCCCCAGGCCTCCTGGTGCAGCAAGGGTTCCTGATGCAGATCACGCAGCACTACCCTGTCTCCGTCAATAGAAGACACCCAGCCAATGAACCCCTGACCATCGATAATGAAGTCGTTGATATGCAAGCCCGGCATTTTTTCCGTCAATTGGACTTCATGAACCGTCTTGCCCAGGCGCTGGTGGGTTTCAACACGGGTGACCGAATCCCAGAATGAACCGGGTATCTCATGGTAACCACGCGCCAGCAGTGCTATGTCGTCGACCAACTGATCAGTGTGATAGTCCTCGGCATCAATCCCACAGCCCCGCGCCTTGAGTCGCATGTTGATGTCCTTGGACACCAACGCGACGCGAACTTCGGGATGACGACTCTGTAAATGACAGAGCTGATTGATGATCTTGTTGTCGTTAAGGTCATTGGGCAGGCAATGAGCGGGGATAATATTACGATCCATGAGAATGGCCAGACTGCCATTGGTGCCCAGCTTGCCACGCTGAATGGGCACCCCTTGTTCCACTAGCTCCGGTGGTGCGTCGGCAAGGGTGAGGTCAATCAGGCGAATGGCCTGACGGCAATCTGCAGCGATGCTGGTTTTTCCGGATTTGAGCTTGTCGAGTTCTTCAAGAACAGTCATTGGGATGATGACGTGATGTTCTTCGAAGTTGAGGATGGCGTTTGGGTCGTGGATCAGGACGTTGGTATCGAGGACGTAGAAGGTGTGTCGGGTTGGTCCGCACGCTTCCATAAGCTGGCACCTCGCAGGAGCGGTATATCCGAAACTGTATCAGTCGCTGCTGGCAGCGTCTGGCAGTCCGCAGGACCGGCTCGATAGAGCTGCAGGTATCAAGGGATCACCTGCAGTAATCGGCCGGTTAAAAAACATATAGCGCATTTGGGATGACATTCACAAGCGTGGTGAGGGCAATTTGGTGAAATTTTGCGAACAGACCAGCGGGCATATTCAGGGGGCTGAAAATCCCGTTATATTGATAGACCAGGTTACGCAGCAAGATGCAGCCAGAATTGAAGGCGTATGCTTTTGCTGCAGGATATTGCCCGGCCTAGCGACGTCGCTGCCTGTCACCGCCGTTCGCTCGTTTGCGATTGGCTGCCGCAGCTGCGGCCTGTTCCGCCTCATTTGCATCGCTAGCGGCTCTTTCGTCATCCGTCTGGTTGCGAGCAGGAACCTTCTGCAGCATGTGGGTTTCCGGCGGGATGCATACCAGCTTGTTGCCCAGCAGTTCCTCGATTGGCTGAATCTGGAAAGCATCATCCTCGCAGGCGAAGCTGATCGAGGTGCCCTTGGCGCCAGCGCGACCCGTACGGCCGATACGGTGGATATAATCTTCGGGATCGTCGGGCAGCGTGTAGTTGATCACATGGCTGATACCGTCGACATGAATGCCGCGCCCCGCCACATCGGTGGCCACCAGTACTCGTAATGTGCCGTCACGGAAGTTGTCCAGGGTCCGGACACGCTTGTTCTGCGGGACGTCGCCGGACAGTTGTGCTGCGTTGATGCCGTCGCGTACCAGACGTTCCTGTATGCGTCTGACCTGATCCTTGCGATTGGCAAACACCATGACCCGGGTCAGATCCAGCTGGGTAATCAGGTTGTAGAGCAGGGTGTACTTGTCACTGCTGCTGACTGCATACACCTGTTGGTCGACGTTGGCCGAGGCGGCACGTTCCGGCTCGATCTCGACAATTGCCGGGTCCTGCGTCCACTGTTGGGACAGGTTCATGACGTCGTCACTGAATGTCGCCGAGAACAGCAGGGTCTGCCGATCACCCTTGCGCGGGGTCTGACGAATAATCTGACGCACCTGTGGGATAAAGCCCATGTCCAGCATGCGATCGGCCTCATCGAGGATCAATACCTCGATCAAATCCAGGTGCACTTCTCCTCGGTTGCAGAAGTCCAGCAGGCGACCGGGGGTAGCAACCAGGATGTCGCAATGGCGTTTTTCCAGTTGCTTGATCTGTTTGTCCAGATCCATCCCGCCGACAAAGGACATCACGTTCAGATTGCAGTGCTTTGTCAGACCTATCGCATCATTGGCGATCTGCATCACCAGTTCGCGGGTCGGTGCAATTATCAGGGCCCTGGGTTCACCCATGAAGCGCTCATCCGGTGGTGGCGTCTCAAGCAACTGGGTAATGGTAGAAATCAGAAAGGCTGCGGTTTTGCCGGTACCTGTCTGGGCTCGTCCGATTGCATCGTGACCCTTGAGCGTATTGCCCAGAACCTGTGCCTGAATAGGGGTGCAGTAGCTGAATCCCTGGGCCTGAATGGCCTGCATCAGGCTGTCGGGAAGCGGGAAGTCATGGAAGCGGGTCTTGCCTTCGGCGGGCTCGACGACAAAATCGGAGCGGGACCAGGGTTTTGCTGCCGGTTTGGGGTCTGGCCTGGCTTCGGCCCGCGGCGGGTTCTGTCTCTCGGGCTGGGTGTTCTGGGGCGGCCTGGATTCCTTACGTGCCTGGCTGGCTTGCGGCTGGCGTGAATGTGGAGCACTGCGTGCCGGTTTTGGCTGTGCGCCGGCCTGGTTGGTGGCAGTGGTGCTGGAATCCTTGCGGGTGGCTTGCTGGTTTTTATCGACGGAGGCATCTGTGGCCCCAAACAGCTTTTTCAGTGCTTTCAGCACAGGCGTCTCTCTACATGGCGTTTGAATGATCACCGGCCAGTGTAAAGCAAGGGGGCTCTCTAGCGAAGCCCTGACAGGTTATTTTTTGATCAATATCTGTCAGGGTGCTTAGAGCGTTTTGCTTATAAGCTCAGGCGTTGACGCAGCCAGCCATTGATATCCGCGATCTCCTGCGGGCAGACCTCGTGGCCCATGTTGTAATCGTGCCACTGTGGGCGATGTCCGGCTTTCTCCACAAGATCGTGGGCCAGCCGGCCCATTGCGTGGGGCACCATTGCGTCCTGACGGCCGTGGGCAAAGAACATGTCGAGCTTTTTGTCAGTCTTTTCCAAAAGGTCTTCGATCGTTGGGCCATAGGTAGAAAGCGCCATGACGCCGGCCAAAGGTAGCCCCGATTGCAGGGCAGAGTGCAGTACCACAGCGCCGCCCTGGGAAAAGCCGGCAAGGATAATACGTTCGACCTTGATCCCCTTGGCGATCTGCTCGTCCACAATTGCGCGCACTGTATCGGCTGATTCCTGTAGTTGTTCCTGGCTGATTGCACGTGCCGGAGACATGCCGATAATGTCGTACCAGCTGGGCATCGGCATGCCGCCATTGATGGTAACGGGGCGCGTTGGCGCCTGGGGGAAAATGAACCGCAAGCCGTGGCCGGCAGGCAGATTCAGTGCATCGACGACCGGTACGAAGTCGTAGCGGTCAGCGCCCAGGCCGTGCAGCCAGATAATGCAGGCATCTGCCTGGCCGGGCGGATCGATAACCAGTGGTGATTGACTCATTAGGTAGCTCCTGTTGCCGCGTCAGGCGCGGGACATGAATTTTCCGGATTCGGTATTGATACGCACCACTTCGCCGGTTTCCAGGTACTCGGGTATCTGAATTTCCAGGCCGGTGGCAAAGCGTGCAGTCTTGGTACGGGCGCTGGCGGAAGAACCCTTGATCGCCGGGGGCGTTTCCTCGATGGGCATTTCCACTACAGCGGGTAGTTCGACTCCGACCAGATTGCCCTCGACAATCAGGCCGTAGAGACCGGCAACACCGTCGTGAATATATTCGATCTGGTCTTCGATCTGATCGGCGCTGAGTGTGAACTGGGCGAAGTCCTCGTTATCCATGAAGGTGTAGCCGTCGACGTCCTGATAAAGATACTGAATGGCGCGCTTCTGGAAGTCGATGGGTGCGAGCATGTCATCGCCGGTCAGGCTCTGATCGAGCTTCTGCTTGGTCTGCACGTGGTTGAAGCGCACCTTGTACAGTGTGGTTCCGCTGCGCGAGGAGGGACTTTTCACGTCGATCTGCGACACGATGTAAGGTTGACCGTTGATCTGGACGATCTGGCCTTTTTTCAGTTCTGCGGCTCTGGGCATGACGCAACACACTCGATAGAGGAAAGGCGGCTATTGTGCTTGTTAGGCCATGAAAGCTTCAAGCATGGATCCGCGCTAACAGGCCTGAACCTGCATGCGTTCAGACTGTAGGACTGTCCGGGCCGGCGCCTAACACCGACTCACTGTCTGGCGACGCCGGCTTTGGCTGCGACGCGGCACCGGGCCTGCCGTCGTTGGTGCTCCGCGGCGAATCTTCCGGATCCTGGTCGGGGTGCGCAGGGCTCCTGTCCTCGCGCTGACTGAAGATCAGTTTTTCCAGTCCTGCACTGGTACGCAGATTGACGTCCAGCTGGCGGAAGGCGATTTCGATACCGTTCTCCGCAAAGAGTTTGTCGATATCCCGATTGATCTCGTCGATGGCGAGATTGCGATCTATCAGTTCGCGTACATGGACCCGCAGTTCGTGGTCAAGGGTGCTCTCGTTATAAGCCAGGAACAGCACCAGAGGCTCAGGGTCATCCAGTACCCGGGCGTTGTTTCTCGCGGCCTGCATCAGCAGTTCACGCGTTTTTGCCAGGTCTGATCCGTAGGCCACCCCGACCTTGATGATTACCCGTGTCACGGTATCTGAAAGGGACCAGTTGATCAGGTGGCTGGTCACGAACGTCTTGTTCGGAACGATGATTTCCTTGCGGTCAAAATCGGTGATGGTAGTGGCGCGAATGCGTATGCGGTTCACCGTGCCTGACAGTTCACCGATGGTCACCACGTCACCAATGCGGATCGGTCGCTCGAACAGAATGATCAGACCTGACACGAAGTTGGCAAAAATCTCCTGGAGACCAAAGCCCAGCCCCACACTCAGGGCCGCCACCAGCCATTGCAGCTTGTTCCAGCTCACCCCCAGTGCAGACAATCCATACACCACGCCAACGCTGACAATCACGTAGCTGAGCAGAGTGGTGATCGCATAGCTGCTGCCCTGACGCAAATTCAATCGTGACAGCACGAGTATTTCCAGCAGCCCAGGCAGGTTGCGTGCAAGGGTCACGGTCAGGACTACTATCACCAGGGCGCCCAGTACATCGCCGGCACTGATCGGAGCCATCATCGGATTGTCCGAGGTGCCCTTGTTGTATTCCCAAAGGGTGACCGACTCAAGGTAGGAGGTCGCGCTCAGCAGATCAGCCCAGGTCAGGTAAACCAGCACTGCAAAGATGATCGACAGAATCAGGCGCGCCAGGCGCAAGGATTGCTGGTTGATCTGGCGAATATCCATTTCGGGCACTTCGACGCCCATTTCCGCGTCCTGGGGTTCGCGCGGCTGCGCTGCTTGCCGTTTGTTCAGGGCGCGTTGGTAGGCCAGTCGCCGGCCCGCGACGTTCAAATTGCGGGACACGGTGCCCTGTACAACCATCCATCCGGCAATCAGGTACAGGGTGATAAAGAAGCGGTCAGCCAGTCGCGTGGCGGTGTAGTGATACCCCCAGAACGACATGCCGGCCAAAGCAAGGGGTGCCAGCACCAGAAGCAGCGTGGCGCCGAGGTGCAAAACCCTTGAATGGTAAAGCGGCTCTGTTTTCCACATGACCCGCCCCAGCAGCAAGCTCAGGAGCAACATGCCGATCACCATGGTCAATCGGCCGATGACATCATTACCCAGGTGCCCGGGTGCTGCTGCATTCAGCGCGATGACCAGTACCAGCGGCAGCAGTACCCAGGATACGTTGCGGATGAGGTGATGCAGACGTGTTACGAGTTGGCTATCCCAGCGAAAATGCCGGATAGCGATACCCTTGGGCTCAAGTACACGGTATAGAAAATGCAGTACAAACCAGGCTACCGCAAGCTTCATCAGGGCGGTGCCCACCGCCGGCAAGGGCGCCGGATCGCCAAGGGTCAGCAAAATGCCGATACCACAGAATATAACGGGTATTGGTAGCACAATGAGAGCGATCAGGCCCAGGGCCCTGGGTGTATGTTTGGCACTATCGTGACGGAAATGTCCCACATCTGCATTGATGTCACGTAATTGCGCGCGCCACCGGCGGCGGCGCCAGGCATACACCACCAGGAGCAACGCCAGAAGCGCCGGACCTGGCCAGCGAGCGCTCACAGTCGATGCCAGGGTGCCTGCCTGCTCTTTGAGTTTCAGATCATCGAATTGATTGCTCAATTGCCCGGGCAAGGCCTGCATCCAGGGCTTGTCTATCGGACGGCTGCTGGCGACCCAGAAGAGTTGATCATCGATGGTCCGGCTCAACTGACGACTCAGTTGCTGTAGCTGGCGCTGGTTGATCTGCAGTGTGATTGCCAGGCTGAGCAGCGTGCTGATGTTGTTGCTCAGTTGCTCGGTCAGAAGCGAGCGACTGGCGATCACTTCGCGTATGTCATCGCGCAGCAACTCACGCTGCTCTGTGGGGATCGGTGAAAGGAGCTTTTCCAGATAGGCCTCCGGCGTGGCCAACTGTTCGCGGAGTTGATTGAGCTCGAACTCGCGCAGACGCAGATCAGCTACCCGATCGGCGATACGTGTATCCAGTCGCACCGTTGGCAGAGCCTGTTTCTGCTGATGGAGGATACGGGAAAGCAGGGCACTGCCTTCCAGCACATTGATCTGCTGCTCAAGGGCGTTTTCGATTTGCGTCGCACTGTCGATTTGCTGCTTGGTAATGATGTTCTTGCGGGTCAATTCACCCATTTCGGTCGTCGCGGCAAGCAGTTCCTCACTAAGGCGGCGGTTCAGGCTGCCCTGTGTCTTGAGCAAGTCATGGTTTGTCGCGCCGCGCAGGGCCTGTGCGGTGGTATCACTGACAGTTTGCTCAGACTGACTCAAACGTTTGTCATTGATGACATCCTGCAATGCCTGGATCTCGAGTTCAATATCGGCAATCTGCTGGCTCATCAGGGCACGGCGCTGGCTGGACAAGTCCTGCAGCACACTGTTCACCGCCAACTCCTGACGTAACAGGTCGCTGGTGTCTTTCAGACTCCGTTGTTCGGCTTTCAGCATGGCCATGCGAGCGGCTTTCTGAGGGCCGTCGGTCTGCCGCTGTAGATTGCGCAATTCCTCGGCTATAGCCTGATTACGTGCCTGGTTGGCGGTCACTTCGGCTTGAGTTCGCTCCGGGCGGGTCTGGGAAGCAATCAGGTTGCTGTTGATCGCTGTCAGTTGGTTCTGCCAGTCGAACATGGTGGTGACTTTCTCGGTCAATCTTGTTTCGAGCACTTCAAGGCTCTGGCTCTCGAACGCGGTGCGAATGCTGTCGATTTCCCGGGGCTTGATAGTGTCCACGCGCTGGCGGAGCCGCCGAATTTCTTCGGGAGCGCTTGCCAGCAAATCCTGTAGCTCCTTTAGCTCCGCAGCCTTGGCCTTGCTCTTGCGTAAATAATCGATCGTATTCTGATATATCTCCTGCAGTTCCTGTTTTTCAGCATCTGGCGTGCTGCTGGTGGCAAGGGTTTCAAGTTTTGCTTCGGCTTCTTTCAGCGCGTCAGTCAGCTCATCCGCGGCTGCAGTCGCCCCTGCAAGAAAAAATTGGGTGATCAGAATGAAAATCAGCAAAGGGCTAAAGTAGCGCAGCATGGGGCTTTTTCCGGAGGGGAGCTGGGAGCAGCGTAGCCTTCCTGTCGAGGCTTGTGAAGCAACCACAGAAAAGGCCGCACATATGGCGGCCTTTTCTGATGCTGACAACGTGAGTCAGGTCACATTGGTGTTGGACGATCCGGGCCCTTGGGCCACAACTGGGTTCGGTTCAGAACCAGCCGTCCTGCATTTCCAGGCAGGTCACATCACGACTCTCGAGAATCTGCAGTGCGTGGTGGCAGCCTGGGATTTCCCAGGTCAGGAAGAACCGCGCGGCCTGCAACTTACCCTGGTAAAAGTCGGCATCTGCTGCCTTGCCCGAATCCAGGCCACGTTGGGCATGCACTGCCTGCTCCAGCCAACGCCAGCCGATAACCATGTGGCCAAAGGTATTCAGATACAGGGCCGAGTTTGCCAGCGCCTCGTTGACCTTGCCCTGCATCATGTCGCCGAGCAGCGCCTGGGTGACCTTGCCGAGATGGGCATGCAGCTTCTCCAGCGGTTCGCGGAGTGCGTTCAGCGAATCGTACTCACGGGCCTTGCTGCAGGTATCCTGGATCAGGCTGGACAGTTGCTTAAGTGCGGCGCCCTTGTTCATGGCCACCTTGCGGCCCAGCAGATCCAGAGACTGGATGCCGTGGGTGCCCTCGTGAATCGGATTGAGACGGTTGTCGCGGTAATACTGCTCGACCGGATATTCACGTGTATAGCCGGCACCACCGAGAATCTGGATAGCGTGTTCGTTAGCCTTGAGGCAGAACTCGGACGGCCAGGACTTGACGATCGGCGTGAGCAGATCGAGCAGTTCAAGGGCGGTCTTGCGCTCCTCTTCGGTTTCCAGGGTCTCGGTATCATCGAACAGGCGTGCAGCGTAGAGGCCCAGATCGAACGCGCCTTCCACATAGGCTTTCTGGGTCAGCAGCAGGCGCTTGATGTCAGTGTGCTGGATGATCGACACCTGTGGCGAAGACGGGTCCTTGCCATCGGGTAGCCGGCCCTGGGGACGATCACGAGCATATTCCAGGGAGTACAGGTAGCCGGCATAGCCGAGCATGACCGCGCCCATACCCACACCGATACGTGCTTCGTTCATCATCTGGAACATGTACGACAGCCCGTTGTGCGGCTTGCCTACCAGATAGCCCACGCACTCGCCTTTTTCGCCAAAGTTCAACGCGGTTGAGGTGGTGCCGCGCCAGCCCATCTTGTGGAACAGACCGGCCAGGGCAACGTCGTTGCGCTCGCCGACGGTGCCGTCATCATTGACCAGAAACTTGGGCACGATGAACAGCGAAATGCCTTTCACACCGGGGGGAGCATCGGGCAGCTTGGCCAGCACCATGTGCACGATGTTTTCCGAAAGCGGATGGTCGCCACCGGAAATATAGATCTTGTTGCCCTTGAGGCGATAGCTGCCGTCCTCGGCAGGTTCTGCCTTGGTGCGGATATCCGACAGCGACGAGCCGGCATGCGGCTCGGTCAGCGCCATGGTGCCGAAGAAGCGACCCTCGATCATAGGCTGCAGGAAGCGCTCCTTCTGCTCTTCGCTACCAAAGTTCTCGATCAGGTTGGCTGCGCCCATTGTCAGCATTGCATAAGAGGAGGTGGCGGCATTGGCTGACTGGAAATGCGCAAAGCAGGCCTGGGACAGCAGGTTGGGCATCTGCATGCCGCCCTGCTCGAAGGTGCGCGTTGCATTCAGAAAGCCGGCTTCGAGGAAGGCGTCGACGGCCGGTTTCACTTCCGGGATGAGCTCGGCCGCACCATCGACGTACTTGGGCTCGTTCTCGTCGCTCTTGCGGTTGTGCGGCGCGAAATACTTGTCGGCAATGGTGCGCGCAGTATTGATAGCCGCGTCAAAGGTCTCACGGTTGTGATCGGCGAAGCGAGGGCGCTCGGTCAGGCCTTCGGCATCCAGCACTTCGTAGAGTTCGAAGGCCAGGTTGCGTGAATCAAGTAGGGTATCGGACATGCTCGGTGCCTCTGTGAAAAGTGCGTGCAGTGTATGCAGTCAAAAGGTGACTGAAAACGGCCATTGATATCTCTTATGCCGTCTGATCAGAACAGCCGAAGCAGCGGCTCATCAAGCGCCGCGCGCTGCTCGCGCAGGGTCAAGACCTGGTCTGCCCAGTACCGCTCGCTGGCAAACCAGGGAAAGTGCCGCGGAAAGGCCGGATCGTCCCAGCGACGTGCCAACCAGGCGCTGTAATGTACCAGACGCAATGTTCTCAGCGATTCTATCAGAGCCAACTGGCGTGGATCGAAGTCGTGAAACTCGTTGTAACCTTCTACCAGCTCGGCCAGTTGGGCCTGACGCTGGTTATGGTCACCAGACAGCATCATCCACAGATCCTGAATTGCCGGGCCCTGCCGGCAGTCGTCCATGTCGACCATATACAGGCTTTCGTCTCGCCAGAGCAGGTTGCCTACATGCAGATCGCCGTGAAGCCGGATCGTTTTGTACGGGACTGCTTGCATGCGCTGGTCGATCACCTGCATCAGGTCGTCGGCAACGGAGAAGTACGCCGGACGCAGATTCTCGGGTACTACGCCAGAGTCGCGCAGCCAGGCAATACTGTCGTGGCCGAAGCTCTGCACAGTGAGCGATGGTCGGTGTTCGAAGGGGCGCATCGCTCCCACCGCATGCAGGCGACCAACCAGACGGCCAAGCATCAACAGGTGGTCGGGATTATCCAGTTCCGGTGCGCGTCCACCAAAGCGCTTGAACAGGCTGAAGCGAAAGCCGGCAAACTCGAACAGCGTGCGGCCTTCGACCTGCATCGGCGGAATGACTGGAATGTCCCTGTCAGCCAATTCGAGCGAATAGGCATGCTCCTCGAGTATGGCTTCATCGCTCCAGCGCACAGGGCGGTAGAATTTGGCAATCAGTGGCTGTGCGCCCTCAATACCTATCTGAAAAACCCGGTTCTCGTAGCTGTTCAACGTTAGAGTGCGTGCATCACTGAGAAAGCCAAGGGACTCCACCGCATCGAGCACGGTGTCGGGTGTCAGTAGAGCAAAGGGGTGTTGCGAGTCCATGGTTGAGCAGCCAGCAAGAATAGACGGTCATGTTCGCGCTTATGACCGCAAGCCGCAAGCTTCAAGCGACAGAGCTAGGGTGCCGGTGGAGATTTGCCGGGGGATGGCTCAGGGGGTTCTGGCTATGCACCAGATGCTCACGCTGGCAGCGCCGGCCTCTATCAATGTCTGACTGGCTGCGTCGGCGGTGGTACCGGTAGTCACCACGTCATCGACAAGAGCCAGATGCAGGCCGGTAACCGCCGCCGTTGGCGGAGATTGAAAAGCGTTGGCCAGATTGCGTTTGCGATCATTGGCACTTAGCCCCTGTTGTGCCGCGGTGTGGCGCACCCGCCGCAGGCTATGCCTGCACAGTGGGAGCTGCAGATATCTGGCCACCGGACCGGCGATTTCCTGGGCCTGATTGAAACCGCGTCTGGCCTGGCGCTTTGGATGCAGCGGCATAGGCAGCACCCGGTCGGGCAACGATTGATCATGTTCGCTGTAGTGAAAATGAACTGCCTCAGCCAGTAGGCGCGCCAGGAGTCTGCCGTAGATCAGTTGGTCGTGATATTTGAAGGCTGGAATCAGGCTGTCGATGGGGAAGCGGTACAGCAGGGGGCTGACCACCTGTGCAAAGGTGGGGTTGCGCAGCTGACACTTGCCGCACAGCTGGTTGTCTACGGGGAGCGGCAGGGCGCAGCGTCGGCATTGGCTGTGCAGCCAGGGCAGATCTGTGCGGCAGGCGTCGCAGATTCCGCTAGTGGTCTGGGCGCCGTCGCCCAGGCACAACAGGCAACGGCTCGGATGGCTATTAATTAACCACTTGTAAACCTGCGATATGTTCAATGGTTGACAGCCTCCTTGCCGCCGTTATCATGCGACTCATAGCTTCAACCAACTCCGTTTTCCGTGCAACCGCCAGGATCTAATTCATGACAGCCTCAGTAACCCGCCACAACTGGACACCGGCAGACGTGCTGGCCCTGTTCCGTCAGCCTTTCAACGACCTGCTGTTCCAGGCCCAGACCGTTCACCGCCAGCATTTCGATGCCAACCGGGTGCAGGTCTCAACGTTGCTGTCGATCAAGACCGGTTCTTGCCCAGAGGATTGCAAGTATTGCCCCCAGTCCGGCCACTACAACACTGGCCTGGAAAAGGAAAAGCTGCTGGAAGTGCAAAAAGTGCTGGATGAGGCCGCTGCAGCCAAGGCGATTGGCGCAACCCGCTTCTGTATGGGCGCGGCATGGAAGCATCCTTCCGAGAAGGACATGCCCTACGTTCTGGAGATGGTCAAGGGTGTACGCAAGTTGGGTCTGGAAACCTGCATGACCCTGGGCAAGCTGACCAAGGAGCAGACAGCTGCACTGGCCGACGCCGGGCTGGACTACTACAACCACAACCTGGACACCTCCCCCGAATTCTATAGCAGTATCATCACCACTCGCACATTCGGTGATCGCTTGGAAACGCTTTCCTATGTGCGTGATGCGGGCATGAAGATCTGCTCCGGCGGTATTCTGGGTATGGGTGAATCCATTGAGGATCGCGCTGGTCTGCTGATCCAGTTGGCCAACCTGCCAGAGCATCCCGAGAGTGTGCCGATCAACATGCTGGTCAAGGTCAAGGGCACGCCGCTGGAAAACGAAGAGGATGTTGATCCCTTTGATTTTATCCGCACCCTGGCCGTAGCGCGCATCATGATGCCCAAGTCCCATGTGCGTCTGTCTGCAGGTCGCGAACAGATGAACGAGCAGACCCAGGCCCTGGCATTTTTCGCTGGCGCCAACTCGATCTTCTACGGTGACCGGCTGCTGACCACCTCCAATCCGCAGGCCGAGAAAGACATGCGTCTGTTCGAGCGTCTGGGCATCAAGCCCGAAGAGCGCCAGGAGCACGACGACGAAGTGCACCAGGCCGCGATCGAGCAAGCCCTGGTCGAGCAGCGTGATAGCGAAATGTTTGTTAACGCGGCAGGCTGATAAACAGCAGCCGCAAGCTTCAAGCTTCAAGTGACAAGCTGCGGGTGCTCTCGGCACCCTCAGGGTGTCCCCGATCAATTCGACTATCAGTGCGCACGGTCAGCTTGCTGCTTGAAGCTTGCCGCTTGCAGCTGTGTGAGCCATATGTCCTTCGACCTGTCGTCCCGTCTTGCCGAGCGCCGTGCCGCTCACCTGTATCGTCAGCGTCCGCTGCTCGAGTCGCCCCAGGGCGTTAGGGTGACGGTGGACGGGCAGGCATTATTGGCATTTTGTAGTAACGATTACCTGGGGCTGGCCAACCACCCGGAAGTGATCGATGCATTCACCCGGGGTGCGCGCCAGTGGGGTGTCGGTGGCGGCGCCTCGCATCTGGTGGTCGGTCACAGCGAACCACATCATCAGCTGGAAGAAGCCCTGGCGCACTTTACCGGTCGGCCGCGAGCACTGCTGATGTCCAGCGGTTATATGGCCAATATCGGCGCGGTGACGGCGCTGGTCGGCAAGGGCGATACCATTTTGCAGGACCGTCTCAATCACGCATCTCTCCTGGATGCGGGCCTGCTCAGTGGCGCGCGGTTCTCGCGTTATCTGCACAATGACCCGGTCAGCCTGGCATCCCGGCTGGAAAAGGCCGTGGGAAATACGCTGGTTGTGACTGACGGGGTGTTCAGTATGGACGGCGATCTTGCCGACCTGCCTTCCCTGTGTGCGACCGCACGAGCCAAGGATGCCTGGGTCATGGTGGATGATGCCCACGGTTTCGGCTGCCTGGGCAGGAACGGCGGCGGCATTGTCGAGCATTTCGGCCTGGGCATGGGGGATGTCCCGGTATTGATAGGTACCTTGGGCAAGGGTTTTGGTACCGCGGGCGCCTTTATTGCTGGCAGTGAGGAGTTGATCGAGACATTGATTCAATTCGCCCGACCATACATATACACCACTAGCCAGCCACCCGCAGTGGCATGCGCCACACTGGCCAGTCTGCAGTTGCTGCGCGATGAACACTGGCGCCGCGATCACCTGCAGCAACTGATTACACAGTTTCGCGCCGGCGTTGCCGAGCTCGGGCTGGAGCTGATGGACAGCCCTAGCCCCATTCAGCCTATTCTGGTGGGTAGCAGCGCCCGCGCGCTGGCATTGTCTGCCGCGCTGCGTGAGCAGGGGATTCTGGTTACCGCGATTCGTCCGCCGACTGTACCCCAAGGCACCGCCAGATTGCGCGTCACCCTGTGCGCCGCTCATAGCGAGGATGACGTGGGGCAACTGATAGCCGCCCTGAAGCATGCGCTGACCAAACTGCCGGAGCAGACACATGACTGATATCAGCTTGCTGCCTGGCTGGGCGATGGCCCCAACAACAATGCAGTCGCTGCGTGATGCCCTGCTGGAGCGCTTGCCAGCCAGCCGAGTGGGGTGTCATGCGCTGCCAGCAATCCAGCTTTCCAGCATGGAGCCGGATTTGACCGCGCTGGCTGAGAGCCTGAAGCCGGGCGTGCTGGTTGGCTGGTCACTCGGAGGCATGCTCGCACTACAGCTGCAGCGTCGTTTTCCCGAGCGCTTCAGCGCGGTAGTTACTATCGCCACTAATGCCTGTTTTGTCGCGAGAGCCGACTGGCCGACCGCGATGCCGTCTGACACTTTCAAGCAGTTCTTCGCGGATATGCGCAGCGAGCCAGAGAAAACGCTGAAGCGTTTCGCACTGTTGGTGACGCAAGGCAGTGCGCAGCGTCGCAGTCTGGGTAAGTTGCTGGAGTGGGACCGAGCCGATCACCAGCAACGCCTCAATGGTCTGGCGTTACTGGCGGTTGTGGACAATCGTGTGCCGCTATCGCGCAGTGTAGCGCCGATGCTGCATTGCCTGGGCGCTAACGATGCTCTGGTGCCCGCTGATGCGGCTGGGCCGCTGGAACGCCTGGCTGAGCCAGGCGTGGCGCGGGTGGTTGTACATCCAGAGGCCAGCCATGCGATCGTGCTCGAGCAACCCCTCTGGCTGGCCGATCAGATCGCCGGTTTCCTGGAGACCGCCAATGTCTGAGACAGCGATAGACAAGCAACGGGTCGCGGATTCATTCAGTCGCGCCGCAGCTACTTACGATCAGGCGGCAGCCTTTCAGCGGAGTGCGGGGAGTAACCTGCTGGCACGCATACCCGCCCAGCTGCAGGCGCATGAGATCGTTGATCTGGGTGCGGGCACGGGTTATTTCACCCGAGCTCTGACGCAGCGTTTTGCGGTTGCCGCAGCAGGTCTGGATCTGGCCGAGGGCATGCTACGTTTTGCCCGCCAGTGCAATGGTTCCGAACATGCCCTGCTCGACAGGCAACCGCGCTGGGTAGTGGCTGATGCAGAGGCTCTTCCTCTGCGCCCGGCCTCCCAGGATCTGATTTTTTCCAGTCTGGCGCTGCAGTGGTGTCCCGACCTTGCGCGGGCAATCGCAGAAGCGCGGCAGGCGCTGCGCCCGGGCGGTTGTCTTGCTTTTAACACTCTGGTTGAAGGGACGTTGTTCGAGTTGCAACGTGCCTGGCAGTCGGTGGATGCTTTCGTGCACGTCAACCGATTTATGCCTTCTGACGAGCTTCGACAGATTCTGGCCGCATCCGGTTTTTCGCATTGGCGTTGTGACTTAGAGACCCACGTGCTGCGGTATGGCCAGCTAGGCGAACTGACCCGCGAGCTCAAGGCATTGGGCGCGCACAATATCAATCAGGGCAGGCCGGGAGGCCTCACCGGGCGCGCGCGACTGCGCGCTCTGACCCAGGCTTATGAAGCGTTCCGCCAACCCGAAGGGCTGCCCGCTACCTATCAGGTCGCGCAAATTCTCATGTTCAAGGAGTCATGACATGCTCAAGCGTTATTTTGTGACTGGCACCGACACTGAAATCGGCAAGACCACCATCGCCTGTGGCTTGTTGTGTGCAGCTCGACGCACAGGGCTTACCACTGCAGCGGCCAAGCCTGTCGCGGCTGGCTGCGAGCGTACCAGCGAGGGCCTGCGCAATGAAGATGCCTTGGCCCTGCAGGCCCAGTGCGATCCGGCATTGGCCTACGAGCTGATCAATCCAGTCACACTGGAGGCGGCTATCGCACCGCATATTGCAGCGAATGAAGAGGGTGCGAATCTGACGGTCGAACTCCTCGCCGGTGGTTGCCTGCAGGTATTTGATCGCAAGGCCGAATTTACCCTGGTTGAGGGCGCGGGTGGCTGGCGCGTTCCTCTCAATCCGGAGCAGACCCTGGCTGATTTGGCACGCGAACTCCGGGTACCGGTCATCATGGTTGTGGGTATGCGCCTGGGCTGTATCAACCACGCTATTCTTACGGCTGAAGCGATCGCGGCGGATGGCATCGAGCTGGCCGGCTGGGTTGCAAACCAGGTGGACCCTGACATGAGTCGTCCACAGGAGAATCTGGCTACACTGAAAAAGTTGATACAGGCGCCTTATCTGGGCTATGTGCCCTGGTTGGAAGATGCTACCGCGGATCTTGTGGCGGATTTTCTGGATATAACACCGCTGGTCTGAAAGCGGTAGCGGGCCGGTATTCCAGGTAGTGGCTTTGTGCTTCAATAGCAGTGTTAACACACCAAGGAGTTATGCTCATGGCTAGTCTCGATTTGATGTCAGCCGGCATGAACAGTGTCCGTCAGGGTCAGTACCGTGCGTCGACTGCCGCAGCAGAAATTGCGCGCGTGGGCGTCCCTGCCGATCCGGCTGCCTCTCAGGCTGTACCGCTGCAGCCTGCCATCGACAAGCCCGCGGCTACTACCGCAGTGGACAGCAACCGCCCGGTCAATCTGGTAGACAGCCTGGTCGAAATGCGACAGGGTCAGCGCGAGGTCGAGGCGGGTTCTTCCGTTATCGATACTGCTTCTGAAGTGCTTGGCACTCTTCTGGACGTGAAGGCCTGATTTAATCAGGCCATTGGAACGCCCGTGAGCAGCATTGGCTCGTATTCTCCTTTTCCATCCTACATACCGCCGTCCGCTCGTGCGGAGCCCGCGCGCGGTTTTTCTGCGGGTGATCAGTTTCCCGTAGCAGTTTCCGCAGGTATGGCAACTGCCGCCCCTGGTGAGGGGGAGAATCCGCCAAGTGGACAATCTGCCGGTATCCGTAACGATCTGCCGGGTTCCCTAGTCGGAGAGGGCGGCGTTGCGAAAGAGTCGGACGATAGCTCGCAGCGCGAGGCGCAAGTTCGCCAGGAGCTGGCGAGCAGAGAAGCCAGGCTGGAAATGATCGAGCAGGCCGAGATTCAGGACCTGGCAGCCAGGGATCGTGAGGTTCGCGCCCACGAGCAGGCGCACATGGCCGTCGGTGGTCAGTACGCGGGTGGCGTCAGTTACGATTACAGTCGTGGACCCGATGGGCGTCTTTACGCGACGGGTGGTTCGGTCTCGATTGACATATCCCCTGTCTCAGGTGATCCGGCAGCGACCATCAACAAGATGCAACAGGTGCAGCGTGCCGCGCTGGCACCGGCCGAGCCCTCCGGACAGGACCGGGTAGTCGCCGCCCAGGCGGCGCAACTGATTGCCCAGGCGCGCTCAGAAATCGCTTCCAGCACCGTGGAAGCTGAACCGCGGTCTGCTGCCTCCGGGAATGAGTCCGGTGAGGCAGAAACTGATGTCATAGAGCAGCCGGATGCCGCACCGGTGGTGTCCGGCTCCCGGGAGCTGGCCACCTATCGCCAGATAGATTCCTCGTCACAGTATGCACAGGCAACCTTCAGCGCCAGCGCCTGAATCTGCCGTATCTTTCTGCTTCCCTTCCTTCGTACTTCAGCCGTTGTTTTGTGCATTGCAAGTAATGGTGCGTGGGCGCGGGCAGGTTACAAATAATTCCCGGGCCAGCGGATGACTGGGGCTTGACATATCTAAGGTCTAAACGTATGTTTCAAACGTCTGTTTGAATCAGCACCTAGTCCGCAGCCAACAGCTGCTCTTGAATCCCGTTTCAACCGTTGAGGTCAAGTACCATGCCAGATTACAAGGCTCCCCTGCGTGACATCCGCTTCGTCCGTGACGAAGTCCTGGGATATGAAGAACACTACAAGAGCCTGCCCGGCTGCGAAGACGCGACGCCGGACATGGTTAACGCCATTCTCGAAGAGGGCGCCAAATTCTGTGAGCAGGTGATTGCCCCCCTGAATCGCGTGGGCGATACCGAGGGCTGTACCTGGAGCGCGGAGGGCGTCAAGACCCCGACCGGTTTCAAGGAAGCCTACGCTCAGTACGTTGAAGGCGGCTGGCCTAGTCTGGCCCATGATGTTGATCATGGCGGCCAGGGTCTGCCCGAGTCACTGGGTCTGGCAGTCAGCGAAATGGTTGGTCAGGCAAACTGGTCCTGGGGTATGTACCCTGGCCTGTCACATGGTTGCATGAACACCATCGCGCAGCACGGCACTGACGAGCACAAGCACACTTACCTGACCAAGCTTGTTTCTGGTCAGTGGACAGGCACCATGTGCCTGACCGAATCCCATTGTGGAACGGATCTGGGCATGCTGCGTACCAAGGCAGAGCCCCAGGCTGACGGAAGCTACAAGCTCAGCGGTACCAAGATCTTCATCTCTTCCGGTGAGCACGACATGGCCGAGAATATCGTCCACATCGTTCTGGCCCGCCTGCCCGACGCACCGGCTGGCACCAAGGGTATCTCGCTGTTTATCGTTCCCAAGTTCCTGCCTGACGCGAATGGCGAGAAGGGTGAGCGTAACGGCGTGAACTGCGGTTCCCTTGAGCACAAGATGGGTATCCACGGTAACGCTACCTGCGTGATGAACTTTGACGGCGCTACCGGCTTTTTGATCGGGCCACCGAACAAGGGTCTGAACGCCATGTTCACCTTTATGAACACTGCCCGCCTGGGTACTGCTCTGCAGGGGCTGGCCCATGCTGAAGTCGGCTTCCAGGGTGGCATCCAGTACGCCCGTGATCGTCTGCAGATGCGTTCGCTGACTGGTCCGAAGGCGCCTGAGAAGGCGGCTGACCCGATCATCGTGCACCCTGATGTACGTCGTATGCTATTGACCATGAAGGCCTTTGCCGAAGGCAGCCGCGCCATGGTGTACTTCACTGCCCAGCAGGTGGACATCGTCAAGAACAGCCAGGACGAAGCACAGAAGAAGCAAGCTGACGCGCTCTTGGCCTTCCTGACTCCTATCGCCAAGGCGTTCATGACTGAAGTCGGTTTTGAAGCGGCTAACCATGGCGTACAGATCTACGGTGGCCACGGTTTCATCGCCGAGTGGGGCATGGAGCAGAACGTGCGTGATGCCCGTATCTCCATGCTGTATGAAGGCACTACCGGTATTCAGGCACTGGACCTGCTGGGTCGCAAGGTACTGATGACCCAGGGCGAAGCGCTCAAGTGCTTCACCAAGATCGTGCACAAGTTCTGTCAAACCGAAGAAGGCAACGAAGCTATTTCCGAGTTTGTAGCGCCGCTTAACGCGTTGAACAAGGAATGGGGCGAGCTGACCATGAAGATCGGCATGGCAGCGATGAAGGACCGTGAGATGGTTGGCGCGGCATCTGTCGATTATTGCATGTATTCCGGTTACGCCTGTCTGGCCTACTTCTGGGCTGACATGGCTCGGGTTGCTGCAGCCAAGCTGGCTGAAGGCACCTCCGATGCCGCTTTCTACCAGGCCAAGCTGCAGACTGCGCGTTTCTACTTCCAGCGCATCTTGCCGCGTACCCGCACGCATGTAGATGCGATGCTGTCGGGTGCTGACAACCTGATGGATATGCCGGAAGAGAACTTCGCACTGGGCTATTGATAGATCTGGAGGGATAGATCTGGCCGGATAAGTCCTGCCGGGTTGACCCGATTGGCAAGATAGAAGGCCGCTCCCGAAAGGGCGCGGCCTTTTTTTGCGTGCGGCGCGGAGGTGAGTGGCTCAGAGGTCCTGTTCGACGGTCTCGCGCACCAGTTTGAAAATCTTCCGCGATGCCGCTGGTGGTTTGTTCTCGGCAGCTTCCTTGGCGGCCTGGCGTATCAGCTGGCGTAATTGCTGACGATCAGTCTGAGGGTAGGCAGCCATGAACGCTTCCTGGTCCTCGGCATTACCTGTGAGTAGCCGGTCACGCCAACGTTCGATCTGATGGAAATGTTGGGCATGGGCTTGGCTGCTGCTGTCGAGCCGATCCAGATAAGCGCGAATGGCATCGATATCCTGATCGGGCATCTGTTTGCCAACAAAGCTCAAATGCCGTTTCAGCGCACCGCGGGCGGTGTGACGCGGCGCCTCTTCCAGAGCGGCGAGCAGTTTGTCGGTCAGGTTAAGCTTGGCCAACTGGGCAGGTTTGAGGTCAATCAGTCGGCGCCCAAGGGCGCGCAGCTCATCGCGCTCACGTTTGAGCTGCGATCTGCTGACGCCCTCGTCATCCTGTTCCTCGTCGTAGAAGTCTGTCATGGTCACCTCGTTGCGGCCCGCCTCTGGTTACTACATGCGGTTACTTTTCAATGCGCCATGATACCCGTTCACAGCGGGGCTGTCCGCGGTACAATGCCCGCCTGAGAGGAGATTACATGACCGATTACCAGCCCACCCGACAGGAAGATCCCCATGCGCTGCGCCAGGATACCCTGCGTCAGGAACTAGAACAGCGAGTTGCCTTTATTCTTGAAGAGTCACGTCGCCAGGGTGCGACTGCCTGTGAGGTAGGCGTAAGCCAGAACACCGGACTGTCGGTTGCGGTGCGTCAGGGCGAAGTGGAAACCGTCGAATTCAATCGCGACCAGGGTTTTGCGATCAGTCTTCACGTTGGGCAGCGCAAGGGCTCGGCTAGCACTTCCGATACCTCCGACGAGGCGATCAGTGCGGCGATCAAGGCAGCCCTGGGTATTGCCCAGCATGCTTCAGAAGACAGCTTTGCAGGTCTCGCTGATCCTGAGCTTATGGCCCAAGACCTGCCTGACCTGGACCTGTACCACCCCTGGAATCTGGACGCCAGCGAGGCCATCGAGCGAGCGCTTGCCTGCGAGGCTGCTGCCCTGGAAACCGACCCTCGGCTCACCAGCGACAGCGCTAACGTGAGCACTCAGAAGGGTTGCCGTGTCTATGGCAACAGCAACGGTTTTATCGGTAGTTCCATGGGTACCCGGCACAGTGCTTCTGCAGTGATGATTGTCGCGTCCGACCAGGGCATGCAGCGCGATTACTGGTACGACGTAGACCGTCAGGCGGGCAATCTGCCGAGTCCGCAAGCGCTTGGACGCAAGGCCGCGCAACGCACGCTGGCTCGGCTCGGCTCAAGACCGATCAAAACGGCCAAGGTCCCGGTATTGTTCGCCGCGGACCAGGCTGCAGGCCTGCTGGGGCACCTGATTGGCGCGATCGCCGGCGGCGCGGTTTATCGTCAGTCCACCTTTTTACTTGATGCATTGGGTCAGCCTATCTTCCCAACCTGGGTGAGCATTGATGAGCGGCCCTATATGCCGCGTGCACTTGGCAGCTCGACGTTCGATGGCGATGGTCTGGCCACCCGCGAGCAGGCATTTGTCGATCAGGGCAGGTTGATCAGTTGGGTACTCAGCACCTACTCCGGCCGCAAGCTTGGACTGCCCAGTACCGCTAACGCTGGTGGCGTACATAATTTGCACATCACCAGTAACGCTGGCGATCTCGAAGCTTTGCTGCAGGAGATGGGTACGGGGCTGCTGGTCACCGAACTGATGGGGCAGGGCGTCAATGGCGTTACCGGAGACTATTCTCGCGGAGCCGGTGGGTTCTGGGTGGAGAATGGCCAGATTCAGCACCCGGTTCAGGAAGTGACCATAGCTGGCAACCTGAAGGATATGTTCGCTAATCTGCGTTGTGTGGGATCGGACATCGAGCGACGCGGGAATAATCTGACCGGGAGCTGGCTGGTGGACGGGATGACGGTGGGAGGGGAGTAAAGCAGCGGCAAGCGGCAAGCTACAAGCTACAAGCGGCAAGCGGGAGTCTGGCTGAGTTGAGGTTCAGGTTTGTATCGAAAGAATCCGCCTGGATTCCCGCCGAGGGTATGACGGAATCAGTTGGGTGCTGAAGACAATGGAGCAGGTGTTGCAGGGAGCGCACCATTAGAGTTAACAGGCCGCAGCGTGGCTTTGGCTTTGGCTTTTAGCTTGAGGCTTGCCGCTTGTAGCTTGCCGCTTGAGCCTAGCGGCTTGCCGCTTTCACTCCCCCTCTTCGAAATAATCCTCAATCAATGCCAGCAGTTCCTGCATCGCCTGTTCAGCGTCGTCACCTTGGCAGGTGATGCAGACTTCGCTGCCCTTGCCGGCTGCCAGCATCATGACCTGCATGATGCTTTTGCCATTGACCTGATCTTCTTCTGTTGAGCCGATACGTACTTCACAGCCGTGTCGATTGGCTACGCCAACGAACTTGGCTGCAGCTCGGGCATGCAGGCCGAGCTTGTTGATAATCAGCGTGCGCCTGGTGAGCATGGTCAGGGAATATCCCTGTGGCGGATAAGCATGTTGGCTGTTTTGCTGCCCAGAGCCTGCAAAAGTCGTTCGGCAATATAGACCGAACGGTGGTGCCCTCCGGTGCAGCCAATCGCAATGGTCATGTAGCTGCGTTCACCAGCGGCGTAGCGCGGCAGCCACTTGCTCAGAAATCGATGTATGTCCTCGAACATTTCCTGGGCGTCGGGTTGGGCGTCGAGAAAGTCGCGAACAGGTTGATCCTTGCCGGAGAACTGCCTCAGTTCGGGTTTCCAGTAAGGGTTGGGCAGGCATCGCACATCAAACACCAGATCCGCATCAACGGGTACGCCCCGCTTGAATCCGAAGGACTGGATCAGAACGGACGGCGCACTACCCTGGCTACCCAGCAGACGCTGCTTCAGGGTGTCGCGTAGCTGGTAGAGATTGAGATGGCTGGTATCGATCTTCAGGTTGGCTAGGTCGATGATAGGCTCAAGCAGACGGAGCTCGGCCGCTATTGCTTCGGCCAGGGAGTGGCTCTGGTCGGTGAGCGGATGCTTGCGGCGGGTCTCTGAAAAACGCTTGATCAGCACTTCATCGGTGGCAGCAAGAAAAATCACGTCACAGGTAATGCCACTATCACGTACCTGCGCCAACAGCTCGGGAAACCGCTGCAAGTCACTGCGCAGATTTCTTGCATCGATGCTGATGGCGACCTTGGGTAATTGCATGCCTGATTTGTTGGCCTGCCGTGCCAGGTCTGGCAGCAGCCCCGCGGGTAGATTGTCGATGCAATAAAACCCGTTATCTTCCAGCAGGTGCAGCGCGGTACTTTTGCCGGACCCGGAACGACCACTGACTACAACAAGATGCATGGCGCTCAGGTATCCGAGTCTGTAACGGTCATGATGCGATAAAGCTCATCGGCATCGTCCGCTTCGCGCAAGGCTTCACGCAGGCTAGCCTGGTCAAGCTTTTCGGCAAGCATCTTGAGTATCTGTAAATGCTGTTCGGTGGCTTCCTGTGGGACCAGCAGCACAAAGATAAGGTCCACCGGTTCTCCGTCCAGTGCATCAAAATCAATTTTCGATTGCAGCTGGAACAGCGCGCCTACCGGTTTATGGCAATCCTCCAGCCGACAGTGGGGTATGGCTATACCGTTACCAAAACCGGTTGAGCCAAGTTTCTCCCTGGCTATCAGGTTCTGGTAAATGCTGTCGGGATCAAGATGACTATGTTGGGCGATCATCTTGCCGATCAGCTCGAGCATCTTTTTCTTGGAGCCCCCCTGCACACCGGCAAAGGTGCGCTGGGGGGTCAGTATGTGATCAATTTGCATGGGTTTTGGCTACGGTTGCCTTAGCGGTTAGCGGTCGTTGACGCCTTGCTGGCGATTGAGGTTTTTTTCCTTGTGCTTTATCAGCTGCCGATCAAGTTTGTCGGTCATCAGGTCAATGGCGGCGTACATGTCTGTGTGCTCTGCGTTGGCGACTACCTCGCCGCCGGCTACATGCAGGATAGCTTCAGCTTTCTGTCGGAAGTTCTCGACTTCGAGTATGACCTGAACATTGGTAATCTTGTCGAAATGTCGCTCCAGGCGGGACATTTTCTCGTTCACGTAATTGCGCAGTGGATCGGTAATGTCGAGCTGATGACCGCTTAGGTTCAGTTGCATATGACTTCTCCTGATTGGCTTGATGAAGCAGGGAAACGAAGTCGATTCCCCATAATGCCGTATTTCGTGCTCTGCGTATCAGGCCCGCCGGTCAGACAATCCGCTTACGTTCGCTCGACGGAGCGATATTGAGCGATTCGCGGTACTTGGCGATGGTACGACGGGCTACATCAATTCCCTGCTCTTCCAGTAAACCAGCGATCTTGCTGTCGCTCAATGGTTTCTTCGGGTTTTCTGTCGAGACCAGTTTCTTGATCAGCGCGCGGATCGCCGTGGAGGAAAATTCGCCGCCTTCAGAGGTGCCGACATGGCTGGAAAAAAAGTACTTAAGCTCGAAGATACCCCGAGGCGTGTGCATGAATTTCTGCGTAGTTACCCGCGAGATCGTTGATTCATGCATACCTACGGCTTCGGCTATGTCGTGCAGCACCAGGGGCTTCATTGCTTCTTCACCGTACTCGAGAAACTCGCGCTGGTGCTCGACAATCTGAGTGGCCACTTTCATCAATGTTTCGTTGCGGCTTTGCAGGCTCTTAATGAACCAGCGTGCTTCCTGCAGGTTATTGCGCAGGTAGGTGTTGTCTGTGCTGGAGTCGGCACGCCGTACCATGGAGGCGTATTGGCTGTTGACCCGGATCTTGGGAACAGATTCCTGATTCAGCTCGACAATCCAGCGGTTGCTGTCGCGGCGCACAATAACATCGGGGATCACATATTCGGGTTCACCCGAAGCTATTTCCGAGCCGGGGCGGGGGTTGAGCGTCTGGATCAACGCGATAACGCGACCCAGCTGGTCTTCCTTGAGCCGTGTGCGACGCATCAGCTGACTGAAATCGCGACTGCCAAGCAAGCCCAGATGATCGCGCACGACCTTCTGTGCCTGCTCCAGCAGCGGGGTGTCGGCCGGCAGCTGGCGCAGTTGCAGCAGCAGGCACTCGCTCAGATCACGTGCCCCTACACCCACGGGTTCGAACTGCTGGATTCGGTGCAGCACCATTTCGATTTCGTCGAGCTCCACTTCGCGCTCCGGGTCGATGGAGGCAAGGATCTCTTCGAGAGACTCCTCCAGATAGCCGTCTGCATTGATTGCATCAATGATCGATAGTGCAATGAGCTGGTCGGTTTCCGAAAGAGGAATCAGGTTCAGCTGCCATTCCAGGTGGCTTTGCAGCGTTTCACCGGTACCGGTGCGGGAAGTGAAATCCCAGTCATCATCATCGCCGCTGGGGAGCGAGCTTGCCGATGTCTGATAGACATCTTCCCACTGGGTATCTACGGGCAAATCGCTAGGAATCTGTTCATTCCAGTTGCCTTCCTCGGCGGCCTGGGAGTGCTGATCAATGGCGTCCATTTCAACCGGCTCGGGTACGGAGACGGCGGGGGCATCGTCGTTGTCGGCTCCATCTGATCCCGAGCCGCCATGATCATCGTCAGCCTCGTCAGCCATTTCCAGCATCGGATTAGCTTCAAGGGCCTCCTGAACCTCCTGTTGGAGGTCGAGACTCGACAGTTGGAGCAGTCTGATGGCCTGCTGCAGCTGCGGCGTCATGGTCAGCTGCTGCCCCATCTTGAGGACGAGCGTAGGTTTCATTATCGGACGTATTACCTTATGCGCTATTACTGGCGTTGGTGCGAGGCTGGCCTGAGGCTAGCATGCCTGAATCGACCCTGTTTTTATAGCCGGAACTCTTGGCCCAGATACACATCCTTGACCAGCTGATTGTCGAGTACGGCCTGCGCGTTTCCCTCGGCGATAATATGCCCATCGCTGACGATGTAGGCCTTGTCGCAGATGTCGAGTGTCTCGCGCACATTGTGATCGGTGATCAGCACGCCAATGCCCTTGTCCCTGAGATGCTGAATGATCTGTTTTATATCGTTTACCGAGATCGGATCCACACCGGCAAAGGGCTCATCGAGCAGAATGAACTTGGGGTCACTTGCCAGCGCGCGAGCTATCTCAGCACGACGGCGCTCGCCGCCGGACAGACTCATGCCCTTGCTGTCGGCCAGATGATGGATATGAAATTCGTGCATCAGGGAGCTCAGCTTGTCGAGCCGGCCCTGCCGGTCCAGATCCTTGCGAGTCTGGAGTATCGCCATGATATTGTCGGCCACACTCAGCTTGCGGAAAATGGATGCCTCCTGGGGGAGGTAGCCGATGCCCTGGCGAGCCCGTCCATGCATGGGCAGATGGGTGACGTCGAGGCCGTCTACCAGTATGTGACCATGGTCGGCCTTCACCAGCCCGACAATCATGTAGAAGCAGGTGGTCTTGCCAGCGCCATTAGGGCCAAGCAGGCCAACTACTTCGCCACTGCGGATGGACAGGGACACATCCTCAACGACCTTTCTCGTCTTGTAGGCCTTGGCCAGATGGCGTGCTTCGAGGACGGTTGCAGCAGATTCGGTCATGGCGGGCCCGGTCATGGATTGGCGGCTTCATCGCGTTGGCGGGGCTGGATCACGATTTCGATGCGCCCCGGTTCGCCCGAGTCACCCGCCGCCGGTCGTCCCGCGTCTACCACCTGTTCATTGATGTCGTAGCTGACGAAGTCACCCTGAAAGGTGTTGCCGCGCTGCTCCAGGCGTGCCTGGTCGATCAGTACTACGCGTTCGCTGTCGGCAAAGTACTCGATGGTCTGCGCGCGGGCGTTCACTTCGCCGTCGTTTTCGCCGGGGGTCTGAGTGTAGGTAGCGGGGTTTCCCGTGCTGGTGATCTTGCTCACCGCACCGGCACTGTCGGTAGCCAGCGTGACCTGGTTTCCAGTGAGGCGCATGCTGCCCTGGGTAATAATGACGTTGCCCCGGTAGACCGCAGTGTTGCGGCGCTCATCCAGGGTGGCACTGTTGGCCTGGATTCGGATCGGCTGGTTGCTGTCCTGAGGTAATGCCATTGCCGGCAGGCTGGCAACCAGCAGCAGTGCGACCACCGGCAGGAATTTATTGAAGCTCATGCTGACCTCGTACGTTGGACAGCAGCTCCAGGCGGCCGTCATCAAGAAAAACCTGCATGCCGTCAGCAGTGGTGACGCTGCCAGCGGTCTCGATTCTAACGCTTTGTGCCGTTTCGGCATAATCACGCTCGGGAAACAGCGTCAGAGCCTGCGTGGTCATGCGTGCCGAGGGCTCAGTGGGATCCTGCCGCTGCAGCAGTACATCGGTGTTCAATTGCACTTGATTGCCGCCTTTGGTTACGGCGCCCTGTTGCGCCTGCAGCAACCAGGGGTGCTCTTCGCCGGGGCGATAGTACAACAGGTTTGGCTGTTCAAGCTGCGTACTGTCATCGGTGCGTTGATGCGTTGCCCGGGTGCTACGCAGCTGGTATGCCGGTGTCCCCTGTCCGTTGAACATGAGTATCTGCGTATTTTCCATGAAAAAATCCGGTTGCAGCGGGTCGGTCACCAGCGGCTCCTGGTCGAAGGAGGAGGGCCGAATATTGAAATACCCCACGGCCAGTGCCAGGGCTACTGCCAGGCCTATCAGTCCGGCAGTGCGTAAGTAGCGTGGGATAGCAAACATCAGAGATAAGCCTCGCGTGCTTTGCCAAGTGTGCCCTGCGCGCCCATTATCATTTCGCAGAATTCCCGGGCTGCTCCAGCGCCGCCTGCTGCACGGGTGACGCAATGGGCCTGCTCGCGCACAAAGCTGTCAGCCGTGGCCACCGCCACACCCAGTCCGACGCGGCGCATGACCGGAAGGTCTGGAAGATCATCGCCCAGGAAAGCGATCTGCTCGAGCTCGAAGGGCAATATCTCGCGTAGCTCGGCAAGTGCGTTGAGTTTGTCTTCGCGCCCCTGAATCAAATGCTTGATGCCCAGATTTGCTGCGCGGTTTTCCACCAGCGGTGACTTGCGACCACTGATAATCGCCACTTCAACGCCCGAAGCCATCAGCATCTTGATGCCGTGGCCGTCCAGGGTATTGAAGGATTTGAATTCGGTGCCGTCAGGCATGAAGAACAACCGGCCATCGGTAAGCACTCCATCGACATCGAAAATCGCCAGTCGGATGCCGGCTGCGCGGCGGCTCAGGTCAGCACTCATGCCTGATTCGATCGAGCTCATACTACCCCCGCGCGCAACAGGTCGTGCATATTCAATGCGCCCACCGGTCGGCCATCCGGGTCAACTACAAAAAGCCCGTTGATCTTGGCGTCTTCCATGATCTTCAATGCCTCGGCAGCAAGGGCGCCCTGGCTCACTGTCTTGCACTGCGGGGTCATCACCAGGGAGATGCTCGAGGTGTGGATATCCAGGTTCTGATCCAGTGTGCGACGCAGGTCGCCGTCGGTGAATATGCCAGCGAGCCTGCCCTGTTGATCGGTAATCCCTGTGAGACCCAGGCCCTTGCGGGTCATCTCCAGGAGCGCGTCGCGCAGTGATGTTTGCGGGGTAACCATGGGCATCCGCTCACCGTCGTGCATTATATCGTCAACCAGCAGCAGTAATCGGCGTCCCAGTGTGCCCCCGGGGTGAGAGAAGGCAAAATCCTCGGCGCTGAAGCCGCGGGCTTCGAGCAATGCAATAGCCAGGGCGTCGCCCATGACCAGCGCAGTAGTAGTACTGGATGTCGGCGCCAGATTCAACGGGCAGGCTTCCTGCTCAACACCGGTATGCAGGTTGGCCAGAGCCGCCTTGGCCAAGACCGAGTCGGGATTGCCGGTAATACTGATCAGCGGTACCCCGAGACGCTTGAGCAGCGGCAGCAATGTGACGACTTCGGCAGTGTTGCCGGAGTTGGACAAGGCGATGACCACGTCCTGCCGGGTGATCATGCCCATGTCGCCGTGACTGGCTTCGCCCGGATGCACAAAAAAAGCAGGGGAGCCAGTGCTGGCCAGAGTGGCCGCAATTTTCTTGCCTATATGTCCGGACTTGCCCATGCCGGTTACAACAATGCGTCCTGTACATGACAGCAGGGCATCACAGGCTTTGACGAAGCCCTCGTCAAGGCGCTCAAGTAGGCTGTGAACCGCGTCGCGCTCCATCTCGATGCTACGCCGCGCGGAAGCGGTAAAATCAAAATCAGGCATATGCACACTTCGTCTGTTGGCAAGCGTGAGAGTATAGCGCCTTGTCTCCTTTAACTCATCCGTTGCCAGTCTTGCCGCCGCTGTTAAGTCCGCACAAGGGTGGCATTGTGTTGGCGAATATTGCGCGGCGGTTTTATTGTGCAGCCCTCACTTGGGCTGGATACACCAAACTGTTATATTAGCGCGTTCATTTTGCCCGCCTTGCGCCGGTAGCCAGGAAGCCCGATTTTTTTATGACCGACGATTCAGAATTCATCGTTGACCTCAAACAGGTCACCTTCAAGCGCAGCGGACGCACCATTTTTGATGGTGTGGATATCCGTATTCCGCGCGGCAAGGTGACCGGGATCATGGGGCCTTCAGGCTGCGGCAAGACCACCTTGCTGCGGTTGATTGGCGCGCAGCTGCGGCCCGAAAGCGGCGCAGTACTGGTCAACGGACAGGATATTCCCAAGCTCAAACGAGGCGATCTTTTCCGCGCCCGGCAGAACATGGGCATGTTGTTTCAGAGTGGCGCGTTGTTCACAGACCTGAGTGTGTTTGAAAACGTGGCTTTTCCTTTGAGGGTGCACACCGAGCTCAGCGAGGACATGATCGGCGATATCGTCAAGCTCAAGCTGCAGGCTGTGGGTTTGCGCGGCGCGCACACATTGATGCCCGACGAGCTGTCCGGCGGAATGAAGCGGCGTGTAGCGCTGGCGCGCGCCATCGCACTCGACCCGCAATTGTTGATGTACGACGAACCCTTCGTAGGTCAGGACCCAATCTCAATGGGTGTGCTGGTGCGTCTGATCCGGTTGCTCAATGATGCGCTGGGGCTGACCAGTATTGTGGTGTCCCACGACCTGACCGAAACCGCCAGTATTGCCGACTATTTATACGTGATTGCTGATGGACAGGTATTGGGCCACGGGGCGCCGGGCGAGCTGATGGAGTCCAGTAACCCGCGCATCCGGCAGTTCATGCGCGGCGAGCCAGATGGACCGGTACCTTTCCATTATCCGGCTGACGAATTGACCAGCGATCTGTTGCAGCGGGGTGAGCATAAATGAAGACCCTCGCTGATCGCCTGGCGTTGATGGGTGCCTCCGGGCTGGACGTGATCGCAGCCATCGGCCGGTCCGGCGTGTTTCTATTCCATGCCATCACTGGTCGTTCAAACTTTGGCAGTGGCTGGAGCCTGTTCATCAAACAGCTCTATGCCGTGGGCGTACTGTCTCTGGCAATCATCATCGTATCCGGACTCTTTATCGGGATGGTGCTGGCCCTGCAGGGCTACAATATTCTCAGTACCTACGGTTCCGAGCAGGCAGTGGGGCAGATGGTAGCTTTGACCCTGCTGCGTGAACTTGGGCCGGTTGTGACTGCTCTATTGTTTGCAGGCCGTGCGGGTTCCGCGCTGACTGCCGAAATTGGCTTGATGAAAGCGACTGAGCAGTTATCCGGCCTGGAGATGATTGGCGTCGATCCGCTCAAGTATGTGATTGCGCCGCGATTGTGGGCTGGCTTCGTGTCCATGCCACTGCTGGCAATGATCTTCTGCGTTGTCGGGATTTGGGGCGGAGCCATGGTTGCGGTCGACTGGCTCGGCGTTTATTCAGGCTCATACTGGGCCAATATGCAAAACTCCGTGGAGTTTGGCAGCGATATCATCAACGGCCTCATAAAGGCAGTGGCCTTCGCGTTTGTGGTTACCTGGATCGCGGTATTCCAGGGTTATGATTGCGAGCCCACCTCGGAAGGTATCAGCCGGGCAACCACCCGTACCGTTGTTTATGCCTCCCTTGCCGTACTCGGCCTGGACTTTATCCTCACAGCTTTGATGTTCTGATCAGCAAGGAAACCGAACATGCGTACCCGTACTTTAGAGTTGACCGTCGGCCTGTTCATACTGGTTGGCATCATGGCACTGCTGGTTCTGGCGCTGCGGGTCAGCGGGCTGAGCGTCAGCCCGGGAGCTGATACCTATAAGGTTCATGCCCATTTTGACAATATTGCCGGCCTGACTCCCCGTGCCAAGGTCACCATGTCCGGTGTAACCATCGGCCAGGTGACGGCCATCGAGTTCGACAAGACCCGTTACACAGCGCGGGTCGAAATGGCGATCGACGGCAGCGTCAACACCTTGCCTTCTGATAGTGCAGCCTCGATCCTTACAGCGGGTTTGCTCGGTGAAAAATATGTCGGCATCAGCGTGGGTGGTGAGGACACCATGCTCAAGGATGGCGATCGAATTGTGGACACTCAATCGGCACTGGTACTGGAAGAGCTGATTGGTCGTTTCCTCCTCAGCACCGTCAGTAAAGAAGACTAATACGGAGAATGATTATGCGAGCCATGTTCAAAGCACTGCTGGTACTGGCCCTTGCTGCTCCGCTTGCGGTGCACGCGGCGCTTACGCCCCATGAAGTGGTCGAAGACACTTCCGTACGGGTAATGGAAGTTCTGGACGCCAACCGCGAGACCTACAAACAGGACACGGACGCCTTCCTTGACGGACTCAACGAGATCATGAATCCGGTGGTCGACTTCCGTGGGATTGCGCGCAGCGTGATGACGGTGCGTTACAGCGGCCGTGCTACCGACGAGCAGATGGACCGCTTTATCGAGACTTTCAAGCGCAGCATGGTGCAGTTTTACGGTAACGCCCTGCTGGAATTCGATAGCGGTATGATCAAGGTGTTGCCACCCACAGGTCGGGGCAAATACGGTGATGACCGCACTAGTGTCGACATGGAGATTCGTACCTCCAATGGCATGGTATACCCCGTTACCTACACCATGGTTCTTATTGACGACCAGTGGAAGGTGCGCAACGTCATAGTGGAAGGTATCAACATGGGCTTGCTGTTCCGTGATCAGTTCGCCCAGGCAATGCAGTCCCACCGTGGCGATCTGGATGCCGTTATCGACAATTGGGGGACCGTGGTTGCCCAGTCCGCCAAGACAGTAGAAAAAGAGGTAGAGAATTGAGCGCCAGTATTGTCAGTGACAACAACGGCCTGATTCGGCTCGAGGGTGTGTTGGACTTTACCACTGCGGTGAGTCTGCGCTCCGATATCGAGGAGGCAGTCAAGGCACAGTCCAGCGATATTACACTTGATTTTGCCGGCGTCACCTTGACCAACAGCGTCGGACTGTCACTCATACTGGTTGCTGCGCGGGCCCTGGAAGGGCGTGAAGGCAGCCTGCGTTTACAGAGTGTGCCCGACGGACTACGGAGTATTGCCCGGGTCTGCGAGCTGGAAGACTGGCTGGGCACACTGACAGTCTGAAAATTATTTTTTAACGGATGGGAAATACATGCAGTCCGAACAGGTTAAACAATTGATAGAGCCGCAATTGCCCGACACTGAAGTGCTGGTGGAAGGCGAGGGCTGCAATTTTCAGCTGAATGTGATCAGCGATACCCTGGCGGCAATGAGTCCGGTCAAGCGTCAACAGCAGATCTACGCGCTACTGGGTGACCAGATAGCGGATGGCAGCATTCATGCCGTCACCATGAAATTCTTTACCCGTGACGCCTGGAATCAGCGCGCCTGAAGCGGTAACACGTCAAAGCCACACTTACCTGGCGTCCTGCGCCTGACAAGAGAACATATTGCACATGGACAAACTGCTCATCACCGGCGGCAACCGCCTGGATGGAGAAATCCGCATTTCCGGGGCAAAAAACTCCGCGCTGCCCATTCTGGCAGCCACCCTGCTCGCGGACGGACCGGTGACAGTCTGTAATTTGCCGCACCTGCATGACATCACCACCATGATCGAGCTCTTTGGCCGCATGGGTGTTGAGCCGGTGTTGGACGAGCGGATGAATGTGGCGGTTGACCCAACACGCATCACCACGCTGGTTGCGCCCTACGAACTGGTCAAGACCATGCGTGCGTCCATCCTGGTGCTGGGTCCAATGGTGGCGCACTTCGGCTATGCCGAGGTGGCCTTGCCCGGTGGTTGTGCCATCGGTTCACGCCCGGTTGACCTGCACATTCGCGGTCTTGAGGCCATGGGCGCCGAAATTACCGTGGAAGAGGGCTATATCAAGGCCCGCGCGCCCGAAGGCGGCTTGCGCGGCGCACATTTTTTCTTTGATGTGGTCTCGGTAACCGGTACTGAAAACATTCTGATGGCCGCCACCCTGGCCAACGGCCGCACCATACTGGAAAACGCCGCCCGTGAACCCGAAGTGGTGGATCTGGCCGAATGCCTGATCGCCATGGGCGCGAAAATTTCCGGTCACGGCACCGACACCATCACCATCGACGGAGTGAAAAGCCTGCACGGTGCGCGATACTCGGTGATGCCTGACCGCATCGAGACCGGTACCTATCTGGTCGCTGCGGCGGCAACAGGCGGGCGCATCAAGCTCAAGGATACCGACCCGACCATTCTCGAAGCGGTTTTGCTCAAGCTGGTTGAGGCCGGCGCCCAGATTGATACCGGCAAGAACTGGATATCTCTGGACATGAAAGGTAACCGGCCAAAGGCAGTCAATCTGCGTACTGCCCCCTATCCGGCATTTCCGACGGACATGCAGGCTCAGTTCATTGCCATGAATGCGGTGGCTGAAGGCACTTCGACAGTCATAGAAACGGTGTTCGAAAACCGCTTTATGCACGTGCAGGAAATGAACCGTATGGGAGCTCACATCACCATCGAGGGCAATACTGCAATCGTTACCGGTGTAGAAAAGCTCAAGGGTGCGCCTGTCATGGCCACCGACCTGCGCGCATCGGCCAGTCTGGTTATCGCTGGTCTGGTTGCCGAGGGCGAAACCCTGGTCGACCGGATTTATCACATCGACCGCGGTTACGAATGTATCGAGGAAAAGTTGCAGATGCTTGGCGGTATAATCCGCCGCGTCTCCTGAGCCAAACAAGGGATCACGCATGACCCAGAGTCTGACTATCGCCCTGTCCAAGGGTCGCATTCTTGACGATACGCTGCCGCTGCTGAAGCTGGCTGGCATCGAGCCGCTCGAGGATCTGGACAAAAGTCGCAAACTGATTTTCGAAACCACTGATCCTGATGTGCGTTTGCTGATCATCCGCGCCACCGATGTGCCGACCTATGTGGAGCTGGGTGCAGCGGACATGGGCGTGGCTGGCAAGGATGTGCTGATGGAATATGGCAGTCAGGGGCTCTATGAGCCACTGGACCTGAAAATTGCCAATTGCCGACTGATGACTGCCGGGCCGGTGAATACCCCAGAGCCCAAGGGGCGTCTGCGGGTGGCCACCAAGTTCGTCAACGTGGCGCGTCGCTACTACGCCGAACAAGGCCGTCAGGTCGAGGTCATCAAACTGTACGGCTCCATGGAGCTCGCACCTCTGGTTGGTCTGGCAGACAAGATCATCGACGTGGTCGACACCGGCAACACCCTGCGGGCCAACGGCCTCGAGGCGCAGGAACTGATTGCCACCATCAGCTCCAGGCTGGTGGTCAACAAGGCCGCAATGAAAATGAAGCACGCCCGGATCAAGGCACTGATTGAATTGCTGGCTGCTGCGGTAGAGCAGCGCTCCGCCTGAAAGCCCCTTACGAACCCACTTATTCTGAAAAGGTGAATGTGATGAATGCACCGCTGAAAATTGCCCGTCTGGACGCCAGTCAGTCTGACTTCAGCCAGCATCTCGACACGTTGCTGGCCTGGGAAGGGGTATCGGATAAAGGCGTCAACCAGCGTGTTGAAGAGATCATTGCTGCCGTGCGCGCACGGGGTGATGCTGCGCTGATCGAATATACCGCCCGTTTTGATGGGTTGGATGTCAGCTCCATGGCAGACCTGACCCTCGACCGTGCTCGGCTGGAGCTGGCGCTGGAGCGTATTACTCCAGAACAGCGAACGGCTCTCGAGTTTGCCGCCGAGCGAATTCGTGTGTATCACGAGCATCAGGTACAGCCTTCCTGGCGCTACACCGAGCCGGACGGCACCATTCTTGGCCAGCAGATTACACCGCTGGACCGCGCCGGCCTCTATGTGCCGGGTGGTAAAGCGTCTTACCCTTCGTCAGTGTTGATGAACGCGATTCCCGCCAAGGTAGCCGGTGTACGGGAAGTGGTCATGGTCGTGCCCACGCCCCGTGGCGAGATCAACGAGCTGGTGCTTGCCGCTGCTTGCCTGGCGGGCGTAGACCGCGTGTTTACCCTGGGTGGTGCTCAGGCGGTGGCGGCAATGGCCTACGGCACCGAGACCGTTCCGCGGGTGGACAAGATCGTCGGCCCAGGCAATATCTATGTAGCCACAGCCAAACGCTCGGTGTTCGGCCAGGTGGGAATCGACATGATTGCCGGCCCTTCCGAGATTCTGGTGGTGTGTGACGGTCAGACTGACCCGGACTGGATTGCGATGGATCTGTTCTCCCAGGCCGAACACGATGAGGATGCGCAGTCGATCCTGCTATCGCCGGATGCGGATTTTCTCGACGCCGTTGAAGCCAGTCTCAATCGTCTGCTTGACGGTCTTGAGCGGGCCGATATCGCCCGTGTTTCCCTGGAGAATCGCGGTGCGCTGATCAAGGTAGACAATCTGGAACACGCCTGCGAGGTGTCCAACCGCATCGCTCCAGAGCACCTGGAATTATCGGTAGCCGACCCGGAAAGCCTGTTGTCGCAGATTCGCCACGCAGGCGCCATCTTCATGGGCCGCTACACCCCCGAGGCAGTAGGCGATTATTGCGCCGGCCCGAACCACGTATTGCCTACCTCAGGCACGGCGCGCTTCTCCTCACCTCTGGGTGTCTATGACTTCCAGAAGCGCTCCTCGGTGATCTTCTGCTCACCCGAGGGTGCTTCCGAGCTGGGCAAAACAGCATCGGTACTGGCCCGCGGTGAAAGCCTGACAGCGCACGCGCGCAGTGCGGAATACCGTATAAAGCCCTAGCTGCAAGCTGCAAGCTGCAAGCTACAAGCTACAAGCCAAAAGCCAAAAGCAGCAAGCTACAAGCACCAATAACCGTTCCGACGCTCGTCGCTGCAGTATGCACGGACGGCTTGCCGCTTGAAGCTTGCAGCTTGCAGCTTGAGGCTATTTTATTGAGGATTGATCTGTGAGCCGATTCTGGAGCCCGTTCGTTGCCAGCCTGGTGCCCTATGTGCCCGGCGAGCAGCCCAAGCTGGACAATCTGGTCAAGCTGAACACCAATGAAAACCCCTACGGGCCCTCGCCCAGGGCGATTGAAGCCATTCGCGCAGTGCCTGATGACAGCCTGCGGCTTTACCCGGCGCCTGACGCCGAGGGTTTGAAGGGCGCTATCGCCGATTACTATGGCGTACAGAGCAACCAGGTATTTGTCGGCAATGGTTCAGACGAGGTGTTGGCCCATGTGTTTCATGGGCTGTTCCAGCATGGCAAGCCCTTGTTGTTCCCTGATATCAGCTACAGCTTTTATCCGGTCTACTGCGGTCTCTACGGAATACAGGCACAGACCATACCCCTGACCGACGACTTTCGGATCAATGTAGACGATTACCTGCAGCCCAATGGCGGCATTATCTTCCCCAATCCCAACGCGCCTACGGGTATTGCACTGGGGTTGAGTGCAATCGAACAGCTGCTCAAAGCCAATGCAGATTCGGTCGTGGTAGTGGATGAAGCCTACGTGGATTTTGGCGGCCAGACCGCTATCAGCCTGATCGATCAGTATCCCAACCTGCTGGTAACCCAGAGTCTGTCCAAGTCACGCTCCCTGGCGGGGCTGCGGGTTGGGCTTGCCGTGGGTCATGCTGATCTCATTGAGGCGCTGGAGCGAATCAAGAACAGCTTCAATTCCTACCCGCTGGACCGACTGGCGCTCGCTGGAGCCGAGGCGGCATTTGTTGATACGGCGTACTTTGAAGATACTCGGCAAAAGGTCATCCAGAGTCGGGAGCATCTTGCTGAGACACTTCAAGACATGGGGTTTGAGGTACTACCTTCGGCGGCAAACTTCGTATTCGTTCGCCATCCTGACCATGATGCAGCTGCGCTGGCGAAAGGCCTCAGGGATCAGCGTGTGATCGTGCGCCACTTTGCGAAGCCGCGTATCGATCAGTTTCTGCGCATCACCGTGGGGACCGAGGAGCAGAACAGCAAGCTCATCGCCGTTCTGCGCGACCTGCTCTAAGATTCTAGCGCTCAGGGGCGGAAGTTGGGCCGCACGCCCACTGCCGCCTCGAAGCTTATTGCCTTGCCCTCACGCAGCACTTCAAGGGTTACAGTTTCACCGGGGTCGGCTCTGGCCACCTGGTTCATTGCCTGTCGACCGGTAATCGCAGGTTCGTTTTCAATCCGCAATATCACGTCACCCGGCATCAGGCCCGCCAGGGACGCAGGTCCGTCACGGTACAGTCCGGAAATGACCAGGCCCGTGCCTGCGTCCACGTTGAGCGCTTCGGCCAGTTCAGCGGTGAGGGGTTGCACTTCCACCCCCAGCCAGCCACGCACCACCCGGCCGTTCTTGATGATTTCCTGCATCACCTCTGCTGCCAGCTTCACCGGAATCGCAAAACCGATGCCCTGAGATCCGCCCGATTGGGAGAAAATCGCCGTATTGATTCCCACCAGATTGCCGGCGGTATCGATCAGTGCGCCGCCCGAGTTGCCCTGGTTGATCGCCGCATCCGTCTGGATGAAGTCTTCGTAGGTGTTGAGTCCCAGCTGGTTGCGACCCGTGGCGCTGACGATCCCCATGGTCACCGTCTGACCAAGACCAAACGGATTGCCGATGGCCAGCACCACGTCGCCCACCTGCTGTTCACCGGCGCCGCTGATCGAGATGGATGGCAGATCGCCGAGTTTGATCTTGAGAACCGCCAGATCAGTTTCGGGATCGGTCCCCACCAGGGTCGCAATGGCTTCGCGCCCATCGCGCAGGCCAACCAGGATCTGCTCCGCACCGGCAATCACATGATTGTTGGTAAGCAGGTAGCCATCTGGGCTGAGAATTACCGCAGAGCCCAGACTCGAGTCGCGTCTTGTGGGTGCGGGTAAGGCGTCTGAGTAATCACCGGTGGCAGGGTTGGGGAGTAAAGGCTGCCCAATCTGATTGGCTACGCGCTTGGTTGTGTATACATTGGCTACTGCTGGCGCTGCACGCTGCACAGCTATACGGTAAGACCCTTGCCCAGACTTCTCATCCTTATCGGGTGGGGCTATCTCGATAACCGGATCACTCGCCGGCATGCCCAGAGGTTGTGGGTAATACTGCAGCAAGACGAGTGCCAGCAGCACGCCGCAGGTCACTGGCCAGCCCCAGTCGCGCATCAATTCATTCATCAAACAGTCCCGATCCCGCCCGCAGCCAATGGCCGTTAGTGCTGCATAGTATAAGGGGATCAAACCCATAAATGCAGGTATTGCGCCGGGGAGTGGCCGGGTAGGTGCAGAACTGGCCAAACAGGTTCACAGCGCAGACAATACGCGCAGGTTCTATACACAGGAGGCTCCCCCATGGTGGAAAGGTCAACGCTGGTCGATTACTGCAACAACCTGCTGGAATCAGATGCGTTCCAGGATTACTGCCCCAATGGGCTACAGGTGGAAGGAGCAGGCCAGGTACAGCGGCTGGTGACTGGCGTAACCGCCAGTCAGGCATTGGTAGATGCTGCCGTGGCCACCGGCGCGCAGATGCTGCTAGTGCACCATGGGTACTTCTGGAAAGGTGAGCCTGCGGCAGTGACCGGTATCAAGTATCGTCGCCTCAAGGCGCTGCTTGGCGCAGACGTCAATCTGCTCGCCTACCATCTGCCGCTGGATGTGCATGGCGAACTGGGCAACAACGTGCAACTGGCAAAACTGCTGGGCTGGAAGGTGCTTGGCGGGCTTGAACCGGACAACCCCCGTTCGGTAGGGCTTTACGGCGAATTGCCCGAAGCAATGGAGGGTGGCGCGCTGGCACGTCATATGGCCGACGTGCTGCAGCGCGAGCCTTTGCATATCGCCGGTAATGACCGCCCCATCAAACGTATTGCCTGGTGTACTGGTGCAGCCCAGGGCTATATCGAACGGGCTATCGCCCTAGGCGCCGACGCTTATGTGACCGGGGAAGTGTCCGAGCCCACGGTTCACGCAGCGCGGGAGAATGGCATCCACTTTTTTGCTGCCGGACACCATGCGACAGAGCGGTATGGCGTCAAGGCTCTGGGCGAGCATCTGGCCGAGCGCTTTGGCCTGCACCACGAATTTATCGATATCGACAACCCGGTTTGAGCGGTAACCGGCAGGCGACCCGAGCTATATTGATATGCTTTAAAGGTATTAAAACACGCCTTATTAGATTGCTTGGCGTTTGATACAATGCCGTCAACTGAATACGGGATGCGCCTCGTCCCCTTGATATCGCGAGTACGCCATGCTGGAAAAACTGACTCATCTCAAGCAACTGGAAGCGGAAAGCATCCACATCATTCGTGAAGTGGCTGCGGAGTTTCAGAATCCGGTGATGCTCTACTCGATCGGCAAGGACTCCGCTGTAATGCTCCACCTGGCGCGCAAGGCCTTCTATCCTGGTCGCCTGCCGTTCCCGGTCCTGCACGTGGATACCGGCTGGAAGTTCCGCGAAATGTACAAGTTCCGCGAGCGCATGGTCGAAGAAATGGATCTCGACCTGCTGGTGCATCAGAACGCTGAAGGCCTGGCCCAGGGCGTAGGCCCCTTCACCCATGGCAGCGCCGTGCATACCGACGTGATGAAGACCCAGGCGCTGAAGCAGGCCCTGGACAAGTACGGTTTTGACGCGGCCTTCGGTGGTGCCCGCCGTGACGAGGAAAAGTCCCGCGCCAAGGAGCGCGTCTACTCATTCCGCGACAAGCATCACCGCTGGGATCCCAAGAACCAGCGTCCCGAGCTGTGGAACGTCTATAACGGCAAAGTACACAAGGGCGAAAGCATTCGCGTATTCCCCCTGTCCAACTGGACCGAACTCGACATCTGGCAATACATCTACCTGGAAAGCATCCCGATTGTGCCTCTGTACTTTGCCGCCGAACGTCCGGTAGTCGAGCACAACGGCTCATTGATCATGGTCGATGACGAGCGCATGCCCATGGAAGAAGGTCAGAAGCCGGAAATGAAAATGGTTCGTTTCCGTACCCTGGGCTGTTACCCCCTCACCGGCGCCGTCGAATCCACCGCCGCCACGCTCCCGGAAATCATCCAGGAAATGCTCCTGACCCGTACATCCGAACGCCAGGGCCGCATGATCGATCATGATCAAGCCGGATCGATGGAAGAGAAGAAGAGGCAGGGCTATTTCTAGCGGTAGCTAAAAAAGCGGCAAGCCTCAAGCTGCAAGCGACAAGCAGATTGGAGCAGTCGCCGTATTTACGATTTATAACGGCAACATGGAGGTTGCTGATGGATTTTGAAAAGCTTGAGGTCTGGCATCGCAGCAAAGCGCTTTCGGTTGCCATGTATCGAGCGCTGGCAGACTGCCCGGATTATGGCTTCCGGAATCAACTGACGCGGTCTGCTCTATCCGTTCCAAGCAATATCGCCGAGGGAATGGAGAGAGCTGGCAATGCAGAGAAGCGTTACTTTCTCAGCGTTGCCAAAGGGTCTTGCGCAGAAGTGCGCACGCAGCTGATGGTAGGACAAGAGATTGATTACGTGGAGCAGGCGTTTGCCGCGCATTGGATCCATGAAACACGCGAGCTGTCGCGAATGCTGACAGGCTTGATTAATAGAATTACTGAATAATTGCACGGACAGCTTGCCGCTTGTCGCTTGCAGCTTGGAGCTTGGAACATGAGTCACCAATCAGAACTGATCAGCGAAGATATCCTGGCGTACCTCGGCCAGCACGAACGCAAGGAACTGCTGCGTTTTCTTACCTGCGGTAACGTCGACGACGGCAAGAGCACGCTGATCGGGCGTTTGCTGCATGATTCCAAGATGATCTACGAAGATCATATGGAAGCCATTACCCGCGACTCCAAGAAGTCTGGCACCACCGGTGAAGAGGTCGATCTGGCGCTGCTGGTCGATGGTCTGCAGGCCGAGCGCGAGCAGGGCATCACCATTGACGTTGCCTACCGCTATTTCTCGACCGCCAAGCGCAAGTTCATCATCGCCGATACCCCCGGCCATGAGCAGTACACCCGCAACATGGCCACCGGTGCCTCGACCTGTGATCTGGCGATCATCCTGATCGACGCCCGTTACGGCGTGCAGACCCAGACCAAGCGCCACAGCTTTATCGCCTCCTTGCTGGGTATCAAGCATATCGTTGTTGCAGTAAACAAGATGGATCTGAAGGACTTCGATGAAGGCGTCTTCAATCAGATCTGTGACGACTACCGCGAGTTTGCCAAGGGCTTGGAAATGCTCGACGGCAATAGCGTACATTTCGTGCCGATGTCTGCACTCAAGGGCGACAACGTCGTCAACCGTAGCGAGCGCAGCCCCTGGTATACCGGCCAGACCCTGATGGAGATCCTCGAGACCGTTGAAGTCGCCGCCGATCGCAACCTCAAGGATCTGCGTTTCCCGGTCCAGCTGGTTACCCGGCCGAACCTTAACTTCCGCGGCTTTGCCGGCACCCTGGCATCCGGTGTCGTGCACAAGGGTGATGAGTTGGTCGTATTGCCATCGGGCAAGAGCAGTCGGGTCAAATCCATTGTCACCTTCGACGGAGAGCTGGAAAGCGCCGGTCCTGGTCAGGCAGTGACGCTGACCCTGGAAGACGAAATCGACATCTCCCGTGGCGACGTGCTCGCGCATATCGACAACCGCCCCCTGATCGGCGATCTGTTTGAAGCCAATCTGGTGTGGATGGCCGACCAGCCGATGCAGCCGGGCCGCAAGTACGATATCAAGCGAGCAACCAGCAACAGCCCGGGCTCCTTTACCCGGATCGTACACCGCATCGACGTCAATACGCTGGAAAAACAGGATGCGCCCGAACTGGGTCTGAACGAGATCGGCCGCGTCGAGTTATCCCTTGAGCGTCCGATTGCCTATGACGACTACCGGGCCAACCGCACCAGCGGCTCGTTTATCGTCATCGACCGCATGACCAATGGCACCGTTGGCGCCGGCATGATTGTCGCCAAGGGCCTGTTGGGTCAGAACACCACCGGTAGCCGCCATGGCGGGTTCGCCCATGTGACTGCCAGCGAACGCGCGCAGCGTTTCGGCCAGGAGCCGGTTACTCTGCTGTTTACCGGTCTTTCCGGTGCCGGCAAGAGCACCCTGGCCTATGCGGTTGAACGCAAACTGTTCGACAGCGGCCGTGCCTGCTACGTGCTCGATGGCAAGGAGTTGCGTCAGGATCTGAGCAAGGGGCTGACACAGGATGCCGCTGGCCGCGCCGAGAATCTGCACAAGGGCGCACGTATTGCCCGGCAGATGAACGAAGCCGGACTGATCGCGCTGGGAGCCTTCGTGGCTCCGACCGCGGAAAGCCGCGCTCAGGCCCGTTACATTCTGGGTGAGCGCTGCTTGATGGTGTATCTGGATACACCCATGGACGTCTGCCAGGAACGTGATCCTTCCGGTCTGTATGCAGCTAATGCCGAAGGCACCATACCGGGCGTTTCCTATCCGTACGAAGCTCCGGCTGATGCGGATCTGGTGTTGGACACCAGCAAGCAGAATCTGGAGACCTGCGTTGCCGAGGTGATAGAGCTGCTCAGAACCCGCAAGTTGATCTGAGCGCGACCGCCGATGAAGCCCGCCGACATCGACTTTATGCGCCTGGCCCTGGCCGAGGCGCATCTTGCCGCGGAGCTAGGCGAGGTGCCGGTGGGCGCGGTACTGGTGCACCAGGGCCGGGTGATCGGCAAGGGCTTCAATCAACCGATCAGCAGTAACGACCCCAGTGCCCATGCCGAGATGGTTGCCCTGCGCCAGGCCGCCCTGGCCCAAAGCAACTACCGCCTGCCGGACACCACCCTGTACGTCACCCTCGAACCCTGCACCATGTGCGCGGGCCTGCTGATTCACAGCCGCGTCTCGAGGCTGGTGTTCGGCGCCAGCGAACCCCGCGCCGGCGCCGTGATCAGCCGCGCGCAGATCTTCGACCAGCCCTGGATGAACCACCGAATTGAAGTGGAAGGCGGGGTTTTGGCGGAGGAGTGCGGGGAAGTGCTCAGGGCGTTTTTTAAAGGGCGGAGGTGAAGCCCCAAGCCCAAACACAGCGGCAAGCGGCAAGCGGCAAGCTGTCCCTGCCCACTCAGATCCAGGGGTAGAGGTTTGGTCTAGGGTTTTCTTGCAGCTTGCCGCTTGAAGCTTGCAGCTGGACTAACTCCCGCAAGACTTAAAAGTTTTGCGGGAGTTGGTCCAGGATTCCCGGCGCATGATATTGCTCGGCATCCGCCTGGGCCATTTCGGCCTGTGGCTGGGTCACCCATTGCAGGATCTCGTGGTAGCGGCGGATGTTCTGCACGTAGTGCACCGGCTCGGCGCCGCGGGCATAGCCGTAGCGGGTCTTGGTGTACCACTCCTTTTTCGATAGCAACGGCAGGTGGTCCTTTACGTCGACCCAGCGATTGGGGTCGCGGCCGTTGCTGCGGGTCAGGTTGCGTGCGTCATCCAGGTGACCTATGCCCACGTTATAGGCGGCCATAGCAAACCAGGTGCGATCAGGCTCGGGGATGTCTTCGGGTAACTGGTCGCGCACCCAGATCAGATACCGGGCGCCGCCAAAAATACTCTGCTTTGGATCGATACGGTTGGTCACGCCGACGAATTTGGCGGTGGGCAGCGTCAACATCATGATCCCACGCACGCCGGTGAACGACACGGCATCCGGATCCCATAAGGACTCCTGGTAGCCCATTGCTGCCAACAGGCGCCAGTCCAGTCCGTACTGATCACCGGCTTGACGGAACAGAGTCTCATAGCGTGGCAAGCGTTGCAGCGTGTGCTGGGCGAACCAGCGGGCTCCCACGTAGTCGAGCACGTCGGCATGGCCGTAGAACCGTTCAACCAATTGATCCAGCGTGCCATCGGCGCGTATGCCGGCAAAGAACACATCCACTGCCTGTTGCAGGCTGTCATCCTCGCCGGGGGGTAAGGCCCAGGCCATAGGTTGGGGTTCGGACAAATCAAAACCCACCCGCACTGCCGGATAGAACGCCTGGTTTACCACCAGCTCGTTGGAATACACCACCGCATGGTCTATCTCGTTGTCATTGACCAGGCGCAGCAGGTCAACCACCTCGACCCGGTCGGACTCTTCAAATACCAGGTCTGGATGCTCGGTCTGCAAATCACGTAGTTGGTCCGCCAGGGTGCTGCCCTTGAGCACCATGATGCGCTTGCCGTAAAGATCTTCGAGCGTACGCGGCTGCGACTCGCCATGGCGATAGACCACCTGGGGGGTGACATCCATGTAAGGTGTGGAGAAGCGCACCTGGTCAGAACGTTGCGGGTTGACGGTAATGCCGGCCGCGCCGATATGAGGACCGGTGGGCTCCGACATCTGCTCGAACAGCTCATCCAGGGTGTCGATGGTTTCCACTTCCAGGTCCAGCTGAAGACTGTCGGCAAAGCGCTTGCTCAGCTCGTATTCCAACCCGGTATTACCGTGGCGGTCCTGGTAAAAAGTGGTGGGTGTGTTGCGGGTAGCCATGCGAACTACACCCTGGTCGCGCATTTGCTCCAGGTGGGTAGTGGGTTGCTCGCAGCCCGACAACAATGCAGTAAAAAGCACTATGGTCGAAAACGGCAGCAGAGCTAATCGAGTCAGTTTTGCTGGCATGGGAGTGAGTATATGCAAAAGCGCAGGGCGGACATAGCTGCCAGCTGTTCGACTATGTGTCATCAGCCTGCCATGGCCCCCAACGCCAGCTTGGGGTATCCTATGTGCCTTCTTTTTTACACTTCTCCGAGGCCGTAACCAGCATGCATACACTGCGTGGCGCCCCAGCCCTTTCCCCATTCCGTCGTGACAAGCTCCTGGCCCGATTGCAGGAGCGTGTTCCCGGCGTGAGCGCCGTTTACGCCGAGTTCATGCACTTTGCCGAGCTGCGCGAAGCACTCGATGAGGCGCAGCTGGAAGTGCTCGAGCGTATTCTGCGTTACGGCCCCTCGGTTCCTGCCGAAGAGCCGCGGGGCAGCCAGTTTCTGGTCGTGCCGCGGTTTGGCACCATTTCTCCCTGGTCCAGCAAGGCGACCGACATCGCACATAACTGCGGCCTGGAGTCTGTTGTCCGTCTGGAGCGAGGTATCGCCTATCACGTGACCAGCGCGGATGGGGAGCTGAGCGCCGCCGATCACAAGCAGGTCGCAGCACTGCTGCACGACCGCATGACCGAGCGTGTACTGGACAACGTCGAGGCCGCAGCCGACCTGTTCCGCCATGCTGAGCCGCAACCCTTCCAGCGCGTCGACATTCTCGGCGGTGGCCGCAAGGCACTGGAGCAGGCGAATATCAGCCTCGGTCTGGCGCTGGCGGATGACGAGATCGACTACCTGGTCGACAGCTTCAAGGAGCTGGAGCGTAATCCCAGTGACGTCGAACTGATGATGTTCGCGCAAGCGAACTCCGAGCATTGCCGCCACAAGATCTTCAATGCCACCTGGGACATTGACGGTGAAGCGCAGGACAAGAGCCTGTTCGGCATGATCAAGAACACCTACCAACTGCACAGCGAAGGCGTGCTGTCTGCCTACAAGGACAACGCCGCAGTCATTGAAGGCTTTGTCGCCGGGCGTTTCTTCCCGGTTGCCGGCAGCGGCGAATACCGCGCCCATGAAGAGCCTGTGCACATCCTGATGAAGGTCGAGACGCACAACCACCCCACAGCGATTGCACCTTTCCCCGGTGCTGCCACCGGCTCCGGCGGCGAGATTCGTGACGAGGGCGCCACCGGTCGCGGCGGTAAGCCCAAGGCGGGTCTGGCCGGTTTTACCGTCTCCAACCTGCGCATCCCAGGCTTCGTTCAGCCCTGGGAAGAAGATAACGGCAAGCCCGAGCGTATTGTCACGCCGCTGCAGATCATGATCGATGGTCCGCTGGGCGCCGCTGCCTTCAACAACGAATTCGGCCGGCCAAACCTGACCGGTTACTTCCGTACCTGGGAGCAGACCGTCAACTCCCCGCGCGGCCCTGAGATCCGTGGCTATCACAAGCCAATCATGATCGCCGGTGGCATGGGTAACATCCGTGCCAACCACGTGGAAAAGGCCGAAATCACTGTTGGTGCCAGGCTGATCGTTCTCGGCGGACCGGCGATGCTGATCGGTCTCGGTGGCGGTGCTGCCTCCTCTATGGATACCGGCAGCAGCGCTGAAGATCTTGATTTTGCTTCGGTACAGCGCGAAAACCCGGAAATGGAACGCCGCTGTCAGGAAGTGATCGATCGCTGCTGGCAGCTGGGCGACAAGAACCCGATCGCCTTCATCCACGATGTGGGTGCCGGTGGCCTGTCCAACGCCTTCCCGGAACTGGTGAATGATGGTGGTCGCGGAGGTCGTTTCGAACTGCGCAACGTCCCCAACGATGAGCCGGGCATGAGCCCATTGGCAATCTGGTCCAACGAATCTCAGGAACGTTATGTCATGGCCGTGGATAACAGCGATTTCGATCGCTTCCAGGCTATCTGCGAGCGCGAGCGCTGCCCCTTCGCTGTCGTCGGTGAAGCTACAGAAGAGCAGTTGTTGACTCTGAGCGACAGCCATTTTGAGAACAATCCGGTCGACATGCCCCTGTCGGTATTGCTCGGCAAGCCGCCACGCATGCACCGCAGTGTTGAGCGTGAAGCCGAGCCCGCGGATGACTTTGACGCCAGTGCACTGCCCTTGGAAGAAGCAGTGAACCGCGTGTTGCGTCTGCCCTCGGTGGCGAGCAAGGGCTTTCTGATCACCATTGGTGATCGTAGCATTACCGGTCTGGTTGCCCGTGATCAGATGGTTGGACCCTGGCAGGTACCGGTCGCCGATTGCGCCGTGACTGCCAGCAGTTTTGATGTGCACACCGGTGAAGCCATGGCCATGGGCGAGCGTACACCGCTGGCATTGCTCGATGCGCCTGCATCCGGCCGCATGGCCGTCGCCGAGGCCATTACCAACCTGGCCGCCTCACGCATCGACAGCATTTCCGATATTCGCCTGTCCGCCAACTGGATGGCTGCCGCCGGCCACCCCGGGGAAGACGCTCGCCTGTATGACACCGTGCGCGCCGTCGGCATGGAACTGTGCCCGGCACTCGGCATCACCGTGCCGGTGGGCAAGGATTCCATGTCCATGAAAACCCGCTGGGATGATGCCGGCGAAGACCGCAGCGTGACCTCGCCGATGTCCCTGGTGGTCACCGGCTTTGCACCGGTACAGGACGTGCGCGCCACGCTCACACCACAATTGCATCTCGACCAGGGCGATACTGATCTGATCCTGATCGACCTGGGCCGTGGCCAGAACCGCCTCGGCGGCTCTGCGCTGGCGCAGGTATACAACAGCATCGGCCAGACCGCACCGGACCTGGACGACGCCGAAGACCTCAAAGCCTTCTTTGCTGTGATTCAGGGTCTGAATCAGGATGAGCTGCTGCTGGCTTATCACGACCGGTCCGACGGGGGTCTGCTGACCACCTTGGCCGAGATGGCCTTTGCCGGTCACTGCGGCTTGAAAATCCAGCTCGACGTACTGGCCGACGCCGCGAGCGAGTTGCCTGCTGCCTTGTTCAATGAAGAACTGGGCGCCGTGATTCAGGTACGCCAGAGCGATACCGAAGCCGTTCTCAGCCAGCTTTCAGCCGCTGGCCTGGGTGACTGCAGCGCTGTGATCGGCCAGCCGCAAGGGCCGCAGGACTTCTGGTTTAGCTTTGCCGGCGAAGACGTACTCACCGGCACTCGGGCAAGCTGGCAGCGGGCCTGGAGCGAAACCAGCTGGCACATCCAACGGATGCGCGACAACCCCGATTGTGCGGATCAGGAGTTCGAGCTGCTGGCCGACGACGCCAACCCCGGGCTGCAAGCCATGCTCAGCTTCGACATCAACGAAGATGTGGCTGCGCCATTCATCAGTGGCAGTGCGCGCCCGCGCATCGCCATACTGCGCGAGCAGGGCGTTAACGGTCAGGTAGAAATGGCCGCCGCCTTTACCCGCGCCGGGTTCACCGCCGTTGACGTGCACATGAGCGACATACTCAGCGGCCGGGTGCATCTGGAAGACTTCCGCGGGCTGGTCGCCTGTGGCGGCTTCTCCTACGGTGACGTGCTCGGAGCCGGCGAAGGCTGGGCCAAGTCGATTCTGTTCAATGCCCAGGCCCGTGAGGATTTCAGCGCCTTCTTTGCCCGCCCCGATACCTTCACCCTGGGTGTGTGCAACGGCTGCCAGATGCTCTCCAACCTGCGAGAACTGATTCCCGGCAGTGAGCATTGGCCACACTTTGTGCGTAACCGCTCCGAGCAGTTTGAAGCGCGGGTCGCCATGGTCGAAATCCAGCCATCGCCCTCGATCTTCCTCAGCGGCATGGTCGGCTCGCAACTGCCCATTGCCATCGCCCACGGTGAAGGCCACGCCGAGTTCGCTGATAGCGCAGCCGTGGACGCCTGTGAAGCAAGCAATAGCGTCGCAATGCGCTACGTGGACAACCGCGGCCGCATGACCGAACGCTACCCGGCCAACCCCAACGGCTCGCCGCGCGGTATCACCGGCCTGACCACCCGTGACGGCCGAGTCACCATCATGATGCCCCACCCGGAACGCGTATTCCGCGCCTCGCAAAACTCCTGGCACCCCAGTGAGTGGAGCGAAGACGGTGCCTGGATGCGCATGTTCCGCAATGCCCGAGTCTGGGTCGGCTGACGCCACCCAGAGCAGTAACCAACACCCCGGCGCCCGCCGGGGTTTTGCTTTTTGGTCGCAACTCACAACCAGCGAAAATCCCTTTGGACAATTCCCGCTGCTCTGGATTACTCTCAGGGTACGCAACGGAATGCGAGCTCCATCCCGCCTCCAGGCAAGGACAGCCTGCACTCCTTTCAAACCAAATATAACGAGCTTCTTCCACTTGTCCGGGAACAGGATAGGGCGGTAGCGTGCCTGAACACAGTTCAGCCCAAAGGGCTCTGCACACCCGCAAAGCCCTGGCCGAGCACATGGGTGTATATCTGCGTAGTGCGCACGTCCGCATGGCCAAGCAGGGTCTGTACGGTGCGAATGTCGCTACCGCGGCGCAGCAGCTCGGTAGCGAACGTATGTCGAAAGGTGTGGCACCCAGCCGGTTTGCCAACACCCGCTTCGCCGACGGCGATCTTCACCGCTCGCTGGATACTGCTGACATGCACGTGATGACGAACACTGTTTCCGTCCTCATCCAGACAGATATTGTTGGATGGGAAAAGCCATTGCCACTCAAGAGATCGCGAAGCTGAGGGATATTTCCGACGTAACGCAAAAGGCAGGGAAACCGGGACGGCAAAAAAACCGTCCTGGCTTTTCCAGTCGGAAAAAATGCGCTGATTGCGGTGATGTAAAGCTTGAATAAGCGCCGTAGGGAGTAACGTAGTGCGATCTTTGCCACCCTTACCATCTCTCACGGTGATGATTTGCCGATCAAAATCGATATCCTTGATACGCAAGCGCGACGTTTCCACAACGCGCAAGCCGGCGCCATACATCAGCGAGGCCATCAGTTTGTAGGGTTCGGCCAACCGATCAATGATGCTCATCGCTTCTGCATGGGTCAGCACCACAGGCAAGCGGGGAGGGCGTTTGACCCTCACCGTTTCACCAATGTCTCCAAGGGGATGCTCAAGCACTCGCGCATACAGAAATACAATCGCGTTCAGCGCAAGGTTCTGGGTCGCCGCAGCCACTTGCCGATCAGTTGCCAGCCAGCTGAGAAAGGCGTTTACCTCGGCCGGGCCAAGCTCAAGCGGGTGACGCATCTGATGAAAGCGAATGAAGTAACGGATCCAGTACCAGTAGCTTTTCTCTGTTCGAATGCTGTAATGGTTTACACGAATCACCGCGCGAAACTGATCGCGCAGGCGCGGCTTGGGAGAGGGGCTGTCCATGCTGACTCCAATGCTGTGTATTTATACAGTAGTAATAGGTTCATAGAATGTCGAAGTCAAGCGAATACGAGCTGGAAGCATCGCGTAGGTGCTAAAACGTTGTTATAGCTAGGAAAAGGCTTCCGGTGCCCTCGAAGGAGTCCCGGAGTTATATCGAACCATCCGTTATGCATTAACACCGCATGCGGTCTAATCACTGTTATGTTTCCTAGGGTCATCATGGAATATCAAGAAATTATTGAACTCGATGGCGGAAACCGGATGGCACTAATTTATGTAGCCGGTGATAAGACTATTCCAATCAAAGAGGCTAATTCAAATATCGTCTGCTTTGATAACAATATGAATATAATTTGGCGAGTATCTGCGCCGGCTACTGGTTTTGAAAGAGACTCCTTCGTAGAGCTTAATAAAGAGAGCAATGGCATAATTACCGGTCGCCGTTTCTTTGGTAACACATACACAATAAATCCATCCACAGGTGAGGCAACGCAATCAGGGTGGCAGAAATGAAACATAACAAGCGGCAGCAGCATCGCCCCTTCGGGGCTGGACTCGCTGACGCTCGCCGCTGTGCCGGACGTTATGCATATTTATGAAATGGCATCCGAGCAAGAAGAAGCGCGCACGAAATGAAGAATCGGTCAAAGCATCGCGCGTGTCCGGACTCTCCATGCTAAGCGATGTTTTTGAGAGCTTGATGCGTTCCAGAAAGCAAGGCTGGCTCTATTTTTGTATTTTCGTTTTTCTCGTAATCTTTTTGGGAGCCCATTTAGCTCAAGCAGCAACGACCTTATCAGTACCCAACATTCGAACTACAGAATCAGTGCATTTTGGCACTAGGCCGGCATGGTTCACTTTTGTCGTGTTTTTCAAGCTTGCGGCCTGGCTGTTCAGCGCTACCTATATGGCCATCTTCATCAAGAGCCTTCTGTGGCGTAAAAATGCATAACCAATCACTGCATGGGACCGCTTCTCCGCCGCTTCGCGGCTACAAACCGGCCCATGAGTTCACACGTTAGCACTCTATGAAATACATCGACAGTAGAAGCCATATTGGCTATGGAATGTACAAAAATGTATCTGAACTGAAACTCA
>NZ_BMFF01000008.1:0-163439 GCF_014637955.1 Halopseudomonas salina | reverse complement strand
CACTCTGCTCTCGGCAATATCAGTCCAGCAGAGTTTGAGCGCAGATGCGCATAACAGTGTCTACTTTTTGTGGGCAGGACCACCATGTACGATGCCTATCAAGCTCAGCTTGAGCTCTGCGATCAGCAAATTGCTCATAGTCTACTGCGACTGTCTCAGCAAAATGTTCCTCCTCGTGAGCCACTGCCTAAGCCCCGCCATCGCACCCGGCAGCCGAATGCGCTCAACTTTGATGTCCGTACTATGCTCTATCAGTTAGTCGGTGTGGACCTGACGCAGATTCACGGTGTTGGACCCTATTTGGCGCTGCGCTTGGTGGCGGAGTGCGGCACTGATCTGAGCCGTTGGCCGACAGCGCATCACTTCACTTCTTGGCTAACCCTGGCGCCTGGCTGTCGAATTAGCGGTGGAAAAGTGCTTTCAGCGCATACGCGCAAGACCAAAAACCGAGTAACAGCGCATTTGCGGTTAGCAGCAGTGACAGTCGGCAGAACCAACACAGCTTTGGGCGCTTTCTACCGGCGCTTGTCAGCGCGAATAGGCAAGGCGAAGGCCGTAACCGCCACTGCCAGAAAGATCGCCATTCTGTTCTATAACGCCATGCGCTTCGGCATGGACTACAAGGATCCTGGCGCTGATCACTATGAACAAAAATATCGTGAGCGTGTAGTGAAAGGGTTACATCGGCGTGCAGCTGAGTTTGGATTCACATTACAGGCTGTTGAAGGTGTTTCTTAGGAAGCTATAACGCCTATAGTCACCCCTGTCAGGACGGAATACGGGTATTTTTTGCATTGCATATTTGACTTGCTTCCGACAGAAGATATATACGAATTTTACTCGAAGAAAGAGAGTGAATTAGAGCGTTCTTATCGGAACATATTGGCAGTCAACCCTTCAAGCGAAGGCTCAACTAAGTATGGCGAAGGTAAGTTACATTGGTGGATTCGGTATGTAGCTGTACCGTTGGCTTGCAGCGGGGCAATTGCTACCGTGTTAGCGAAGTACTTACTTAGATGAAGGCATACGATTTATCTGAACTGGCTGCCATCTTAGCCTCCCCACGATATACGTCGCTGTCGGTATTCATATGCAGTAAAGTAAAGGCCTCCGAACATCCGGGCGGTGGCGACCCAGCCCCCGATATGTACCCGGACAATTAGGGCCTGTGCTCCTAGATCAGAAACGCCCAAATAAAGGGGCATCTCACTTCTTGCATCAGGAACGCGATTCTAAGGTTTTGGAAGCTAGGCTTTGGTTAAGCGAACCCGGGGGTCAGGTCTTGCCTTTTGCCCTCCCCCGAAACAAATGGGGTCAGATGAACATTTCCCGAGGGATAAAAATGCAATTATTTTATGAGTATGCATTTAATTTTTGCTTATTTCTCAGTTTGTTAGCATCAGTAATCTTGGCGACATCTGTCAGTAATCAATGGGGTCAGAGTTGTTGATCGCGTTTGGCTAATTGGGGTCAGATGAAAATTTACCGAAAATCTTTATTTAAAATCTTTATCTGACCCCAATTTCTCTAGCGGCGCTCTGATCAGGCATAATTCACTGCCTGTTACCTTTGAGGATGCCCCCATGCCCGTCGCCATGGCTCGCCATATTCTGGTAAAAACCGAAGCCGAAGCCGCCGCACTCAAGCAGCGTATTGCCGCAGGCGAAGCCTTTGATGTGCTGGCAAAGAAGCACTCCACCTGCCCATCAAAGAAACGTGGCGGCGATCTAGGTGAAGTAAGACCGGGGCAGATGACCAAGGCGATTGACCAGATCATTTTCAAAAAGCCAATGAAAGTGGTACACGGGCCTGTGAAAACCCAGTTTGGCTATCACCTGGTACAGGTTTTTTACCGCGACTGAGAGTCGCTACCCCCACAAACGGGGGTCAGATACCCTCTTGCCTTTTGCAATGCCGGGACGGCCGGTATGGCAAAAAGCCAGACCTGACCTTGATCACCACTCACGTTATACGTCTCGAGCCGGAGCGTTAGATGGCCGTTTCGAAAAATATCTATCAAAAAAGAGCTTCAGACTGCCATGACGAGAACGACATTAGGTTTAACCCGCAAACGAAATAAAGACGCTGAACCAGTGGCCAAGGAAGCCGAAGCTGTGTTTGAGGCTGATCCAAAAAAACGTTTTTTAAACGGTGTGGTTATCAATCCAGCGCCGGGGATTCGCTTGGAGTCAGGTTCAGAAAAACTCACGGTGCGTGCGATGGATTTGATCACGCCGATTGGAATGGGGCAGCGTGGTTTGATCGTTGCACCGCCGGGATCTGGAAAATCGACGATATTAAAAGATATTTGCCAGGCGGTAGGAAAGGCGTATCCCGAGATAAAACTTTACGCGCTATTGATAGATGAGCGACCCGAAGAGGTCACTGATTTCAAGCGTAGCGTCCCGGCTGAGGTACACGCTTCTTCTTCGGATGAAAGCTATGCTCATCACGTTCGCGTTGCCGATGAGCTTCTTGATATCGCCCGCCAGCAAGCTGGCGAGGGTCACAACGTCATGATTGTGATTGATTCCCTCACCAGGCTTTCGCGTGTGCATAACGCACAGCAAAAGAGCAGCGGTCGTACTATGTCTGGCGGGGTTGATGCCCGAGCCATGGAGATTCCGCGGAGGTTGTTTGGCGCTGCACGAAACATTGAGAATGGCGGCTCGCTTACCATTCTGGCAACCGTTTTGGTTGATACCGGCAGCCGTATGGACCAGGTTATATTTGAGGAATTCAAGGGTACGGGGAACATGGAGCTGGTGTTATCAAGAGACGTTGCGAATCAGCGAGTCTTTCCCGCGCTGGACATTTCGAAAAGCAGTACACGCCGCGAAGAGCTGCTATTGGATCCGAAAGATTTAGATAAAACAAGAGCGTTGCGCCGGGCGCTTGGCGGTCTCAAACCGCTAGAGGGCACAAAAAAGCTGGTTGAGCTGCTGGAAAAGTACCCCTCAAATGCCGAGCTACTGAAAAACATCCCCGGGACGCCCATAAATTGAATCCGCGGAATCTGCATGGCGCTCGCTGTAGAGGCACGAAAACTGGGGTCAGGTCTTGCCTTTTGTCCTCCCCCGAACCGGTGGCTGCCCCTTTTTTAAGGAAAAGGGGACAGATTTATTTAATCGCTTCCTAGCAGCGATATCGGGTAATTTTGATTCATCCTCAGGAGAAGCAATGGACTGCCCGAAGCTATTAAGTGACGTCATGGCTGTGCAAGCACGGTTATCGCAGGTCCACGATGCACACATGGCTCCACTCACGAGCTTCGTTCATCGTCTTCGCTCAAGCATGGGACCTGAAGCAGCCATTCCGTATATGGATCCATGGGACGCTGGCGTTGATGCTGAAGTCTTGTTTTTGCTGGAAGCACCAGGGCCCAAAGCCAGAAATTCCGGGTTTGTCTCGATGAATAACCCGGATGAAACAGCGAAGAATATCTTCATTACTGTTCAAGACGCAGGAGTGGTACGCAAGCGAATCCTTCTGTGGAATACGGTGCCTTGGTATATAGGCTCAGGCCGAAAAATTCGCCCTGCCAATTCAGCCGACATTGCCGCAGGCATTCCGTCCCTCAACGAACTGCTCCAGCTTCTCCCGCAGTTGCGCGCCATCGTACTGATCGGTAGCAAGGCGCAGAAAGCTCTCACGCATATCCAAAATAACGCGCCGCACCTTAAAGTATTCTTGAGCCCGCATCCAAGCCCGATGTTCGTTAATCGAAAGCCTGAAAACCGCGAAAAGCTGCTCGGGTGCTGGCGCGACGTGGGGGCCTTTCTGCGACATAGTGACAGCCAGGTCTGATGACACCCCACTTCACCCCAGCCGAGCCGTAAACCTCAATGATTGATCACAACAAACTCCAGAGCCTGGTCAAACAGCTTTATGCAACCGTCCATGAGCTGGAGGCGATGTTTCCTGGCAGGCACTTCACGCCTGATGGCCATATGGTGGGCAGCCTGGGTGAGTGTCTGGTGGCCGATGCTTACTGCCTGCAGCTTAGGGGGGCTTCGAACAAAGGCTATGACGCTGTAGCTGAGGATGACCGGCAAGTGGAAATCAAAGCGACGCAAGGTAAGTCAGTGGCGTTCCGAAGCAAGCCCGAGCATGCCATTATCATCAAGATTCTGCCCGACGGCACATTTGAAGAGATTTACAACGGGCCAGGGGCAAGAGTCTGGGAGCAGTTCAAAGGCAAGCGTTTGCCTAGCAATGGGCAGTTTCAGGTGTCACTGACGGTACTCCGCCGGCTGAATCAACTGGTGGCTGAGCCAGACCGCGTACCCCGCGTTGCCAAACCGGATGCAGCGCCTTACTCCGATTGAGCAGCAGGGCACCATAGGACACCAGGGTCAGATACCCTAGCCCGGCTGCTGTGTGCTGCTTGCCTGCGCCGCCCGCAGCGCCTGTTTCAACTCGGTCTCGCACGTGATCAGCTGCTTCTCAGCCTCGACGCGCTGAAGTCGGCCCTCGTTGGCGATGCGCAGTGCGTCGTCGATGGTGGCGATGAGTGCGTCGTTGGCCTGCTTTACAGACCCGATGTCGACGACGCCGCGCTCGACCTGGGTGCGAATGACTTCACTGGAGGTTCGCAGCGCGTCGGCATTCGACGTCAGCAGCTCGTTGGTAAGGTCGGTGGCCTGCTTCAAGGTGGTGCCAGATTCCATTGAGCGCGCGATGGTCACGGCCATGGCCAGCTGCTGGCGCCACAGCGGTATGGTGTTGGCCATGGTCGAGCCGATCTTGCTCACCAGGGCCTTGTCGTTCTCCTGCACCAGGCGGATGGACGGCAGGCTCTGCATAGTCACCTGGCGGGTGAGTTTCAGGTCGTGGACGCGGCGTTCCAGATCGTCGCGCTTGGCGCGCAGATCACGCAGTGCCTGAGCCTGCAGCATTTCGCCGCTGCTCTCAGCGTCACGAGCCAGAGCCGGCAGGGTATCTTCGTCAAGGCGGCGAAGCGATTCCTCTCCGGCGGCGATGTACACCGCTAGCGTCTGGAAGTACGCCAGCGTTTTGTCATAGAGCCGATCGAGCATGCCGATGTCCTTCATCAGCGCGCTCGTGTGGTCATCGAGGCGATTGCTGATGGCGTCGATGTGGCCGCGCACCTCTTCGTACTGCTGCAGGATGCGGGCGATGGGCCGGGCCCGGCCAAGCAGGCGCGCCAGAAAGCCGCGCTTGCGTTTCGGATCGAGCTCCTCCAACGGAAAGCCGCGCAAGGTCGTCACCATCTCGTTCAGCGCCTGACCGGCCGGCCCGGTGTCCTTGTTGCGCACGCCCTCCAGCATTTCGTCGGCCACCATGGTGACTTCACCCTGGGCGGCCGTGCCGAAGAACAGGATGGAGTTGCTGTCGTTGAGGTCGATCTCGGCCAGTGCACGCTCGATATTGGCAAGCTCGGTACCCGTGGCGGCTTGGTAGGTCGTGATCGCGGTATCGGGCAGCGGCAGCCCTACGCTTACACTGGAGCCGTTTGCGCTGGGCGTGGATTCGTTCATGTCATGACCTCCTCAGTTTATGCCTTCACGCTTGAGCCGCGCGTTTAAAACCTCGATCTCGACATCCAGTGTGAGCACGTCGTTTTCCAGCAGCTTCTGGTGCTGCGCCTCGAAAGTCTGTTCCATGTCGACCAGCAGTTGCCGGAAGTTTTGCTCAAGCGGGCGACTACGGATCTGGCGGTGAGTGCGCGCATACTCCACCGTAACCTTCTCGGCGCTGTCGAGGTACAGGTGCAGGAATCGCCGCGCCCGGGCGGCATCGCGCGGATCCCGCTCGATCTCCGCGAGGATTTGCCTGCCGATGCCGATGATCCGTTTCAAGCGCTCGACGAACTCCGGCACGGCAATGGAGCGAGCGGCAGCCTCGATGCCCTGCAGCCGCCCGTAGGCCTGCTTGAGTTGGACGATGACGGCGTCACGGTCTACTCCGGCCACCTCCGGCAGATCGATGCGCTTGCGCTTGGGGTCGCGGCCATAGAAGCAGAAGTAGCCCACCGCCGCCAGCGCAGCAAAAGCGCCGACGCCGGCCAGACCGTGCCCCCCGGCGGCAGCCGCGAGACCGGTGCCGAGCGCGGTGAGGATCGCGCTCACGGTCTTCAGCGGCACTGTCGGCGGATCGAGCTGTTGTCCGAGAAAGAAGCGCGCCTGAGCGACCAGACCTCGCCAGGTGAGCACACCGGCGCCGAAGAATGCAAAGATGGCTCCGCTGATAGCGGCGAGCCGACCGACATCGCCGTCGATGAGAGCCACAAAGAAGGCAATCAACAGCGGAAACGGCAGCAGGAACAGAGCCGCCGATTTCAACACCGGTACCCAGGCCCGGCTCTGGCGTAGCAATTCTTTCATGGTTTGGTCAATCTTCCGTGAATTCCAGAGCCGCCGGTAGCGACGGCAGCTCGGCCCCATGGAACACCGCCTGGCAGCTCGCCACGGTGATGGTAGCCGTCAGCAGAAGCAGTCCGAGGACGCGGAGCGGAAATCGAGCCATTGATGCCTCTGATGATGTGTATGGGAAGGTGTTTAAGAAGATCTACAGGAAGCAAAGAAGTTATCTTCAAACCAGGGTGCTGTCCAGTTGCATGACAGGCCACCCGCGCAACAGTCCCACGTATTCAACAATCGCCAAAGCGCCCGAAAGCCTCTCAATTTCTGTCCTTGGTAACAGGGCTCAGACGGTAATGACTGAAGAACTGCGCCGTACCCACAAAAAAAGGCAGCTCCCGTCAGGGAGCCGCCTTTTTTAGAACATCAGCGCCAGGGCGCCGCGCCAAACTATCTTAAATAGCTTGAATGTTCTCTGCCTGAAGGCCTTTCTGGCCTTGAGTCACGTTGAAGCTAACACTTTGGCCTTCGTTCAGGGTTTTGAAACCTGAGCCGACGATGGCGCTGAAGTGAGCAAAAACGTCTGCTCCAGACTCTTGCTCAATAAAACCGAAACCTTTTGCTTCGTTGAACCACTTAACCGTACCAGTTACTGCTGACATTATCGTACCTACAAATATATTATTGATGGTCCAGTTGGACCGATGCTGCCGGAAAGATTCTATTACTAAAAGACGGGACGATTACATGCTGCGGAGTTGTTAACTACTGGCAGGGATCGAGCGGTTTTACAATATAAATCATAACTTCCTAACGCGGCCAATCGTACAGCACATACCGTTTGTGTCAATATTTATATTTCAAGATAAACATAACCTGGGTAAGGATGCAGCCTGAAGCTGTCTAATCAGGTACGCTTGGCAACAACGCTGCTCCGCCGCCAAGGACTCCATAATGCAAACGACTGAACTGGCTCCTAAAAGCGAAATTTTCGGCTGGGGAATGTTCGACTTCGCCAACCAGGGTTATACCCTGCTGATCATTACCGTGATCTACGGCGACCTCTTTACCCGCGTCATTGTCGGCGATGCGCCGGACTACCGTCTGGGCAATCTGTTCTGGAGTTTGGCTCTGGCCGCCAGCTATCTGATGGTGGTGGTCGCCAACCCGCTCTGCGGCGCGATCATGGATTATTCGGCCAGTCGCAAACGCTTTCTGTTTGCCAGCTACCTGCTCACGGTATTTACCACCGCCCTGCTCTATTTCGTCGAACCTGGCTGGATTGCAGTAGCAATGCTGCTGATCCTGCTGTCGAACTTCGCCTATTCAATGGGCGAAGGTTTCATTTCCAGTTTTCTGACTGACCTTGGCCCACGCCAGGCATTGGGCTGGATCTCCGGCCTTGGCTGGGGCATGGGTTATATCGGCGGCTTGATCGCCACCGCTTTCACCTTGTTCTTTCTCGGCGACGTGACTCTTGAAAACTACAACACCATTCGCTGGGTCGGCCCTTTTGCCGGGATCTTTTTTCTGCTGGCGGCTATTCCGACCTTCCTCTGGGTACGCGAGCGAGGAACAGCGCAAAAGCTTCCGCCTGGCCAAGGTCTGATGGAAGTGGGCGTGGCCCGCATCAAGCGCACCCTGGCAGAGATTCAGCAGTTTCGCGATCTGCGCACCTTGCTGATATCGATTTTTTTCGCCATGGCCGGCATCTACATCATCATCGCCTTCTCGTTCATCTACGGCGCCCAGGTTATCGGCTGGGACGAAGCGGTACGCAATTACATGTTCGTGACGGTACAGGTCACTGCGGCCATCGGTGCTATCGGCTTTGGCTTCATCCAAAGCCGCATAGGCGCACGCACCACCTACATCATTTCGCTGCTGCTCTGGCTGTTGGCCATTGTGGCGATCTGGCAGACGCCCGCCTTCACCGCCCTGCTCGGCCGCTGGTTTGGTGTGGATTGGCAGGCGCAGTATGTGTTCCTGTTCGCGGGCGTTCTGGCGGGCACCAGCCTGGGCTCCTCCCAGTCTGCCGGGCGCGCCCTGGTTGGCGTGCTGACGCCCAATGGCAAATCAGCCGAGTTTTTCGGTTTCTGGGGCATGTCGTCGAAACTGGCAGCGGTGTTCGGCATCGTCGGGCTGGGGTTGATTCAATGGGCCTTTGGTCTGGCCGACGCCATTCTGTTCTGCCTGGTACTGTTCGTGATTGCGATCATCTGTGTGTTGCCGGTCAATGAAGCCCGGGGTACACAGGTAGCAGACAACTGGCGCGAGGATGCGCCGAGCAATTAAGTGCCGTGCCTGGCAACTCAGTCCTTGCCGCCAGTGCAGGAAAATCAGGACGACCAGCAAGGAACCAGACAAACCCGCACACATCGGGCCAATGTTCTTCTGGACCTGCTTACGCTAAAATCCAAGCAAATTCAGGAGAAAAACACCATGTCCGTTTATATAATTGCCAGATTTAAAATTCATGATCGTAGCGAGTACGATCAATATGAAGCCGGCTTCGCAGAGGTCTTCAAGAAATTCGACGGGAAGCTATTGAGTGTCGATGAAGATCCAACGGTATTAATGGGCGAATGGGATGATACTCGGTCGGTTATTATTGAGTTCCCATCGAAAAAGTCGGCTTTAGCCTGGATGACATCGGCTGAGTATCAAGCTATATCGAAGCACCGTAACGCCGGAAGTACAGCGAACTCTATATTAGTGAAGGGATTGGAATAATCAGTAACTGGGGTCAGATAAGCTTTTACCGGAAACTTTATCTGCCCCCAATCACCCCGCGCACTTTCCCGCCATGCGCCCCAGGCCCCATCGTGAAACTCAGCAAACGCCTCAAACAAATCAGATCCATGGTCCCGCCCGGTTATACCCACATATGGGACTGCTGTTGTGATCACGGCTTGCTAGGGGCAGCGCTGCTCTTCGATCAGGCGGCACCGCACATCCACTTTGTTGACGTGCTGCCCGGGCTGATCAATCAGTTGAACGAAAAACTCCAGCGCTTTTATCCAGTAGCAGATTACAGCTGGCATACCCACTGCCTGGACACTGCCGCATTGCCGCTGGAGCACTATCCCGGCAAACACCTGATCATCATTGCCGGCGTGGGTGGAGAGCTGATTACGCGCTTTATTCAGGAGATTCATCGCACGCATCCCGGCGCCCAGCTCGATTTCCTGCTCTGCCCGGTTCATCAGGAATACGATCTGCGCCAGCAATTAATTGCTCTGGATTTCAGGCTAAAAGAGGAAGTGCTGCTGAGCGACAACCAGCGTTTTTATGAGGTATTGCTCGTCTCGGCAGACCAGAAGGGAATTGCCGAGTGGCATAAGATCAGCCCCGTGGGCGATAAGATCTGGCAGGCAGGTACTCCCGCGCAGGAGAGCATTGCAAGGCGTTACCTGCACAAGACGCTGAAGCACTATCAGAACAGCCAAAAGGGCAGTGCAGACAATGCGCGAGAGGCTATTGATGCTTATCGCGCGGTCACAATCAGCACCGGCGGTCTGTGATAAAGTCCTGCTCGGCCTTGGCCCTCTCCCCCATTGGCACGAGACCCTGCCCCCATGAACGAACCGAAACGCAAGACCCTGCTGTCCGATCTGCTGGGCGTAGACCAGATCGACGAGACCCGCTTTATTGGACATCGCCGTGAGGGCGATCACGGCCGCATCTTCGGCGGAGAGGTACTGGCCCAGGCGCTGATGGCGGCCTCTAACACGGTGGCTCCTGAGAAACAGGTCCATTCGGCCCACAACTATTTCATGCGTCCCGGCGACAGCGACCTGCCGATCCACTATGAAGTCTTCGCCGACCTGGACGGTCGTAGCTTCAGCAACCGCCGAGTCGTTGCCCGTCAGAATGACAAACCGATCTTCAGCCTGACGGCTTCGTTTCAAGCGCTCGAGCCAGGACTGGCCCATCAACAACCGCGGCCAGAGGCGCAGGGGCCCGAAGGCTTGCCTAATGAGCAGGATCTGGCCCGGGCGCACGCAGAGCAACTCCCCGAGAAGCTTTACCATGCTCTGATCCGGGAGCGCCCCTTCGAGGTCCGCCCAGTCAGCGGTGAGGCGAGCTTTATGACTGTCGAGCCCATGGACCAGCAAAAGACGTGGTTTCGCTGTCGCGAGTCGATAGGGAGCGACGCGGCATTGCAGCGAGCCATTCTGGCCTATGCGTCGGATCTGTCCTTGCTCAGCACCTGCTTGCGACCCCATGGAATGACCTGGCGCCATTCTCAAATACGTTCTGCCAGCATCGACCACGCGGTCTGGTTCCACGCCGCCGAGATTCGAACCGAGGACTGGCTGCTGTATGTCATGGACAGCCCCTGGTCCGGTGCCTCGCGCGGACTGAACCGAGGCAGTATCTTTACCCGGGATGGGCAGTTGGTCGCCTCGGTAGCACAGGAAGGCCTGATCAGACTGGTGGAGTGAGCCGTCAGCCCACCATGCGTTTGAACGCAGCGCTATGCTTGTCCACAAAGTGATGCTTTAAAGCGCCCAGGATATGCGCACCTAGAATGATATACAGCAAGTAAGGCAGCAGGTACTTGTGCAGGGTGCCCCAAATGATGGTCGCGGTATCGCTGGGTGCCCACAGCGGCGGCAATTCCCAGATAAAAAAGAAGGTGGGATAACCATGGAAGCTGGTCATGACAAATCCGGTGACCGGTATCGCAATCATCATGCCGTACAAAGCGATATGCACCCCGTGCGCGAGTTTACGCTCGTAGGGCTTGAGCGACGGGTCCAGTTCGGGGCGTTTCGATATCCGATTCCAGACCAGGCGCGTGAGCAGCAAAGCAAAGACAACGACGCCCAGAGTTTTATGCACCACATAGTAGGCGTTCCGATACTCGGTGCCTTCGGGAATGATAGACGCGAAAATCCCCATCGGTATAAGCGCCAGAAAGAGTATTGCTATCGTCCAGTGCAGGAAGCGAGATACGCGTCCGTAGCGCTGTTGCTCATTTTCCATTGATAAAATCAGTGTCTTGTTACTGGCAAACTGCCTGCGGGCCACAAGCAGTAAAAACAATCCAGCCAGCAAGGCAATACTGCCTTGTATCCAGAGCAAAGCCGGTTTGGCTGAGTCCAGGGGTGTTTGGTTCGGTTTGGGGTTTTCCAGGAACCCTGAGCCAATCACAAACCAGAAAAACCAGGCAGCAACAGCCAGACAACCGGATGCTGACAAGATGCTCCCAAACCCTCGCACTATTGGAGCTTGATAATTTAATGCCCAGGCGGTGGAAACCGATAGCAGAAGAATTGCCAGGGCCGTCCAGCTGTCTATATCTCCGGCTATTCGTGGCGAAGGTCCATGGCCACCTGCCGCCAAATTGAGAGCATTTTCAGCATGGCCGATGCTCGGCCACACCAGAGTCGTTAACAATAAGAGGGAAGCCATTACGTAAGGCGTGAGCTTTTTCAGCAGTTCAGGCGCCTGAACCAGGTGCTCTGGTATCGCTAAACCGTGAATATTGCCGCGCTTCTTGTTCAAGGGTATGAACAGATCTGGCCCGATAGAGTTGCCGGAAGGATGGGCAACGGGTTGGATTTTTATAAAAGTGCTCATGGGCGTCTCCAGTTTTTATCTTGAGCGTGAGGTAAGCAGTATTCCTGACCTATTCACGTATAAAAACGGCCCATTCTGGGTAATACTATTGCTATAAAAGCAATAGAACCGATGTGACGGATCAAACCCGGGAAGCCCCATGGATCAGCTCAAAGCGCTGCGCTACTTCTGCAAAGTAGTGGAAACCAGCAGTTTTACCCAAGCAGCAAAGGCCTACTCAGTCCCACCGTCGTCGTTGTCGAGGCGTGTTGCCGACCTGGAGGGTAGCCTGGGAGCAAACTTGTTGAAGCGGACGACTCGCGTGGTGCAGCCTACCGAGATCGGCAAGATGTACTACGAGCAGGTGCAGGACATTCTGCATCAACTGGACCAGATTGACGAAGCCGTGCGTAGCTACCAGGCAAGACCCATGGGCCAGCTGCGCATTAGCGCGATGGCCGGCTTTGGTGAAAGCAAGGTGCTTCCCTTACTGGACGAATTCAGGACCCTTTTTCCGGAGGTCATCCTGGATGTAAGTCTCACCGATGAAGTGATGACCCTGGGCAGGGATGAGGTCGACATCGCCATCCGGGGTGGGTATGCGCCGAATGAGCGGGTGCAGGCAATCCGACTCATGGACAATGAATTCATTCTGGTGGCGGCGCCCTCCTACATCGAGCAGATGGGGGCCCCGGAATCCGTATTGGAACTACGCCACCACAAAGGGCTGTATTTTCGAACGCCCACCGGCCCAAACCCCTGGCTTTGTAAAATCGAAGAGGAGTGGCGCGATGTGTCGGCGCCGGCATTCGCGATTTCCAACAACGGGAACTGGCTAGGACAACAAGCGGTTGCCGGGAAAGGGATCATGATGGCGCCGCGCTGGTCGCTCGCCCCCTCGCTGGAAGACGGATCGCTGTGTGAGGTAATTCTCGATCACCCCTTGCATGTGACACAGAATCCCCGACTGGCGATATTTCTTCTATATCAGAAGCAACGCTACCATGTGCCGAAGGTCAAAGTGGCCGTTGATTTTCTGGTGTCGCGGTTACGCAGCATTGATCTGCCAACCATGAGATAAATGGACTGAATGGAGACTAAATGGGATCAGAGAAAATTGCGGAGGTCACGACGCCCCCTATCGGTTTCATGACCCAGGTCAAGCTTCTAAAAGCCTAAGCGAACTAGGCTTTGAGGGCTCAGGTGAATTACGACCGTGATTCGCCATCCACTATCTGGAGAAACTGCCATGGCTGAGATGATGAGGGCGGCGATCTTTATTGAGCCCGGACGAATCGAACTGGCTGACAAGCCCATTCCAGGCGTAGGCCCTAACGATGCGCTGGTACGTATTACCACCACCACGATCTGCGGCACGGACATTCACATCCTCAAGGGCGAGTACCCGGTAGCGAAAGGCCTGACTATCGGGCACGAGCCTGTCGGTGTGATCGAGAAACTGGGCAGCGCCGTGCAGGGTTACCGCGAAGGCCAGCGCGTGATTGCCGGCGCCATTTGTCCGAACTTCAACTCCTATGCCGCGCAGGATGGCCTCGCTTCACAGGATGGAAGCTACCTGACCGCTGAGGGCAAGTGCGGCTGCCACGGTTACAAGGCTACAGCCGGCTGGCGCTTCGGCAATATCATCGACGGCACCCAGGCCGAGTACGTACTGGTGCCCGATGCGCAGGCCAACCTGGCGCCCATCCCGGATGGCCTGACTGACGAACAGGTGCTGATGTGCCCGGACATTATGTCCACCGGCTTCAAGGGCGCGGAGAACGCCAATATCAGAATCGGTGATACTGTCGTGGTCTTCGCCCAGGGCCCGATCGGTCTGTGTGCCACCGCCGGCGCTCGACTACTGGGCGCCACCACCATCATCGCAGTGGACGGCAACGACCACCGCCTTGGCATTGCCCGCCAACTCGGCGCCGACATCACCCTTGATTACCGCAACTGCGATGTAGTGGAAGAAGTCATGAAGCTCACCGGCGGGCGAGGCGCAGACGCGTCAATCGAAGCGCTCGGCACCCAGCAGACGTTCGCCCAGTCACTGCAGGTACTCAAACCCGGCGGCACGCTCTCCAGTCTGGGGGTGTACTCCGAGAATCTGATCATCCCGCTGGGCGCATTCGCAGCCGGGCTCGGCGATCACAAGATCAATACCGCCCTGTGCCCGGGTGGCAAGGAACGCATGCGGCGCCTGATGAATGTGCTTGAATCAAGCCGGCTGGACCTCGCGCCGCTGGTGACCCACGAGTACGCGTTGGATAAGATTGTGGATGCTTACGAACTGTTTGGCCACCAGCGCGACGGCGTATTGAAAGTGGCGATTAAGCCCTGACCAGCAACAGAGCCGGGTTCAGTGTGCAGCCGGAGCGAGCGCGGAAATATTGACATCTGCGTGAATAAAATAAAGGCTCAGGTACGTCGCATGATTACTTCGGAGAAACCTGATGCGTCTTTTTTCGCTTTTCCTCATATTGACTGTCAGCGTATCGACGGCATCTCATGCCCAAGATCACAGCCGGCAAATTTCCGGGCAGCTCATTTATCTTCCAAGGATCGCCTTACCGCTGGATGCGGAGGTGTCTGTAGCCGCCCAAGGTGCATTTGGTACGCAGTTAGGCTTCAAGCGTTACAAGACCGAAGGCCAGCAGGTGCCGCTACCCTTTTCCCTAGAGGTGCCAAGTGATATCTCGGGCAGTTTACGTGCGGTCATTAGCGTCAACGGTCAGCCCTTGTGGCTCGCGGAGGATGTCGGATTCGCTCGCGGAGCGGAACCTGTCGATTTGGGTGCTATGCGTCTCGAAAGCGTTACACCGCTGTCCTTCGCCAGCCGATTCGACTGTGACGGAACCGAGGCTCTCTTCGGAGTCATCGACAATGACGCCATCATGCGTGTGCACGGACAGGACTACAGGATGGTTGAAACCATCGCAGCGTCCGGCGCGCGGTATGTAGCCGAAGGTGATGACAGGACCGAGTTATGGTCCAAGGGCAAGTCGGCCATGGTCATCGTCGCGGGAGACGAACTGCCTGAATGCACACTGATAGACAAAAGCGCCGAGCCATATAACGCGTCTGGGAACGAGCCGGGCTGGAATCTTGAGATTACAGAGACCCAGGTTGACGTTGTGGCAGATTACGGGGCCTTGACGCGCACGGCTCCGCGCCCCGAGGTGCTGGTCGCACCCGGAACCTATCTGTTCGATATGCCGGGAATCAATGCAAGTCTGACATTGAGGGAGCAGCTTTGTCGCGACAACGCCACCGGCATGCCTCATCCGCACAGGGCAATGCTGAAACTGGACGATCGCGAGTTGCATGGCTGCGGCGGCGACCCGAGCAGTCTGCTGACCGGGGTTGTATGGCAGATCCAAGAAGTAGCTAACAAGGAGGTCATAGACAGCACAACCGTCACCATCGAGTTCAGCGAGGGTGGCCGCGTATCGGGTGGTACGGGGTGCAATCGATTCATGGGCGGGTATGACCTGACCGGAGAGGGACTGACCTTCAGGCAGGTGGGCTCGACGATGATGGCATGCCGAGACGCACTAATGACGCAAGAGCAGGGAGTGCTGGATGCACTGGAACAGGTGCGGCGTTTCGACATCGATGATGCGGGCGCGTTGCTTCTGATCGGAGGACCAGAGGATAACATCCTGCTGACCGCGCACCGCCCCTGAACGGGACCGCACCCGACAGCACGGCCGGGTCTATTCCCGGGTAAGTTGGATTGTCAGTGCAAAGCAAGACCTGTCCGTGAACACCCGTCGGATAAACACTGCAAGGAGCAAGATAATGGATAACCTGGCACTTCAGTGTCGTTGTGGCCAGATAAAAGGCCGCGCTATCAAAGTGAATCCAGCGGACGGTACCCGCGTCATCTGTTACTGCAAGGACTGCCAGGCCTTTGCCCACGCCCTCAAGGCGGGCGCAGAGGTTCTCGACGAGCAAGGCGGTACCGACATCTACCAGTTGCCGCCTGCACGCGTGCAAATTCAACAGGGCCTGGAACAGATTCGCTGCCTGCGCCTGAGCGAAAAAGGTCTTTATCGCTGGTATGCCGGCTGCTGTAACACTCCCCTGTGCAATAGCCTGGCGCCTCGGGTGCCGATGATTGGGTTAATCCACAGCTTTATTGTCGATCCTGAACGCGAAGCCAAGCTTGGTCCGGTACGCGCTTGTGTCAATCTGCGTGGGGCGACTGGTCAAATACCCAAAAGCCAGTTGGATGCGGCACCCGCACGTGGCTATGTTGGCAAGCTCCTGATGAAAATCATTGGCTGGAAACTCAGCGGTCAAGGGCGACCCAACCCCTTGTTCAACACCAAAGGGGAGCCGCTGGCTAGCCCGCATATTTTACGCCCGGACGAGAAGATATGAGCTCTTCATTACCATCACCGCCAGGCCGAAGCTGATAAAAAAGCGGGGCAGGTCTATAAGTTGCTAACCTGGCATCGGGCGAATTCAGTAAAGGCCTTGAGTGCGGCGGAAGGATTGCGCCGGTTGGGGTAGTACAGGCAGAGCGAGTCCCGCGGCGGCGTCCAGTCTCTCAGCACCTGGACGAACTGTCCCGTCTCGATCTCGGTCCGGACGTCGCACGCCATAAAAAAGCCAAGCCCCACGCTCTCCAGAACGGCCGCTTTCGCCAGGCTCGGTTCGTCGAGGGTCAATTGTCCGGTGACATCGATTCTAAGCGCCTCGCCGTTGCCCTCGAACAACCACGGATAGGAGGCGCCGTTGGGCAGACGGATACGGATGCAGGGGAAGTACAGCAGATCCGCAGGCGTTTCAGGTAAGCCGTATTTTTCCAGAAAGGCGGGCGAGGCAACCACAGCATTGCCCTGCGGCCGCCCGAGTGGAATAGCGATCATGTCGCGGGGAACCAGGTGCCGCGCTCGTACCCCCAGATCAAACCCTTCAGCGACGATGTCCACCAGGCGACCTTCGGTCATTAGGTCAATTTCCACCTTCGGGTGTTGCCGCATAAAGTTCAGCACGAGGGGCGAGAGGATTTCCCTCGCCGCGCTTGCGAATGTATTGATGCGCAATGTGCCTGAGGGGATTGTGCTATGCGAGCGCACATAGTCGAGAGCGCTGTGCATGTCTTGTAATACCGGCCCAACTCGGTCGACGAATATCCCTCCAGCTTCGGTCAACGCCACGCTGCGCGTAGTTCGATTGAACAGCCGCGTGTCCAATCCGCCTTCGAGTCTGGCAATGGTGTTGCTGAGTGCGGTGGCCGACATATCCACATCAATCGCTGCTGCACGAAACGAGCCACGGCTCGCAACGGCCAGGGCAGCTTCCAGCTCCAGCAGAGTTGGTCGATAACGTGACATAAGACCATCCTGTTTTTCGGGATAGGTCATTGCACTTTATCCTAATTGTCGAACTTATTCCCTAGCCTTAATATAGTTGCAAGACCTGTTGGTAAGGGCGGCATGACGTTTCAGCTGCCCCGGCGGGACTTTCCAACCGTTATAGGAGATAGGCGATGAACATCCAGCTACCTGATGCAGTAACCCTCTTTTTTGAAATTTCCAATGGAGCTGATCCGTCGCGAGTGGCTGATTGCTTTGCGGTGGACGCCAACGTCATCGACGAAGAAAAGAAGCACCAGGGGATCAAGGCCATCGAGTCCTGGCAACGCCAGGTCCGGGAGGCCTTCTCATTCACGGTAACGCCGCTTAGTGCCTCCAGTGCGGGAAATCACCTCACTGTCGAAGCGCGGATCGTTGGAGACTTCCCCGGGAGCCCGCTTGAGCTCGATCACCTGTTCGTTCTTAAAAATGACCGGATTCAATCGCTGGAGATACGGCCATGATGGATATCCAACTAGGCAAAACCAGGGTTCGTTGAAAACCAGGAGTCTGGCCTTGCCTCTTACCCTCCCCCGCATCAGTGGTTGCACGGCGATAAATTCATCGACAACCACTTTGGCTTGCACTATTTCCAGGTAATTCGGATCGCCAGCAGAGCAAAAAGCAAGGCCTGACCCTGATCTCTTAGCCGCCCAACTCCCCTCACCCCTCAACCGAAGCTGATAACTTCCTGACCCGCCACATCAGCCAGCAACGGGCTGGCAGCGGCACGCTCAAATGCCTCATCGATGGCTTTGGCACGGGCTTGAGTTGTTGGGCGATAGTTGGGATGAGTGAAGATGTACAGCTCCTTGGCGTTCAGGGCCTCCACCACGCGCTCTCCCACAATCTCAACCGGCAAACCGTTATCGATGATCTTTTGCATCTGCGCCGCCATTGCTGCCTGCTGTGGCGAGGCTTCGCGCTTGGCGCTCTGGCCTTTGTAGCTGCTTTGCTTGTTACGCGCGGACAAATTGATGCGCGTTTTTACAAATGCCGGGCACAGCACAGACACCTGAATGTTGTGTGGCTTCAATTCGGCAAACCAGCTTTCCGACATACCCACAACGGCGACCTTGGTGGCCGTGTAGGCTCCGCCGTAGGGCACGCCGCCCATACCGGCCATGGAGGCAACATTCAGCAGCCAGCCGCCTTCGCCGTGCTGCTTGATGTGGGGGATCATAACCTGGGTGCCGTTGATAACGCCCATGAGGTTAACGTCCACTACCCAACGCCACTCGGTGTTGTCCATTTGCTCGATGCTGCCGGTACCGCCGCCCACGCCAGCGTTGTTGACCAGCATGTGAATCTTGCCAAAGCGTTCAATGGCTTGTGCAGCAAGCGCTTGCCACTGATCAATCTGGGTTACGTCCATCTGCACGGTCAGTACCTGGATGCCCGCCTGGCGCAGTTCCTGTTCTGCGAGCTGCAACTGATGCGCATCTATATCCCCCAAGACGACGTTCATGCCCTGCTTGCCCATCGCCAGAGCAATACTTAAACCAATGCCCTCGGCGCCGCCGCTGACAACAACGGTCTTGCCTGCAAAATCATTCATTTCCCGCTCCTTTTGGTGCTCGCCGCGATCTGCTCACAAATCGGTAGAATCGGGCAGCTGATACTAGATGGCTGCAATGTGCGCCGGATCTGCACTGTCGGTACAGCACTATCTTTATCCATTATTCTGCGGCATAAGCCTCTGCAACCGCGTGCTGACCTGCTATATTTCCTAGACAAGGAAACCAAAAACCACGACAAGACACTTTGACGGCAACACACGTGAACAATCTGCGAGCTAGACGTCAGATGTACTTGGTATAGGCAAAAAAATAAACGTACCGGCGCCCTTCTCTCTTCCAGTTACAAACCATCCGGGCCGCCCGGCCTGCGCGGTGCTTTACCCATGATCGCTCACACGCCAACCATCTTCGCCTCTGTGGCCTGGGTGGCATTGATCATGGCCTTTTGTCTGCTGGTTGTCGGGCGCTTCAACCAACGCGACGGCATGCTGACGGTAGGGGCCGGGTTGCTGGCACACGCTCTGGCCTACGTGTGCTTCACCCTGTTCGGCCATGCCTCCCTGTGGATTACCTACGCGGTGCCCAACTCACTGCTTTCAGTCGCAGTGGCCTTCTACACCGCGAGTATTTTCCGTATCGCCGAGCACCGCGTACCCTGGTTCTGGCTGTTCAGCCTGCCGGTCTGCCAGATACTCCTGCTGACCCTACTGCTCAATACGCTGGAGCCGCGAACACTGGTGGCGTCGGTAATACTCATGATCCAGTGCGCATTCATCATCCGCTGGGCAGCACATTTCGCCCAGCCGGGCGGACGCGCTCATATTCTGCTGATTGTCGGCGCTGGTATCAGTCTGATAGGCGTCCTTATCCGAGTTGTCTCCATTGTTGGGGGCAGCGCAGTGGAAATGCGCTATGACGTCAGTAACCTCAGGCAATCCATTTCCATCAGCCTGGGTACGGTGACGGTGATGATGCTTTCGCTGGGATTGGTGCTGATGTCCAAGGAGCGCAGTGAGGCAGCGCTCAAGTATCTTGCCCTGCGCGATGCCCTCACCGGCATACCCAACCGACGCGCCATTCTGGAAGAGCTTGAGCGTGAAATAGAACGTGCGCGAAGGACTGAGACGAACCTGGCCATCGTCATAATCGACCTGGATCATTTCAAGAATATCAACGACCAGCATGGACACCTGGCTGGCGACGAGGTGTTGCGGCACTGCGTTGAACAGATGAAAAATAGACTGCGACAGACCGACCGTCTGGGCCGCTACGGCGGAGAAGAGTTCCTGCTGATGATGCCCGGCGTCACCGTGGAGGGGGCCATGAAAGCGGCAGAAGATCTGCGCCTTGCCATTTCAGAGAATCACACCCAGTTTGGCGAGCAAAGCATTCCCCAGAGCTTCAGTGCCGGCGTGTGGGTCGGTGTGCCAAACGCCAAAGACAACGGCAACAGCCTCATCGCTCAGGCAGATGCCGCGCTGTATGAATGCAAAGCGGCAGGACGAAATACAGTGCGGTTAGCTGGTCGCGAGTTGGTGGATGCAGACACGAAGTACTAGGTGTAACTGGGGTTTGGAAGCTAGCCACTGCCTCCTCTGTTGGACAAACGGCTGAGGGTATCTGCCAAACCGTCAATGCGCGACACCGTTTCACTCAGTAGCTCATTGATTTCCTTTGCCGAGGCGCCTGATCGCATGGCCAGTTGTCGCACTTCATCCGCAACAACGGCAAACCCTCGACCCGCTTCTCCGGCCCTTGCGGCTTCGATAGCGGCATTCAAGGATAGCAAGTTGGTTTGTGCAGCAATCCCGTTGATGGTGGAAACAATAGCGCCTATCCGCTGGCTCGAGTCGACCACCTGTTGCATGGCCTCCTTGGTTTTTTCGATGGTTTGCATGCGTACAGACGAGTCAGTCCCGAACATCACATATTTGTGGATCGCCCCATCAAATCCCCGCGCTGGGCTGATGGTAGCTGACAACCAGTGGGTTTTGCCCTGTTTGTCGAAAACGGTCTTGTCCATTTGTACAGGTTGGCCTTGCTTGAGCTGCGTCAATCCGGCCCGATCTACAAAGTTTTCCAGGTCGAACTGAGTGCCTGGCAGGTCCTTGACCGAGGAGTAACCGAGCAGTTCGAGCAAGAAGGGGTTGGCATCTACCACCTTTTCCTGAGCATTCCACTCGAGTATCGCGTTAGTAGCACCTATAGCGTGGAGCTTGACGGTAAAGTCCAGCGCCTTGAGTTTAGTATCTGTAATGTTGGCCTGAATGGATATGAACTGTTTGAGTTGTCCTGATTCATCAAAAACCGGGTTGATGGCTAACGAAATCCAGTAGGGTTTGCCATGGCGATCATAGTTGAGGATTTCATCATAAAATGGCTCCTGGGCATGAAGTTTTGACCGGATATTCGCGACCGTTACACTATCTGTATGAGGACCCTGCAACAGTGGGCCAGGCCTTTTACCCTGCACCTCAAACAACTTATATCCGGTCAGGCGCTCAAACCCTGGATTGACATAATCAATAAGACCCTCGGGGCAGGTAATGATGACTGCATTGTCCGTTTCGTCTGCCACAAGCGAGAGAAGTCGGACTCTTTCGCGTTGCATAACTTGAGCGGTAACGTCCTTGATGAAGGCGGTGTACAGTGTTTTACCTTCAAGCTGTACCTTTGAAAGAGACAGGCTACCCCAGAGTTTACTGCCATCCTTGCGTTCAATTTCAACTTCCCTGGAGGTGCCGACAATCTTGTCGACTCCGGTGCGCCGGTTGGCGTTAACCAAGTCATCATGTTGATGTTGGATAACTCGAGGTACCAACATACGAACATTCTTACCAATGACCTCACCAGCCGCGTAACCCCACAAGCGTTCAGCGGCGGCGTTGTAAAATGTTACGCAGTTCAACTCGTCAATACTGACAACCGCATCAATACTCTGCTCGAGTATCTGTCGAATACTTTCCCGGTTATTGCGCTCCGCGCTGATGTCCTTGACAAACGCAGTGTAGGTAATCTCTCGGCCCATTCTGACTTTCGACAGCGAAAGGTTTGCCCATATCTTGCCGCCGTCGGCGCGTTCGATAAGTACGTCCCTGGATGTGCCGACTATTTTGTCCTGACCGGTGATCCGGTTAGCGTTAACCAGATCGTCATGGCTTGCACGAATCGACATCGGGACCAGTTTGTTAACATTCTGGCCAAGGATCTCTCGCCTCGATATACCCCAGAGTCGTTCAGCCGCAGCGTTGAAAAAAGTCACATTGTTTCTTGCGTCAATCGATACAACGGCGTCAAGTGCTTGCTCCAGAATCTGGTTCTGGCTCGAGCTGCGCCCAACTAAACGAGCTATCAGTGTTCTGATCATGGCGATACTCTATGCGGGCAGTTCATTGTTACTGGTAATACAATAAATCACGCCATGACCATTTCAAATCAATTCAAGTAAAATGTGTGTCTGTTGTTTACAACCACCAACTTTATTCAGCACGGCACAGATACGGCGCAGAGGTGATGCTTAAAACTTAGTAGCAGAGCCAGAAATAAGCTGGCTCTGCCGCAGACCTACTACTGGGGCGTCAACTTCAGCAGCGAGCCGTTGCCTCCCCGTTTACCATCTTCCAGTAGCCAGATCGCCCCGTCCGGACCTTGCTCAACCTCACGCACACGTTGTTGCAAGTCAAAACGTTCTGCCTCCCGCGCACTCTCTCCATCGAACTCGACACGCACGAGGGATTGAGACGAAAGGCCACCGATAAAGCCGCTGCCTTGCCACTCAGGAAAAAGCTCTCCGTCATAGATGATGAAGCCCGCTGGTGAGATAACCGGCGTCCAGCTGATAACGGGCGCTTCAAACTCTGGACGAGTATCGTGATCGGGGATGGGCCTGCCGTCATAGTGCTCGCCATTGGATACTATTGGGTAACCGTAATTGGCACCTTTTTCGATCAGATTCAGCTCATCGCCACCTTTGGGACCCATTTCATGGGCCCACAACCTGCCTTCAGCATCGAAGACCATGCCCAGGATATTTCGGTGCCCCAATGACCAGACCTGGGCCGCGACCTCGCTCTGATCGGTAAAGGGATTACCCTCAGGCACGCTACCATCGTCGTTCAGTCTGACCATCTTGCCCAGGTTGCCCGTCATGTCCTGGGCAGGATCAAACTCCTGACGTTCGCTGGAGCTGATCCAGAGCATTCCCTCATCATCAAATGCAAGACGGTGGCCGAAATGACCATCGCCAGACATCTTCGGCGTCTGCCGCCAGATCACTTCCAGATCCTCAAGCGAGCCACCACCATTCTCGTCCAATACCAGCCGGGCCCGGGCTACCGCAGCACCGGAGCCACCGTCACCAGCCTCGACATAGCTGATATAGATCTGCTGGTTACTTGCAAATTGCGGGTGCAACAGCACATCACCCAATCCGCCCTGCCCGGCATGAACGACGTCGGGCACGCCCTCAATACTCTCGGTTTCGCCTGCCCCCAGATCATGCAGACGCAGGTTGCCTGCCATCTCCGTCACCAGAAGGCGACCGTCTGGCAGGAATGTCATGGCCCAGGGTGACTCGAACTGCGCGATCTCGGTCATCGAAAAAGACGAACCAGAGTCAGTTGTTTCCATTTCGTCCTGATCAGGTGCCGCCATCGTTTCGGCAGTTTCTGTGTCGGTAGCAACGGGAGCCGCCTCTTCCGGCGCTGCCTCGACAGCGCTGGTAGGTGCTGAAAGCTGCTCCTGGTTACCCGGATTCGATGAGTTATCGCAGGCGGTCAACAGCCCAAGGGTGGCGAGAAAAATCAGTGAATGTCTGAAGGGGACCATGGTTGCTCCTGAGTGGTTGGGAAATCAGATCCGTTATTTCGCCGTGAATTTCACGACATTTGTAAAACAGCTTAGCAGCCGAATACAGGTATAAGACCCCGAAATGTGTGAGCATTTATCTGGTGCCTCAACAGCACCTGCATTATCAGACAGATCACGTATACTCCCGCCCAGAAGTAGCCGGGACCCCGGTTGTACATTGCTATAAGCCGTTCAATGTATCGATTTAGCCGTTACGGGCTTGGCGCCTCCCTGCTGGCGCTGTGGTTACTCAGTAGTACGCTGCTTGCCGCTCCAGTCTCATTCGAGGCCGCAAAAAACCAGGCCCGCGAACAGGTCTATCATGATCGCAATACACTCGGCAGCCTCTACTGTGGCTGCAACTGGGAGTGGACCGGTCGCTCCGGCGGTCGCCCTGATCTGCAAGCTTGCGATTACCAGATACGCGCCCAGCCCAACCGTGCCCAGCGCATTGAGTGGGAGCACATCGTCCCGGCCTCGCTGTTCGGACAACAGCGCCAATGCTGGCAGCAAGGTGGACGCAGCAACTGCAAGCGCACCGATCCGCTGTTCAATCGCATGGAGGCCGATCTGCATAACCTCACCCCGACCGTCGGCGAAGTTAATGCAGACCGCAGTAACTACCGCTTTGGTGTGTTGCCGTCGGCGCCACGGCAGCATGGACGCTGCGACTTCAAGGTGGACTTCAAAGGGCGTGTGGCCGAGCCACGTAACGCGGTCAAAGGGCAAATCGCCCGCACCTACTTTTATATGCACGATCATTACGACTTGCGGCTGGCAGAGCAACAGCAACGCCTGTTGATGGCCTGGGACAAGCAGTTCCCGGCCAGCGAATGGGAGCAGCTGCGCAACCGACGTGTCAGCAGCCTGATGGGCCACGACAACCCCTTCGTCACAGGCACGCGTTACTGGACCTTGCACCATCGCAATCAGGCCGGCGGGCTTAAAAGCGTAGGAGTCAACACAATGTCAGAAGCACCGGAGGCGAGCGCTGGAGTGCGAGGTAACAGTCGCAGTCAGCTGTATCACTTGCCAAATGGCTGCCCGGGCTACACGCAGATTGGCAAGAAAAACCGGATCGAATTTGGCTCTGAACAGGAAGCCATTACCCAGGGTTTCCGCAAGGCGGGCAACTGCCGCTGAAAGCGGAAAGCCAAAATTCATAGGAAGAGCTGTCAGGTCTTGCCTGTCGGTAAACGTATCTACGATCCAGCCTCCTGTGTGATTCCAAAAGTCAGAGAACGGACCACCCTTTAGGCCTGGCTATGCGGTACCTATAGCTCGATAAATAATCCTTAACCGATGCTGACAACCAGCCCGTCGGTTAGCCAGCGACTAAGCATGGTTCCTGCAGCGGCTGCTGCTTCGTCTGCAGGGCATGCAGCCAGGACTATCTCACAGGCATCGCCGTAACTCGCACCGCCCATCATCGCTTGCAGTGCGCCTGCCTCGTAGTTATCTAAAAGGCGGAACACCGGGAGCTCTCCTTCACGCCAAACGATGGCCGAGTGTGATGCGCTCAGTTTGCCGACCGGCAGTGCGGCTTGTGCCGTTGCCGTTTGTTGCCATAGTGCTATCAGATCATGAGTAACGACGCGCGCGGTGAGTTCCGGGGTGAATCGCAAGCGCAGTTCATACCAGGCGTCTGACTCAAAAGAAGCGGTGGCCTCGGCAAAGGCGGTCACCTGCATAGCGTCAACATCAGGTGCAGTAAACGCACAATGCATGGCCCATTCCAGCCACGCCAGTTCCGACACCTCGGGATCGTTTTGAAAAAGAGCCGCACAGGTCGAGCAAAAGTCTTGGCCAACATGATCCAACGACCAACTGTGCGGTGGATGTTGAACAAGGTGATGAATAGCCGCCCGGGTAAATGTCGCTTCGCCTACCAGCCGACAGGTGCGCCCAAAGGTGTTGTGCAGAGCCTCAATTGTCGCGGTGCGATAATTATTACGGTACACCGCCAATCCTGCCTGTTGCTGCTTGCTCCAGTACCCGGAAACAATAGCGTCCTCACCAACCAGGCTGGCTATCATTTGGTTTTGCATGGTTGCGAGCGAGGTCATGCCGCTGTCTCCTGTTTCACCTTGCGCGCGCAGTCCCGTGCACAGTCCAGCTCCGCCAGCAATTCCGGCAGCGGCGGTATGGCATCGTCGCGCTCCAGCAAAGTGCCCACTCCGTCAACCCGGTTCACTACCTTCTCGTACAACGCCCAAACCTCCCCGCATACTGGTCGATCGTGGGTGTCGATGCGAATATCGCCAGGCGTGTGCCCGGCCAGGTGAATTTCGCGGACTCGCGAAAGCGGCAACTGCTCCAGATACTCCAGCGGGTCAAAGTTATGATTGTGGGCGTTAACGCACAGGTTATTAACGTCCAGCAACAGGTAGCAACCAGTACGCGAGACCATCTCCTTCAGGAAACGCGCCTCGGTCATTTCGTCTTCGGGAAAGGACAGGTAACTCGAGGGATTTTCAAACAGCATGGCGCGACCCAAGTATTCCTGTGCATGATGAATATTGGCACAAACGATTTCCAGTGCCTCCATAGTCAAGGGCAAAGGGAGAAGATCATGACTGTTGTGGGCGGTGGTTCGTGTCCAGCAGAGATGGTCTGAAACCCACAAGGGCTCTATACGCGTGACAAGTGTTCTGAGGCGGGCCAAATAGCCTTGATCCAAGCCCTGGGCAGAGCCAACCGACATGGATACGCCATGTAAGCTGACTTCGTGTTTCTGGCGAACTTGCTCGAGAATACGCAGTGGCTTGCCGCCCTCGATCATAAAGTTTTCGGAAATCACCTCCACAAAATCCACAGGCACTTGATGCTCAAGAAAGTTCTGATAGTGGGGCGAGCGAAGGCCCAGCCCGTAGCCGGGAAAGGTTATGGGTTTGGACATATTTCTGCTCCGAAGCTGTGAGTTTTAGAACCTGCACTCCCGGGGGAATGCAGGCGGTCAAACTGGGTAGATACATAGGTTGGTGGCGTTCAATCCAGATTTAGCCTTTGGCCAATCAGCCCAGGTCACCGATGGTGCCGCCTTTGCTCAGACATGCACCGGCTTCCATCGCTTTGAAGCCGTGCCCTTTGCAGGCGTTCTGGGCTTTACAGTCGTGCTCGGTGGTCGCGCAATCGGACATACCCTTACAACTGTGCACGTCATAGCAATGCACCTTGTCTGCGGCGTTAATGGCCACGCCTTTGCTGCCAGCAGGGAGCTCTGCTGCGCTTGCCGTCAAAGAGAGGATGGCGAAGGCAGCGGCGGTGGCGGCGGTCATGGTCGCTTTTTGAGAAAATGTTTTCATGCTCAGGTCCTTTTCAAACAGTGTGTTTTCAAGTGAAGGAAGTACGCGTTAGGCGCGCACTAACTGGTTCGCTCACGCCCGATCAGAAGTTACACCCGATTTTTTATTTTTCAGGTGTAACCCAATGAACACGCCCAACGAATTAGCAGATGTGCCCGCGAGGAAAGTGGCGCACTAAACCTTCAACTTATGAACAACGGTGACTGCTATGAACACGCGAACAATTGCCCGCCTTGCGGGGCTGACCCTTACTGCCACTCTGGCAAGCGGCCTGATGGCTGCGACGGCCGGTGCCGAGGAAAAAACCCCCATGGAGAAATGCTACGGTGTCGCGAAAGCCGGAGAGAACGACTGCGCTGCCGGTGCCGGTACCAGTTGCGCAGGAACCTCCACCACGGATTACCAGGGCAACGCCTGGACACTGGTGGAAGCCGGCACATGTGAAAGTATTGATACGCCCAATGGCATGGGCTCGCTTGCGCCTATAGAGGGGTAATCCAACCCATGCTATTTATTCAATGGCAAAGGGCGAGCACGGTTTACCACGCGTTACTTCGTCCGCTAACCACGCCCTTCACCGAGGGGCTGGCACTGCTTCTGGTCCGTGTAGCCCTGGCGGGCGTGTTCTGGCGCTCCGGGCGCACCAAGGTAGAAGCGGAAACTTTGATCACGATAAAGGACAGCGCCTATACACTGTTCGAGTATGAATACACTGGCCTGCCTCTGCCGGCGGAACTGGCGACACCTCTGGCCACTTACGCCGAGCATGTGTTCCCGGTTCTGTTGGTTCTGGGTCTGGCCACACGCTTCTCGGCGATGGCATTGTTGATCATGACTCTGGTCATTCAGATTTTTGTCTACCCGGAGGCTTGGTGGGCGACCCACAGCCTATGGTCCGCTATGGCCCTTGTGCTGATGGTGCGCGGAGGTGGCTGGTTGACGCTGGATGCAGCTTTGGCTCGCATGATGGAGATGATTGCACGTAAGCGCCTTGTTACATCTGCACCGCTTGAAGCTGCCAAGCGGCCACCTGCACAGGTTGAGTAATCACACAATGCAGCAGGATGAACCCACACTTGCAGGCTTGATGGCAGCCGCCCAGATGGGAGACCGAGCGGCCTACCGCACCCTCCTCAAGGAAGTGCAGCGTTGGCTGGAACGTTATTTCCGCCGCCGGGTAGCGCCGCAGCAGCTTGATGACCTGGTGCAGGAGGTGATGTTGGCCATGCACAACAAACGCGCGACCTGGGACTCATCGCGTGCGTTTCTACCCTGGTTAGCGGCCATTGCTCGCTATCGGTGGCTGGACCATTTGCGCGGCCATTATCGCGCGCCAGAGAAGCCATTGGATGATGCCGACTACGCTGCACCTGGTGAAGAAGATGCATTGCACGCCCGTTTAAGCCTGGATCGCCTGCTGGCACAGTTGCCCGATAAACAGCGAAGCGTGATTGACTTGGTTAAAATCAGCGGGCTTTCCGTTGCTGAGGCAGCGGCACGAACTGGGCAAAGCGAAAGCCTGGTCAAAATCAACGTTCACCGTGGGCTAAAACGACTGACCTCACTGGTGGAAAAGGCAAATTAATATGAAAAAAACGAACCAATCTCTGATCGATGACTTAACTGAAGACCTGCAACCCATCCACCCGGTTCTGCCGCGACAAGGGTTACTTTGGGTGGCTGCAGCCGCGCTTGCGACTCTTGTTCTAGTGGTTTTGCTATTGGGCGTATGGGAGGGGGTAACCTCCGGGAGGGCCTCGGCATTTTTCTTTATCACCAACGGCATGTTGGCCGCCCTCGGCGGCGGCGCAGCATGGACCGTGGTACATATGGCCAACCCTCAGGTCGGCAACTCCGCCCGCCCCACCCTCTGGAGCACCTTGCTACTGGCCATCATACCGGCAAGCGCGATCATCACAGAGACCGCACACGGCCGGATGGATGAGGTTATAACGGACGTTCACGGTTTTGCCTGCGCCATGCAGGGCATAGCGTTCGGTATGATTACTGCCGGCGCTCTGATTTTTTGGTTGCGCCGTGGTGCGCCTGTGTCACTTGTGGCGGCGGGCACCCTGACCGGCTTCGCCGCCGGTGCCATTGGCAGCTTTGCCTACGGTCTGTCCTGCCCGTTCGATAGCCTGGGCCATCTCGCCATATGGCACTGTATTCCGGTGGGCTTTTGCGCGCTGGCGGGGCGTTTTGCAGTACCAAAGTTAATTCGCTGGTAATTGATTAACTTGGCGCTGACTGAGCACTTGTGAAAAGCAAACAGTGTAACTTATCTCGCAATAGCAAACCTTGACCAATTGGGCTTAAAGAAAAATGTTTATCTGACCCCAACTTTTCACTCCCATGCGCAGAAGCGAGATGCCAGGAGTAAATCAGGTTCTTGTCACCCAGCCCTTTTCCGACAAGCATCGATCACGCACAATTGACGCCTTGCATACCAATCGGAAATCCTCGCACGTGACATTTCATCAACAGGTACTGCTCGTCTGCCCAGTCGCACACCAGGCTCGCTTGCCGGATATTCGCGCCTTTGCCGCAGAACGCAACATTCTTCTCCATGAATTCGACAAGAACACTTTTCTCAGCCAACCGGGGCTCTGCCTGGACCACGCCGAGCATGTGGTGGTGATTGTCGAGGACGATGACATAAGCGAATACGTTAACCAGGCCAAAACCCTGAACTTCTCGCTGGGCATCATCCCGGCCAATCCGAAAAGCCGCCTGCACCGTTGGTTTGGCATCCCGGGCAAACGCGATGACGCGCTGGCACTGGCGTTCGCTGGCAATGCCACCGCACTGGATGTGGTGCGTTGCAATAACGAGGTAGTGCTGGGCATGCTGATGCTTGGCGAAACCCCGTTCCTCGACCAGCGCAGCAAGACTTACCAAAACCGCAAGGCCTCGAACTGGCAGCACCTGCTCTACTGGCTGGCACTGGTCTGGAACAGCCTGCGCAACTTGCTGGTGATCAAGCCCTTCCCGATCACCCTGACCACCGGCAAGGACGTCACGCTGAAAACCGCGATTACCGGACTGGTAGCCATCGAGAATGACGTCAACAGCGCCGCTGCCAAACTGATCAACACCAGCATATCGGCGCAGGATCGCAAGATCTCGACAATCCTGGTTGCGCCAAAATCAGTGACCGAATACCTGGCCTTTCTACTGGCCGCCGTATTCAAGGGCGAAGCCGGGGTAAAACGTTTGCCAGCCGCGGTCAGTTATATCAAGAGCCAGCACCTCAAGCTGGAGTCATCGCAACAGCTGACCTACTTCGTTGACGGCCGGCGCCGACAGGCCAGCGTGATTGAACTTGAGCTCTATCCCGAGGCAGTGCGCATCAATACCGGTGAGATTCTTCAGGCCAGCCAGCAAGGCAACCGCCAGAGCAAGGACACCATGAGGGTCGAGAATCTGCCGACCAATGAAACACGCCTGAAAATGATCCAGAGTCACCTGCCGCTGTTCACTCGCGCGCTGGAGGATGATTTCAAGGATCTGTTTCTGCTCTTGCGCGATAATGCCCAGGCTCCTGCGCACTACATTGCGCTGATGGCGCTCAGCGTTGTTGTGGCCAGCTTCGGTCTGTTTCTCTCCAGCGCTGCGGTGATCATTGGTGCCATGGTCCTGGCACCGCTTATGGCGCCGATCATCTCTTTGGCCATGGGCTTGCTGCGAGGTGACAGGACCCTGCTGGACCGTTCGCTGTTGACCATTGGTATCGGCGTTCTGCTGGCGCTGGGTACGGCAGCCATCATCGCCCTGATTATCCCGATTGATCGCATCACCCCGGAGATGGCCGGGCGCCTTCACCCCAATCTGCTGGATCTCGGGGTTGCCATTGCTTCGGGTATTGCTGGCGGCTATGCGCATGCTCGCGAAAGCATCATGAAAAGTCTGCCCGGAGTCGCCATTGCCGTAGCCCTGGTGCCACCGCTGTCGGTGGCCGGCATCGGCATTGGCTGGTGGCAATGGGAAGTGTTCAGCGGCGCCATGCTGTTGTTTCTTACCAACCTGGTCGGCATTGCCCTTAGTGCGGCGCTGACCTTTCTGGTGCTGGGCTATGCCCCGCTGGTGCGTGCCAAGCGCGGGCTGGCGATTTCCGGCGTACTGCTACTGGCCGTATCGATTCCGCTGACACTGGCTTTTATCGACATGAACAGCCACTGGCAGATCGAACGCGACCTTAGCCGCTATGGCCTGCTGATCAATGGCAAGCCCGTCAACCTGAGCAACCTGCAAGTCAGTCGCCAGGGCGGCAGCCTGCTGGTGCGTGGCGACCTGGTTGCCGAGCAATGGCTGCAGCGTGAGGATCTCGAACAGCTGCGCGACCAACTGGAAGAAAAATGGGATCGCCCCGTTACTCTGGAACTTGGCACCCGCCTGAGCGTGCAGCACATGTCACAAGACCCCTGAATCGAGAAACGCCAAATGGTGTGATAGCCGTGTGGAGTAGCCTCCAACTTGTGAACAGTTAGGGAAACCGGGGTTTGATACCTTCTTGAAACTCAAGCGCTGCCAAAGGACTAAATGCTGGCCGCAACGCAGGCCTGCAAAGCTAACCGCTGGTACCGAGGTCTGACATGGCTTGCGCTTGGCGCGATGCTGCTGGGTGGGATGGGGGCTGCGCTTGCACACAAGCTGGGACTGGATTGGGTCGGTGGATTCGAGCGCATAACTCAGTCCGGCTATCACAGCTGGCTGCTAATCACCGCTGTCATGGGTCTCAGCCGAAGTTGGAGTCAGTCATGAGGCTGTCGGATAAGACTTAATCTCGGGGCCCGCGTAAAGCCCCGGCGAAAATATTAACCGGCATGTGTTCTTGCTACCAAAAGAGCATTTCAAGAATGACGTCACCTGGCCGACAATAGTATTGGATGTCAGCAATGATGAGGCTCTTTGCCAAGTGTGTCTCCCCACCGAAAAGCAGCGTCAAAAAGCCAACTGGCATTTCAGCAGATACTCTGGCTTGCAAAATTGCGGCTATAAACCCTTTTGTGAACCTGTCTGTGTTTGGCCGTTATCCGCTCGCAAAGGCTCTCAGCATTGTAACTGTATTTGTCGCATCGTTTGTTCGGCTCGATGAATGAACGATAAGATCAGAAGTATATCGAGGCTGATCAACTGCCATGTCGAGTCACACGGGTTTGTTTCGTTTGAACAGCAAGTACTCTCACCTTGTCCGCCGCGCCTTGCTGGCGTTCCTGTTTTGCCATGCGTTTCCAGTATATGCCGATGCCCTGTCCCTCACCTCTGACCTTACCCGCGTTCAGTTGGGACCCTATGTAGATTACATGGAAGATCCTAGCGGCACATTGACGATCGACCAGGCTCGAGCCCCCTCCTCCCGCTGGCTCAATTCCGATCAGGACATTCTCAACTTCGGTTATTCGGCCTCCGCCTATTGGCTTCGGGTCGGACTCACTCAGGCCGAGGCCCTACCCGAGACCTATCTGCTGGAGATAGCCTATCCGGTGCTGGACCATGTCGAAGTCTATATTTTCGAGAACGGCGCACAGGTGGCGTACCACTCAATGGGTGATCAGCAGCCCTACTTTCAGCGCCCGATCGACCACACCCATTTTCTCGTGCCGATAGCGCTACACCCCACTGTGATGACCAGCGTCTACTTGCGTGTCCTGAGCACATCAGCGGTCCAGGTCCCTCTGAACCTGACTCAGGAACTAACCATGGTCGAGATCAATTACAACCAGGGAATGATAAAGGCTCTTTACTACGGGGCCATGCTGATAATGGCGGTATACAACCTGTTGGTTTTCTTCTCCATTCGCGACGTCAATTATCTGTATTACGTTCTGGTAGTCGTATCGATCATGACGTTACTGGGTGGTATTCAGGGGCTGACGTTCAAATACCTATGGCCAAATACAACTGAGCTGAATGATTCCATTTTGATCGTGGCACTTAGCAGTCTGGTCATTTTTTCCGCTCTGCTTTTTCGCAGATTTCTGGATACCCCAAATACCCGACCAGTACTGGACAGGGTAATGCTGTTGATCGCGATCCTGCCCCTGTTCACGATGGCCACCGCGTTTTACCTGCCCTATCGGCCGCTGGTTCAAACAACCATAGTGCTCGCGGTAGTCGGGATAGTAGCGGGTTTCTGGGCTGCCATTGTCCGCTGGCGAGATGGGTTTGAAGCTGCCAAGTACCTTAACCTTGCCTGGACCTTCGTACTCGCTGGAGGGATTGTTTTCGCGTTCAACAAGCTCGGCATTCTCCCGCGCAACCTGTTTACCGAGAATGTCATGCAGCTCGCGACTGGCATGCAGGCGCTTCTTCTATCATTCGCGCTGGCCTACCGAATGAACTCAGAGCGCGATCTGCGGGAGAAAGCCGAACAAGAATCTACAGCCGCGCAAAAAGCATTGCTGGACCAGCAGATCAAGGCCAATGAAGATCTTGATCGGCTAGTGCAACACCGCGCTGCTGAGCTGCAGGAAGCAAACGAGAGATTGGAGGCACTTGGCGCGACAGACAGTCTGACTCTCCTACTCAACCGGCGTGCCTTTGAAGATCGCTTTCTTGTCGAATATGAGCGGGCTTACCGGAATCAATCCTCTCTCGCTGTTTTGATGGTCGATCTTGATCACTTCAAGCACATCAATGACAGCTACGGGCATCTGTTCGGCGACGTCTGTCTGACCCATGCGGCCCAGGCAATCAAGAACAGTCTCAGCCGCGCCTCCGATGTCGTCGCACGCTATGGGGGCGAGGAGTTCATCGTCATGCTGCCTGATACGGATACCCAGGGTGCAGCCTCCATCGGTCAGGCCATCCTGGACGCCCTGGCATGCATGATCGTCGATGATGGGCAATATACCGTCACCCTTACCGCAAGTATCGGGGTCGCCGCCCACATCCCCCGGAGCACATCAGACCGAGAGACGTTGTTAAAAGAAGCAGACCAGCATCTCTACCTCGCCAAGGGCAACGGCCGGAACCGCGTTGAATGGCAACCTGGGGCGCCATCCCTATGAGATGGATACGGCTTATTCTGTATTGGCTGCTGGCACTCTCGACTGCGCCACTGGCCGCGGAGCCCCCTCAACCGCTGATACTCTCTCCCGGTCAGTCATTGTTCTCCCTCAACACCCATATAGAATACCTGGAGGACAAGGAGGGCCAGCTAGGCATCGACGCGCTGCTCGCAAGCGGGCTTGAGTGGCAACCCCCCAAACGAGAGGTGCTCAGCTTCGGTTTCACCAGCTCAACCTACTGGGTTCGGTTCACCGTCTCCCGGGAATTAACGGATAACAGCCCCGCAACACCCTATGTTCTGGTGATCGGCAACGCAATTCTCGATTGGGTAGATGTGTATATCTACGAGAACGGCTCCTTGGCTGCGCATCATTCGTTAGGCGACAAGCTTCCCCATGCTCAGCGCCTCCTGGATTACCCCCACTTTGCCGTCCCGCTGAAACTGCAGCAGAGCGACACCACTACCGTGTACCTGAGGGTTCGCAGCAGCTCTTCAGTACTTATCCCTCTGCATATCTACAGCAATCAGCACCTGGTGGAGCGCAGTTACGAGAGAGCTGTGGCACAGGCATTGTTCTATGGCGCCATGCTGGTCATGGCCCTATACAATCTGCTGATACTCAAGTCGATCCGCGATGTCAGCTATTTCTATTACGCCATGATGGTGCTGTCCACTGCCGTGGTGTTTGGGGGCATCGAGGGCATCTCGTTCAAATATCTCTGGCCTGATGCTACCTGGCTGAACGACGTGGTGCCGATCATGTCAGTCGCCAGCCTGGTCGCTTTTGCCGCACTGTTTTTCCGTAGCTTCCTTCTGCTTCCACAGACGCGCCCATTTCTGGGCCGCCTGGCTCTGGGTTTTGTGTATGCCTCCGCACTCATCATGGCCGGTGCATTCATCTTGCCTTATCAACAGATGATGATGCTTGCGGTCCTGCTAGCCATTGGCGGGATCATCTGTGCTGTATGGGCCGGGTTCGCACGCTGGCTTGACGGCTTCCATGGCGCCTGGGTATTCAACCTGGCATGGGGCTGTCTACTGGTCGTGGGCATGCTGCTGGCACTTACATCCCTGGGTATCCTTCCGCTCGAGTGGTTTTCCATGCGGATCACGCAGATAGGCGCTGGTCTGCAGGCCGTTCTTTTGTCCTTTGCCCTGGCTCATCGCATGCGTTTCGAAAAACGCATGGCGGCGTTGGCTCGGCAGGATGCAGCCAAAGCGCAGCAAAAGATGCTTGAACATCAGATACAGGCTAATGAAAACCTTGATCGAATCGTCCTTGAGCGGACACTGGAGCTGGAGAAAACCCATGCCAAGCTCAGGGAGATCAGTACCACTGATGGCCTGACTCGATTGCTCAATCGGCGCGCCTTTGACGATGTTTTTCTGACTGAATACCGAAACGCCCACCGCTGCCAACGGCCGCTTGCCGTCCTTATGATCGACCTCGACCACTTCAAGCGCATCAATGATAATTACGGCCACTCCTTCGGAGACCTTTGCCTGGTCAGAACGGCCGAAGTCATTCGCGCCTGTCTACGGCATTCCGCCGATATTGCTGCCCGCTATGGTGGTGAGGAATTTATTGTTCTTCTCCCCGAGACAGACATCGAGAATGCCGTAGCCGTGGCGCAACTGATCATGGACGCCTTGAGTCGGAGCCTCGTGACTGACGAACAGCACCAACTGAGAGTCTCTGCCAGCATTGGCGTTGCCTCTGGGGTGCCCAAAGAGCTCACTGATCAGGAGGCTCTTTTGCGGGAGGCTGACCGCCAACTGTATCTCGCCAAGGAAAATGGTCGAAACACAATCGAATGGCAGAAAAACTGATTCAACGAATCCAACCCCAAGAGCGCGACGCACAGCGCTCGGAGTCTGGCTTAGCAATTTCTTTTACCCGAAATGAGGCGGCTTCGCTCCGCTTCAGCGTCGTGAAGTGCGCACGTCCAGGTAATCACGCTGGATTGCCGTTTCCAGCGCATTGACGGCGCTGACCAGCTCGTCATAGGTTTCTCTGAACCCACGCAAGGTGGCTACTTGTCGGCTATCAGGCGCCTTGCCCTGACAGACCTTAGCCATATCGGCGAGGCAACAGAGATAGTTCTTACGTGCCTGAGCAACCATTGTCAGCAGCGGGTTGAGCTCTTCAAGGCTCAATTCCGGGATGGCTGGATTGATGATGCTGCGATTGATTTCCCGGCGCTGCTTTTCCAGTTCCAGAAGTAAGCGATTATTATCGATAGCCATGTTGTTACCCTGAGTCTACAAAAAACGGATGACCCTATTATTCTCGCATTTGCAGACACTCGCGTAACGATTTACTCGTAGCCCGCATGCAGCTTTTCGATAATTAGTTCAGGCGGTTGCGGGCGGCCGAAGAAATAGCCCTGGAATCTTGTGCACCCCAGTTCCCCCAGAGCCTGTAATTGTTCCTCCTGTTCGATACCTTCCGCGATGACGTCCAGGCTCAGGGCATCGGCCAAGAGCAGAATGACTTTTACTATCGAGCGGGTTTCCGGATTGCTCAAAAGGGTCCTCACAAAGCTGATATCTATCTTCAGTTCATCGATGGGTAGCTGTCGTATGTAAGATAAGGAGGAGTACCCCGTGCCAAAGTCATCAAGGGAAAAGCGCACGCCCATAGCCCGGATTCGGGACATCTGCTGAATACTGGTTTCAATGCTCTCGGCAATAACGCTTTCGGTAACCTCAAGCATCAGTACCGATGCCGGCAGGCCGGTTTCAGCCAGGGTATTGGCTACCTTTTCGGGGAAGTTGCCCATCGCCAACTGGCTTTGGCTGATGTTCACAGAGAGCGTCCAGCTCTCTATCGAGAACTCTTTGCGCCAGCTGCTCATTTGGCTGCAGGCTTTCATCAGTATCTGATCGCTCATGGGCACTATCAGGTTCTTCTTTTCCGCCAACTCAATAAAGCTGACGGGGTTGAGTATCCCGCGTTCGGGATGGTGCCAACGGGCCAGCGCTTCAAATCCGATCAATCTGCCACTGCTATCCACCTTGGGCTGGAACCAGGGAACAATCTCGTCCCCTGCATTGAGAGCTCGGTTCAAATCCGCCGTGAGCTGGTGTTCCTCTAGCAGCTCTTTATGCATGATGTCGTCAAAGAGACTGAAGTTGTTTTTGCCTTTTTTCTTGGCGTCATACATCGCTATGTCGGCCATCCTCATCAACTCGCTCGCGCTGATTGAGTCATCGTTGAAAAGCACGAAGCCGAGACTGGTCGAGATGGGCGGACCATGGCCCAGAGTGTCCGATGGTTGCGCTGCCGCTGTGAGAAGTTGCTGAGCGGTGTTACTGACCTCTCCAAGGGCCGCGCTGTACTGCCTGTGCGACGTATTGATAACCATCAGGAACTCATCGCCTCCCAATCTTGAGATCGAATGGTGATCTGCCAGGACGCTGACAAATCGGCCAGAAATTTCGATCAATAGCTGATCACCATCATGATGGCCCAGCGTATCGTTTATCGCTTTGAAATCATCCAGATCGGTGAGCATCACGGCGCCAAAATAACCGGTTTCAGCGCAGTTGCGCAGGCAACTCTCCAGTCTCAAGGCGATCAGGCTGCGGTTTGGTAGCTTGGTCAGCGGATCGAAGTAGGCCAGATTCTCGATTTTTTCCTGATGCCGCTTCTGCTCCGAAATGTCCCTGACTATAGCGATGAAACGGGCAGGCTCGTCTTCCAGCTTGACGAGCTGCATGGAGATATCCACTGGCAGGTTGTGGCCGTTCTTGTGACGATGAAAAGTCTGGAAATTCAAACGGGGTACCTTGCCTTCCATCAGGGGCGCGATGATCTTTCTGAATTCAGGTTCGGGGTAGAGGGGTTTTAGGTCGTAGGGGTGTAACTCCAGAAGTTCGCTCTGGGTGTAACCAAGCTGGTCAACCGCACCCTGGTTCACGTAGAAGAACTGCAGGGTCTGAGCATCAAACATGAATACGCAATCGAGCGTGCTGTCGAGTGTCTTGCGAAAGCGTTTGAGGTTCAACCTGGCCTCCTCGCTTTCTGTGATGTCTTGCAAAGCGGCGACCAGCAAGCGTTCAGACCCGACCCTGGTTTCTGTAATCGCGATCTGAAGCGTAAAACGCGTGCCGTCGGCCCTCAAACCCTGGACCGCACGCAAATTACCCATGATTTTGCCGGTGGTTTTGCCTTCAGCATGGGCCTGCATGTAACCAGGATGATGATGCGCAACTTCTGGTGGCATGAGTTTGGTGATGAATTCGCCGACCAGTTCGTTTTCGGGGTATCCAAACATCTTAACAAGCGCGGGATTCACGCTCTGGATTCGCCCCTTGAGATCAGTCATGACAACCGCGTCATAGAGCGTGTCAAGGATCGCGCGATTAATATTGAAGCTGTGCTCAAGCGCTTGCTGGCTCTGATCCTCCGAAGTCCCGGCGGAGATAATCTGTTCGGCCAGCAGAGCAATACGGGGAAGGATCTCCTCTTTTGGCGTATCGGTCGGTTTTGGAGAAACGCTGAGAGCCACCAGTAGCCCCTGGTGGTCTCCCCTGCCATTGAACAGATTGACGGCCTTGAGCGTGCGGGCCGTCATGAAGGTGGATCCGGTAGTCTCACCGCTCAGTACAGCGACCGTTTCCCGCAATTCAACCTTGATAAGTTCTTTCGAGCTTCTGTCAATCAGGTCTTCGGCGGCCTGGAGATAGGATCTGATTTCTGCGGTATCGGCAGGCGTGTGTATGACCGGCTCAAGGGACTCACCCAGCACCAGAGCAAGCCACTTATCATTGGTAGTGCTCGCGGAAAGCTCGAACAGGTCTGCGATAGCTTGCCTGACCTTATGATTCATACATCGCGCCTTGTCCTTGTCTTTTATGGCTACGCGTTGTCAGTGAGCAGTGCCTATCGATCGAGAGCGACTGCGCAATGATATCAATATAGACCATTAACCAGACAAGAAGAAAACCGGAGTCAGATCAGCATTGAGACTCTATCAATCTCACCGCGCGGCGCCATACGATAGGGTGCCGCAGCATCATCTCAGCTACCTTGACGGCGTTCAGTCGCATGCCGCTTTATTGGAAATGCCCCGCTACAAGCCCAGATACTCCGCTATCAAGAATGCCTCTCCGGCGCCTTCCTGCTTCCCGAAGTAGCTGACCGGCTCGCGTGTATCGTCCTCTATATAACCCACCTCGCAATCAATGTCGTACTTTCTGGCCAGGCTGTTAAACAGATTCACCGGAAAGTTGAGGTGGATATTTTTCTTTACCGGCTGGCTGATACCCAACTGCCATTGCTCGCAGTCGTCGCTATCGCACTCATTGATCAGGGTCACATCGTTGGCTTCGTTGGCGTCAACATAAGCCGTCAGAGCCGCTAGCAGCTCTGACAAATTCTGCTTCAGTTTCTTCTCCTGCTTTTCATCAAGGCGATCACATGCGATGAGAAGGTATATGAGCATCTGTATTTCCCGGGTTGGCGGTGTTGGCAAAGAAGCAGATTCATGTATCTGCTGGCAATATCCGATAGGTTAACCTGTCGCCAGTCAAAGCGCATACCTCGACCCGTTCAGGTGCCTTTACCTCCGTAGATCTACCGCAAAAAATACAACGCATCGATGCCATTGTGCTGAACTGCATTGGTAGCTTTAATAGCAATAGGCTGCTCTCACCAGTCAATTCAATATCAGGGAAATTAGCCATGCTCTATTCAGGACAATGCTTGTGCGGTGCCATCCGCTATCAACTTGACGGGGAGCCCCAGACGGCAGCCCTTTGCCATTGCCGAGATTGTCAGCGAAGCGCCGGCGCGCCGATGGTGGCCTGGGCCATGTTTGCGGAGAGCGCGTTGACTCTCACACAGGGCCAGCCCAAGACAATTAACTCTTCAGGTACCGCAATGCGCAGCTTCTGCCCCGATTGTGGCAGTGGATTGTTTTACCGCAATGCGGCGGTGCTGCCAGAGATCGTTGACGTACAGATTGCGACTCTGGACGATCCAGAGGCGCTGCCTCCGGCGGTACAGATACAGACGGCCGAGCGGCTTCACTGGATGTTGCAGGTTCAGGAGCTGCCCGAGTTCGAGCGATTCCCCTCTTGAGGCTGGTAGCCAACCTGCGCATCTGACCCCTTCAGTCAGATGCGCCCAGCCTGGAAAGAGGTGAAACCTAGTCCAGCCTGACCACCACACGCCCGACCATCTTGCCACCCAGGATGCGTTCAATCTCGGCTGGCAAGTCATCCAGACCGACTTCGTGCTCAAGAGCGTGCAGATCAGTTTTCCATTGCACGGAAAGACGATCCCACATGGAAGCCTTGACGACCAGGGGCTGCTCTACCGAGTCCACGCCCAGCAGATTCACGTTCCGCAGGATGAACGGCAGTACGCTGCCCTGGAACTGGGTGCCAGCGGTCAGACCGCAGGTGACGACGCTGGCGCCGTAACGTAGTGATTTGACCACGTTGAACAGAATGTCGCCGCCTACTGTATCCACTGCACCAGCCCACTGCTCCTTGAGCATGGGTTTTTCCTTGCCAGCTTCGAGCGCTGTACGATCAACGATCTGACTGGCGCCGAGCTTGCGCAGAAAGTCTGCCTGCAGAGCCTTGCCGGTAGATGCAGCAACCTCATAACCCAGACCCGCCAGCATGGATACGGCAATACTCCCCACCCCGCCGGTGGCACCGGTAACAAGCACCGGCCCCTGATCGGGCGCCAGCCCAGCCTGTTCGAGCTTGTCGATGCACAGCGCCGCTGTCAGGCCTGCGGTACCCAGCAGCATGCTGTCGCGCAGCGACAGGCCTTCGGGACGCTTGAGTACCCAGGCTGCGGGTACGCGAATGTACTGACCGTAGCCACCAGAGGTGTTCATGCCCAGGTCATAGCCCGTTACTATCACCTCATCGCCTACGTTTATCTCCGGGACCGCCGAAGCCTCGACGACTCCAGCGGCATCAATGCCTGGCGTGTGCGGGAAGCTTTTGGTGACCCCCTTGTTGCCAGAGGCAGAAAGCGCATCCTTGAAGTTCAGCGAGGAATACTTGACGCGAATCAGCACTTCGCCGGCGGGCAGGTCATCGACATGCCGAGTGGTCACCTTGGAAACATACTTGCCGTCTTCTTCACTGACGACCAGAGCCTTGAATTCAGACATGTTTTTCTCCTACCAGAAACGCTGATTGTGGAAGCGTGACACCCAAGTCAAAAGCAGCCGGTCAACAGTGGCAGACATGCCCGCCGACAACTTGTCCTGTAGCCGCTTGCGATGCACATAATGCACTTCAAAGACGTCCGCTTCGTGGATCATGCGACTAATGTACTGATCACTGGTAGAAATTTCATCCGCCAGGGATTTTTCCAACGCCTCGGTGCCAAACCAGATTTCTCCGGTAGCCACCTCGGCAACGTCCAGCTGCGGGCGGTACTGGCCCACGAAGGATTTGAACAGGCGATGGATATTTTCCAGGTCTTCCTGGAATTTCTCACGGCCCTTTTCGGTATTCTCACCAAACAACGTCAACGTGCGCTTGTACTCACCCGCCGTCAGCATTTCGTAATCCACATCGTGTTTCTTCAAAACACGGTTGAAGTTCGGCATCTGCGCGACCACGCCGATAGAACCGAGAATCGCGAAGGGCGCTGCCAGCACTTTGTTGCCGATACAGGCCATCATGTAACCGCCACTGGCAGCGACCTTGTCCACGCACACTGTTAGCGGCACACCGGCATCGCGAATTCGCACCAATTGTGAGGCGGCCAGGCCGTAGGCGTGCACCATACCCCCACCGCTCTCGAGCTTGATGACGACTTCATCTTTATCCGTGGCCAGCTCCAGCAAGGCGGTCACCTCGTGGCGCAGGTTATCCAGGGCGCTGGCCTTGATGTCACCATCAAAGTTCAACACATAGACACGCTTGCCTGTTTCAGTGGATTTCTCTTTTGCCTTGGCTTTTGCCTTGCGGCTCTTGAGCAGCGTTTTCAAAGCTGCCTTGTTCAGCACCGCGTGCTCAAGCTTCTCCGTCATGCGTAGCAACTGCTGATTCAGGGGGACTACGGTCAGCGTGCCCTCTTCGCGTTTATTGCGCTGCTTGAGCGAAGCAATCATTGCGACAATCAGAAACGCCGCCATTACAAAGGTAAATGCCTTTGCGAGAAACATCGTGTATTCAGCAAGCCATTCCACAAGCGCACTCCAGCCAATAACAGGGGGTTGAAAATAATATAAACAAGCATACAGGATGAACCGATGCGGGGGCGCTGAGGTACCACAAGATGATTCAAACAAGCGTATGGTTTTCTGTTGACACACTCCACGCCGCCCCATACCCTCGTGTCTTGTTAACAAGACAGGTGACATCGTGGGTAGCATCTATCTGATTCGGCACGGCCAGGCTTCCCTGGGTGCAGCAAACTACGACGTACTCTCCGATATGGGCATAAAACAGTCCAAATTACTCGGTCAGTTCGCGCATTCCAGCGGCCTCAAGTTCGACCGCTCCTATTCGGGCGAGATGCAGCGCCAGATCGATACCGGCCGCCACGCCCTCGCGGAAATGCCCGGCTCTGGAACAGACATTCTGATCGAGCCGGCATTCAACGAGTATGCCGCCGACGAGGTCATGCGCACCTACTTGCCGCACCTTGAGCAAAGCGAACCCAAGGCCCGTTACTTTGTCGAGAACGCCGGCGAGTACCGCAAGGAGTTCCAGAAAGTATTCAGCAAGGTAATCACCATGTGGATTACCGAGCAGAACGAAGTGCCTGGTTGTGAGCCCTGGTCCGCTTTTGTTGCTCGCGTGAAGGCAGGCTTGAGTCGTGTCATGGAGCAGGCAGGCCGCGGCGAGAATATTGCCATTTTTACTTCGGGCGGCACCATTACCGCTGCCCTGCAACTGATCACGGATATGCCAGCCACCAGCGCTTTCGAGCTGAACTGGCAAATAGTGAATACCTCTGTAAGCCGTCTACAATATGGTAGAAGCAAAGTCAGTCTGGCCTCGTTCAACAGCCAGGCGCACCTTGACGTACACCAGCAGCCAGACTGGGTCACTTACAGATAACCAATGGCGCCAGGTTTCTACCTGCTGCTTTCAAGCATCAAAACAAGGACTTAGACATGAGCAACGTTGCAGAAATTACCCAGAAGATGGAAGAGAAGTTTAACCCGTCCGCCGCTGCCGGTCTGGACCTGGTTTTCCAGTTCAACATCGAAGACGACAGCAACTTCAACGTCACCATCAAGGACGGCACCTGCGCCATCGCCCAGGGCGATGCCTCTGCACCCAACGTTACCCTGATCATGGATAGCGACACCCTGAACGGTGTAATGACCGGTGAGACCGACGGCATGCAAGCTTTCATGGCTGGCAAGCTGCGCGCCGAAGGCGACATGATGCTGGCTCTGAAACTGGGCGAACTCTTCCCCGCGTAAGAAGCAAAAGCAGCACAAGAAACCGGAGCCCAGCTCCGGTTTTTTATGTTCGGGGTTTGTTCAAGCTGCGAAGTGTCCTGAAACTCTAAATGGATCCCCGCGTTCGCGAGGATGACGTTTGGGGGAGAGCTCGGCTGTTTTCTGACACTCCGACTGGATCCCCGCCTTCGCGAGGATGACGTTTGGGCGAGAGCTCAGCTGTTTTCTGACACTCCGCCTGGATCCCCGCCTTCGCGAGGATGACGATTGGGGAGAAGCTGGTATTTCCCTGAGGCACCGTTTGGGTCCGGCACTCGCGAAGATGGCGCCTAACGAAAAACCGTCATTCCCGCGAAGGCGCGAATCCAAGCGGTCTCGGTACTAACCGCGCATCCTGATAGCTGACTCAATCTTCTGAACTTGAACTTGAACTTGAACTTGGACAGCACGCTATCAGCCACGCAAAAGCCCAAGAAGCGTCCCGGCTGGTCAGGGTGGAGAAAGTGTCTGAAACAGGGACGTTTCTGACAAGCCTACAAGGACGTATTCACGGCGTCTTTCGCAACCCTGCCCAACCGGGGTGCACAGACACCGTGCTAGCCGAAAACAACCCCGCAAAATAGCCCCAACCAATCCCCCAACAACACGAACCCTGATAACCCCATTCAAACGAGCGTTTGGCTTGTTACAAACCGCGGCCTGCATTAGATTAGCTGATTGTCCATGACCACCATTATAAGGAAAGCCATGAGCGCAACAGACCAGGCTACCCAGATCCGCGAAGGCGAAGAGCTCGACGTACAGGCCGTAGACCAGTACCTCAAGAGCCAGATCCCGGGTCTTGAAGGCACCCCGACCATCACCCAGTTTCCCGGCGGCGCGTCCAACCTGACCTATCTGGTCGCCTACCCCGATCAGGAATTTGTACTGCGTCGTCCACCGTTTGGCAAAAAAGCCAAATCCGCCCACGACATGGGCCGCGAATACCGGATTCTCAAGCAGCTGGGCGAAGGCTTCCCCTATTGCCCCAAGGTCTATGCCTACTGCACAGACGATAGCGTGATCGGCGACGAGTTCTACGTGATGGAGCGCATCGAAGGCGTGATTCTGCGCTCCGAGCTGCCAGACGACCTGGGCCTGGATGAGACAAAGACGCGGGAGCTGTGCAAGAGCTTTATCGACAAGTTCGTCGATCTGCACAATCTCGATTACGAGGCCTGTGGCCTGGGCGACCTGGGCAAGCCCGAGGGCTACGTGAAGCGTCAGATTGAAGGCTGGATCGACCGCTATCAGAAAGCCGCCACGCCGGATGCCCCGGACTGGAAAGCCGTAATGCAATGGCTGCGCGACAAGATGCCTGCCGACCACCACAAGCCTGGCCTGGTGCATAACGATTACCGCTTCGACAACGTCATCCTCGACCCGAACAACCCGATGGAGATCATCGGCGTGCTGGACTGGGAAATGACCACCATCGGTGATCCTCTGATGGATCTGGGCAACACCCTGGCCTACTGGATTCAGGCCGATGATCCGCAGCCTGTGCAGCTGATGCGCCGCCAGCCAAGCCATGCGCCCGGCATGCTGACCCGTCAGGAGTTTGCTGATTACTACGCAGAAAAAGCCGGCATCGAGATCCCGAATCTGGATTACTACTATACCTACGGGCTGTTCCGGTTAGCCGGCATCATGCAGCAGATCTACTACCGTTTTTACCATGGCCAGACCAAGGACAAGCGTTTCGGCAGCTTCATTCACATGAACAAGCTGCTGGAACAGACCAGCCTGGCTGTGATCGCCAAATCCACTCTCTAACCCTTTGAAGAGGACGCTAATATGCAGAAGACACAACTGTTTGATCTGGATGGCAAGGTAGCACTGGTCACCGGTGCCAGCCGCGGAATCGGCGAGTCCATCGCCCGACTGCTGGCTCAGCAGGGCGCCCATGTCATCGTTTCCAGCCGCAAGATTGAAGGTTGCCAGGAAGTGGCTGATTCCATCGTTGCCGCCGGCGGCAAGGCAACAGCCGTTGCCTGTCACATCGGTGAAATGGCGCAGATCACCGCGGCCATCGAGAAAATTCGCGCTGATTTCGGCAAGCTGGATATTCTGGTCAACAACGCTGCCACCAACCCCTACTTCGGCAACGTGCTGGACACCGATCTGACCGCATTCCAGAAGACCGTAGATGTGAACATCCGCGGCTACTTCTTCATGTCTGTAGAGGCAGGCAAGCTGATGCGTGAAAACGGCAGCGGCACTATCCTCAACGTAGCCTCAGTGAACGGCAGAGTGCCTGGCGACATGCAGGGGATCTACTCGATCACCAAGGCAGCCGTCATCAACATGACCCAGGTGTTTGCCAAGGAATGCGCCCAGTTCGGCATTCGCTGCAACGCCCTGTTGCCAGGTCTGACTGATACCAAGTTTGCTTCGGCGCTGACCACCAATGACTCGATTCTGAAAATGGCACTGCAGCGTATCCCGCTGCGCCGCGCAGCGGATCCGAGCGAAATGGCCGGCACTGTGTTGTATCTGGTAAGCGAAGCCTCAAGCTACACCACCGGTGCAGCTATCAATGTTGACGGCGGCATGCTCGCCTGAGTCGTTGGCTGGTCCGGCGCCCGCCGGACCGGCGTTCCTTCTACTGTGAACGCTGCATGGCGTTCATTGCCTGCCGATTCATGGGTACCGGGGTCAATCCCGTTTCACCAATCTCGATCCCGAAACGAGCGCCCTCAGCCATGGGTATGAAACGCACCACAAATGCGTCAGTTTCAAGCAGCGCCCCACTATCGAGTCTATCCAGCCATTGCCAGGCATCGCGCCAGGCGGGTGTTTCATGCAACACGCCGGTGTACTCTGCAGAAGCCAGCCCCCGCTGCTGTTCAAGGGTCAGATAACGGCCCGTAAGCCGGTGCAGCCGGTAACCGTCCTGCAGGCCAATGGCATGGGCCAGACCACTCCACCGCAGGACCTGGGCGTCAAGCTGCCACAGGTCACCCTCGAGGACAATCGACCGAGGCTCGGTACCCGCCGAAAAAAGCAGCTCGTACTGCTGGGGCCCCACCTTGCGAAACTCCAGGGTAGCTACGTTGGCGCCGGGGTCGAGCGTCTTAAACTGTTGAATCTCCCAGGCCACGATCCCCAGGGCGCAGGCGAACAGAACACCCAGCAGAAGCAGATTGCCCTTGAGCCAGGGCAATAGCCAGGAAAGACGCCAGCCGGCTCGAACAACGGCAAACAGCATGAGCGCAACAATGACCAGTACCAGACCGGCCAGACCGTAGTACTGCATGGTAGCTCCTGTGTTTTCTCAGGCCGGAACGGGCGGGAGGGGTTGACCGTCAAGACGGGCCAGGTGACAGTCGATCAGCCAGCGGGATATGGTTCCCTGGGGTGGGATCCCCGGCAACTGATCAACCGGCCACCATTCAGCTTCCTCTATCTCGCCCGGCTGGGGCACTATCTGACCGCCGACATAGCGAGCATGGAAGCCCATCATCAACGAGTTCGGAAAAGGCCAGTTCTGGCTGCCCAGATATTCCAGCTGATCGACCTCAAGGCCCACCTCCTCCATGACCTCACGGTGCAAACATTCTTCGACCGACTCGCCCGGCTCGATGAAGCCTGCCAGAGTGCTGAAGAAGCCCGGACGAAAGTGCGGGGCGCGGGCCAGTAGAACTTCGTTATCGCGGTGAATGAGCACGATGATACAGGGCGCCAGTTTGGGATACTGGCGTAGGTCACACTGCGTGCATTCCATGGCGCGTTCTTCGCCCCGCGGTTGCATGGGGGCGGAGCAGCGGCCACAGAACCGATGACTGTCATACCAGGCGTCAAGCTGCTGGGCCAGGCCGAGCAAGCGGAACAGGTCATCATCAACCTGGCCGATCAAACCACGCAGACCGTGCCAGGTGAGACCCGGCACCTGTGCCGGATCGCTGATACGCAGCATATGACAGGGCTTGTCATCAAGGTGCCCGAGCAACAACTGATGTTCAACATTGCCGAGAAATCGCACAGCGTCAGGCTCAAGCAGGAAACGCCCCTGCAGCATTCCGAACTGCTGTTCATGGTAGATCACTACCCAGTCCTGATCGTCTATCCTCGACGTTCGAGTAGCTGGCACAAAACGTTTTGAAGTCAAACTCATGCTGCTCAAGCTCCCGCAACCTGGTAACCGAGTTCAGCCAGGCTCTCTTCCGCCATGGCCAGAACCTCGGTGTTGGCGACGACCGAACGCTCGGCTGATTCAAGATAAAATTCAATACCGGTGAGGGCGTCTGCCAACACCTCCAACTGCTGCGCCTGAGGTGGCGCCTGCTGTTCCAGCATGTTTTTCTGAACAAAACATGCCGACTGGTGAATGATATTGCCCGCTCGACTCATGCCGAGGAAAATCAGACCGCCGCGCACCGATTCCAGCGTAGAGGGCACGTTCATCAGGTGCATCAGGTCGTTGCCTGATTCCATATAAGCGGTGATGGCGCGCTTGGCCAGAGACAGCCCCGCCTGGGACTCCTCGATCAAGACGATACGCGCCTCCCGCAGCTCTACCGGCTCGCCGCTGGAGGCCGGCCCGGCACCCGGCGCCGGCCCCACGTCACTGCCCTTTTCATCCAGGCGATTGACGGCTGTCTCGGCCTGCAACACCGCGTCGGCGACCTTTTCCAGCAACGGCATATCGTTGGCTTGCCAGCTCCGCAACTGCAGAGCGGCATCCTCTATGCCACTGGCGACCTCTTTGAGGTCAAGCATGGCTAGGGTTTTCCACAAGCGTTGCAACGCAGCAGCCAGGGTGTCCAGGGATTGCTCGGCGTCGCCTGCATTGCGTGCCAGAAGGTCCAGCAGATCCTTGATCGCAGTGATCTCCTCACGCAGGGCATCGGCAACCGAGCGCATCACATCCACACCCGGCCCCCGCAAACGCAGAAAGGCTGACTCCAGCTCCACTTCGGTGTAGCCGGTGTCTGGCAGGTTCAGAGCTTGCCTGGCCTCGTTGCAGCGCTCACAGCTGGCATCACCCATGGCGACCAGGTAGAGCAGCTCGCGTAGCAGATGCGGATGAGATTCCAGCCCTGCGGAGGAGCCTGCGCTCCGTTCCCGGATAACACGATCGATCCGTGCAAAAAGTTTCTTGCGCGACGCAGTCAGCTGTAGAGGGGTCTGTTCAATCGCTTCCAGGGCGGCAGCAGCGGCCCAGCACAGAGTAGCGGCCTCGCGATCAAGGCGGTTTTCCCAACGCTGCAAGGCACGCAGCATCAGCGGGGCCGAGCCAGCTACCCCCTCTCCGCGGATAATGCCCAGCAGACCCAGTTGATACATCTGTCGCAGGCGATTGAAGGTGCGTTTGTCCAGGGGCTCTGCCGAGTCACTGCCACGTAGATCAAGGGGTAGCTCGGCAGCGGAAAGCGCGTAGAAGTGACTTTCCGGATAAGGCGCAACGCCAGAACGGTGTGAGCGGAGTTGATTGATGGCCGGCAACAATAATTCAGGGCGTTCGAAACCCTGATGACGGCACTGCTGAAGATAGCGCTCCAGCAGGAAAAGACCATCACACAGGGCAGAAAGAGGCTCGTTGCGATCATCGCCCTCGTGCTCGGGAATATCGGTTGCAAGAGCGATCATCTCTGTCAGCAGCAGCGCCGCACCGCGAAGTTCGATGAGCTGCAGAGTGCCGCGCAACTGGTGCAGGCCTTCGATCGCCTGCTGCAGCAGACTGCCGTTATGTCGATCCTCGAGAAACTGCTGCAGCAGATCCTCGACCTCGCCCATGCTGGCAAAAAGTTCTTCCCTGACAAGATCCAGTGATGTGGCACCCGTTAGCATCGCGTTTTCTCCTAACTTCCCTGCCGTCAGCCAGACGCCTTATCAATCAGCGAATTCAGCTGTTTTCTTGGCCATGTGGGCTGCCATTGCCAGCTTCATGTCTTCTGACTGAAGCATGGCTGCGTTCCAGGTGGCAATGTAGTTGAGGCCGTCTTCGACACTGTGATCACGACTATAGCGAATCATTTCCTTGGTGCCCCGAATGGCCAGCGGCGATTTGCTGGCAATCTCGTTGGCGATGGCCATGACTGAGCTCATCAGTTTTTCATGGTCAGGCTGAATACTGTTGACCAGGCCCATTGCCGCAGCCTCATTACCGTCAAAGGCGCGCCCGGTATAGGCCAGCTCCCGCATCATGCCATCCCCTATGAGGTGCGGCAATCTCTGCAAGGTGCCTACATCTGCAGCCATGCCCATGTCGATTTCCTTGATTGAAAAATGCGCGTCGGCAGTGGAATAACGCATGTCGCAGGCAGAAATCAGATCGATCGCGCCGCCAATACAATAGCCATGGATTGCGGCAATGACCGGCTTTCGGCACTGATCGACCGCATTGAAGGAAGCCTGAAGGCGCAGGACGTTGCGGCGGATAATTTCAGCGTTGCGGCCAATGTCCGTGGTCATCTTGTGCGATGCGCCAGCCAGCATCATCAGATCAATACCTGCAGAAAAATGCTTGCCGGCGCCCGAAACTACCACCACCCGTACACTATCTGTCTGATCTATCCAATCAAACGCTGCAATGATCTCTTCCCAGAACAACGCGTTCATCGCATTGATCTTTTCCGGGCGATTGATCTGGACGTGCGCAACGCTGGCATGCTGTTCAACCAGTAACGTTTGGTACTCGGGCATATATATGTACTCCGGCAGTGGTATTGCCACACTGGGGCAACGGCGTATAACTCAAGACTGTTACAAAAGGCTGAATATAACAAGTATATGGATCAACGGCATAGCCGATCATTCTGACGCGAGAGGTTACTAACTGCTCAATGACGACGTCTGCTGTATGATTGCGTGCGGAAAATCCATCCAGGCGCACGGTTACAGGCCGCCAGGATCGAGGAACACTCTGAATAACGTCTCGGGAATACCCTTCATGTGACTGGAGGAGACGCCATTCAGAGCATTCTTCCCCTCCCTTTAAACAGGATTTCCCGATGACCACCTCCGTCTTGCCTGCGCTGGCAAACAACTTTCTGGGGCAAGCCCCCGGATGGTACAAGCGCACTATTGTTGCTTTTCTGATTCTGAACCCCCTGCTCCTATGGGTGGCCGGCCCTTACATAACGGGCTGGATCCTGGTGCTCGAATTCATCTTTACGCTGGCCATGGCGCTCAAGTGCTATCCGTTGCTGCCAGGCGGCCTGCTGGCGCTGGAAGCCCTGGCCATCGGCATGACCAGTACCGACGCCCTGTATGCAGAGGTTCTGACCAACTTTCCGGTCATTTTGCTGCTCATATTCATGGTTGCCGGCATCTACTTCATGAAAGAGCTGTTGCTGGTAACCTTCACTCGGCTGATTCTTGGAATACGATCAAAGTCGCTGATGGGGCTGTCTTTCTGTCTTGTCGCGGCGGTGCTTTCGGCATTCCTTGATGCGCTTACTGTCACCGCCGTGATCATCAGCGTGGCGGTAGGATTTTATGGTGTCTATCACAAGGTCGCTTCAGCAGGATCGAATCCTGAGAGCCCGACCGAGAGCGGAGACGACGAGGACGACGAGCCTCTGCACCGCGAACATCTCGAGGAGTTTCGCGCTTTTTTGCGCAGCCTGTTGATGCACGGGGCTGTGGGTACGGCTCTGGGCGGCGTATGCACCATGGTCGGGGAGCCGCAGAACCTGTTGATCGCCCGCGTGGCTGACTGGGACTTTGTGGAATTCTTCCTGCTCATGGCGCCGGTCAGCATGCCCGTTCTGGCTGCAGGCCTGACGACCTGTCTGCTGCTGGAGAAAACCGGCTGGTTTGGCTACGGGGCACGCCTGCCCAGACCGGTAAGGCGTGTTCTGGAAGAATTTGCCCGCGAAGAAAAGGCCAAGCGCAAGACTCCGCAAAAAGTCGCATTGGCGGTACAAGCGATTGCCGCCGTGCTACTGGTTGCCGGGCTGGCACTGCATGTAGCCGAAGTCGGTTTCATCGGTCTGATGGTGATTATTCTGATTGCCTCGTTCAACGGCATCATCGATGAGCATCAGATTGGCAAGGCGTTTCAGGAGGCCCTGCCTTTCACGTCCCTGCTGGTTGTCTTTTTCGCGATCGTGGCGGTGATTCACGAGCAGCATCTGTTCAGCCCGATCATCCACGCTGTACTGACGATGTCTCCCGAGTCGCAGCCAAGCATGTTCTTTATCGCCAACGGACTACTGTCGATGATCAGCGATAACGTATTCGTTGCTACCGTCTACATCAGCGAGATAAAGCAAAGCCTGGACAGTGGCGCTATCAGTCGCGAGCAGTTCGAGCGCCTGGCCATCGCGATCAACACCGGGACCAACCTGCCCAGCGTTGCCACCCCCAACGGCCAGGCAGCCTTCCTGTTTCTGCTCACCTCGGCGGTTGCTCCGCTGGTGAGGCTATCCTACGGACGCATGGTGTATATGGCCCTGCCTTATACCCTGGTGATGGGCGGCGTAGGCCTGCTGGCAGTCAATCTCTGGATCTGAAGCCCTGGCGCCCGGTCAGTCGGCCGGGCGTCCGTTCCACAGGGCAAAGCCGGCGGCCTTCTGGATGGCGCCAAGACGCTCGACATGGGCCTGCAACTCACCTTCACTGGCGCTGACCACGCGTAGGGCCGGGCGCTTGCTCGGATCGATACGCCGAATTGCGCTAACCCCGTTGCTGCTCTGATCCTGATCACTGCCCTGCCCGGCCAGCGACAATGCCGTCTGCCCACCTGTCATGATCAGATAGACGTCAGCCAGAATCTCCGCATCCAGCAATGCCCCGTGCAAATCACGCTGGGAGTTGTCGACCATGTAGCGTTTGCACAGGGCGTCGAGACTGTTGCGCTGCCCCGGGTGCTTTTCCCGCGCCATCATCAGGGTGTCAAGCACCCCGCAATGATCGGCCATGTTGCCGTAGGGTGACGACATCAGCTGCAATTCGGAATCAAGAAACCCGATATCGAAGGGTGCGTTGTGAATAATCAGGCGCGCGCCCTTCACAAACTGCATGAAGCCCTCGACCACGTCAGCAAACAGGGGTTTGTCGGCGAGAAATGCATCGGTAATACCGTGCACCGCCAAGGCGCCTTCCTCGACCTCGCGCTCAGGATTGATATACACGTGGAAATGACGGCCAGTCAGGCGCCGATCGACCAGCTCGACACAGCCGATTTCGATGATCCGGTGACCGCTGCGCGGGTCGATACCAGTCGTTTCAGTATCCAGTACAACTTCACGCATGATTCTTGCCCCTGTTTCCCAACACTTCCTGCACACCCAGATTGGCCAGCTCGTCGGCGATCTCGTTCTCGCGATGACCGCTGTGCCCCTTGACCCAACGCCACTCAACCTGGTGCTGATTTACCAGCTCGTCGAGTAGCATCCATAAATCCGCATTTTTAACCGGTTGCTTGCTGGCGGTTTTCCAGCCGCGCTTTTTCCAGTTGGGCATCCACTCGCGAATGCCCTTCATCACATATTCCGAATCGGTAGTCAGGGTAACGCTGGCAGCTTTCTTCAGGGCGCGCAGTCCCATGATGGCAGCCATCAGCTCCATGCGATTATTGGTGGTCATCAGCTCCCCACCGTGCAGCGCCTTTTCATGCTCGCCAAGGCGTAACAACACGCCCCAGCCACCTGGCCCTGGATTACCCTTGCAGGCTCCGTCGGTAAATATTTCAATCGTGTGGGTCATTTCGTGTTCCGTTTTTGCGTCCGTCTGGTGCCCGCAACCAGCGGCGGCAAGCTCAATGCTGGGAAAGCTCTGGCGGTCTGTTTGCGCGGCATGGCGCCGAGCATCTGACGCCGGGCAATCAGGCAGTAGAAACCGCCACAGGGCAATTTGTGCCGAGCGGCCCAATGCTCTATCGGGCGCAGGCGGTTCAGCACGCGTTGCGATTTGAGCGGCGGAAGATAGCATCCATCGATGCGTTTCTCTACCGCAAAACCGAGGACTTCCAGCCAGTCGGACAGCCGCGCCGGGCTTACAAATCCGGCTTCGCTCAGCCAGCTTCGACCAGCAAAATGATTCCAGCCCCAACTGCTCCAGGGATTAAAGCCGAATACCAGTATATGCCCACCCGCGCGCACCGCTTGTCCGGCCTCGCGCAACAGGGTGCTTGGCGTCAGGCAGAAATCCAGCCCATGGTGCAGCAGAACGACGTCCAGCGATTGCGGCGCAAAAGGCCACTGACTCTCTTCCAGCGGTATCGAGGGCGGTTCGCCGATCAGGTCGAAGTGCCAGCGGTTGCGCAGTGTCGACTGTTGTCCGTCCATCATTTCAGGGGCCAGACCGTACTGCACCATATGCTGGCCGAAGCAACGCTCGAGACACTCCTGGGCTACAAGGCGCTGCTGATCCAGAAGCATCTGGCCACCGGGGGTTTCCAGCCACTGGCGCGCCTCGCGCAGCAACCGCATGAGGTCGGCCTGGCTAATCGATCCAGCTTCGAGGTCAGTTCGCATGGTCCACCAGTGATTGGTCAGGTGATGGTTTTTCAACCGCTCCTTTATACATGTGCCCGCAGTCCTATAAGATAAGGCTTCACTCTCTTGAAGGCATTAGCGACATGCTCGAATTTCTGGCATTACCCGCTTTTCAGGACAATTATATCTGGTTGATCCTTGATCCCGTACGTCAGGAAGCGGCAGTGGTCGATCCAGGCGACGCGGTTCCGGTCATCACCTGGCTGGGCCGGCACCCGGAATATCAGCTGCGACATGTACTGGTGACGCACCATCACCGTGACCACACGGGCGGCCTGGCGACCCTCAAGGCGGCGACAGATTGCCGTATCTGGGGCCCCGCAGCAGAAACCATTACCGGCCTGGATCGCCAGCTCAAGGATGGAGATCAGATCAAGATACTTGGCAAGACACTACAGGTCTACGCTGTACCGGGCCATACCCTGGGTCATATCGCCTTCTACTGCGATGATCCCGACGGGCCATGGCTGCTCAGTGGCGATACGCTCTTCGCCGGGGGCTGCGGCCGGCTCTTCGAGGGTACCCCGGAGCAGATGCACGACTCACTCGGGCGCCTCAGCGCACTGCCCGACAACACCAGCATCTACTGCGCCCATGAATATACCCAGGCAAATCTGCGCTTCGCTCACACGGTAGAGCCAGCCAACGATGACATACGAGTCCGCCTTGAAGTAGTCAATGACCTGCGACTGGCGGGTAGAATTACCCTGCCAACTACAGTGGCACTGGAGAAACGCACCAATCCCTTCATGCGCTCCAGCCAGCCCGCTGTCATCCACGCAGCAGGAGAGCAACTGGGCCGTGCAGTTTCTGCCGGCGTCGACACCTTTGCAGCCATACGGGCATGGAAGGATCGATTCTGAGTAGGCGTCCATTGTTTCCTTGACCCTCCGGGACTGAGTTTCTACACTCGGTCAATTTTTTCCGGAACTGCCAATGCCTTTTTTTGTTTCGACCCCGCGTTTTTCATCCAGAGCCCTGCTGCTGATTGCAGGGCTGGCGTTCCTCGCAGGCTGCCAGACCTCGCCGTCTCAGCAGGCCCACAGGAGTGACTCCGGGGCCGAGAGCATCCCGACTCAGACCACCTACGAACGCAACCGCGGCATCATACTGCTGAAGAACGCCAAGGGTCCCCGGTCGGAAATCGAAACCATCACCGCTCGCACTCTGTGGGGCCGGATTCGCCAGGGCTTCATGCTGGACCCGACTGCAATCGACAATCCCCGCATAGACCGCCAACGCCTGGCGTACTCCAGCGAGTCGCGTTATTTCGAAATGACCAGCAAACGCTCCGAACGCTATCTGCACTATGTCGTGGAGCAACTTGATGAGCGTGGCATGCCGCTTGAACTGGCACTGCTGCCCTTTGTCGAGAGCGGCTACAACCCAATGGCGCTTTCACGCTCCCAGGCAGCGGGTATCTGGCAGTTCATCCCATCGACGGGCAAGGTGTTCGACCTGCGTCAGGACTCCTGGTACGACGGTCGACGTGACATCACCGCCTCCACCCAGGCAGCGCTGGACTATCTCAGCAAACTCAACGAGATGTTCGATGGTGACTGGCTGCTCGCGATAGCCGCTTATAACTGTGGCGAAGGCTGTGTGGGTCGTGCGGTCGCGGCTAATCGCGCCAAGGGCCTGCCTGCCGACTACTGGAGCCTGGATCTGCCCCATGAAACCATGAACTACGTGCCCAAGCTGCTGGCCCTGTCACAGATCATCGAACGACCCGAGCTGCACGGCACCGTGCTGCCAGAGCTGGCAGACTCCCCCTATTTCGCAGCAGTTACCATCGAACGCCAACTGGATCTGCACAAGGCTGCAGAATTGGCAGACATACCCACTGAAGATTTCATCAAGTTGAATCCTGCCTTCAAGCAGCGGGTCACTGCGCCGGGAGCCTATCAACTGCTGGTACCCATTGACCGGCTGGAGCAGTTCAGTACTGCGCTCGCCGAGCTGCCCGAAGACGAACACGTGAAATACCAACGCTACAATGTCCGTGCTGGCGACAATCTCTCGCAGATCGCCAGCCGTCACAACGTCAAGGTCTCTGCGCTGCGCGAAGTCAATCAACTCGACAGCAATCTGTTGCGCGTAGGTCAGGTCCTGATGCTGCCTCTGTCCGCCAACAGCCTGTCTGCCCAGGTAGTCTCAGACCAGGCAGTTAGCGCGTCGCGTTCGGCACCCAGCGCCACGGCCACCAGTTATCGGGTCAGGCCTGGCGACAATCTTTGGGAAATTGCCCGCAAGCACGGTATCAGTGTGGCCTCCCTGAAGCAGCAGAACCTCCTTGATACACCGGCTCTACAGGTAGGCCAGACCCTTAAAATTCCCGGGCAGGCAAGATCCTCACAGGCAGAGCAGAGCACGCGCAAACCCATTGTCTACAAGGTCAAGCCAGGTGATTCCCTGTTCAGCATTGCCCGGCAGTTCAATATCGCCATAGACCGTATCCGTGAACACAATGACCTGGGCAGGCACCTGCAGCCAGGTCAGGAGCTGACTCTCAACCTTTACTGAACCGGGTTCCGGACAGCCAACTTCATCCGTGTCTGCGTGCAACCTGTGGGTGCGCGCAAGGGTAACCATGAAACAGATTCTGCGTTCAGCAACCTTGCTGGCCCTGCTCCTCACCGTCGTTGACGTCAGCGCAGGGGTATATCGCCAGCATGGCTATTCCCTTTACGGTCTTCCTCACTACGCAGAGGACTTTGAGCATCTGGACTACGTCAATCCGGATGCGCCAAAGGGCGGCACCCTGAGGGTCATGGGCTCAGGCACTTTTGACACGGTCAATCCCTACACCTTGAAGGGCACCAGCCCGGTCAATACCGGCAACTTCCCGCATTACGGGATCACCGAGCTGAACGAGCCGCTGATGGTGGGCACCGGGCTCTATGACCCCTCCGGCGACGAGCCCTATTCCGCCTACGGCCTGCTCGCCGAAAGTATTGAGTTCGCCGACAATCGCAGCTGGGTTGTATTCAATCTGCATGAGCAGGCGCGCTTTCATGATGGTCAGCCTGTGACCGCCGAAGATGTTGCCTTCAGCTTTCGCACCCTCAGCGAGAAAGGCCACCCCAATTACCGCTCAATGCTTCAGGACGTCTCCCGCGTGGATATTCTGGGCAAAAAACGTATTCGCTTCGTATTCAGTCGCAGTGACAGCCCCCTGTTGATCTTGCGTCTGGGCGAACTGCCGGTTCTGCCCAAGCATTACTGGGAAGGTCGCGAGTTCGGCCAGACCACCTTCGAGCCAGGCCTGAACAGTGGTCCTTACCGGGTGGCTTCAGTCGAGCCCGGGCGGCGCATGGCGTTTGAGCGGGTCAAGGACTACTGGGGGCGGGATCTGCCAATCAATCGCGGTAAATATAACTTCGACCGTATGGAGGTCGAGTTCTACCGGGACAACAACGTCGCCTTCGAAGCATTCAAGGCTGGCGAGTTCGACATCTATTTCGATCACAAGGCCAGTAACTGGGCCAATGCCTATGATTTTCCTGCCGTGCGCAACGGCGCTGTGCACAAGCGCGCCATCCAGCACGCCATACCCAGCGCCACCCAGGCACTGTTCTTCAATGGCCGCCGGACACCCTTTGACGAGCGCAATGTGCGCCAGGCCCTGGGCATGATGTTCGACTTTGAGTGGTCCAACCGGGTGCTGTTCTATGATGCCTATCAGCGCTCATTGAGCTACTACCCCAACAGCCCGTTCAGCGCGACCGGACTACCTGCGGGCCAGGAGTTTCTATATCTGGAGCCGCACCGGGATCAGTTGCCCCCGGAGCTTTTCGTCGAGCCCTTCCGCCTCCCGGGGACTAGCGGACAGGGTGTGCCCCGCAAGACGCTGCGCAAGGCAGTAAGACTGCTCGAAGAAGCAGGTTGGACGCTGCGTAACGGGCGCCTGGAAAACCATGAAGGCAACCAGCTGGTCTTTGAAGTGCTTCTGGTCAACCCCAGTCTTGAGCGGATCCTCCAGCCTTATCGCTCCAACCTAGCACGCCTGGGCATCGATATGCGTATCCGTACCGTTGACCGCGCCCAGTACAAGGCACGACTGGACCAATTCGACTACGACATGATTCTCGCCACCCTGCCCCAGGGGCTGTCTCCGGGACTCGAACAGCATGGCTATTTCCATTCCAGCCAGCGTGACGTCAAGGGCAGCCGCAATTACGCAGGCATAAACAACCCGACCATCGACGAGCTGCTTGAGCATCTGCTGGGCGCCAAGACCCGCGATCAGCAAATAGCCGCGGCCAAGGCTATGGATCGTGTGCTACTTTGGGAACACTATATAATTCCGAACTGGTATATTGACTACCACCGCATAGCACATCGTGCCTGGCTGAAATCGCCCGAGACCCCACCCTATTCGCTCGCCATACGCAGCTGGTGGATGGATCCGGACTTGCAATAAGACAACTTGCAATAGAACAACAAGGTCACCTGATGTCTTTAACCAACAAGCTGTTTTGTGGATTAACCCTGCTCGTTCAGGCAGCTGCGGCTATTGCAGCAACTGCTGGCGATCACGCTCTGACTCTGTACGCTGAGCCCCCGGCCTATGCCGAAGACTTCAGCCACTTCGCCTACGTCAACCCCGACGCCCCCAAGGGGGGTACTCTGCGGTTATCGGGCTTTGGCAGCTTTGATTCGCTGAATGGCTTCATCAGCCGTGGGGCAAGCGCTGATCAGTTATCTCTGATCTACAACACCCTGACTTTTCATGCCCTGGATGAGCCCTTTACCGAATACGGTCTGATAGCAGAGCGTATCGAACGGGCAGAAGACAACACCTGGGTACGCTTTCACCTGCGCCCCGAGGCACGCTTTCACGATGGCAAGGCCGTTACTGCCGCAGATGTCGTCTTTACCTTCAATACCCTGATCGAACAGGGCGCACCCTTTTATAAAGCGTATTACGGTGGCGTTAAAGAAGTGGTGGCCGACTCGGACCTGAGCGTCACCTTTCACTTTCACGATGGCGAGAACCGGGAGTTACCCCTGGTACTCGGTCAGCTGCCAGTACTACCCGCTCATTACTGGGCCGAGCGAGACTTTTCCAAGACCACGCTTGAACCGCCCCTGGGCAGTGGCCCCTATCGAATCAGCAACGTGAGCGGTGGCCGCAACATAACCTATGAACGGGTGAGCGATTACTGGGCAGCGGACTTGCCTGTGCAAAAGGGTTTTTATAATTTTGATCGCGTGATTGTTGATTACTACCGCGACACCGGTGTTGCACTGGAAGCCTTCAAGGCTGGCCAATTCGACCTCAACCAGGAGGTCAGTGCCAAGAACTGGGCCACCGGCTACGACAGCCCTGCCCTGCGCGAGGGTGCAATCATCAAGGAAGAGATACCCAATCTGAACGTTCAGGGGATGCAGGGTTTTGTATTCAACGTCCGCAGACCCATGTTTGAAGATCACAGGGTCCGCGAGGCGATCAGCCTGCTGTTCGATTTCGAGTGGTCCAATTCGGCGCTGTTCCATAACGCCTACACCCGCACTGACAGCTTTTTCGACAACTCCGAACTTGGGGCCAGCGGCCTGCCGGGGCCAGGGGAGCTAGCCCTGCTCGAACCCTGGCGAGAGCATGTACCAGCAGCGGTATTTGCGCAGGCGTACAGCCCACCCAAAACCGACGGCAGCGGGATCATCCGGGAACAGATGCGTGAAGCCTACAGCCTGCTGCAGGAGGCCGGCTGGAAAATAGTCGACGATCGTCTGGTCAATGAAGCTGGCGAGCACCTGAAGTTCGAGTTCCTGATTGCCCAGGCCGACTTCGAGCGAGTACTGCTACCCTACAAGCGCAATCTTGCGTCCCTGGGTATCGAACTGACCCTGCGCCGGGTAGATGTCTCGCAATACATCAACCGGCTACGCTCGCGGGACTTTGATATGGTCGTGACCGGCTTCGGCCAATCCAACTCTCCCGGCAATGAACAGCTTGATTACTGGCATTCATCCAGTGCCGATAATCCGGGTAGCCGCAATCTGATGGGGTTGCAGGATCCCGCAGTGGATGCCCTGGTAGAAGGGCTCATACGGGCGGACTCCCGGGAATCGCTGATCAATCACACCCGCGCCCTGGATCGAGTATTGCTTGCAGGACATTATGTGGTGCCCAATTTCCACACCACAGTGTATCGCGTAGCCCATTGGGACAAGTTCGCTCACCCCGAGACCTCACCCCGCTACGATCTCGGACTCTATACCTGGTGGGTGGATGCCGATAAAGCAACCGCCCTGAAAGGCAAGCCCGCCCCCGTCACCGTCCAGGAAGACTGAGCATGCTGGCTTATATTGTTCGCCGTCTGTTGCTGATTATTCCGACGCTGTTCGGCATCCTGCTGATCAACTTTCTGATCATCCAGGCTGCCCCCGGCGGACCGGTCGAACAAATGATCGCCAATCTGGAGGGTTTTGAGGGCGCCACCAGTCGTATCTCCGGCAGTATGCAGGGCGAGGTAGCCAGCGGCAGTACCTACCGCGGCGCACAGGGACTGGACCCGGATATCATCGCCGAGATCGAACGCATGTACGGTTTCGACAAGCCCGCCCATGAGCGTTTCTGGTTGATGATCAAGGGTTACATGACCTTCGATTTTGGTGACAGCTTCTTCCGCGATGCCAGCGTGATCGACCTGATCATCGAGAAAATGCCCGTATCCATCTCCCTCGGGCTCTGGACCACCCTGATTACCTACCTGATCTCGATCCCCCTGGGTATACGCAAGGCAGTACGCCACGGCTCGACCTTCGATATATGGACCAGCTCTTTAATCATTGTCGGCTACGCGATTCCGGGTTTCTTGCTGGCCATCATGCTGATTGTGGTATTTGCCGGCGGCAGTTATTTCGACTGGTTCCCCTTGCGCGGCCTGACATCCAACAATTTCGAAGAGCTGGGTACCTGGGAGCAGATCAAGGATTACGCCTGGCACCTGGTATTACCAATCACAGCCATGGTGATTGGCAGCTTCGCGACCCTGACGATGCTGACCAAGAACTGCTTCCTGGATGAGATCGGCAAGCAGTACGTGGTGACCGCCAAGGCCAAGGGGCTGTCTGCCGGCCGTGTGCTTTACGGGCATGTATTCCGCAATGCCATGCTGTTGATCATCGCCGGCTTTCCTTCAGCGCTGATCAGCGTGTTCTTCACCGGCGCCCTGTTGATCGAGGTGATCTTTTCCCTGGACGGCCTGGGCCTGCTAGGCTTTGAAGCCGCAATCAACCGGGACTACCCGGTGATGTTCGGCACGCTGTATATCTTCACTCTGCTGGGTCTGATCGTGAAACTGATCGGGGATATCACCTACACCCTGGTCGATCCGCGCATCGACTTCGAAAGCCGGGAGGGTTGAGCATGAGTTTCCGATTTACGCTCTCCCCGCTCAATCGCCGCCGGTTCGGTCTGTTCAAGGCCAACCGCCGAGGCTGGTGGTCCCTGCACATTTTCATGGTGCTCTTTGTGCTGAGTCTGGGAGCCGAATTTGTTGCCAACGACGAGCCGTTGGTAGTCAGCTATCAGGACGCGTTGTATTTCCCGGTCATCAAACGCTATGCCGAAACCGAATTCGGCGGCGAATTTCCAATCACTGCCGATTATCGCAGCCCTTATATTCGCAGTCTGATCGAAGAGGAAGGGGACGGCTGGATGCTCTGGCCACCCATACCCTTCAGCTATGACACCATCAATTACGACCTCCAGGTGCCTGCGCCTGCCCCGCCCTCGGGTGATAACTGGCTGGGCACCGATGACCAGGCACGTGATGTTGCCGCCAGAGTGATCTACGGCTTCCGGATTTCGGTACTCTTTGCGCTGACGCTGACCATTCTCAGCTCCATCATCGGGGTAATTATTGGTGCGGTACAGGGTTTCTATGGCGGGCGTACCGACCTGTTCGGCCAGCGTTTCATCGAAGTCTGGTCCGGGCTGCCAGTCCTCTATCTGCTGATCATTCTGGCCAGCTTCGTGCAGCCGAATTTCTGGTGGCTGCTGGGCATCATGCTGCTGTTCTCGTGGATGGCACTGGTTGATGTGGTCCGCGCCGAATTCCTGCGCGGCCGCAATCTGGAGTACGTGCGCGCTGCCCGGGCCCTGGGAGCAGGCAACCGGATCATCATGTTCCGGCATATTCTGCCCAATGCCATGGTCGCAACCCTGACGTTCTTTCCGTTTATTCTCACCGGCGGCGTTATCACCCTGACGTCGCTGGACTTTCTCGGCTTCGGCCTGCCCGCTGGCTCTCCATCACTGGGCGAGCTCATTGCCCAGGGCAAGGCCAACCTGCAGGCACCCTGGCTGGGCATTACCGCCTTCGTGGTGCTGTCTCTGATGCTCAGCTTGCTAGTGTTCATCGGCGAGGCCCTGCGCGATGCCTTCGACCCCAGGAAATGACATGTCAGATCAGCCATTGATTCGGATCGAAAACCTCAGCGTGGCTTTTGCCAGCGAACATGAAGAAGTCATGGCCGTGCGTGATGTCAGCTTCGATATACGCCCGGGCGAAACCCTGGCGCTGGTCGGCGAAAGCGGTTCCGGCAAATCGGTCACCGCGCACTCCATATTGCGCCTGCTGCCCTACCCCCAGGCACGTCACCCCAGCGGCCGCATTCTGTACAAGGGCGAGGACCTGCTGCAGGCTGGCGAAAAGCGACTACGTCAAGTACGTGGCAATCGTATTTCGATGATCTTCCAGGAGCCGATGAGCTCGCTCAACCCGTTGCATACGGTAGAGCGACAGATCAATGAAGTACTGGTATTGCACAAGGGCCTGAACAAGGCTGCTGCCCGCGAGCGAACCCTGGAATTGCTGGATCTGGTTGGCATACCCGATCCTGCCAGCCGTCTGGGCTCCTATCCCCATGAGCTTTCCGGTGGCCAACGCCAGCGGGTCATGATCGCGATGGCCCTGGCCAATGAGCCCGAGCTGCTGATCGCCGACGAGCCAACCACAGCGCTCGACGTGACCGTACAGCTGAAAATCCTCGAACTGCTCAAATCATTGCAGCAGAAGCTGGGTATGGCGTTGCTGCTGATCAGCCACGACCTGAACCTGGTACGCAGAATTGCCCATCGGGTATGTGTCATGTACCAGGGTTGTGTCGTCGAAGAAAATGAATGTGCCAGGCTATTTGCCGATCCGCAGCATGAATATACCCAGCGGCTGATTGCAGCTGACCCCACGGGAGATCCGGTAACGGTGAATCCCGATGCACCGGTGATACTGCGAGCCGAGCAGCTTCGGGTCTGGTTCCCGATCCGCAAGGGTGTGCTACGGCGCACAGTGGATCATGTCAAAGCCGTAACTGATGCCTCATTTACACTCAAGACGGGGCATACGCTGGGGATTGTGGGGGAAAGCGGTTCAGGCAAGACAACCCTGGGGCTGGCTTTATTGCGGCTGGTGGAAAGCCAGGGCCTGATCGAGTGCAACGGCAAACGTCTGGATGGCTTGAGCCAGAATGCGGTAAGGCCGATGCGCCGGCAGTTTCAGGTGGTTTTTCAGGATCCTTTCGGCAGCCTCAGTCCTCGCATGTCGATTGCCCAGATCATCAGTGAAGGGTTGGAGATCCACGGCATTGGCAATGCTGAAGAGCGTGAGAAAATGGTTATTCAGGCCCTGCAGGAAGTGGGTCTGGAGCCTGCCAGCCGCCACCGCTACCCCCACGAGTTTTCCGGTGGGCAGCGGCAGCGGGTAGCTATAGCCAGGGCTCTGGTACTCAAACCATCCCTGATTCTGCTGGATGAGCCCACCTCGGCGCTTGATCGCACCGTACAGGGCCAGGTAGTCGAGTTGCTCCGCGACCTGCAGCACAGGCACAATCTGAGTTACTTGTTCATCAGCCATGACCTGGCAGTGGTCAGAGCCCTCAGCCACGAGCTGATGGTGATACGTCAGGGTGAAATCGTCGAACAGGGTTCGGCCAGGGAGATATTTTCCTCACCGCAGCATGAATACACGCATCAGCTGCTCGAGGCCGCCTTTGCCAGACCGGTATCCGTCAACACGGCCAAAGACACACAGGCCAAGTAGAAAAACAGGAAACAAGCATGGGATTTTTAAGCGGTAAGCGCGTACTCATCGTTGGCGTAGCCAGCAAATTGTCCATTGCCTCGGGTATCGCTTCGGCAATGCACCGCGAAGGCGCAGAGCTGGCGTTCACCTACCAGAATGACAAGCTCAAGGATCGCGTCGAGAAGTTTGCGGCGGAATGGGGCTCAGGGCCCGAGCTGTGCTTCCCCTGCGATGTGGCGGATGATGCCCAGATCGAAGAGGCATTTGCCCAACTGGCAAAAAAATGGGATGGCCTGGATTGCATAGTGCATTCGGTCGGCTTCGCCCCTGGTGACCAGCTCGACGGCGACTTTACCGCTGTGACTACACGCGAGGGTTTCCGTATTGCCCACGATATCAGCGCCTACAGCTTCGTTGCCCTGGCCAAGGCCGGTCGTGAACTGATGAAGGGCCGCAATGGCAGCCTGCTGACCCTGTCCTATCTGGGCGCTGAGCGCACCATGCCGAACTACAACGTGATGGGCATGGCCAAGGCTAGCCTCGAAGCCGGCGTGCGTTATCTGGCCACCAGCCTGGGCCCGGAAGGAACACGCGTCAATGCGATCTCCGCTGGACCGATCCGCACCCTGGCTGCATCCGGTATCAAGAGCTTCCGCAAGATGCTTTCGCACAACGAAAAGCAGACCCCGATGCGCCGCAACGTAACCATAGATGAAGTCGGTAACGCCGGCGCTTTCCTGTGCTCGGATCTGGCATCCGGCGTGTCCGGTGAAATCATGTACGTGGATGGCGGCTTCAACATCACCGCCATGGGTAATCTGGAAGACTGAGCCGTTTGCGATGGTCGTCTAGAGGACGGCCCCTTTTGCAGCAGCCATCAGAATAGCGGTTTGCCTGACTCCAGGGCCTGAGCTCGGCAAGTTACCGAACTCAGGCCTTTTTTGTTTCAGGTCTGCGCCCTGATGCCGTCAGTAACGGGAACATTGCTCAGATCCGGAAACTGCCGACCAACTGCTGCAGATGCTCAACCTGTTGCTCCAGAGAGCGACAGGCGCGCAGAGTGGCCTGCAGGTTCTCCACCCCTTCCTGATTCAGTGTGTTGATATCAGTAATATCCACGTTCAGGCTTTCTATGACCGAAGTCTGCTCTTCGGTAGCAGTAGCTACTGACTGGTTCATATTGTCAATCTCACCAATGCCACTACTGATGTCGGCCAACCGTTGACCCGCCTGACTTGCCACCGTCACCGTGTGCTCACTGAAACGCTTGCTTTCGTCCATGGCCTGCACCGCGCTCGCCGCATCGCCACGCAAATCAACGATCATTTCGTGGATCTCTCGGGCTGAGCTCTGCGTGCGGTGCGCCAGATTACGCACTTCATCAGCCACAACAGCAAATCCACGACCGGCCTCACCCGCACGCGCCGCTTCAATGGCCGCATTCAGCGCAAGTAGATTGGTTTGCTCCGAAATGCTCTGGATGACATCCAGAATCTTGCCAATATCCGCTGTTCTGGTATTCAGGGCCTGGATGCTGACACTGGCGTTGTCGATCTTGCCTGACAGGTCGCGCATTGCCTGAACTGTTTCGGCAACAACCGCACTGCCCTGCTCCGCACCACCGCGCGCCTTGCTGGCCTGACTGGAGGCATCAGCGGCATTGCGGGCGATTTCCTGGGCAGCAGCGCCCAATTCATTAATGGCCGCGGCCACGCTGTTGGTCCGACTCGATTGCTCATCGGAACTGGCCAGATTTGAGTTCGAGGCATCAAGCACTCGTAGTGCCACGCTGTTGAGCTCGCCACTGGTGGAGGAAACCTGCTTGATCGACGCATGAATACGCTCGATGAACTGGTTGAATGCAGCAGCCAGGGTACCGAATTCGTCCTGACTGGTGACAGGGAGTCGCTGTGTCAGATCACCTTCACCCTGGGCAATATCCCCCAATGCCGCGCTCAGCGTCTTCAATGGTCGCAGCAAATACCGCATCAACAACCCCAGGAGCAGAACAATACTCACAATCGCGACCAGCGACGCAATCAGTGCAGAGACGCGAAACCGGGTCAGGCTGGCGAATGCCGCATTCTTGTCTACTGAAAGCCCCACATACCAATCGACACCCGGTAGACCCACTACAGGCAGAAAGGTCACCAACCGTGGATGCCCTTGAAGATCCACTTCCGCCAAGCGGTTATCGAGAACAGGACTGCTCCCGGTATAGATGTCACTGAGCCGCTGCATTTGCAAATTGGTATCCGGGTGGACCAACACAGTGCCATTGCTACTCACCAGGAAAGCGTGACCCATGCCGTTGAAGTCCAGGGCATTGATAATGCCCGACACTTTCTGCAGATTCAGGTCTCCTCCCACTACGCCGCTACCCGAAGGCGTGGCTACGGTGATAATCAAATCACCGGTGGCTGCATCCAGATAAGGTTCGGTAAGAGTGGTAGCACCCAGCTTTTTAGCTTCACTGTACCAGGGCCGGGTTCTGGGATCGTAGTCAGCGGGCATTTCCGACTCAGGTCGCATGGTAAAGCTGCCGTCAGTCTCACCCAGATAACTGAAGTCGAAGGTTTGCTTCAGAGTGCGCTGTTCAAGCAATTCAACCCGACGACTGCCGTCATCTGCAGCCAGGTTGGTCGCGAGACTTTCCATAAGTAAAATCCGGCCGGACAACCAGTTACTGATATTTTCGGCGGTTAGGCTGCCGGCGTCGGTAAGGTAGGTTTGCAGACTTTCCTGCAATGTCTTGCGCTGGATGTAATCGTTGTAGACTGCAAAGGCCAGAAAGACGGACACCACCACAAGGCAGGCAGCCGTCAATATTTTATGACTGAAGCGCAAATGCATGGACATGGCAGCGATGCTCTTTAGGAGGGGCTTCTTAAGTTAACGCAGCTCTGTACTGAAACTTTAGCTTTATTTGCTAGCGCAGGATTCTGCGCAAGTCAAATCAACAAAAAAAAGCCACTCCCATGACAGGAGTGGCTTTTTTTGGCCAGGCTTTTACGGGTAGGCGGCCGCTATTGACCGCCTTGATTCTCAGAAACGCTCTACGTCAGCCCGCTCTTGAAGGCTTTCCTGCAGCGCAGTGAAATCCTGTTGCCCGGTCTGCCCAGCAATGTACCGCTTGTAAAGGTCGCTTTCAGCCGAAGCCTCTAGTGACTCCGGCGTAGCTACGCCGCGCAGCTCAACAATCCACTGACTGCCGTCAGCCTGACGGGCGTGACCATATACAGAGTCACCCTCAGACGGACGCGGCATGGCGAAGACATTACGCAACAGCATCTGCGGCAACTCGTTGTTGGACCTGTTGATGGCTTCATGGCTTTCCCAGGAAGCAGCGAGCTGCTCGGCCACTTGCTGAGGCTCTGTGCTATTGGACTCCAAGGCCGTTACCAGCTCTTCAGCCTGTCCACGGGTTTGCTCTACGGCTTTCTGGAAACTCAGGGTATCGGCTATATCGGCAGATACCTCTTCGAGTGGCCGCTGCTTGGCTCGCATGTGTTCTTTCACCCTGATCACTACGGAAGTATCGGCATCGAGTTCCAGTAGCTGGCTGTTCAGGCCGTCCTGCAGGACCTCCTCCTCAAAAGCAGCAGTCATGACCCGCGGGTTGGCTGCCAGACCTTCACCACCTTCGCGGCCGACCGGGCCGATAGTTTCAACTTCAAGTCCCAGGGCACGCGCCGGTTCGGCAAGGTCTGGAGACTCATAAGACAGATTGGCCAGCTCACGGGAAGCCTCGACGTAGCGACGCTCTACCTGCTCGGCTTTCAACTCCGCCACCAGCCCTTCGCGCATGGAATCCAGGCTGGGCATTTCCGGCGCAGCCATACCTGTAAGCTTGATCAGGTGGTAACCAAAACTGGTGCGAACCGGGTCAGACACCTCGCCCTCTTCCAGTGCAAAGAGCGCATCATCAAACTCCGGATCAAAGCTACCCCGCACGGTGTAGCCCAGGTCTCCACCGCTAGCAGCGGTACCGATATCGTCGGATACTTCCTCGACCAGTTGGGCAAATTTTTCACCGGCATCCAGTCGCTCCCGAGCAGCTTGCGCCTGTTCGAGGGCCTGTTCTTCGCTGACCTCGTCTGTCACCTCTATGAGGATATGCGAAGCGCGACGCTGCTCTGTCAAGTTGCCGATCTCACGCTCATACAGGGCCTGCAAAGCCTGTTCGTCGACTTCTACCTGCTCGAAGAAGTCGTTTCGCGACAGCTCCAGCACCTCCAGCACAACCTGTTCTTCGGTCATGAACTGATCTGCATTGGCGGTGTAATAGGTTTCGATTTCCTCTTCGGCCACATCGATTTCATCACGCAGGATGGGCAATTCAATTACGGCGAAATCGCGGGTCTGCTCTTCCAGGCGAGCGAGTTGCAGCCGCTCGGTCCGGGTAGCAAAAGCTGTGGCTTCAAATGCATTGCGTAACTGAGCAAGCAACAACTCCTGGCGAACCAGGTCGCGAAACGCCAGACGTGAACCCAACCCCATATTGCGGATGACAATATCGAACCGGTTGGCATCAAACTCACCCTCTACCTGAAAATCCGGGGTGGAGAGGATCAACTGATCGATCATGGGCTCTGAAATGCGCAGATCAAAATCCCGAGCCCCCTCGACCAGCACCGCTCGCTCGATCAGACCATCAAGCACCGACTGACGCAGTAACCCATCGTCAATCATATTGGGGTCGAAGTTGTCGTTAAGCTGCTGCAGTTGCTGCACCAGCTGGCGACGCTGCAGTGCGACGGCTTGCTCCAGCTCGAACTTGGTGATTTCTGTCCCGTTGACCGCGGCAGCATTCTGATCGTTGCTACCGAAACGGCTAATGGATTCCCAGCCGGTCAAAGCGAAAATCAGCACAATGACGCCTACGATCACCTTGGCGACCCAGCTTTGCGCATTGTCCCTCATTTTTTGCAGCATCTTGCCCCCGAAACCCTAGTCATCTACAGCCACCCTATGGCGCTGCCTGTACCGCCGATCATTGATCGCCGGCCTGTTATTCTTTGGTAAACAAAAAAGGCGCATCAAGGATGATGCGCCTTCTTGGAAACTGACCGAACCACATGAGTGGAAGCTTGCCTCAACAGCGATTGTAGCTGCGCCTGGCTATGGTTCGAAGTAGATACCAGGGCTTGCGCCCCGACACAGACAATCAGTAACTGGACGCGCTCAGTTCACAGCGTCCTTCAGTGCCTTACCCGCTTTGAAACCCGGAATCTTGGCGGCGCTGATTTCAATCGGCTTGCCAGTCTGTGGGTTGCGGCCGGTGCGAGCAGCGCGATCCTTGACAGCGAAAGTACCAAAACCAACCAGCACTACCGAATCACCAGCCTTCAGGGCGTCGGTGATGGACTCGATGACGGCGTCAAGAGCACGGCCAGCTGCAGCTTTAGGAATATCGGCGGAAGCGGCAATGGCATCAATCAATTCAGACTTGTTCACTCTAAGTCCCCTTATTAATTTCAAATGAGTTGTTAGTCGTTTTGTAAGCTTGTGGTCTTAGCAAAGCTGTGGCCAGTCAGCATACCTGCGAAGGTCGAAGCACGCTTTATAGCAAGCGGTCAAAAACCGTGTCAAGGAATGCCTGTGGTACCCCCGGTCCGCTCGCGAACAGATTACCCTGTTGGATGACTGTTCGGAAGCGGACCGCTGCTACCTCAGTGGGTACTGATACGCTTTTTCGTATCGGTAGTCTGATTGTCATCCTTTGCAACCATCTCTTCAACCCCTTCTTGCAAGGGCTCCGGCACGTATTGCAGCGCAATCTGCAATACTTCGTCAATCCATTTCACCGGCTTTATCTCAATATCCTCCTTGATGTTGTCGGGGATCTCCTTGAGATCCCGAATATTATCGTAGGGAATGATGACTGTCTTGATTCCACCGCGATGCGCCGCAAGCAGCTTTTCCTTGAGACCACCAATCTGCAGAACCTGTCCGCGCAGGGTGATTTCTCCGGTCATGGCTACGTCTGCCCGGACCGGAATACGGGTCAGGGCTGACACCAGCGCCGTGCACATACCAACGCCGGCACTGGGGCCGTCCTTCGGCGTAGCCCCTTCCGGAACGTGGATATGGATATCGTGCTTCTCGTGGAAGTCTGCACCCAGACCCAGGCTACTCGCACGGCTACGAACCACTGTCAGGGCCGCACTGATGGATTCCTGCATGACATCACCCAGAGAGCCAGTCTTGATCTGGCGGCCCTTACCGGGCACCACAGCGGCTTCCAGGCTGAGCAGCTCGCCACCAACCTGGGTCCACGCAAGGCCGGTCACCTGACCAATCTGATCGGCCTCCTCGGCCAGTCCGTACTTGAACTTGCGTACCCCGAGCAATTCTTCCAACAGATCGCCATCGACCACCACCTTGTCCTTGGCCTTGCTGCCAACCTGTGTTCTGACCACCTTGCGGCACAGTTTGGCGATCTGTCGTTCCAGTCCACGCACACCGGCTTCGCGGGTGTAATAACGAATAATGTCGCGCAGGGACTCGCGGGTGAATGTCAGCTCGTCTTTCTTCAACCCGTTGTTCTTGATCTGCTTGGCAACCAGATAACGCTCGGCGATGTTGATCTTTTCATCCTCGGTGTAACCGGGAATGCGGATGACCTCCATACGGTCAAGCAACGGCGCGGGAATATTCATCGAGTTGGCGGTACAGATGAACATCACGTCGGACAGATCGTAATCAACTTCGAGGTAATGATCGTTGAAGTTGTGATTCTGCTCGGGATCAAGCACCTCGAGCAAAGCCGATGAGGGATCACCGCGCATATCGGCGCCCATCTTGTCGATTTCGTCGAGCAGAAACAGCGGGTTCTTGACTCCGGCCTTGGACATTTTCTGAATGACCTTACCCGGCAGCGAGCCGATATAGGTACGCCGGTGACCGCGAATCTCGGCTTCATCTCGCACGCCCCCCAGGGCCATGCGGACAAACTTGCGATTGGTCGCCCGGGCCAGGGATTCACCCAACGAGGTCTTGCCCACACCCGGAGGGCCTACCAGGCAGAGCACAGGGCCCTTCAGTTTACGTACGCGCTTCTGCACCGCCAGATACTCGAGAATACGCTCCTTGACCTCCTCAAGACCGTAGTGGTCGGCATCCAGGACTGCTTCGGCACGTTCGGGGTCATTGCGTACCTTGCTGGCCTTTTTCCAGGGCACATTGGCCAGCCATTCGATGTAGGAACGCACAACTGTCGCCTCAGCAGACATGGGCGACATCATCTTCAACTTGTTCAACTCGGTGGTCGCCTTGGCGAGAGCTTCTTTGCTCATGCCGGCAGCGTCGACCTTGGCCTTCAATTCGTCGAATTCGTTGTTGCCATCCTCGCCGCTGCCCATCTCTTTCTGAATGGCCTTCATTTGCTCGTTCAGATAGTACTCGCGCTGGCTACGTTCCATCTGCTTCTTGACGCGACCGCGGATGCGTTTTTCTACCTGAAGCAGATCGATCTCACTGTCTAGCACGCCTAGAACATGCTCTACGCGCTCTCGCAGAGGCAGGATCTCCAATATCTCCTGCTTCTGATCCAGCTTGAGAGTCAGGTGGGCGGCCATGGTGTCAACCAGCCGTCCGGCCTCTTCGATACTGGACAGCGATGACAGCACTTCAGCCGGCACCTTTTTGCCCAACTGCACAAACTGCTCGAACTGACTCATCAGACTGCGAATCAGCACTTCAGCCTCGCGGGCATCCAGCTCGCTTTCATCAAGGGGTGTTGCGCGGGCGACCTGATAGGTGCCCAGCTCATCTACCTGTTCGATGCGTGCACGCTGCTCGCCCTCGACCAGCACCTTGACGGTGCCGTCGGGGAGCTTGAGCAGTTGCAGGATCGTCGCTACGGTGCCCAGGCTGTAGATACCATCCTGGCCCGGATCATCCTCGCTGGGGTCACGCTGGGCTACCAGCAGAACCTGCTTGTCGCCGGCCATCGCCGCTTCCAGCGCCTCGATGGATTTGTCGCGGCCCACAAACAGCGGGATGACCATGTGGGGGTAAACCACTACATCGCGTAGCGGCAGGAGCGGAAATTCGCTAGGTGTCGTCATGGCTGAAACTCGCTTGCTGGGGGGCGCAATAATCGACCGCACCCGTAATAAAAATGTCCATGAATTTAAAGATGGGGGCAGCGCACGGAAAAAACAAGCCGCTGAACATACTGCGATACAAGAGAGCACTGCCCACCGGTCTGCAAAAAAAACGCCCGGCCCCCTCTCGGGAACCGGGCGTCGTCAGCCAGCGGACATTATTCGTCCGGCATGGCCTTGGGTGGCTTCTCGCTTGAATCGTAGATCAGCAGCGGCTTGGCATCACCACCAATCACGTTTTCATCGATTACCACCTTGCTGACATGCTCTGCCGAGGGAATGTCATACATGGTATCGAGCAGCACATTTTCCAGAATCGAACGCAGGCCACGGGCACCGGTTTTACGTTCCAGAGCCTTGTTGGCGATCGCCTTGAGAGCATCGGTACGAAACTCCAGGTCCACACCTTCCATCTCGAACAGACGCGCGTACTGTTTGGTCAGCGCATTTTTCGGTTCAGTAAGAATCTGGATCAAGGCAGCTTCGTCAAGCTCATCCAGGGTCGCAATAACAGGCAGACGGCCAACGAATTCCGGAATCAGACCAAAGCGGACCAGATCCTCGGGCTCAACGCCCTTGAGGGTCTGACCGACCTTCTTGCCCACGTCCTGGCTGCGCACCTTGGCACTGAAACCGATACCGCTCTTTTCGGAACGGTCGCGTATGACCTTTTCCAGGCCCGAGAAAGCACCGCCACAGATAAACAGAATGTTGCGTGTGTCGACCTGCAGGAACTCCTGCTGAGGGTGCTTGCGACCACCCTGGGGCGGTACGGAAGCGACGGTGCCCTCAATGAGCTTGAGCAACGCTTGTTGAACGCCTTCACCGGAAACATCACGGGTGATGGACGGGTTATCGGATTTACGTGAAATCTTGTCGATCTCGTCGATATAGACAATACCCATCTGGGCCTTCTCTACATCGTAATCGCACTTCTGCAACAGCTTCTGAATGATGTTCTCGACGTCCTCACCCACATAACCGGCTTCGGTCAGAGTGGTCGCATCGGCAATAGTGAAGGGCACGTTCAACAGCCGCGCCAACGTCTCGGCCAGCAGTGTCTTGCCCGAGCCGGTCGGCCCGATCATCAGGATGTTGCTCTTGCCCAGCTCGACGTCGTCCTTGCCTTCGCGCTGATTAAGGCGCTTGTAGTGGTTGTACACCGCTACAGACAATACTTTCTTGGCCCGTTCCTGGCCGATCACGTACTGATCGAGGATGCCACAGATCTCCTTGGGCGAAGGCAGCTTGGCACCACTGCTTTCAGCCTGGCTTTCCTGTACTTCCTCACGGATTATGTCGTTGCATAAATCCACGCACTCATCACAGATGAATACGGAGGGGCCGGCAATCAGCTTGCGCACTTCATGCTGGCTTTTGCCGCAGAAGGAGCAATACAGCAGCTTGCCGTTGTCGTCACCCTTCCCAGTCATATCGGTCATCTAAAACCCCTGCTTACGTTCACTCTTGTCCACAAAGATGGGGGCATTAACCCCACTTTGCAAGTGCAACACTGTCAATACGGACCGGCACCCACTCTGGGAGCCAAGCCAGGCAAACCACAAGACTTTCCCCCGAAAGCATGTGGGTTGCCTTTCAGACTCGTATTACTCAGTCATTTCGCGACGATCCATAACCTTGTCGATCAACCCATAGGTAGCGGATTCTTCGGCACTCATGAAGCGGTCACGGTCGGTATCGCGTTCAATTACTTCCATGCTCTGGCCGGTATGATGGGCCAGGATACGGTTCAGCTTTTCGCGGATATTGAGGATCTCCTTGGCGTGGATCTCGAAATCCGACGCCTGACCCTGAAAGCCACCCAGTGGCTGGTGAATCATCATTCGGGAATTGGGCAACGCAAAGCGCTTGCCCGGCTCTCCCCCGGCCAACAGGAAGGAGCCCATGCTGGCCGCCTGGCCGATGCACAGGGTGCTTACGTTGGGCTTGATGAACTGCATGGTGTCGTAGATTGCCATACCCGCCGTGACTGAACCGCCGGGCGAGTTGATATACAGATGGATGTCCTTGTCCGGATTTTCCGATTCCAGGAACAGCAACTGGGCCACGACCAGATTGGCCATGTAGTCCTCTACCTGCCCTACAAGGAAGATCACACGCTCCTTTAGCAGACGAGAATAGATGTCGTAGGAGCGCTCGCCCCGAGCTGACTGCTCGACAACCATGGGCACCAGACCGCCCGCTGCCTGAATATCCGGTGGGAACTGATTGAAGCTGTTATGCGTCATGGATTGAAAGTACTCCAGTTTGGACCTGTCGCGAAAAAACGAAAGCCAGCCCTAAGGCTGGCTCACGCATTGCTTGAGTTGTTGACGATTTTACTCGTCTGCGCCGGCTTCGGCCTCGTCAGCTTCAAGGTCCTTGGCTGACTGGGCTGGCTTCACGGCATCTTCGTAGGGAACCTGCTTACTGGTCACCTGAGCCTTCTGCAAAACAGTATCCACCACTTGCTCTTCGAGCACAACCGACTGAATCTCTGCTAATTGTTGCTCGTTCTGGTAGTACCAGTTCACCACCTGTTCGGGTTCCTGGTAGGCAGATGCCAGCTCTTCAACCATGGCGCGAACGCGATCGTTATCCGGCTTGATGTCGTTCTGCTTGACCACTTCGGCAACCACCAGACCCAGAGAAACACGACGCTTGGCCTGCTCTTCGAAGAGCTCGGCGGGCAGTTGCTCCGGCTTGATGTTGGCACCACCAAACTGCTGCACTGCCTGCTGACGCAGACGGTCGATCTCGCTGCTGACAAGTGCTTTAGGCACGTCGATGCTATTGGTGGCGAGCAGACCATCCATGACCTGGGTCTTGACCTTGGTCTTGATTGCCTGGCGCAGCTCACGCTCCATATTCTTGCGTACTTCGGCGCGGAAGGCCTCGATACCACCTTCTTCGACGCCAAACTTGGCGAAAAACTCGTCATTGAGTTCCGGCAGAGCCGGAGCTGCTACGGCGTGAACCACTACGTCGAACTCGGCAGGCTTACCGGCCAGCTCGAGATTCTGGTACTCCTCGGGGAAGGTCACCTTGAGGGTCACAGTATCACCGGCCTTGGCACCTACCAGACCATCCTCAAAACCGGGGATCATGCGGCCTGAGCCCAGCACGATCTCGGTGTTATTGGCAGTGCCGCCCTGGAAGGGCTCGCCGTCAACGCGGCCGACAAAGTCGACCTTGAGCTGGTCGCCGTTTTCCGCAACGCGCTCGACGGTTTCAAACTGGGTGTTCTGCTTGCGTAGTATCTCGAGCATGTTCTCGAGATCTTCGTCACGCACGTCTGATTCAATGCGCTCAACCTTGATGTCGCCGAAATCACCCAAGGTGATCTCCGGGTAGACTTCAAAAGTAGCGATGTATTCAAAATCCTTGCCTTCGTCCAGCTCTTTGGGCTCGACACTAGGCGCGCCAGCAGGGTTGAGCTTTTCCTGCATGATGGCTTCGTAGAAAGAAGACTGGATGACTTCACCCATGACTTCCTGACGGGCGGAGCTGCCAAAACGCTTGCGAATGACGCTCATCGGCACCTTGCCAGGACGAAACCCATCGACTTTGGCGCGGCTGGCTGTCTGTTGCAGACGCTTGTTGACCTCGGATTCGATGCGGTCAGCCGGAATGCCGACAGTCATGCGGCGCTCAAGGCCGGAGGTGGTTTCAACCGAAACTTGCATGGAGAGTCCTCGTGAACGAACTGATTGATTAGTGATTTCGTAAAAGCCGGTAAGTCTAATCGCTAACGCTCAGGAAGTCATCATCAGGCACCACAGGGGTCACAATGGCGGCTTCCCGCTCCCTCCTGATCACACCCTGTTGATACTGACTTGACTGGAAAGCAGCTTGGCAAAATCCGCCAGGGGCATGGGACGATGGAAAAAATAGCCCTGGAAAACCTCACAGCCCTTCTCGACCAGCCAATCGAGCTCCTCCTGAGTCTCGACCCCTTCGGCGATACAGCGCAGCCCCAACTGCTTCGACAACTGCAGAATCACCTCCACGATTGCCGCATCACGTGCCGAAAGGGTGATGTCCCGAATAAAGCTCTGATCTATTTTCAACTTGTCGATAGGCATGGTTTTCAGGTATGCCAGTGAGCAATAACCGGTGCCGAAATCATCGATGGCCAGACGCACACCAAACTCGCCCAGCTCGTTCAACACCTGCCTAGCATGCTCCAGATTATCAATCAGCGCGCCCTCGGTAATTTCCAGCTCGATATGATCGGCGGAAAGCTCAAACTGTGACAGGGAAAGCTTGACCAGGGACACGAAACGCGGATTCTGGAATTGCGCCGCAGAAATATTGATCGCCAGACGTACCGGCTCTATTCCGGCATTGAGCCATTGCCTGATCTGCTTGCAGACTGCTCTTAACACCCAGGCGTCGATGTCAGCTATCAGCAAAGACTCCTCTGCGATCGGAATAAACACACCTGGCGGAACCAGACCGCGTTCCGGGTGATTCCATCGCAGGAGCACTTCGGCGCTTTGCACATGGCTGGAGTCCATGCGCACCTGGGGCTGGAAATAGAGCTGAAACTGATCGCTCTCCAGTGCCTGACGCATATCACTTTCCAGCTCCATCCTTTGCTGGGAGGCCGCTTGCATTTCCTGCGCATAGAATCGGAAGCTATTGCCGCCGCTTCGCTTTGCCTGATACATCGCGGTATCTGCCTGCTTCATCAAGTCATCAATTGACTGCCCGTCATCCGGAAAAATCGACACACCGATACTCATGGTGCAACGAAGTTCATGCAAACCGACACGCACCGGTTTGGGTATATTCTGGAGCAGGCGACCCACCAGCGTCATGACTTCAGTGGCGATATCAGCCTCTGGGAGAACGTCGGTAATCAATACGGTAAATTCATCCCCGCCCAGGCGAGACACGGCATCTTCGCTACGCACGCAGCTACGTATACGCTCCGCTACAGCCTGCAAGTAGATGTCACCCGCCGCATGTCCTATCGAATCGTTAATGAGCTTGAACCGATCCAGATCGATGAACAACAGCGCCACGCGCGTCTCGTTTCGGGTCGAACGTTCCAGCGCCCGGCTCAAGGTTACCTTCAGCGCAGCACGATTGGGCAGGCCGGTAAGGTCGTCAAAATGAGCCTGACGGTAGAGATCGGTTTGCCAGCGCGCGCGCGTCAGTGCAATAGACAAACGACTAACCACCTGCACCGCCCATCCGGAATTGGCGTTGGTGGCATTGGCCGGATTGCGCGTGCCCAGCAACACAAAACCGCTCAACTCGCCTGATACGCGCAAGGGAAACAGCAGCCAGGCAGAGCACGCTTCTGTGCCGGGCAGCACAGGCAGCCATGCCGGCAGATCGTCAAGCACCAAAGGCTCCTCGCCATTGCCAAGCTGCGAGAGGGTTTGCGCATACTGCTTGTGAGCGAGAATCTGGTGATCTTCCGCACTATGTGAACCGTCACCGGCTGCCTTGAGCCTGACAACCTGCTCATCCTGCATGGCAACCAGCAGCGAATCGCATTCCGGAAATGCCTGTGCCTGCACAAGCACTTCATTGACAACGTTGCGTGAATCCTTGGTAGAAAGAATAACCCGGTCAATTTCCATCAGCGCCTCACGCTGGTCGAACTGCCCGGCCAACCTCTCAGTCATGCTGTTAAAAGCCTGCGCAAGCTCCTGAAACTCATCACCACTGGTTATGACCACCTGCTTACGCAGATCACCGTCGGCCACCTGCCGGGTTGCCATGCGAAGCGACTGAAGAGGCCTGAGCACCCTGCGTAAATGACCGATGCTGAACATGAGCGCCATGAGAATCGATGCCAGAACGATCAATATCAACGTGGCCTGGAATTGCCTGGTGGTAGCAAAAAGCTGCTGCTCGGGCTGGCTGAGCACCACTGTCCAGTTTCTGTTCATGCCGATACCGTGCAGAAAAACCTCCCAGTACACCGCTCGCATCGTAGCGCCGCCCTCCTCCCACTCAAAAGAACCCAGGGACGAGTCAGCACGCGCGGAAGCAAAAGCCTCAACAAATCGGGCAGGCGGGTCGACGCTACAGAACACCACGACATCCTTACCCGCGAGAACGCATGAAAGCTTGTCGTGGGGTAATTGCTCCGGGTCCCAGAAAAACTCCGGGTGTACCCGGGCAGCCAGGTAGCTGTCTGGTGCCACTTTCAGGCTGGCAAAAAGAACGGTGGGGTTAGTCCCGAGCTGATGTATACGCATTGGCCGATCTCTCCCCTCAGAATCAGGAGCGGCCAATTGTTCATAGAGCTTTTCATGGAGCGCCTGATCTGCATTACCCGGATGCAACCAGACGGGATCACCGGCACCAACACCCCTGACAAGACGCAGTAAAACGTCATCTCCCGCAGTGTGTACCGGGTCGACCCGAAGAGATTGCGGAGTACGGGTAGCTGCAACACGCGGTAATTCGATCCCTACGCGCTGGAGCCGCTCAAACAGGTTCATACCTATATATTTGGCGTCGTTCTGCAGCTCCTTGCGGTGCTGATTTGCCATATAGTCGGACAACTGGAAAAACGTGATCGAGACGAGAACAAGAACAGGAAGGGTAACAGCCAGAAAAAAGAAGAAAAATAGCCTACGGGCTATAGGGCTACTGAACGTACGCAGATCAATGGCCATGGGCGCCCATCAATAATCAGCCGCGAGACCGACAAAGCCTCCGTCGTTCGCTCGCACTACATCATCCCTGGACTGTTTGGCGGTAAAAGGCGCTACAGAACGACCATCCTCACCCATACTGTAAAGGTCAAAATCAGTATTAACCGGCACCAGGTTCTTGTCCTTGCGCATCTTGCCCTTGCCTTGCAAACCTTCAAAACTCAAGTATTGATAAGGATTGTCCCAAGGATCCATCGCGGGCACGCCCTGCAACTGCGCAAGACTATCAGGCAGACCACCATTATTGGCCGTACGAAAGCGCTCGATCCTTACCCCAATATCGATGATGTCATTCACTGCGGTGGTTATCTTCATACGCTCGACGTACTTGCTGTAACTAGGAAAGGCAATGGCAACCAATATCCCTACGACCGCAACTGCCAGCAACAGTTCAGCCAGGGTGAAACCTTTCTTTCGCTTGAACAGCTTTGTCAAATGAACCACGTAGAGGTACCGCCAATAGGCACAGCAGAATGTAATAGCATTTTGCCATTAGCCTTCACCAATAGCTAACCACTTCGTACGCAATCGGACGGAGTGCTCACAAATGCGACGGACGACAGCTTCACGCATCGAACTATTGTAGAATAGCAGCCACAGCGCCAACCGCACGAATGCGCCGCCGAGCCGAAAAGGATGAGAATAAATCAAAGATGGTGCGGGCGGGGAGACTCGAACTCCCACACCTTGCGGCGCCAGAACCTAAATCTGGTGTGTCTACCAATTCCACCACGCCCGCTGAACAGGGGTTTCAAACAACAACGCCAGGCTGAAGCCTGGCGCTTAAAAATGGGGTGGACGATGGGTTTCGAACCCACGACACCAGGAGTCACAATCCTGTGCTCTACCAACTGAGCTACGCCCACCATTACTACCTGCTACTCGCTTCACCATACAGGCCGCATTGCGATGGTGCACCCGGCAGGACTCGAACCTGCGACCATCCGCTTAGAAGGCGGATGCTCTATCCAACTGAGCTACGGGCGCCTTGCGCACTGCCAGACACCCGAGGGTATCCTGAAATGCCCGCCATGACAGCTCTGGACTGTAAAAGCGGTGGAGCCAGATCGCCTTCCAAACCGGTCATGCGGTGTTTGTGAAGCGGGGCGAATAATACTCAGCCACCTTTCCCACGTCAACGCTTGTGTTCCAGTTTTTTTAATTATTTGAGTAAGTTAAAGAAGCTACAGCAGTTTAACCAGCGATACCCTGTATCAGCCTTTTGCCCGTCGCCCTACCGTGCGACAATTGCTACCTTCTATTGTTCGTGCCGGGAACTCAATGAACGCCAAACTCATCGACGGCAAGCAAATTGCCGCCAATATTCGTCAGGACATCGCCGCCAAGGTTACCGAACGCCGTGAACGGGGGCTGCGCGCACCCGGCCTTGCAGTCATTCTGGTGGGCCAGGATCCAGCCTCCCAGGTCTATGTCAGCCACAAGCGAAAGGACTGTGAAGAGGTGGGCTTCGTATCCCGCTCCCACGACTTGCCGGCCGAAACCTCACAGACGGATCTGTTGGCGCTGGTGGATAGTCTGAACCAGGATCCCGAGGTCGATGGAATTCTGGTGCAACTACCCTTGCCCGTCCACCTCGACGCTTCACAACTGTTGGAGCGAATTCGTCCGGACAAGGACGTAGACGGTTTTCATCCATTCAATATCGGACGCCTGGCCCAACGCATGCCAATGCTGCGTCCCTGCACGCCCTTTGGCGTGATTCGGCTTCTGCAGAGCACTGGGGTGGATTTGTATGGCCTCAATGCAGTCGTCGTTGGCGCCTCCAACATAGTGGGCCGACCCATGGCACTGGAACTACTGCTGGCAGGTTGCACAACGACCGTCACCCATCGGTTTACCAAAGATCTTGCCGACCATGTCGGGCGTGCCGATCTGCTGATCGTGGCTGTGGGCAAGCCAGGGATCGTTAAAGGCGAATGGGTAAAGCCGGGCGCGATTGTGATCGACGTGGGCATCAACCGTACAGACGATGGCCGCCTGACCGGTGACGTGGAATTTGAAACCGCCGCAGAGCGTGCCAGCTGGATTACGCCCGTGCCTGGCGGCGTTGGCCCAATGACCCGCGCATGCCTGCTGGAAAATACCTTGCACGCGGCAGAGCATCTGCACCCCTGAGCCAGCAAATCTGACCGGCACACTCCCGTGCGCCGGTCAGCCTGATGCTCTTCAGGCTCACAAGCTGGCAGTACTGCCCCCGTCAACAGGCATGTTGATGCCATTGATAAACGCAGCCGCCGGTGAGGCCAGAAAACCGACCGCATTGGCAAACTCTTCAGGTTCACCAAAGCGTTTCACCGGAATCCCCGAACGCATCCCCTCGGATACTTGCTCAACGGTACGCCCACTCGCCTGCGCCACATGACCGATCAGACTGTCCAGCCGTGCGGTCTGGGTCAGTCCGGGCAATACATTGTTAACCGTAATCCCGTCGCCACCGAGCTCTCCAGCCAGGGTCTTGGCCCAGTTCGCCATCGCCGCGCGAATACTGTTGGACACCCCCAGATTGGGGATAGGGTTTTTTACCGACGTTGAAAGCACATTGAGAATGCGCCCGTATCCTTCGCTGCGCATAGACGGCAGCAGCAGTTGCAACAGAGTCTGCGCGCTTACCAGATGTTGTGAGAACGCCGCAGCGTATGCATCAGGCTTGGCCGTATTCGCAGGCCCGGGTGCCGGCCCACCCGTGTTGTTAACCCAGATATGCAGCGGCCCTTTTTCCAGTTCGGCACGCACTGCCACTGACAAGGCAACAGCGTCGGCCGCATCAACGGCAATATAGCTGTGCGTCTGCCCATGCCCCACCGCCAGACTCTGGCAGACCCGATCAAGCTTCTCAGCCGTCCGGGCCAGCACTACGACTTCTGCCCCCTGCTCAGCCAACTGCCGCGCACAGGCCTCACCCAAGCCCTGACTGGCGCCACAGACCAGGGCGCGTTTTCCTGATAGATCGAGATTCATAAAGCCCCTCCGGGAGCTGCAAGCCTCAAGCCGCAAGCTTCAAGCTTCAAGCTTCAAGCTTCAAGCAAAACCAAAAAACCAAAAAACCAAACCAAGATCAAGATCAAGATCAAAACCTCGAGCAGGGTTTAGCTTGCCGCTTGCCGCTTGCGGCTGCTTCGTCAGAAGCACGGGGGCACCCTCACCCACCCTTCCATCAACACCCTTGCACTACGGCTCATGATCGCCTTCTTGACCACCCACTCGCCATTGATCTGCGTCGCCTCGGCACCGACACGCAGGGTACCCGAGGGATGACCGAAAACAACCGAGGTGCGATCGCCGCCTCCTGCAGCCAGGTTGACCAATGTGCCGGGAATTGCCGCAGCGGTGCCAATCGCCACCGCTGCAGTGCCCATCATTGCATGGTGCATCTTGCCCATGGATAAGGCGCGTACCAGCAGATCCACCTCACCGGCCGCGACCTGCTTGCCACTGGAAGCGATATACTCCGCAGGCGTTGCTACAAAGGCAACCTTGGGGGTGTGCTGGCGCTCGGCGGCTTCGTCGATATGCTTGATCAAACCCATTTTGACCGCGCCATAGGCTCGTATGGTTTCGAACTTCAGCAGCTCATCAATGTTGCCATTGAGCGCCTCCTGCAATTCCGTACCCTTGTAACCAACGTCAGAGGCATTGATGAAGATAGTCGGGATACCGGCATCGATCATGGTCGCCTTCAGCGTGCCAACACCCGGCACCTCGAGGTCGTCCACCAGGTTACCGGTGGGGAACATCGATCCACCGCCGCCATCCTCGTCAGCGGCAGGATCCATGAACTCGATCTGCACTTCGGCCGCAGGAAAGGTCACTCCGTCCAGCTCGAAGTCACCCGTCTCCTGCACTTCACCATCGGTTATGGGTATGTGGGCAATAATGGTCTTGCCAATATTCGCCTGCCAGATGCGCACAACGGCAGTGCCGTTTTGCGGCACCCGTGAGGCATCCACCATGCCGGAGCTGATCGCGAACGCACCCACAGCAGCGGACAGGTTGCCGCAATTGCCGCTCCAGTCGACGAATGCCTTGTCGATAGACACCTGTCCGAACAGGTAATCAACGTCATGATTCGGCTGGGTCGGTGGCGCGAGGATCACCGTCTTGCTGGTGCTGGACGTCGCCCCGCCCATGCCATCGGTCTGTTTGCCATAGGGATCGGGGCTGCCGATCACCCTTAACAGCAGGTTGTCCCGGGCCTTGCCAGGCACCTGGGCCGCTTCCGGCAAATTCTGCAAACGGAAGAAAACACCTTTACTGGTACCGCCACGCATATAGGTGGCGGGGATTTTGATCTGGGGCTTGTGAGCCATACTGTTAACCCTCGACAACTCAAGTGTATGAGAAGCATTGATTGAAATGGATCTGTGGTGGCTCCGTTGCCATCACGGCAGCCCGGACACGCTGTAAAAACCCTTCGGGGCCGGCCAGTCGATCACAGATCGACTGTCGTTCGACGGCGCGCGAAGCAGTGCTTCGCAAACGCTTGTCTCACCCCTGTACGCTCGACGATGCCCGTCCCTGGGCATCGACGGTCCGGGCCACCGTGATGGCAACTCCGCGTCGTGCCATGTGCAGCAATCAACGCTTCTCAGCAGGTATTAGTGGTCAAACTGCCCCTTCCGCCTCCAGGAAATCCTGGGCGAAGCGCTGCAGTACACCACCAGCATCAAAAATCGACACCTCTTCCTGGGTATCCAGGCGGCAGGTGACAGGCACCTCTACCCGCTCACCATTCTTGCGATTGATCACCAGCGTCATGGCGCTACGCGGCTTGATCTCGCCGGTCACGTCAAAGGTCTCGGTGCCATCGATCGCCAGGGTCTTGCGTGTCGTGCCCGCCTCGAACTCCAGCGGCAGCACGCCCATACCCAGCAGGTTGGTACGGTGGATGCGCTCGAAGCCCTCGGCTGCAATCGCCTCCACGCCCGCCAGACGCACACCCTTGGCCGCCCAGTCGCGAGACGAACCCTGACCGTAGTCAGCACCGGCAATAATGATCAGCGGCTGCTTGCGCTCCATGTAGGTTTCAATCGCCTCCCACATGCGGGTCACCTTGCCTTCCGGCTCGATACGCGCTAATGAGCCCTGTTTGACCTTGCCGTCTTCCACCACCATTTCATTCAACAGTTTGGGGTTGGCGAAGGTAGCCCGCTGGGCAGTCAGGTGATCGCCGCGGTGGGTCGCGTAGGAATTGAAGTCGACCTCCGGCACACCCATCTTGTGCAGATAGGCACCCGCGGCGCTGTCGAGCATGATCGCGTTCGATGGAGAAAGGTGATCAGTGGTGATGTTGTCGCCCAGCACCGCCAGCGGACGCATACCGGTCAACGAGCGTTCACCGGCCAAAGCACCTTCCCAGTAGGGAGGGCGGCGAATGTAGGTGCTCATGGGACGCCAGTCATACAACGGGTTGACGTTCTGCGCCTCGCGAGTGATATCGAACATGGGGATGTAGACATCGCGGTACTGCTGAGGCTTGACGCTCTGTTTGACGATGGCATCAATCTCTTCATCGCTCGGCCAGATGTCTTTCAGGGTGACCTGGTTACCGTTCTGATCGGTCCCCAACACATCCTTTTCAATGTCGAAACGAATGGTGCCGGCAATCGCATAGGCGACCACCAATGGCGGAGAAGCCAGGAACGCCTGCTTGGCAAAGGGATGGATACGGCCATCGAAATTGCGGTTACCCGAGAGCACGGCGGTAGCGTACAGATCGCGCTCGATCACTTCTTTCTGGATAACCGGATCCAGCGCGCCGCTCATGCCGTTACAGGTAGTACAGGCAAAAGCCACCACACCAAAGCCCAGTTGCTCCAGCTCGCCAAGCAAATTGGCTTCTTCCAGGTACATCTTGACCGTCTTCGACCCAGGAGCCAGGGAGGTTTTCACCCAGGGCTTGCGCAGCAGGCCCAGCTTGTTGGCGTTACGCGCGATCAGGCCAGCGGCAATCATGTTGCGCGGATTGCTGGTGTTGGTACAGCTGGTGATGGCCGCGATAATCACTGCGCCATCGGGCATCTTGCCCTCTTCGTTCTCGATCGTACCGCTGATACCCCGCGAGGCCAGCTCGGAAGTGGGAAGCAATGCGTGGGGATTGGACGGGCCCGCCATGGTGCGGGCGACGCTAGACAGGTCAAACTTGAGCACGCGCTCATATTCGGCATCCTTCAGGCTGTCTGCCCACAAGCCGGTTTCCTTCGCGTACTGCTCGACCAGCTTGACCTGGTCATCTTCACGGCCGGTCAGCTTGAGATAGTCGATGGTCTGTTCGTCAATATAGAACATCGCAGCGGTGGCGCCGTACTCGGGCGTCATGTTCGAGATAGTCGCGCGATCGCCAATGGTCAGCCGGCTTGCGCCTTCGCCATAGAACTCAAGATAAGCACCCACCACCCGCTCCTTGCGCAGGAAGGCGGTCAGAGCCAATACCAGGTCGGTACTGGTGATGCCGGGCTTGAGCTTTCCAGTCAGTTCTACACCGATGATGTCGGGCAGGCGCATCCAGGAGGCCCGACCGAGCATGACGCTTTCAGCTTCAAGACCGCCAACACCCACCGAGATCACGCCCAGTGCATCGACCATCGGCGTGTGACTGTCGGTACCTACACAGGTATCGGGGAAAGCCACACCGTCCGCGATCTGGATCACCGGAGACATTTTCTCCAGGTTGATCTGGTGCATGATGCCGTTACCCGGCGGGATCACATCGACGTTCTTGAAGGCGGTCTTGGTCCAGTTGATAAAGTGGAAACGATCATCATTGCGGCGGTCTTCGATGGCGCGATTCTTCTCGAAGGCATCTTCCTCAAAGCCCGCGTGCTCGACGGCCAGGGAATGGTCGACAATCAACTGGGTCGGCACCACTGGATTGACCTTGGCCGGGTCACCACCCTTTTCGGCGATCGCATCACGCAGTCCGGCCAGGTCGACCAGTGCGGTCTGGCCCAGAATGTCGTGACACACCACACGGGCCGGAAACCAGGGAAAATCCAGATCACTGCGGCGCTCGATAAATTGTTTGAGCGATTCGGTGAGCATATCCGGCTCACAGCGGCGCACCAGGTTTTCAGCGTGGATGCGCGAGGTATAGGGAAGCTTGGCATAGGCGCCGGACTGGATGGCATCGACCGCTTCGCGGGTATCGAAGTAATCAAGGTCGGTGCCGGGTAGAGACTTGCGGTATTGGGTATTCATGGCATCAGGACTCGTCAGGTAATCAGTAGCTGGAGCCAGCTGTTTTGCCGTTACTCCAGAACACCGGAAACCCTGACTTTGAGAGTTGAGCGTTGGCGGGGTTGAGGATCGACCGGGCTGGACACGCTGTAAATACATCCTTGTACGCTCGACGATGCCCGTCCCTGGGCATCGACGGTCCAGCCCAGTCGATCCTCAACCCCGCTAGCCGGCATCAGTGCTCAGTCAGCGTTTCCTCATTGCATTCTTCTTCAGCGCTTCTCGATCGGCTCGACCGTACGCGGCTCAACACCCACATACTCGGCACTCGGACGAATAATGCGGTTATCCGCGCGCTGCTCCATCACGTGGGCGGCCCAGCCGGTCAGGCGGCTCATCACGAAGATTGGTGTGAACAGCTTGGTCGGTATGCCCATGAAATGGTAGGCAGAAGCGTGGAAGAAATCGGCGTTGCAGAACAGCTTCTTCTCGCGCCACATGACTTCTTCACAGCGTACCGACACAGGATAAAGCACGGTATCGCCCACATCCTTCGACAACTTTTCGGACCATTGCTTGATGATCTCGTTGCGCGGGTCGCTGGTGGCGTAGATCGCGTGGCCAAAGCCCATGATCTTCTCCTTGCGCTCGAGCATGCCCATCATCTCTTTCTCGGCATGTTCCGCGCTGGTGAAGTTCTCGATCATGTCCATCGCCGCCTCGTTGGCGCCGCCATGCAGCGGACCACGCAGGGAGCCGATGGCGCCGGTGACACAGCTGTGCATGTCGGACAGGGTCGAGGCACAAACGCGGGCAGTAAAGGTAGAGGCGTTGAATTCGTGCTCTGCGTACAGGATCAGCGACACGTTCATGGTCTGTTCATGCAGTGCGTTGGGCTTCTCGCCGCGCAGCATGTGCAGGAAGTGTGCGCCAACCGAATCGTCGTCGGTATTCTCGTCGATACGTACACCATCGTGGGTAAAGCGGTACCAGTAGCAGATGATCGAAGGGAACACTGCAAGAAGGCGGTCGGTTGCGTCCTGCTGTTGGCTGAAGTCAGCTTCCGTTTCCAGATTGCCGAGCATCGAGCAGCCAGTGCGCATCACATCCATCGGATGGGCGTCTTTCGGGATGCGCTCAAGCACTTCCTTCAGCGCCTGGGGCAAGCCGCGCAAGCTCTTCAGCTTGCTCTTGTAGGCGTCGAGTTCGGATTGGGTCGGCAGTTCACCCTTGAGAATCAGGTGCGCCACTTCCTCGAACTGACAGTTGGCCGCCAGGTCCTTTACGTCATAACCGCGATAGGTCAGGCCCGAACCGGTCTGCCCTACTGTAGACAATGCAGTCTTGCCCGCTACCTGGCCACGCAGGCCCGCGCCACTCAGTTTCTTTGCTTCAGCCATATTCATTCTCCTTCTTGTCTTTTGCCCGGTCTGCTGTGCAGAACAGTTCAGGATTTTTTCTGTGCGAAGAGTGCGTCGAGCTTCTGCTCGAAATCGTGGTAGTTGATGCGCTCGTACAGCTCCATACGAGTTTGCATGGTATCGATGACATTCTGCTGGGTACCGTCGTTACGGATAGCGTTGTAGACATTTTCCGCGGCCTTGTTCATCGCGCGGAAGGCAGACAGCGGATACAGGACCAGGGAGACGTCGGCACCGGCCAGCTCGTCGGTAGTAAACAACGGCGTGGCGCCAAACTCGGTGATATTGGCCAGGATCGGTGCATTTACCTTGGAGGCGAACAGCTTGTACATATCGAGCTCGGTAATGGCTTCGGGGAACACCATATCCGCACCCGCTTCAACGCAGGCTGCTGCGCGGTCCAGTGCCGACTCCAGGCCTTCGACGGCAAGCGCATCAGTACGCGCCATGATTACGAAGCTGTCATCGGTACGCGCATCCACGGCAGCCTTGATGCGATCAACCATTTCCTGCTGGGTGACGATTTCCTTGTTCGGACGATGACCGCAGCGCTTGGCCCCCACCTGATCTTCGATATGAATGGCGGCAGCACCAAACTTGATCATCGACTTGACCGTGCGCGCTACGTTGAAGGCGCTGGAGCCAAAACCGGTATCCACATCCACGAGCAGGGGCAGGTCGCAGACATCGGTAATACGACGCACGTCGGTCAGCACATCATCCAGGCCGGTAATGCCCAGATCGGGCAAGCCCAGGGAACCGGCAGCGACACCACCGCCGGACAGGTAAATGGCCTTGAAACCGGCACGTTTGGCCAGCAGGGCATGGTTGGCGTTGATCGCACCAACTACCTGCAAGGGATGTTCTTCGGCAACCGCATCACGGAAACGTTGACCTGGGGATTTGGACATCAGACAGATTCTCCTGGGGAAGTGACGGCGCTGCCCTGCTCGTGCATGCGGCGCTCGATATTGCGGCGTGAGGCGCTGATATGACGGCGCATCAGCATTTCCGCGAGTTCACCATCACGATCAGCGATGGCTTCAATAATTCGGTGATGTTCGGCGAACGCCTGCTGCGGGCGTTTGGGCGTGGATGAATAGCGGTAGCGATACATGCGTACCAGGTGATACAGATCGCCAAGAAGCATGTCACTGAGGGCCTTATTCTTGCTGCCACGTATAATCACGTAATGCAGATCCAGGTCCCCTTCCTGTTGGTAGTAGGACTTGTTGGCCTGCAAACCGCTGTGCTTTTCATGGGTGGCAAGCACGTCACGCAGCGTGGCGATCTCGTCGTCGGTCATATGCTCTGCAGCCAACCTGCAGGCCATGCCTTCCAGCGCTTCGCGCACATGGTATAGCTCGATGAGTTCTTCATAACTCAGGGACACCACGCGAACACCGGCATGGGGGATCCGGACAACCAGGCGTCGACCCTCGAGACGACGAATTGCCTCGCGCAGCGGGCCCCGACCGATACCAAAGGTCGTGGATAGATATTGCTCGCTGATTCGTGTTCCGGGCGGTATCTCACCCTTCACAATCGCTGTCTGAATGCGCTGAAAAGCACCATCGGATAGCGTCAGCGCCGGCGAGTCCGTTTCAACATCCGTCATCACACCAACCTTGTAGACAATACAATGTATTCGACACTGCAATTTGCCGAATTTTGCGCTTCAAATTAACCGATTGTCAACAATCCTCAGCATCGACCTTGGTCGATACCTGACAGAGCGCCCATCCGCCACATCTGCCACAGGTTACAATGCCCATTACGAGCCGGCCGGAGGGCATGCTAAGATGCCACTCGTCGGTTGCGTCCTGCCAGGAATAAGCGCGCCGCGCTCCAATCTTGCTGCCGAGAACACTATGCAATCGATCAATACGCACTTAAAAATTCTGATCGCCATACTGGTCTGCCTGGGTATCGCCATTACCGGCTATCAGATCTACGTTATGGAAATCCCGCTCACCGAAGATGAAACAGACGCCATTTGGAGTCTGGATGCAAAACTCGAATTCGAGGCAACCAAGGGTGTTCCGGTCAAGGCGCAGATGTTTATCCCTCCCCTGGCTCAGGATTACGTCAGCCTCAACGAGAGCTTTATTTCCAACAACTATGGCGTCAGCATCAACCAGCAGAACAACAACCGGCGGGTTACCTGGTCGGCACGTCGAGCTACCGGCACCCAGGCGCTTTACTATCGCCTGGTCCTGACCCAGCGCTACAGTAGCGAGCCTCCAGCTGCCGCGATGCCGCCACTGCGTGATCCGATTGTGCTCGAAGGAGCCGAGCAGGTGGCCGTCAACGCGCTGATCAGCCCGATCAGACAGCATTCCGCTGACATCGAGACCTTCATCAGTGAAGCGATCAGCCGCGTCAACGACATTACTGACGACAACGTCAAGCTGCTGCTGGGCGGTGACACCTCGCCGATAGCCAAGGCCCGCGTGATCGATGTCCTGTTGGCCCAGGCACGCATCCCGCTGGAGCTGGTGCATACCATTCGACTCGAAAACCTGCCGAACCAGCAACCTGAGCTCTGGCTGCGAAGCCACAACGGTGAAAGCTGGCTCTACTTCCATCCTGAAACCGCCCAGCAGGGTATCCCGGAAAATCGTCTGGTCTGGTGGACGGGTACCGAACCGCTATTCGACATTGATGGGGGCCGTCGGGGTCAGTTGACCCTGACCGTGACCAACAGCGAAATGAACGCACTGCGTCTGGCGGAAATGACCAGCGACAGCGGTGCATCACAACTTCTGGAATATTCGCTGTATGGCCTGCCCTTGCATGCCCAGCAGGTGTACCGCGTGATGATCATGATTCCAATCGGCGTGCTGGTCATTCTGTTGCTGCGCAATATCATCGGCATCCAGACCCTGGGTACCTTCACCCCAGTGCTGATCTCACTCGCATTCCGTGAAACCCAGGTCGGCTGGGGCATCGTGCTCTTTACCCTGATTACTGCGCTGGGTCTGTCGCTGCGCTCCTATCTTGAGCACCTGAAGTTGCAGATGCTGCCCCGGCTGTCGATTGTGTTGACCTTTGTTGTGATCATCATCGCCATCATCAGCCTGTTCAGCCACAAGCTGGGCATTGAAAGGGCTCTGTCGGTATCGCTGTTCCCCATGGTCATTCTGACCATGACGATCGAGCGTCTCTCTATCAACTGGGAAGAACGTGGCGGCGGCCATTCCTTCAAGGTCGCGCTTGGCACCCTCGTGGCGGCCACCCTGGCGCACCTGTTGATGACCATTCCGGAACTGGCGTATTTCTTCTTCACCTTCCCGGCCACGCTGTTGATTCTGGTCGCGTTCATGCTCGCCATGGGCCGTTACCGCGGTTACCGCCTGACCGAACTGATGCGCTTCAAAGCGCTGACCAAACAGGGCTGAGGAAAAACCATGTTCTTCTGGAAAACCTGGAAAACGTTGCAGGCCAATGGCGTGATGGGCATCAACCGGCGCAATGCTGACTACGTGCTCAAGTACAACAAGCGCCATTTGTATCCGGTAGTGGACGACAAGATTCTGACCAAGGAGCGGGCCATCGCTGTGGGCATCAACGTGCCTGAGATGTATGGCGTTATCGAAACCGAGAAGGATATTGACCGGTTTGACGAGATCGTCAAGGACCGGCGGGATTTTGTCATCAAGCCGGCCCAGGGGGCTGGCGGTGATGGCATCATCGTTATCGCCGACCGCTTCGAGGGCATGTACAAGACCGTTTCCGGCAAGATCATCAGCCGCGACGATATCGGGCACCACATTTCCAGCATCCTGTCTGGCTTGTATTCCCTGGGGGGGCACCGCGATCGCGTACTGATCGAGTACCGCGTCACGCCAGATCCGCTGTTCAAAGGCATCAGCTACGAAGGCGTGCCGGACATTCGCATTATCCTGTTGATGGGCTATCCGGTGATGGGCATGCTGCGCCTGCCTACTCGGCAGTCGGGCGGCAAGGCCAACCTGCACCAGGGGGCCATCGGCGTCGGCGTGGATCTGGCTACCGGCCTGACTCTAAAGGGCACCTGGCTTAACAACAAGATCAGCAAGCATCCGGATACCACCAATCCAGTGAATGGTGTGCAGCTACCTGACTGGGACGGATTCATGAATCTGGCCGCCTCCTGTTACGAGCTGTCCGGGCTGGGCTACATTGGTGTTGACCTGGTCCTGGATGAAGAGAAAGGCCCGCTGATCCTCGAGCTCAATGCGCGACCCGGCCTGAATATCCAGATCGCCAACGATGCAGGGCTTACCCACCGCTGCCACATGGTCGAGAGGCATCTGGCTGCGCTGAAGAAAACTGGCCGCACTGAAACGGTTGCCGATCGAGTGGCCTATGCGCAGCGGCATTTTGGCCCACCCGCCTCTATTGCGGATCTTTCCGACAAGGGGACTGGCGCTCCGGCATGACAGCTCAGGAACAGGGTTGCTATCTGCTGACGGAATTGCCGTACCAGGGCGACCCAATACCCCGGTTGAATGCGGTTCGGGTGTTGGGTCAACCCGTGCTACTGGATTCGGCGGCCGGGATAGAGCGCTTCGCACGGTTCAGTATTCTCGCCGCCGGCCCCCGGCGGATCATCTCCCCCTCGCCCGGGGAGTCAGGAAAGTCAGTTCTTTCCCGTTTGCGCGGGGCACTCTCAGAGCTTCCGCCAGCAGCCTGGCCGGACGATATTTCCCTGCCCTTCGGAGCCGGCGCGCTGGGGTTTATAAGCTACGACTTCGGTCGGCTGCTTGAAGTATTGCCCACCGGGTCAACCGCCGATATCAGCCTGCCATTGCTGGAAATGGGGATCTATGCCTGGAGTGTGATAAGTGACCACTCGACCCGACGTTGCTGGCTGGTCTGTCACCCCGACATCACTTATGCCGAGCGTAAGCGAGTTCAGTATCTGCTCGACAGCGAACCAGAGGAACCCGGCCCGTTTAAACTCCGGGCCCCTTTCCAGCCTGAGCAAAGTAGCGATGCCTACCAACGCTCATTCAGACGCATCAAGGATTACATCCATTCCGGCGACTGCTACCAGATCAACCTGGCTCAGCGCTTTAGTGCCCGTTGCAGTGGCGACGCCCTGCAGGCCTATCGACAACTGCGTGCTGCGTGCCCGGTGCCCTTCGCCGCTTACATTGAAAGTGCTGACCACAACCTTCTGTGCCTGTCACCAGAGCGCTTTCTGAGCGCCCGCAACGGCGCAGTGGAAACCCGGCCAATCAAGGGCACGCGAGCCAGAGGCGCCAACGCAGAAGAGGATGCGGAACTCGCTCGGGAACTGCAGGCATGCCTGAAGGACCGTGCCGAGAATCTGATGATTGTCGATTTGCTACGCAATGACCTGAGCCGCTCCTGCGCGCTGGGCAGCGTGCGGGTACCGGAATTGTTCAAACTGGAAACCTATCCGAACGTCCATCATCTGGTCAGCAGCGTCACCGGCCAACTGGAAGCGAAGCACGATGCCTTTGATCTGGTTGCCGCATCCTTCCCCGGCGGCTCGATCACTGGAGCGCCCAAGATCCGTGCCATGCAGATTATAGAGGAGCTGGAGCCGGTCAGACGCAGCCTTTACTGCGGCAGCATCGGCTATATCGGATGCGAAGGCCAGATGGACCTGAACATCGCCATCCGCAGCCTTGTACACCAGGACGACACCCTCTATTGCTGGGGCGGCGGAGGAATTGTCGACGATTCTGAGGGCGAAGCCGAATACCAGGAAACCCTGACCAAGGTCAGGGTGTTGATGGAGGCGTTGGAATAGAGCGGCTATCTCAGCCCCGCTTAGCGAAAATTGGCTTGGACATTTGGGCATGCATGCCAAAAATTCAGAGTCTGCGAGCTCCCAGCCTGGCGGAATTACGAAAGACGCCGTAAATCCATCCATGGAGGCTTGTCAGAAACGTCCCTGTTTCAGACACTTTCTCCACCCCGCCAGGCTGTGCGCTCAACCGGCAACGGAGTGATGCGGGGGTCTGCTGTCCAAAGTCAAAAACCAGATCTGCGCGCCCTAACCACCCGTAACTCCCGCAGCTCACATCCGGTCATTCCCGCGAAGGCGGGAATCCATTCGGACTCTCAAATAACATCGAGCCTGGAACGCGATTTCTCAGCGCATCCGAACCAGACAATGGATCCCCGCGTTCGCGAGGATGACGGCGGCCGGCGGACCGCATCGAGCTGGTTGCCTGAAATACTCAGTCGCTCAGTCGCTCAGTCGCTTCCACTGTAGCTCCTGACCCTTACTTCGTCCCTCCAGCCTCCTCCCCGTCATTCCCGCCTCCTCCCTGTCATTCCCGCCTCCTCCCTGTCATTCCCGCCTCCTCCCAGTCATTCCCGCGAAGGCGGGAATCCATTTTGACTTTCGGGTTAAACCAGAGCAAACCAGCCGTTCAGAGACTCAGAGGCCGATTCGACGCCTTGATGAACTCTTTCTTAAGTTCTTCGAAGGTATGCACCGCAGGGAACTGCGGGAACTCGGCGATGACGTTATCTGGCGCGTGGAAGAGGATGCCAGCGTGGGCTTCAGAGAGCATGGTGGTGTCGTTATAGGAATCACCCGCAGCAATTACCCGATAATAGAGGCTCTTGAACGCGAGCACGGACTGACGCTTGGGGTCCTTCTGGCGCAACTGGTAGTCCACAACACGGTCATTCTCGTCGGTAATAAGGCGGTGACACAGCAATGTTGGGAAACCCAGCTGGCGCATCAAGGGCTGAGAAAATTCGTAGAAGGTGTCAGACAGAATCACCACCTGGAAACGCTCACGCAGCCAGTCCACAAACTCCGGCGCACCGTCCAGTGGCTTCAGAGTTCCGATCACTTCCTGAATGTCGCCCAGTTTGAGGCCATGCTCATCCAGAATACGCAGGCGTTGCTTCATCAACACATCGTAATCGGGGATATCCCGGGTGGTTGCACGCAGCTCGGCAATACCGGTTTTTTCAGCAAAGGCAATCCAGATTTCCGGAACCAGTACACCTTCAAGGTCTAGGCAGGCAATTTCCACAGGTTACTCCGTGTCGGCAAGAAGAAAATGAGCAGTCAAGTTGGCGCCACAATCTACCTTTTGTCCCACCGGCACGCAATGGTGAGCAAGCAGAAGCCCCTGTTTTCATAGCTATAAGGCATAAAACTATAACTAAATAAAAGAGGATGGACTAAGACTGCTTTGTTAGACTTCCCGCCACAACGGCCGCCGGCAAAGACTGGCGCCCTGCCCCGGAGAGCACGATGTCCCAAGAACACTTCAATGTTGAACAATTTGCTGCAGAATATGCAGGCAAGTCACCCCAGCAGATACTCCAGTTGGCGCTAGAGCATTTCGATGATCTCTGGCTGTCCTTCAGCGGCGCAGATGACATTGTAGTGCTGGATATGGCCTGGAAGATCAATCCGGATATTCGCGTGTTCACGCTGGATACCGGGCGCCTGCACCCGGAGACTTACCGTTTTCTGGAACAGGTACGTAAACACTACGACATCCGTATCGAGGTGCTTTCCCCGGATCACCAGGCACTGGAAGCCTATGTGGCGGAAAAAGGTCTGTTCGATTTTTACGAAAACGGCCATGGCGAGTGCTGCGGTATTCGCAAGATTGCACCACTGCGCCGTAAGCTGTCTGGCGTCGATGCCTGGATCACCGGCCAGCGCAAGGACCAGAGCCCCACGCGCACCAATGTGCCGGTGATCGAGGTCGATAGCGCATTCAGCACGCCTGAACGCTCTCTTATCAAGTTCAACCCCTTGGCCAATTACACCAGCGAAGACGTGTGGAACTACATTCGCATGTTGGAAATTCCCTACAACAGCCTGCATGAACGGGGCTTTGTCAGCATTGGCTGCGAACCCTGCACCCGCCCGGTACTACCCAACCAGCACGAACGCGAAGGCCGCTGGTGGTGGGAAGAAGCCACCCAGAAGGAATGTGGGTTGCATGGGGGGAATCTGATAGCTAAAACATAGCGGCAAGCTTCAAGCGGCAAGCTGCCCGAGGATTCTTGATACTGGATGGCCGCTAGCAGGCCTTCAAGTTAACCGCGAGATCGCAAAACCCCCGAGCTGCTTTTCGCTTTTCGCTTTTCGCTTTTCGCTTTTCGCTTGTAGCTTGTAGCTTGTAGCTTGTAGCTCTAGTGCTCGGGCAGCTCCACATCCGCAAACAGATCGTCCAGCTCCTGCTTGCTGTGACATAGCAGCGCCTGATCCACGCATTCACGGGTGAGATGCGGGGCAAAAGCCTCGACGAAGGCGTACATGAAGCCGCGCAGGAAAGTACCGCGGCGGAAGCCGATCTTGGTTACGCTGGCTTCAAATAAATGGCTGGCGTCGAGCATGACCAGGTCATCATCCACCTGCGGGTCCACCGCCATTTTCGCGACGATTCCCACGCCCAGTCCGAGACGCACATAGGTCTTGAGTACGTCCGCGTCAGCTGCGGTGAAGACCACCTTCGGACTCAAGCCACGGTTGCTGAACGCCTCGTCCAGTTTGGAGCGCCCGGTAAAGCCGAACACATAGGTCACCAGGGGAAACTCGGCCAGCGCTTCTAGCGTCAGCGGGCCAACCTTGGTGAGCGGGTGACCCTTGGGCACTATGACGCAGCGGTTCCAGCGGTAGCACGGCATCATCACCATGTCCGAGAACAATTCCAGCGCCTCGGTGGCGATGGCAAAGTCAGCTGTGCCGTTTACCGTCATCTCGCAAATCTGGATCGGCGTGCCCTGATGCATGTGCAGGGAGACGTCCGGATAGCTCTTGATGAAACGGCTGATGATGGGGGGCAACGCATAGCGCGCCTGGGTATGGGTAGTGGCAATGGTCAGATTACCACGTCGCTCGTTGCTGAACTCCTGGGCAATCTGTTTGATGCTGTCGACCTTGCGCAGAATTTCGCCCGCTGTCTGGATTATGCGTTCGCCGGCCGGGGTGATGCGCGTCAGGTGTTTACCGCTACGGGAGAACACCTCTACTCCCAGCTCGTCCTCCAGAAGCCTGATCTGCTTGCTGATGCCCGGCTGTGAGGTATAGAGACTTTGCGCTGTGGCGGATACGTTGAGGTCGTGATGGGCTACTTCCCATATGTAGCGAAGTTGCTGCAGCTTCATTGTTGCCTTCCCCTATCGGATCCACCTGCTCTGGATAACGCCTGCTCTATATAACAATAGTAGCGTGTTATTCCCTGAGCTTAGACCATTCGATATGAAAAAGGCGGCATGGTTTGCAAAAAAATGACAGCAGGAACTAGGCACTCGCCTTCGGCGTTCTATTACTGACGCCGTGGGGCACATGCCCCGTTGGCACCACGCCCACGGCACTCAGGCAATGGCCCTCCTGGTCGTCGAAAAACAGGTCTGCTCCGAATGCCCGCAGGAACTCGGATTTGTCCAGGCCACCCAGAAACAATGACTCGTCCAACCGCACATCCCATTCACGTAGAGTCCGTATCACGCGCTCGTGAGCCGGCGCACTGCGGGCAGTGAACAGCGCCGTGCGAATCGGGCAGTCGCTGTTGGTAAACTCGCTCTGAATACGGCTGAGCGCCGCAAGAAACCCCTTGAACGGCCCACCTCCCAGTGCCTGCCGTGCGGCCGCCTGTTCGCTTGCCTGGAAGGCCTCCAAACCGTCCCGCTGAAAGATCTGCTCCGACTCATCCGAAAACAACACCGCATCCCCGTCAAAGGCGATGCGCAGCTCGTCGCGCTCCTCACGACGGTGCTTGGAGGGCAGAATGGTAGCCGCCGCAAACCCCGCTTCCAGAGTGCTGCGCACATCCTCGGCGTGGGTGGACAGGAACAGCTGACTGCCGAAAGCCGGGATATAGGCAAAGGGACTACGCCCTCCGGCAAAGGCGGCTCGGGTGATGCTCAGCCCGTAATGCTGGATCGAGTTGAACACTCGCAGCCCGGTGTCAGCGCTATTGCGAGACAGCAGAACCACTTCCACACGGCTCTCACCCTCAAGCAGGTTATTGATATGCAGAAGCTTTTGTACCAGTACGAAGGCTTCCCCCTGTTCCAGAGGAATGTCTTCGCGTTCGATCTGGTATTGCCGGTAGGCTTCAAGCCCCTCCTGTTCATACACCTGGTGGCTATCATCGAGGTCAAACAGAGCCCGTGAGGAAATGGCTATCACCAGCTTTTCGCCCAGTTTGACCGGCATGTCCTGCCCCTATTCGGTTTGTGTGTAGTTATCCTGCACGAACTGCAGCATGTTCAACAAGGCCCCGGTTCTGGGCATGCTGAAACCCGCCTCTGCACCGAGGCGCAAGGCTTCACCGTAGAGACTGTCCAGCTCCATCGGACGCTTGTGCAACCAGTCGTGATACATACTCGGATAGTAATCGGGCATATGCCTGGTCGCCTTGAGCAACTTGGCTGCATAATCTTCTGGCACTGCGTGTCCACAGGCTTCGGCCGCGCCTACCACCTCTTCCATCAGATCGCCTATCAGCTGACGACTGGCGGGGTTCTTCAACAGCGCGTCGGTCCCCGCATCCAGCAGCACCGAAACACCATTGAATGAAGCGTTCCAGACCAGTTTCAGCCAGCGCGCGAGGTCAATATTGGCCATCTCGCGTGCTTCAATACCCGAATCCCTGAACATCTGCGCCGCCTGCGTGATGATGGCAGCGGCCTCCTCCTTGTTCGCCAAGCCCGAGTGATAGCCCAGATCGATCAGACCGTTGGCCTGATGCTTGACGAGACCCGGGCCCTCGCGGAACAGGCATACATAACAAAGCCCGCCTATCAGATGGATATGCTCGGGCAGCAATGGCCGCAGGTGCTCTTCATTGTTCAGACCGTTCTGAAACAGAATGACCTTGGCGCCATCAGCCGCAGCGGCCGCAATGATAGGAGCCAGATCCGCATTTCCGGTTGCCTTTGTACCCACCAGCAACCAGTCGCAGGGCGGCATGTCAGCCACGTCCTGGTAGGCCTGGACAGGGTTCAGGGTCATGCTGCCATGGACCATGCTGTCCACGGTAATCCCGCGCTCCTTTACAGCCTGATACTCACTGCGCAGGAGAAAATGGACATCATGACCCGCCCTGGCCAGCATCAAACCATAGAAGCCACCAATAGCTCCTGTCCCGATAACCCCGATGCGTGGTTGTGCGTTTTGCATGACGACCTCTCTTGTTGGATTTGTGATTTTCAGTCAGTCATATTAAAGGCCTCACGACCCGGAAGACAGTCAGCTGAGCGACAAAGACACACAACCACTGCCAGATCCCGGACAGGTCAAGCGGACCCCGCCGATAGCTTTGCTCAATCGGCCTAAAATAGCGCCATGGGGTAGCCTGATAAGCTCTGGTTGATTAAGCTGTCGAGCAACTTATAAAGGCGGCCCGATCGGCAGCCTACACGACTGCTGGAAGAAATATGGCCGACCTACCAATTGATGACCTGAACGTTGCCTCCAATGAGGTGCTGATCACCCCTGCCCAGCTCAAGGCAAAGATTCCCATGGCAGCCGCCTCCGAGGCGACCGTAACCCACAGCCGCCAGGTAATCCGCGACATCCTTGACGGCAAGGATCATCGCATTTTCATCGTGATCGGCCCCTGCTCGATCCACGATCTGGAAGCCGCCAAGGACTATGCCGCTCGCCTCAAGCAACTGGCAGAGGAAGTCGGCGACACCCTGTACCTGGTAATGCGTGTGTATTTTGAAAAGCCGCGTACCACTGTCGGCTGGAAAGGCCTGATCAACGATCCCTACCTCGACGACTCGTTCAAGATAGAAGACGGTTTGCATATCGGTCGTCAGCTGTTGAGCGATCTCACGTCCATGGGCCTGCCCACCGCAACCGAAGCCCTGGATCCGATATCCCCACAGTACCTGCAGGATCTGATTTCCTGGTCGGCTATCGGTGCGCGCACCACCGAGTCCCAGACGCACCGCGAAATGTCCTCGGGTCTTTCATCGGCAGTGGGCTTCAAGAACGGCACCGATGGCAGCCTTACGGTAGCCATCAATGCGCTGCAATCGGTTTCCAGCCCGCACCGTTTCCTAGGCATCAATCAGGATGGCCAGGTGTCCATCGTGACTACCAAGGGCAACCAGTACGGGCACGTAGTTCTGCGCGGCGGCAACGGCAAGCCAAACTACGATTCGGTGAGCGTCTCGCTCTGCGAAAAAGAACTGGAGAAGGCGGGAATCGTACCCAACATCATGGTTGACTGCAGTCACGCCAACTCCAACAAGGACCCCGGTCTGCAACCACTGGTAATGGATAACGTGGCCAATCAGATCATTGAAGGCAATACCTCCATTATTGGTCTGATGGTAGAGAGTCACATTGGCTGGGGTAACCAGTCCATACCCAAGGATCTGAAAGATCTGGCGTATGGTGTTTCTGTTACCGACGCCTGCATCGATTGGGATACCACAGTGGCGAGCGTGCGTAGCATGCATGCAAAACTGAAGGATATTTTGCCGACCCGTCAGCGCAGCGCCCGCTAATCTGCCAGTGCCAGACCCCATGGCTGCTCGCTCAGGAGCTTGCAGCCATGCTGATAGCTGGCAACTACGCCGGACGAAAGACCTTGATTACTGATTCATTGCATTCAAGGTAGGGCCCTTCCATCAAGTCTATGCAGTAAGGTACCGCCGGGAAAACGGCATCCAGACACTGGCGAATGGCCCGTGGCTTGCCCGGCAGGTTGATTATCAGGCTGCTGCCGCGCAATCCTGCTGTCTGTCTGGATAAAATTGCCGTGGGCACATACTTGAGAGACTCGGCGCGCATCAGCTCGCCAAACCCGGGCATCATGCGGTCGCAGACAACTTCGGTGGCTTCTGGCGTAACATCACGCGCGGCAGGACCTGTGCCACCGGTAGTAATGACCAGGCAGCACTCTTCAGCATCTACCAGTTGCTCCAGGGCTCGCTCGATTTGCCGCGGTTCATCAGGAACCAGGCGATAGACGGGATCCCAGGTACTTATCAGATACTCGTTCAGAGTCTCAATAATGGCTTTGCCGGAAATGTCGTCATAAATGCCGGCACTGGCGCGGTCACTGACGGTCAGAATCCCTATCCTGATGGGAATGCTCATACTCTGCCCTCAATACAACTGAATGATGTCGCCACTACGGCTCAGGGCCAGAAACTGGGAGATCATGCCGGCCTGTATCTGTTCCATCATCATCTTCAAGGGCTGCTCTGCCTCGTCGCTGTTGGAGGGCATACCGCCGCGACCGCTCATGGCCGAAACAAAGGCCACATCCCAGTGCATGCCGGTCCGGTCGGACTCTGCCACTATCGCCTCGAAATCCTCTGCCTCGTCGGGAAGCTTGTCGACACACAGCACAGGCGTCAGCACCCCACCTTCGCCGCGCTGGAACTGTTCAATCTGCTCTGCAGTGGCACCTTCAGGCAATTCGGCCGCGGCGAATACGAAAAGTAGCCGTTGCGGCTCTGCCTGCTTTGCCGCAGCACTAATTAGATCGGAATAGGTTTCTATGTTCATGCTGGTTGCGTCCTGTATCAACTATCACTACACAGTAGCAACTGCCGCCGGTTTTGAATCGGGGCATTGGGGTAAGGCTTACTGCCTCTGTGGAGGTACTCCCCAATCAAAACACCAGCGCGCCACTCAAGACACCGGCGCGAGCGAGACTGCTAGCGGGAGCGCAACTTTTCCTGGCGCTGCATATAGCGCTCCACATAGGAGCATGAGGGAATCACCTGGTAACCCTCCTCGCTGGCGAATTGCAGGGCACGCTCGGTGAGCTTGGCGGCCAGACCTTTACCGCGCAGGGCGTTGGGCACGAAGGTACGATAGATATCCAGCGTTTTCCTGCCGAGATCCATGTAGGCCAGGTAGGCTCGGCTACCATCGATGGTTACATAGAACTGCTTGTCGGCCAGATCGTGCTGAATCGTTATTTCCTGGTCCATAAATGTTCTCCCCGGCAGTAGCAATTACTGCAAACCCTATTGACCCCCGGCGGCGAAAAAAAATTCACACCGGGGGCAATGTGTCTTACGCGGGTGGAGTCACTCCCACCCCGAGTGCCATCAGCAGTGCAATTGATGCCAGACAGGCTATCACTGGTATCGCCACTGTGACCATGAACATATCCTTGTACGCCTCACGGTGGGTCAACCCCATAATCATGAAGGTCGCAATAACGGCGCCACAATGGGGCAGCGAGTCCAGACCGCCCGATGCAATAGCTGCTATACGGTGAAGAATCTCCGGCTCGATGCCCATTTCCAGATACTGCGGCGCCAGCGTTTGCATGAAAATCTGCAGACCGCCCGAGGAGGAACCCACAATGGCCGAGACCACGCTCGCCGAAGCAAATACGGACAACAGCGGCGGCAGGTCAGCGTTGAGAATCCACTGGGCGAACTGGCTGAAGCCGGCTGTCTGGGTAACCACGCCACCAAAGCCGATAACCGCAGCCGTGTTGATCAGCGGCATGATCGAGTCCTCTGCGCCCTGGCCAAATACCTCGACGATCTTGCGGCGCATGGAGGGAAAGAGCACTACGCAGGTCAGCGATCCGAGAATCAGGGCCATGCTCGGCCAGATGATCGGCTGCGCCTGACTGAAGACCAGCAATGATGCCAGCGCACTGTCACTTTGCGACCAGTCGCCCAGGGAAATAATCAGACGCGGCAGCATGATGGTGCCGAGTACGACAACCATCGGCACCAGCGATAGCTTCCATGAAGGAACGTTGTCCAGATCCCCGGCCAGCTGCTCCATCCGGCGATCCTGGGCATTTTCCACAAACCCCTCGCCATTGGCGCGGGCCAGGCGCCAGCCACGCTCCACGTACCACATACCCAGACCGCCCATGATGAGCGCGGCAAACAGGCCAATCCAGCCACCAGCGAAGAGGTCAGTGCCCAGAGAACTGGCGGAGATGACGTTGTGAATGGAGGGAGTGCCTGGCAATGCGGTCATGGTAAAAGTGCCTGCGCCAACGGACGTTGCAGCGGCCCAGAGACGTTTCGGCAGGTTGGCTTCACGCATCAATGTAATACCCAGTGGGTACATGGTGAATACCACGACGAACACCACAACACCACCGTAGGTCAGAAGTGCACAGACGATCATGCCTACCAGCAATGTATGCTTGACGCCAAGACTGCGGGTAATGGCCAGGGAGATACTCTTGGCCGCCTGGCTGGTCGCCATGGCCTTACCGAAGATTGCGCCGCAAAGAAACAGCAGGAAGAAGCGCCCGGCAAAACTGAAGGCACCCAATGAACCGGAAGGATAATATTCGAGCAAGGTGCGGGGTATCAGCAAACCGTTGGTCACTGCCACCACTAGTGCGCAAACCAGCGACGCGATAAAGATATTGATTCCGCGCATGGCCATGTAGATCAGTAGCGCAAGGCCGGCCAGCAGTCCCAGATTTCCCAGCATAGGAAGCGTTCCTTTGTAATTATTGATTGGCTCGCGACACGATACCTTAGCCACTGGACATTACAACTCTGCGCACCCCCCCTTCCATGCGCTGAATAACACGCCTACCCGATGGTTTATGGAGCTGCAGTTACGTTTTTCGTAGTTACTGCTAAACTTAAATTCGCCAGTTGGCAGAATTTTTTCATACCCGTTTCGATCAACAAGGGGATACTTATGCAGAACGTACTGAAGGTTTCAGCTATTTCGTTAGCCGCATTGCTGGCCGTGGGTTGCAGCACCAACGAGCACCAGCATCAACAGATGGAATCCCGCCTGTCAGCGGCTGAAACATCGGTTGCCCGCGCCCAGGCTCGTGCAGACGAGGCCTATCGTATGGCCGAAGAAGCAATGGCCGCCGCACAACGCGCCGATCGCAAGGCCGAAGAAGCCAACGAACGCGCCCGCCGTATGCTAGAACGCGCCAGCCGGAAGTAAGTCGGTACCGGCCGCCTGTATCATTCCGGCGCACAGGCGTCGGAATGATACAACCTCCTTCCTAGCCAGCAGCAGCCGGTCGAACAGGCAACGCTGACTGCATGCATGGAATTACCAGTAATTCTGAACCTGTTCGACCTCGGGCTGGTAGCCCATGGCCGTACCGATCCGGACCGGAATACCCTCCTCGGCGAACACCGCATCCCTGATCGCCTGCCAGTCCAGACGCACTCCGCCGGATACATCAGTTCGTTGCGCGAGCAATGCCTGAATCGCTGCTTGGCGATCCAGCGTTGAAGGCAGCCCGTGTTCGTCCAGTGGCGTGTGCACCTCCAGGTACAGATCACCCCTGCCGTCGAGCCCCAGCTTGAATGGCTGATTGACTATACGCACCGGCGTATTCAGCGGAATCTGCGGGAAAAGCTGGGTGATATCTTCATTGCGCATGCGAAAACAACCGTGGCTGACCCGCATACCAATGCCGAATTTTTTATTGGTGCCATGGATCACGTATCCGCTCATGGCCAGATTCATCTTGAACGGTCCCATTGGATTATCCGGGCCTGGCGGCACAACCGCTGGCAGGATGTCACCCTCAGCGGCGTGTTCCTCTCGAATCGACTGTGGAGGATACCAGGACGGATTCGCCTCCTTGCGCAGGACTCGCGTCTCGCCGATGGGCGAAGACCAGCCTTCCCTGCCGATACCCACCGGGTAGGTCAGGACCTTCCCGCCCTCGGGGGGGAAGTAGTACAACCGGTACTCAGGCAGGTTGATCACGATACCGGTGCGCGGGACGCTGGGTACCACGTGCAAGCCGGGCATGCGTATTTCGGCGCCCTCACCAGGCACCCAGGGATCAATAGAAGGATTTGCCGCGATCATCTCCAGATAGCCAAAACCGTGCTCGCCGCCCAGTTTCGCGAAGGTGTCCTCATAGCTGGCGGTAACGCTGTACACCTCGCCAACCAGCTCCTGATCGTCCCCCTGCAAAGGGTATTCAAAGGCTGCCAGGGGCAAGGCAGCAAAGGCGAATGAAGCCAGTACGCCGCAACCCAACTGTCTTGCACGGGAATACACAACGCTACGCATGTCAGTCTCCCTGGACAACATCCAGACCTATTTGACGAACTTCGTCAGCAGCTTCGACCAGCGCGACAGCACCTGCGCGCCCGGTCCTGGCAGATCGCCCGGTGCCCCGTCCAGCAATACGCTGCGAGCGTGCATGGGACAGACACTCGGGGCACAGTTGCGGCAGGATTGAACGCAGCAACTCGGAAAAAACCGGCCGCGCAGGTAACAGATCACCACACAGAGTACGCTCTACCGGTACATCCAGGCGAAGATTGATATCCACCAGATGGGTATGCCAGGGATCTGTTATGAACAGATCATGCTGCTCTTCGCGCTCCACGACACACCATCTTCTGGCCATCCAGCTTGCTGTCACACCCTGTCTCCTGCAGTACCAAATGGCTCCGCTGCCGCCATTTGGCGACAGCCTGATCAACGCGCATCAAGCCAGGCCTCTATGGGCGGCCAGGCATTATCCAGTATCCGTTCCTGCGCCTTGGCCGTGGGGTGTATCCCGTCGGCCTGCATCAGGGTCCTGTCAGGTTCGCCAGCAATTCCCGCAAGAAGAAACGGAACCAGTGGCACGTCATGTTCCTCGCTCACCGCAACGAAGACCTGCGCAAATGCCTCGGTAAAGCGCAATCCGTAATTCGGCGGCAACTGCATTCCCAGAAGAAGAACGTCCGCGCCGGCCGCCCGAGCCTGCTCGACCATCAGTGAAAGATTCTGTTGCATATTGGCCGGGCGCATTCCGCGAAGCCCGTCATTACCGCCCAATTCTATCACTACCAGGTCAGGCTCATGGCGCTCCAGCAAGCGTGGCAGGCGGGCCAGCCCCCCAGCCGTGGTGTCGCCGCTCACTGACGCATTGATCACCGGAAGAGACTCGCCACTGGCCTCCATACGCTGCTCCAGCAGAGATACCCAGCCATCGCTGATTTCCAGACCGAAAGCGGCGCTGATACTATCGCCGACAACCAATATCCCCTGGGCGCTCGCTGGCCAGGCCAGAGCGCTCAAGAGCCCGATTGCCAGATATTTTCTAATGAACCTAATCAAAAGGCAGATTCCATGTCAGACAGCGTGATCGTTGCCCGCCACCTTAGCAAAGTCGTTCGCAGCCAGGAAGCGACATTGACCATCCTGGACGATGTCAGTCTGGCTATTGCCAAGGCCAGCAGCGTCGCCATCGTGGGCGCTTCAGGTTCTGGCAAGTCCACCTTATTGAGCCTGCTTGCCGGACTGGATCTGCCCAGCAGCGGCGAGGTGCATCTGGCTGGCAGAAACCTGAGTGATCTGGATGAAGACCAGCGGGCAGAACTACGCGCTGAGCACGTCGGCTTTGTGTTTCAGTCATTCCAGTTGCTCGACAGCCTGACTGCCCTGGAAAACGTCATGTTGCCCCTGGAACTCCACGGTCGCCATGATGCCCGTCAACGCGCTGCAGACCTGCTCCAAAGGGTTGGGCTGGGCGCGCGCCTGACGCACTATCCGCGCCAGCTCTCCGGTGGTGAACAGCAACGGGTGGCCATTGCCAGGGCCTTTGCCAGCGAGCCGGATATTCTGTTCGCCGACGAGCCCACCGGCAACCTGGATGCTGTTACCGGGCAACACATAACCGACCTGCTGTTCGACCTGAACCGCGAGCAGCACACCACGCTGGTCATGGTCACCCATGACCAGCGCCTGGCCGAGCGCTGTCAGAGCGCCTTGCAACTGGAAGCGGGTCGTTTGCTGGAGCCCACGCAATGAACAACGGCACCTGGTCCCTGGCCACCCGTCTGTTGGCCCGCGAATGGCGCGCCGGCGAACTGCGTGTACTGGTTATGGCCTTGATTATCGCGGTTCTGGTCAGCACTGCGATCAGCTTCTTCACCGACCGGCTACAACGGGGCATGGTCAGCAGAGCAGCCGAGTTTCTTGGCGCCGACATGGTCATTTCCTCCCGCGCTCCACTACCCGAAGCGTTTCTGCAGCGTGCTATGGAAGACGGCTTGTCCCATGTGGATGTGGTCGAATTCAACAGCATGATGAGTGGTGATGTGGAGATTCAACTCTCCAGCGTCAAGGCCGTAGGCCCGGGCTATCCACTCAAGGGTCAGGTGCGGGTGGCCGATCAGATGTTCGGTACCGAGCGCGTCGTCAATGCGATTCCGCCTCCCGGCGAAGTCTGGATCGAGCCCCGGCTGGCCGCCCAGCTCGCCCTCGAGACCGGGGATACCCTGGATGTGGGTATGGCCAGCATGTCCGTCAGCGCCATGCTGACATACGAGCCTGACAGGGCCGGCGATTTTTATAGTCTGACGCCCCGTGTACTGATGAATCTGGCTGATCTTGAGGAAACCGCGGTGGTGCAGCCGGGTAGCCGGGTACGCTATCGCCTGCTGTTGAGCGGTGCCGAGGGCGCGCTGCAAGGCTACGCGAACTGGTTGAGACCACAGCTGGAGGACAACCAGCAGCTGACTACTGTGGCAGATGACAACCAGCAGATCGGCAGCGCCCTGGACCGGGCCGCCCAGTTTCTGGGGCTGGCAAGTATTGCTGCCGTAGTACTGGCGGGTGTCGCTGTAGCCCTGTCTGCCAGCCGCTTTGCTACTCGGCATTTCGACACCAGTGCGCTGCTGCGCTGTCTTGGCGCCAGCAGACGCCGGGTGATGTCGATTTTTCTCATCCAGCTGGCCTGCCTGGGCCTGGTTGCCACGGTAATAGGTCTGGCTCTGGGCTGGGTCATGCAATGGGGACTGGTGCTGTTGTTGCGAGACCTATTACCGCCGGATCTGCCGGGCGTGGGCCTGAAACCCCTGCTGGTTGGCGGCGCTACCGGTCTGATTGCACTGGCCGGCTTTGCTCTGCCCCCGTTGATACGGCTGGGCAAGGTGGCACCACTGCGGGTGCTACGTCGCGACCTGGCGCCACTGCCCAGCAGTGGCTGGCTGATTTACGGTCTGGCACTGGGCGGGCTCAGTCTGCTGATGTGGCAATTCACCGGCAATCTGCGCATCACCCTCGCCGTGGTCTTCGGTGGCGCCATCGCCGCCCTGCTGCTGGGTCTGGTAGCCTGGGCATTGTTGCGCCTTTCGGGCAACCGGCTGCGCAATGCCGGGCTCGCCTGGCGCCTGGGCAGTGGCCAGCTTCTCAAGCAGCCGATCGCCGCCGCCGGCCAGATACTCGCCTTCGGTCTCATCCTGATGTCCATGGTGGTCGTACTGATTCTGCGCACCGAGTTGCTGGATACCTGGCAACAGCAGCTACCCGAGGACACCCCCAACCACTTTGCACTGAATATCATGCCGGCAGAGCAGGCCGAGTTCACCGCGGCGCTGGAGCGTATCGGTGCGGTGAGCGCTCCGCTGTACCCGGTAACCCCGGGGCGTCTTACCGAGATCAACAGTCGGCCGGTGCGCGAACTGGTCACCAAGGAGAGCCAGGGCGAGCGAGCTGTCAGCCGCGATCTGAGTCTCACCTGGTCCGCCACTATGGCCACCGACAACACACTGCTTGCCGGAGAATGGTGGCCCGATACCCTGCCAGATGATGAATCCCTGATATCCATCGAATCCGGTCTGGCCGACAGCCTGGGCGTGGAAGTGGGTGATGTATTGAGTTTCGTGATTGCAGGGCAGGTGCTGGACGCCCGCGTGCTGAATATCCGGGAAGTGAATTGGGATAATTTCACGCCCAACTTCTACATCATCTTCTCGCCCGGCAGCCTGGAGAACATGCCTGCGACCCTGCTCACCAGTTTCAGCCTGCCCACGGAGAAGCGGGCCGAGCTGCGCGATCTGGCACGGGCCTTTCCAGCCATGACCCTGCTCGAAGTCGAAGCGTTGCTCAAGCAGATTCGCGACATCCTCGCGCAGGTCACACTGGCTGTGGAATACGTCATGGTATTCGTGTTGCTGGCGGGCTTTACCGTGCTGTTCGCCGCCTTGCAGTCGACCCTGGACAATCGCCTTTATGAAGGGGCTTTGCTGCGCACACTGGGGGCACGCAAGGCGCTGTTGCGGCAGGCCAACCGCCTGGAATTCGCGCTACTGGGTTCCCTGGCCGGCATCATGGCGATTGTCGCGGCGGAGCTGATTACCTGGCTGCTGTATCGCTTCGCGTTGAATCTGGACTGGTCGCCACACTATCTGCTATGGGTACTGGTGCCTGTTACCGGCGCCGTTCTGATCGGTGTCGCAGGCGCCTTGGGTACCCGTGCAGTGGTGCGGGAAAGTCCGATGCGACTGATCAACCGCGGCAGCTAGGCGCTGTAATCGATCGCATTGATCACCCAGCCCATCTCACCCTCGGGGGTGACCACCACGGCCTCATCCCCGACCGACTTGCCCAGTAAGGCACGCGCCATGGGTGAGTCGATCGAGATATAGTCCCTGCGGCCAAAAATCTCATCGTAACCTACGATCCGGAAGCGGCGCTGGACACCCTCGTCGCTCTCCACCTCGACCCAGGCACCAAAGAACACCCTGCCCTCCTGCTCCTGCCGGTGCTCTACCACCTTAAGATCCTCGATGCGCTTGCGCAGATAGCGCACCCGCCGGTCGATCTCGCGCAGCAGCTTCTTGTTGTACTGATAATCGGCATTTTCACTGCGGTCGCCAAGCGATGCGGCCCAGGTCACCTTGCGCGTGGTATCGGGTCGCTTTTCCCGCCACAGGTAATCCAGCTCTTCCTTCAGGCGTGCATAGCCTTCAAGCGTTATCAGTCGTGTCGTCACTATCGTGTCTCTGTCATGAGGGTGGGCACCGGCCAGCAGCCGCACCAAAAAAGGGATTTATTGTGCTCTGCGCACCCGTATGGACCAGCCACCAGGCCAACTCGACCTGCCGAATCCAACAGTCTGCGTTGAAGCTTTGGCATTACCTCAGCCAGGAGGAGCTCGCACAGTCCCGGCACATGCGGCCTGGGCAGCAGCTCGCTAACAGGACTCCGGCCGGAGCCGGTCCCGAAGCAATCTCCTGGCACGCAAGTTGCTGGTTACAAAATATCTCCGGCCATCAAGGTGTCCGGACAACCCCGGCGGTCAATGACGACTTTTCCCGGGCCGGTGAACCAGGCAGCGTGGCCAGGCACTCACCCACTGTAAACAACCCATGAATATCAGGCAAAGGCGCCTGAAGCTGACACCAGCTTCAGGCGCCTTTTTTTGTTTTGGGTCACTGCCATCGGCAGCGGCTGGAACGGAGGAAAGGCTATGAGCTCCAACACCAGGTCAGGCAACAAAGAGACACTCGTGATTATCGGCAACGGCATGGTCGGACACCATTGTGTTGAACAGCTGATAGAGCGCGGCGCCCTCACCCAATACGAGCTGCATGTATACGGTGAGGAGCATCAGCGTGCCTATGACCGCGTACATCTGTCAGAATATTTCGGCGGGCGCGATGCCGAATCCCTGGCCCTCTGCGATGCCGAACTGTATGCCACCCATGGAGTCCAGCTGCATCTCGGCGTACAGGTGCTGGATATCGACCGTTCGCGCAAGGAAGTCATTACCCGCAACGGCCGACAGGCTTACGACCAGCTGATCCTGGCAACAGGCTCCTATCCTTTCGTGCCGCCCATCACCGGAGCCGAGGGCGATTCGCGCCTGGTCTACCGCACCCTGGAAGACCTGGACGGTATTCAGGCGGCGGCCAGCGGTGCGCGCCGAGGCGTTGTGGTCGGCGGCGGTCTGCTGGGTCTGGAAGCCGCCAACGCGCTCAAATCCCTGGGCCTGGAAGCCCACGTGGTGGAGTTTGCGCCGCGCCTGATGCCGGTCCAGCTGGATGACGAGGGCGGTGCCGCATTGCGTGCCCGAATCGAGTCCCTGGGTGTGGGTGTACACCTGGGCTGCGCCACCGAGGAGATAATCGCTGGCGAGGAATACCGCTACCGCATGAACTTCAAAGGCGGTGAGTTTCTGGAGACCGATCTGATCGTTTTCTCGGCCGGCATTCGCCCACAGGACGCCCTGGGGCGTAGTGCAGATCTTGAGCTCGGCCCTCGCGGTGGCATCGCCATCGACGACGACTACCGCACCAGCGACCCGGCGATCTTCGCTATCGGCGAGTGCGCTGCCTGGAATGGTATGTGCTTCGGCCTGGTCGCCCCGGGTTACAGCATGGCGCGCAACCTGGCGTTGCAACTGACCGGCCAGCCCCATGAATCCTTTGCCGGTGCAGACATGTCCACCAAGCTCAAGTTGCTGGGGGTGGATGTCGGTTCGATCGGCGACGCCCACGCCGCCACCGAAGGCGCCAAGAGCTACCGCTTTATCGACGAAACCAACTCCAGCTACAGTCGCCTGGTAGTTTCCGCCGATGGCAAGAAGGTGCTTGGCGCCGTGCTGGTGGGCGATAACAGCTACTACGACACGCTCTTACAATATTGTCAGAATAGGATCGATCTGCCTGCGGATCCGTCGGGCCTGATCCTGCCCACGTCAAACGGAGCGCCCACCCTGGGTGCCGATGCGTTGCCCGACACGGCCACCATCTGCTCCTGTCACAACGTCAGCAAGGGGGCCATCTGCTGCTCGGTTGATGCCGGTTGTACCGATCTTGGCGAGCTGAAAAACACCACCAGGGCAGCCACCGGGTGTGGTGGCTGCACCGCCTTGCTCAAGCAGGTGTTCGAGCATGAACTCAGCGCCCGCGGCGTCGAAGTAGACAAGAGCCTGTGCGAACACTTCGCGCATACCCGTCAGGAGTTGTACGCCATTGTCCGGGTCGAGGGCATCACCAGCTTCGAAGCATTACTTTCCAGCCACGGTCGTGGACACACCGGTTGCGATATCTGCAAACCGGCGGTGGGCTCGATCCTCGCCTCCTGCTGGAATGCGCCAATCACCGATCCGCTGCTGGTGCCACTGCAGGACACCAACGACACCTTCATGGCCAACATGCAGAAGAACGGCACCTACTCCGTGGTACCACGTATCGCCGGCGGTGAAATCACTCCCGACAAACTGATTGCCATAGGCGCGGTCGCCAAGAAATACGATCTCTACACCAAGATCACCGGCGGTCAGCGTATCGACCTGTTTGGTGCACAACTGCATGAGCTGCCGGATATCTGGGCGGAGCTGATCGATGCCGGTTTCGAGACCGGGCATGCGTATGGCAAGTCCCTGCGCACGGTCAAATCCTGCGTGGGCAGCACCTGGTGCCGCTACGGGGTACAGGACAGTGTCGGCATGGCAATCAGACTCGAGGATCGCTACAAGGGCCTGCGCTCGCCGCACAAGATCAAGTTCGGTGTATCGGGTTGTACCCGCGAATGCGCCGAGGCGCAGAGCAAGGACATCGGTGTGATCGCCACCGAAAACGGCTGGAACCTCTATGTATCAGGCAATGGTGGCATGCGGCCGCGGCACGCCGAACTCTTTGCCACGGACCTGGATGACGCCACCCTGATCCGCTACATCGACCGCTATCTGATGTTCTACGTGCGCACCGCCGACCGTCTGCAGCGCACATCCGTGTGGCGTGAAAGCCTGGAAGGCGGCCTTGATTACCTCAAGGAGGTGATCATTGATGACAGCCTGGGACTAGCAGCCGAGCTTGAAGCGCAAATGCAGCTGGTCGTCGACCGCTATGAATGCGAATGGGCCAACGCCCTCAAGGATCCGGAAAAGCTCAAGCGTTTTCGCACTTTCGTCAACGATGAGCGCGGCGATCCGGATATTCATTTCGTCAAGGAACGCGGCCAGATCCGACCGGCCCGGGCCTCCGAGCTTCACTTGATTCCCGTTACCGAGGAGATCCTCTGATGACCCATTCCAATACCGTAGCTCACCGCCTGACGGGAGACTGGCAAGCGGTCTGCAGCCGCAAGGATCTTGTTGCCAACTCGGGGGTCGTCGTCTGGCTCGATGGCGCTCAGGTCGCGCTTTTCCACCTGCCGCAAACCGATGAGGGCGAACAGGTATTTGCCGTGGAAAACCGCGACCCCAAATCCGGCGCGAACGTCATTGGCCGCGGCATCATCGGCCATCTCAAGGGCGGGCTGGTGATCGCCTCGCCCCTGTACAAACAGCATTATCGCCTGGCGGACGGTGCCTGCCTGGAATACCCCGAACAGCAGCTACGTGTATGGCCCGCCCGCCTGAAGGGTGATGCCGTCGAAATACAAACCGCGTCCTAATCGGCGCGGCTCCTTCCTTCCCTGCAAAGAGAAACTTCATGTCCTATCTCATTCCCTCCGAATTCGTCACCAAGATGATCGACGCCGGTGAGTCGAAAGTATTCATGGCGCCGCGTGATGCGCTTATCCGCGCGTTCATGGCCGGTGCCATTCTTGCCATTGCCGCGGTATTTGCTGTCACAGTCACGGTGCAGACAGGCTATCCGATAATCGGCGCGATTCTGTTTCCAGTGGGCTTCTGCATTCTGTACCTGATGGGCTTCGACCTGCTGACCGGGGTCTTTGTTCTCACACCCCTGGCCCTGTTCGACAAGCGCCCCGGGGTGACCGTCGGCGGAATCCTGAAAAACTGGGGCCTGGTCTTTACCGGTAACTTTGCCGGTGCGCTGACTGTTGCGTTTCTGATGGCGATTGTTTTCACCTACGGCTTTACCAAGGCGCCGGATGCGGTTGGTCAGATCATCGGAGATATCGGCGAAGGACGCACTGTTGGCTACAAGGAATACGGCGCAGGCGGCATGGCGACCATCTTCATTCGCGGCGTGCTCTGTAACTGGATGGTCTCGCTGGGCGTGGTCGGCGCCATGATCTCGACCACCGTCAGTGGCAAGGTCATCGCCATGTGGATGCCGATCATGTTGTTCTTCGGTATGGGCTTCGAGCATTCGGTGGTCAACATGTTCCTGTTCCCCTCCGGCCTGATGCTCGGCGGTAACTTCTCGATCATGGATTATCTGATCTGGAACGAGTTACCCGTGGTAATCGGTAATCTGATCGGCGGCTTGTCGCTGACCGGCCTGACGCTCTATGCCACCCATATACGCACCGGCGTCAAACGCGTTCCCGCCTGAATCAAACCAGCCCACCCCGGCCCGGAACTGGCCGGGGCCCAGCACTCAAGTCAGGACACCATGCCCAACCAACTGACCGTATCCACAGGACACTGCTCGGCGAAGGGCCGCAAGGAAGTCAATCAGGACTTCCATGGTATGCGTATACCCGATGAACTGCAGTTGGTCACCAAGGGTATTGCCATTGTGCTGGCCGACGGCATCAGCAGCAGTCAGGTCAGCCAGATTGCCAGCCAGACCGCAGTGACCGGTTTTCTCGAGGATTATTACTGTACGTCCGAAGCCTGGTCAGTCAAGAAATCCGCCCAGCGGGTTCTGATGGCCACCAACTCCTGGCTGCATGCCCAGACTCGCCAGAGCCAGTACCGTTACGACCGCGAGAAGGGCTACATCTGTACGCTGAGCGCGCTGATTCTCAAGTCAACTACCGCCCACCTCTTTCATATCGGTGACGCCCGCATTCACCACCTGCGCGGCACTAGCATCGAACAGCTGACCAGTGATCATCGCCTCTGGATAACCCGCGATCAGAGCCACCTGAGCCGCGCACTGGGGATCGAAGCCCATGTGGAAATCGACTACCGGACCCTTGCGCTGGAACAGGGCGACGTCTTTGTACTCACCACCGACGGGATCCATGAGCATCTGTCGCCAGCCAGCATGGTCAACCTGATAGCCAGCAATACACACGACCTGGACGCCGCAGCAAAACAGATCCTGATCAGGGCCTATGATCAGGGTAGCGATGACAACCTGACCGTACAGATAGTGCGTGTCGACAGCCTGCCGGCACAGCAGGACGCCACCGAGCTGCTCGGGCAACTGACCGGGCTACCCTTTGCGCCTCACCTGGAGGCGCGCATGGTTATAGATCAATTCACCGTGATACGGCCGTTGCACGAGAGTAATCGCAGCCATGTGTACCTGGCGCAGGACAACGAAACAGGCGGTTACGTGGCGCTCAAGACACCATCGATGGATATGCGCCACGACCCGGCATACCTTGAGCGCTTCCTGATGGAGGAATGGATAGCCAGGCGTATCGACAACGCCCATGTGGTCAAGGCAGCGACGTCCAGCCACAGGCGAAGCTGTCTTTACACCATCAACGAGTATGTTGCAGGCCAGACCCTGGCCCAGTGGATGATCGATAATCCGCGCCCCGAGCTGGAAACCGTGCGGACCATCGTCGAGCAGGTCGCCCAGGGACTGCGCGCCTTCCACCGCCTGGAAATGCTCCATCAGGACCTGCGGCCGGCGAATGTGATGATCGATGGTAACGGCACCGTGAAGATCATTGATCTGGGCGCAACACAGGTCGCCGGCATCATGGAGATGACCCCGCCCGCCGTCGATCAGAGCGTTCTGGGCACGCTGCAATACACCGCGCCCGAGTATTTTGTCGGTGATCATGGTTCGCCGTGCTCCGACCTGTTTTCCCTCGCCGTGATCACCTACCAGCTGCTCAGCGGGCGCCTACCCTATGGGGTCGAGGTCGCAAGGGCCCGCACGCGGGTAGCCCAAAGCCGCCTGACCTACAGATCGGTCCTGGACGAGGGCCGGGACATCCCGGCATGGATCGATGATGTCCTGAAAAAGGCGCTGCACCCTCAGCCTCACAAACGCTATCAGGAGCTGTCGGAGTTCATCTACGACCTGCGCAACCCGACGCAGCGCTTTCTCGATCGGACCCGTGCTCCCCTCATGGAGCGCAACCCGCAGCAATTCTGGCAATTCACTTCAGCCATTCTGGCTTTCATCCTGGCGCTGATGCTCATCTTCTGGCCCCGCTAGCAAGGGTCGGCGCAGCCAGAATCCAGCACCGAAACGGAACCGCCTCACAGGGTACAAAGCTCGTGGTTATCATTTGCACTAAAAAGGGCTAGCATCAACTGACTTGCTGGCGAGACACATCCGCAATCGCCCTGGCAACAAACAATAAGAATGGGAAACATCAATGGACACTGCACCGCTCGACAGGGGCCGTAACCACGCCCATGAAAAAGCAGCAGGCACCAACAACCTTGTTGCGCAGGCGTTGCGCAAACGCCGCCTGGGCATGTCCTTCATTACTTACCTGGCAACCTTTCTAGTTGTTCTGCTGTTTGCCTTTCAGGGCCTGGTCCCGCTCCCGATCGCCGTCCACTTCCTATTGTTCAGCCTGGTAGTCAACGGCCTGATCTGGGCCTGCATTCATCTGAACCTCAACCTGAAGCTGCGCGACCCAAGCATGACCATGCTGCAAATCACGCTCAGCCAATGGCCGGCTCTTTGGCTGATGTTCTTTCTGGAGGCCGGCCAGGCCCGTGCAATATTTCTACTGATCACGGTAGTCCCGCTGCTGTACGGGATTCTCGCGTTGAAAGTCCGCAATTTCATCCAGGTCAGTATCATCTTCCTTATCCAGTATTGCCTGTTGCATCTGGCCCTCTGGCAGTGGCGCCCGCAGGTGTTGGAAGCCAGTCTGGAGCTGGTACAGCTGTTCGTCTTCATCATGGTACTGGCAGAGGTGGCACTGATTGGTGGTTTCATCAGCAGCCTGCGCGACAAGGTCAGGCAGCGCAACCAGGAGCTGCAGGACGCCATGGAGCGCATCCAGGAGCTGGTCAACATTGACGAGTTGACCGGCGTCTACAACCGCCGGCGAATCGTCCAGGCGCTTTCGGAGGAATCCAATCGATTCCGCCGCACTCCCGGCGCCTTCAGCCTGGGCATCATGGATGTGGACCACTTCAAGGAAGTCAACGACACCTATGGCCACCAGGCCGGGGACGAAATCCTCCGTGAACTGGCCAAAACCGTAGTCGGCGAGCTGCGGGCCATAGACAGCTTCGGTCGTTATGGCGGCGAGGAGTTTCTGCTGGTGCTTCCGCAAACCGCACTGCATGGCGCGCGAATCAAGTCCGAGAGGCTCTGCAAGACGATTGAGGGATTGCGCTTCAAGGGCCTACCCGCCGACTTCAGCGTCACTGTTTCGGTGGGCGTGGCCGAGGCATTCCCCCAGGAAGACACCGGCGAGACCCTGGCACGGGCCGACCGTGCGCTCTATGCCGCCAAGGAAAATGGCAGAAACCAGGTGGTATGCTGCAGTGCAATAAACCCGGCGGATCTGGCCTGCCCGCACGGGCTTGAGGACTGAATACAGTTCAGTATGAACTGCGTTAGACTGAGGGCCTGACACCAGTGAGATACCCGCCATGAACACCAGCAAAACATCCCCGGCCACTGCCCGTCTGGACAAGATTCTGGCCGACGCCAAACAGAGTCGCGAGAGCGGCTACCGTGAAAAGGCCTTGAAGATGTACCCCTGGGTATGCGGTCGCTGTGCCCGCGAATTCAGTGGCAAACGGGTTAGCGAACTGACGGTGCACCACCGTGACCACAATCACGACAATAATCCTCAGGATGGCTCGAACTGGGAACTCTTGTGTCTTTACTGCCACGACAACGAGCATGCCCGCTACACCGATCAGCAGTATTTCAGCGAAGGCTCGACCGCCAGCCAGCAAGGCCCCCAGTCAAGCCACAAGGCCTTTGCCGGTCTGGCAGATCTGCTCAAGAACAAATCCTGAGCCCTGGCCCGACTACACTCGCAGGATTCAGTGCCGCCCGTGGGCCAACGTCAGATCCAGACCCTCACCCAGGGGAACGATACGCGTTGGATTGATAGTATCGTGGCTGTAATAGTAGTGCTGTTTGATCTCCTCCAGATCCACCGTTTCAGCGATCCCCGGCTGCTGATACAGCTCGCGCAGGTAGCCGGTAATATTCGGATAATCCTCTATCCGCCGGATATTGCACTTGAAGTGCCCGTGATACACCGGATCGAAACGCACCAGCGTGGTAAACAGCCTCCAGTCGGCTTCGGTGATCCGGTCACCGGCCATGTAGCGATGATTGCCCAGCACAGTTTCGACCCAGTCCAGCGCGCCAAAGAGTGTCACGCATTCATCTGCGTAAACGCTCTGACTGGTGGCAAAACCGGTTTTGTAGACACCGTTGTTGATCTGGTCGTAAACCCGCCCGTTGACGCTGTCAATTTCCCCACGCAGGTTCTCCGGGTAGTAATCGTCGGTATTGCCGGTCAGATCGTCAAAAGCACTGTTGAAAATCCGGATGATATCCGCCGATTCGTTATTCACGATGGTTTCCTCCCGTGTATCCCACAGCACAGGCACAGTTACCCTGCCGGAATAATCCGCTTTCGCCTTGGTATACAGCTGATGATGGAATTTGAAACCGTAAAGGGGTTCTGGCGGATCGTAGGTCCAGCCATTCTCCAACATGTGCGGGTGCACCACGCTGACCGGGATATGTTCCTCCAAACCCTTGAGCTTGCGCATGATCAGGGTCCGGTGTGCCCAGGGGCAGGCCAGGGCAACATACAGATGGTAACGCCCGGTCTCCGGAGCAAAGCGCCCTCCTGGCTCGATGCCCTCACGAAACCCTGCATCCTCGCGAACAAACTTGCCGCCCGTACTGTCCGTGTCATACCACTCGTCGTGCCACACGCCCTTTACCAGCCTGCCCATATTCCTGACTCCCTCAACAATTGATGTACCAAGCTTGGCAGCACCAGCACCTTCTGACCAGTTGCCGAAAAACCTTGCGGCAATTATCCGGAGAAGCGCGTATACTATTCGATCTATTTATTCCCCAAGGTTCACTTCAAGTATGTCCGATACCGCTCCGGCGGCACCTCAGTTCGCCGACTTAGGCCTGCCTGCACCCCTTCTCGAGGCGATTACCAGCCTCGGATACGAAACACCCTCCGCCATTCAGGCCGAGGCAATTCCTACCCTGCTGGCAGGCGAAGACCTGCTCGGTCTGGCCCAGACCGGTACTGGCAAGACCGCCGCTTTCGCGCTACCGGTTCTCGCCGGCATCGACGTCAGCGTGCGCGCCACCCAGGCCCTGATCCTGACGCCTACGCGTGAGTTGGCCCTGCAGGTTGCTGAAGCATTCCAGCGCTATGCGCAGAACATGCGCGGCTTTTCCGTGCTTGCACTGTACGGCGGCTCCGCCTTTGCGCCCCAGTTCAAGGCGCTTGAGCGCGGTGCCCACGTTGTCGTGGCTACACCGGGCCGGCTGACCGACCACATGCGTCGCGGCAGCATCAAGTTCGAGAACATGCGCTTTCTGGTGCTCGACGAAGCGGACGAAATGCTCAAGATGGGCTTTGCCGACGACCTCGACGCCGTGTTCGAGAAGGTGCCGGAGAAGACCCAGAAGGCACTCTTTTCTGCAACCATGCCAGCTGGTGTGCGTACTGTTGCCCGTAAGCACATGCGTGACCCCAAGGAAATTCGTCTGCACAGTGGTGTGAGCAGCAGCCTGGACACTATCACCCAGATCGTCTGGGAAGTGTCCAACCACCATAAGCTCGATGCGATGACGCGCCTGCTCGAAGTCGAGCCGGTCGAAGCGATGATCGTTTTCGTGCGCACCAAGACGGCCAGCATGGAAATTGCCGAGCGCCTGGAAGCCAGGGGCTTTGCCGCCGCCGCACTGAATGGTGACTTGAGCCAGCAACTGCGTGAGCAGGTTGTCGACCGACTCAAGCGCGGCCTGCTGGACATCGTGGTAGCCACCGACGTGGCCGCTCGTGGTCTGGACGTGGAGCGTATCTCCCACGTACTCAACTACGACGTACCACACGATAGCGAATCCTATGTACACCGTATCGGCCGCACCGGCCGTGCCGGTCGCTCGGGCACCGCTATCCTGTTTGCTACGCCACGTGAGCGCCGCTTGCTGCACCTGCTGGAAAAGGCCACCGGCCAGAAAATCCAGAGCCAGGCACTGCCCAGTGCGGACGCCGTTCGCAGCGGTCGCCTGACCAAACTCGCCGCGCGCATCAACACCGCCCGCGAGCAGACCGGTGCACTGCACGAGAAACTGGTAGCCGATCTGCTGACACTGACCAACCTGGAACCGGAAGAACTGGCAGCGACCCTGCTGGCCATCATGCCGAGCGCCAAGACACTGGTCGAGCCGGTCAAGGATCTGCCCACTGCGGCACCTGCCAGCCAACACGATGGCTATGCCGAACGTGATAGCGGCCTGGTTCGTTACAAGGTCAAGGGTGGTCGCTCCAACGGCCTGATGCCCAAACCTCTGGTTGATGCCTTGTGCCGTCACGGCGGACTGCAACGCCAGCAGATTGGACATATCAAGCTGTTCAACGAGCATAGCGGCGTGTACCTGCCGGAACTCAGTGAAGCCACCCTGGCGAAACTGGCTTCAGTCGAGATCAACGGTATTGCCCTGCAAATCCGTGCCTGGCCCCTGCCGCCTGGTGAGTCCGAGCCGCCGACGCGCCCGCGTCCACGCAAGGATTTCGCTGCCAAGCCACGCAGTGCAAAACCCCGCCCGACGAAATAATCGTTGTGCTGGACTGGATTGACATCGGCGTCAACCTGACCGACTCCGCCTTCGACACTGATCGTGAGGCGGTGCTCGAGCGGGCCTGGCAGGCCGGTGTCAGCCAGATGGTTCTGACCGCCACCTCACTGGCAGTCAGTCACCAGGTACAGACCCTCTGCAATAAAGATCCCCAACGCTTGTTCTGCACCGCCGGCGTGCACCCGCATCAGGCCAGCCAATGGAATACCCAATTGGCTGACGAAGTGCGTGTGCTTGCCACGGCAGATTGCGTGCGGGCGATTGGCGAATGTGGGCTCGACTACAACCGGGATTTTTCTCCCCGCCCCATGCAAATCCAGGCCCTGGAAGCCCAGCTGGAGATCGCCGCGGAGCTGCAGCTGCCGGTGTTTCTGCACGAACGCGACGCCAGCAAGGTGCTCATCGACCTCCTCAGGGATTATCGCGACAGGCTGCCCGCTGCCGTGGTGCACTGCTTTACCGCAGACCGGGAAGCGCTCTACCCCTACCTTGATCTGGATTTGCACATCGGAATAACCGGCTGGATCTGCGACGAAAGGCGCGGCAGTCACCTGCATTCCCTGGTGAGTGACATCCCTGCAGGCAGGTTGATGATTGAGACAGATGCGCCCTGGCTGGTACCGCGCACCCTGCGACCCAAGCCGAAAAAAGGTCGAAACGAACCGGCTTTCATTACCGAAGTCGCCCACACCCTGGCGGCTTGCCGCAGCGAGTCAGTTGAACAACTCTCGGTCCATACCACCGCTACTGCCAGACAGTTCTTCGGCTTACCCACCCCAGCGAATCGCTCTGCCCCCGCTACTTGATGTATTCCATCGGCTGTATGCTGATATTCAGGCCAGGCCCTTGGCGCCGACGCGCTATTACGCCATGATGGCTGTAGACATAACAAAGCCAGACGCAGCGCTCAAATACAGAGATTGCCTGCACACCCCGGAGTACCCAGCAGATCATGCGAATTATTCTTCGCCAGCTTGTTTCCACTACGGCCATGCTAGCCTTGAGCACGACAGTCTGGGCAGCTGATTCCGGTATATTACCGGCGACCGTCAAACAATCACTGCAGGCTGCGAAACTGCCTGTCGAAGCCATGTCAGTGGCAGCCATTCCCCTGGAAGGTCAGGGCATGGCGCAATTCGTCAACGCCGACAAGATCGTCAATCCGGCCTCGACCATGAAGCTGGTCACTACCTATGCTGCACTCGAGTTACTCGGCCCCACTTACAGCTGGCGCAGTGAGCTGCTTGGAACCGGCCCCATCAACAACGGCGTGCTCGAGGGCGACCTGATCTTCCGCTCCAGCGGCGATCCGAAAATGACTATCGAACGTATGTGGACCCTGCTGCGGGATCTGCGCGCAGCGGGTGTTCGCGAGGTCGCCGGCAATCTCATACTGCAGCCTGCCGATATCCGGCTACCAGCCGATGCGGTGCCTTTTCCGGATGATGGCAACGACCCGAGCAAGCCTTTCCTGGTTGAACCCGATCCCCTGCTGACCAACCTGAAATTGCTGGTATTGAGTAGTTATGGTGAGAGCAATGGCGTACGCATCCATATGGAGCCCGCCCTGCCTGAAGTAACCATCAACAATCAGTTGCGGTTGCTGGCGCCAGTCAATTCATGCCCCTGGCCCAACGTGACCTACGGGATCGTGGATAATGGCAGCAATGCGACAATTACTCTGGCCGGTGCGCTGCACGAAGGCTGTTCGGTACAACGTTACATGTCCGCGCTGAACGCTCCGACCTATACCGGCAGCATGCTCCGCAGCCTGTGGCGCGATATGGGTGGCGCCATACGCGGTACTACGCTTGTCGGCCAGGCTTCGAGCAATGCACGCCAACTGGCCTACAGCGACTCACCCGACCTGGTGACCGTGATCCGCGACATCAACAAATTCAGCAACAACACCATGGCCCGGCAGCTGTTCCTGACCATTGGCCGTGAAACGCGCAAACCAGGGGACCTGGACGACCAGCGCTCGGCGGTACGCAGCATCAACCAATGGTTGGGCGGCAAGGGTATTCAGCCCACAGCACTGGTCATGGAGAATGGCTCTGGTCTGTCAAGAATAGAGCGGATGACGGCGAGGGATATGGCGATGTTGCTGCAACAAGCCTGGAAGAGCCCCTACTCTGCCGAGTTCATCGCCTCGCTGCCGCTGGCAGCAATGGATGGCACCATGCGTCGACGCCTGCGTAACACCTCTGTAGCTGGCCAGGCCCACATAAAGACCGGCTCCCTGCGCAGCGTCCGCGCCATTGCCGGCATCACCCGTGACGCCAATGGCCAGAGCTGGGCGGTGGCCGCCATCGTCAACCACCCCGCTGCCGGCGCCAGCCGCGAGGCGCTGGACCGGGTTCTGACCGATGTGTACCGCCGCGCACCGACCAATATCGCCACCAACCAGTAGGCGGCGTCAGGCGCGTCGCGCTATGCACCACGTACGGTGAATCCGCGTATTGCGCTGGAAGTCCTTGTCCAGCGTTTGCGCGGATATATCACTGACCTGATATTTCTCCTCAAGCTCGCGATCCAGCCGGAACCGCCTGAAGTTGTTGGAGAAATACACGGTGCCGCCCGGTGCCAACCGAAGCATGGCCATTTCGATCAGACGCACATGATCACGCTGCACATCAAACACATCTTCCAGCCGCTTGGAGTTCGAGAAAGTCGGCGGATCGATGAAAATCAGGTCGTATTCACCCCGGTCATCTTCCAGCCACTGCATCACATCGGCATGCACCAGCTGGTGCAGATCTGATAACCCGTTCAGTGACAGATTCCGCCGCGCCCAATCCAGATAGGTTTTTGACAGATCCACACTGGTCGTGCTGCGGGCACCACCCACAGCTGCATGCACAGTGGCACTGGCGGTATAGCAGAACAGATTCAGAAACCGTTTGCCCCGCGCTTCGGCTGCGATCTTCAGGCGCAAGGGCCGATGGTCGAGGAAAACGCCTGTGTCCAGATAATCGGTCAGATTGACCAGCAGCTTGACCTGCCCCTCGCGCACCGTAAGAAACTCGCCCTTGCGATCCATGCGCTGATACTGCTTGCTGCCACTCTGACGCAGGCGCTGCTTGAGCACCACGTGGCTGGCGGGGATACCCAGCACGTCCGGCAGGGCGACCAGTACATCCTGCAGGCGGCTGCGCGCTTTCTCTTCGCTGATAGTCTCGGGCGCCTGATATTCCTGCACGTGGGCCCAGTCATCATATAGATCAATGGCTACGGCAAACTCAGGCATGTCGGCATCGTAGACCCGATAGCAGGTAATGTCCTGCTGGCGCGCCCACTTACCCAGATTCTTCAGATTCTTTTTCAGGCGGTTGGCGAACATCTGTGCCGACTCGCTCAGACGTGCCGCGCTTGGCTGATCGACCACCGCGGGGTTGGTGGACTGCGGAGACTGCGCGGGGGCGGTCTGTTCAATGCCCGTATCCGGCCGCTTCGCTGCGCTGGCGCCCGTAACGTAGCGCTCGGGCTGCAGGTCCATCATCAGCAATTTGCACGGCAGTGCCCCGTTGAACAGCGAATATTGCTTGTGGCTGCGAATACCCATGCGCTTGCCCAGATCCGGGTTGCCGGTGAAGATGGCGGCCTGCCAGCCCGTACAGCGCTCACGCAACACCTCACCGAGCTTCTGGTACAGATAGACCAGACTGGCCTCTTCTCCCAGACGCTCACCGTAAGGAGGGTTACAGACAATCAAACCCGTCTGCCCCCGATCAGGATGGGGCTCGAACGTGGCCAGCTCACCCTGGTAAACCTTGACCCAGCTGGTCAGGCCTGCGCGCTGGATATTGTTGCGGACCGGCTGCAGCAAACGCGGGTCCGCTTCGTAACCGCGAATCCACAACGGCTCGCCTGCCAGGCCTGCCTCTGCCCGCTGACGCGCCTGGGCAATCAGCCTCTCCCAGATTGACGGTTGGTGCTGCAACCAGCGACTAAAGCCGAATTGTTCTCGCTGCAGGTTGGGCGCCATGTCGGCAGCCATCATCGCCGCCTCTACCAGGAAGGTGCCCGAACCACACATGGGGTCCGCCAAAGCACCGCCCGATGCCGCGAGCTGCGGCCAGCCCGCGCGTATCAATATTGCCGCTGCCAGGTTCTCCTTGAGCGGTGCAGCACCCTGCTGCAGACGGTAGCCGCGTTGATGCAGGCTGTGACCGGACAAATCGATAGCCAGTTGGGCTTCACCACTACGGCAGTGCACGTTGATGCGCAGATCAGGGTTCTGCCGATCCACGCCTGGCCGGGTCCCGTCAGGCTGACGCAGCCGATCGACGATCGCGTCCTTGACCTTCAGCGCGCCAAAATGGGTGTTATCAACGCCGGGCAATATGCCGACAAAATCCACGCTCAGGGTGGCTTCAACGGGCATATGCGCCGCCCAGTCCACCGCAGCAACGCCGTCATACAAAGCCTGGGCATCACTCACACTGAACCGGTTGAGCACCAGCAGCACGCGGTTGGCCAGTCTTGACCACAAACAGATGCGATAGCCCAGCTCCAGATCCCCGCTGATACTTACACCAGCGACCGTTTCCCGGGCATTTTCGGCACCCAGAACAATCAACTCGTCGAGCAGCAGCCCTTCAAGGCCTTTCGGGCATGTAACAAAAAATTCAAGGCTTTCGTGCATCTGTTTGATTTCCACTACTTTGTGATTTTTACATTAGCGGTGTTAGTGCGCAGGCCGCTAAAGGATTACCCGTCTATGACAAATCGGTCTTTGGGCGTCCCTTACCGATAGGGTACAACAGGACAGGACTCGAGAACGGGCAAACCTCTCGGGAAGCCGGATCGGATGATCTGCTTCCCCCGTCATGGCCGGGACTTCCCTGCCATGTCACCGCCGTCGCTGCGAATTGCAGGCCGGTTTGTTCTACAAGATGAGGGCTCTACTGTATGAGAAGACTCAAGCGTGATCCGATGGAACGAGCATTTCTACGCGGTTATCAGAACGGTGTTCACGGCAAGTCCCAGGACTCCTGTCCGTTCATCAGTCCCACCACCCGTCAGAACTGGATCAATGGGTGGCGTGAAGGCCGAGCCGATCACTGGGCCGGCTTCACCGGCATTTCCGGCGTGCATCGCCTCAACGAAATGCACGCGGTAGGTTAAATTCCCAGAGTATCTGTTTTCCCATGGCGCTTCCCTAAAGCGCCGGGCCTTTCGGGGCCCCACCGGCCTTCGCAATGCGAAGGCCGGATCCCGGGAAAGTAACCCTCTCCGGTAAACCTGCTAACGCTGTAAGGCAGCAATCGCATCAATACATTCGCCAACCAGTTCCGGACCACGGTAAATAAAGCCGCTGTAGAGCTGCACCAAACTGGCGCCCGCTTGCATTTTTTCTGCCGCATCAGCCCCGGTCATGATGCCGCCAACGCCAATAATCGGCATGCGTCCCTTCAACTCCCCGGCAAGAAGTCGGATGACCTCGGTCGATACATCGGTGAGAGGGCCTCCGGACAGGCCGCCGGTTTCCTCGGCATGCTCCAGACCCACCACCGCGGTGCGCTCAAGGGTAGTATTGGTGGCTATAACACCGTCCATACCCTCCTCGACCAGCACTTGCGCAATCAGCGCCAGGTCTTCCGGCAGCACGTCAGGCGCAATCTTGATGGCGATAGGCACGTACTGCCCATGTTCCCCGGCGAGTTCGGTCTGGCACGCCTTGATACTTTCAAGCAGTCGCTTGAGGGTGTCGCCATACTGCAAAGTACGCAAGCCTGGGGTATTGGGCGATGACAGATTGACCGTGACATAACTCGCTCGGCTGTAGACCTTGCGCAGGCAGTGCAGATAGTCGTCTACGGCCCGCTCCACAGGGGTAACGGCATTCTTGCCGATGTTCACACCAAGCACGCCCTGATAGCGTACCGAATCGAGTCGCTGCAACAGGGCATCAACGCCCAGATTGTTGAAGCCCATGCGGTTGATTATCGCGTCCTGTTCCGGCAGGCGAAACATCCTTGGCTTCGGGTTACCCGGCTGCGGTCGAGGGGTCACCGTGCCCACTTCAAGAAAGCCGAAACCCAGGGCTGCCAGACCGTCCACAGCCAATGCGTTCTTGTCCAGACCCGCAGCCAGCCCTACCGGATTATCAAAGGTCAGGCCCATGACCTGCACCGGCTGAGATATTCGCGGTCTGGCCAGTTTATCCGCCAGGCGCAGCCGGCCGGCTGCGCCAAGCAAGTCCAGCGTCAGGTCATGTGACGTTTCAGCAGGCAAACGGAAAAGCAATGAGCGCAGCATGGAATACATGGATCGGAGCCTTATGGATGACTTTTCAACCACACAGTATACCTGTTCGGCACCGCGTTGCGGGGTGCCGGACTATCTATTGAACCATTGGTTTGTCTGGCCCTGTGTTTATCAGACCATACGTTGCAGCGAGATCAGCTTGCCATCCCCGGTGAAGCGCATGACAAAGCTGCCATACACGCCTTCATGGGTAAGAAATGGACGTAGATGGTGAGCAGGCAAGCTCACCCTGCGGCCATCCCGGCTGTACATCAGTACGCGACCGGCATGGCCACGATACCAGGCCAGATAGCGCTCGGCGGGGAGCGCTAAATCCACAACCAGCTGCTGCTCTGCGGTCAATCAGGTACCCTCTAAAATCACCTCGCTGAGTGCTCAGTTTACGCTGCGCCGCGAGGCCTGTACCAGATCCAGCAATTCCCGCATGGCCACCGCTATCATTGGATAATCCCCTCCACCGGCATTCTTGAGATCCGCGAGCATCACCCGCCAGCGCTTGACCATCAAGGGGTTGCGCGCCACCCACTCCTTGACCAGCACGTCCGGGCTCAGGCTCTCATCGCAGTCGTGCAGTACTGAAACAGTCATCGAACGCGCCTGGGCGTCAAGGTCGTCACGATAACTCTCTCGGGCCAGCGCCTGCCAGTGGTTATCCACTGACAGACCATTGATCTGCTGGCTGAACCAGGGCAAGCGGAGCTCGCTACCCAGCGCAAAGAATACCTGGGCAACGCGTTGCTCGGGCTGGCCGGTAGTATCGGCCGCTTCGATGATCCCCAGCAGCGTGAAGAAATTGGTGGTTCCCGCCACCAGCCGCGCAATTGGCTCCGGCACGCCCGCCTTGGAGTAGGCTTCAAAGCGTGCTTCCCACTGACCTCGCACAGGCCCTTCCAGCAAGCTGTCGAACTGCTCGGCGAGGGCTTCGACCCTGGGGGCAAAGTGGGCAATCTCGCGCTCAGGATCCAGATCCCGGCGCCGGTTGCGAACAAACCAGCGTGTGGCCCTGCGGCCCAGGCGCATCAGGTCGTCCATCAGTTCCAGCTGTACTTCGGCGGGCACCTGATAATCCAGAGCCTCGATGGATGCAAAGTGCGCCTTCAGCTTGAACACATCCCGCGCGACCACGTAGCCACGGGCCAGCTCGCTGGGTGGCGAGCCGGTCGACTGCTGCAGGCGGCGCAGGAAGGTGATACCCATATGGTTGACCAGGTCATTGGCCAGTTGGGTGGAGATGATTTCTCGGCGCAGTCGGTGGTTGTTCAATGCAGCGGGGTATTTCTTCCCCAGCACGGCAGGAAATGCAGTTCCCAGCTCGCGTGCCAGATAACTGTCCTCAGGCACATCGGAATCCACCAGACTTTCCTTGAGGTCGGCCTTGGAATAGGAAATCAGGATCGACAACTCGGGCCGGGTCAGTCCCAGACCACGGGCGGTGCGCTCGGCCAGTTGATCGTCCTCCGGAATGAATTCCAGGGATCGGCTGAGCTTGCCGCTGCTCTCCATCTGGGTGATGTAGCGCCGATACTCGGTCATTGTCTTCACTGCCTGGCGCTGAGCCAGACTGATCGCCTGTGTCTGCTTGTAGTTGTTGGCCAGCACCAGCGACCCAACATCTTCAGTCATGCTGGCAAGCAGCTTGTCCCGCTGTTTGCCGGTCATATCTCCCGCCTCAACCACTTCGTTGAGCAGGATCTTGATATTCACCTCATGGTCGGAGCAGTCGACGCCCCCAGCGTTATCGATAAAGTCGGTATTCAGCGATCCGCCGTGCAGGCAGTATTCGACCCGGCCCAACTGAGTCATGCCCAGGTTGCCGCCCTCGCCTATCACCCGGCAGCGCAGATCTCGCCCGTCAACACGCAATATATCGTTGGCCTTGTCGCCCACATCAATGTGAGTTTCAGCCGAGCTCTTCACATAGGTACCGATACCTCCATTCCAGATCAGGTCCACCGGCGCCTTGAGCAGATTGTGAATAAGTTCGTTGGGAGTCAGCTTCTCGGCCTTGATGTCGAAGAGTTCGCGCATCTGTGGGGTCAGCGTGATCTGTTTGAGGCTACGCTCGAAAATGCCCCCACCGGTGGAGATCAGCTTGCTGTTGTAATCGGTCCAGCTTGAACGAGGCAGGTCGAACAGCCGCTGACGCTCTTCGAAACTGACCTCGGGATCCGGGTCCGGATCAATAAAGATGTGCATATGGTTGAAGGCTGCGACCACCTTGAGGCTGCGTGATAACAGCATGCCATTGCCGAATACATCGCCGGCCATGTCGCCAATACCCAGCACTGTGACCGGCTCGGTCTGGATATTGATACCCAGTTCCCGGAAATGTCTCTGCACGGAAACCCAGGCACCCTTGGCAGTGATGCCCATCTTCTTGTGGTCGTACCCGGCCGAGCCACCCGAGGCAAAGGCATCACCCAGCCAGAACCCGTAATCAGCGGCAATACCATTGGCAATATCGGAGAAGGTTGCTGTTCCCTTGTCGGCGGCAACCACCAGGTAGGGATCGTCTTCATCGTGACGAACTACCTGATCTGGCGGTACTAGCGTACCTTCCACCAGGTTATCGGTCAGATCCAGCAAACCGCGTATGAACAGCTTGTAGCAGGCTATTGCCTCCTGCTGCACTTCATCGCGAGTGCCTCCCAGGGGCAGCCGCCTGGGGACAAATCCACCCTTGGCGCCCACCGGTACTATGACCGCGTTCTTGACCTGCTGCGCTTTCACCAGGCCCAGCACTTCGGTGCGGTAATCCTCTTCACGATCGGACCAGCGCAGGCCACCCCGGGCGACCTTGCCGCCACGCAAATGCACACCCTCAAAGCGTGGCGAATAGACAAACACTTCGTACATCGGCTTGGGCAACGGCAGCTCGGCAATCGCCCGCGGATCAAGCTTGAGACTGAAATACTCCTTGGCATTACCCTGGCTGTCGGTCTGATAGAAATTGGTGCGCAGGGTCGCTTTAATCAGCTCCAGATAGCGCCGCAGGATACGATCCTCATTGAGTACCGCCACCTGGTCAAGCGCGCCGAGAATGGCCTGTTCGAGTCGCTGCTGCATATCTTCCAGGTCGTCGGGGGACAACTTGCGGGCAAGATAGAATCGGGTCTTGAACAAACGGACCAACTCACGGGCAATGTCCGCATGCCCCACCAGGGTGCTGGCTATATAGGGCAGCTCGAAGCCCAGCCGTATCTGTTTGAGATAGCGCGCATAAGCGCGTAACAAGGCCACGTCACGCCATGGCATGCGTGCCAGCAAGACCAGTCGATTGAAGCCATCGTTCTCGGCCAGGCCGCGCCAGGTCTGTTCGAAAGCATCACGGAAAAGCTCGTTTACCTCTTGAATATCCAGTTCACGGTCAAGCGCAAAGGTAAATTCGAAATCGTGAATCCAGAACTCCTGCCCATCTCGGCGTTTGAACAGGAATGGGAACTCGCCCATGACCCGCAGTCCCAGATTTTCCAGGATCGGCATGACATCCGACAGGGGCAAGGGCTCGCCAAGGTGATAAATCTTGCAGTGCAAGACGCCCGGCTTCTGCGACAACGGCTGATAGAAACTCATTGCCAAGGGCCGCTCGGCGGTCAGTGACAGGATGTGCTGCATATCCACCACACCACTGGCCGCCGTAAAACGCTCCGCGTAGCCGGCCGGAAAGCCGCCGGCAAAATCTTCCAGCACAGCCGTGGCCGTGGCCTCGCCAAGACTTTCGTTCAGACGATCGCTGAAATCATCATGCCAGTCGCGGCAGACCCGGATAATGTCCTGCTCGATCTTTGCCGGATCGATGGTCAGGTCCTGCCTGGGATCAACGCTGAGAATGAACTGGGTACGGGCCAGTACCGACTCGGAAAAGTAGGTCCAGAATTCACATTCGCTGGCCTGCAAGCGCTCCATCAACACCGCTTCGATTTTCAGGCGGATCTCGGTGGAATATATTTCGCGCGGTACATATACCAGGCAGTAGTAGAAACGACCGTAGTTACCGCTGCGCAGAAACACGCGAATCTGGTTACGCTCCTGAATCTGCACAATGCTCAGGGCGGTATCTCGCAACTCCGCTTCGGACATCTGGAAAAGATCATCACGGGGCAGTACCTGCAGAGCCTGATCCAGCTCCTTGCCCAGGTGACTGTGGGCAGTGAAACCCGAAGCTTCGCGCACCGCCGCCACTTTTTGGCGCAGGTGAGGTATGCGCTCGACAGTACCGGCATAGACCCGGGAGGTGTAAAGCCCCATGAATCGATGTTCGGTAATCACTTCACCCTGTTTGTCCACTTCGCGAATCGACACGTAATCGGGATAGGCTGGCCGATGGACCTTGCTTGAAACAGACGCCTTGGCAAAGGACAGCAAAACAGGCGCGCGCAGGTAATCGATCACCTTGTCAGGCAGGCCGGCCAGGGACTCGTCCCGGGCATTGAGCGCCAGCACACCCAGACTGTGTTCGGGCTGGATGCCCAGTCGCTGCTCCTTGAGCCCTTCCTTGATATTGAAACGCTCGTAGCCCAGGAAAGTGAAATGATCCTCAAGCAACCAACCCAGGAACGCTTCGCATTCCTTGCGCTCTTCGACCGGAAAGTACCCGAATTGCTTGCCTTTGAGTAACTTGATGACCGCCTCGGCCTGATTGCGCATGGTGCCAAAGTCTGCAACAGCAGCCCTGACATGGCTGAGCACCTCCTCAAGGGATTTAGACAGGCGCTTGAGTTCGGCGGCACTGCCGCAACGGTCAATTTCTATGTACATCACCGACTCGTGCTGTACATCCGCCTCCTTGCTATGAGGCGGCATCACCGTTTCGAGTTCGCCCTTGGCGTTACGCTTGACGGCCATTACGCTGTTTTGCAGGGTATGGATGGCATAACCCTGACGATTCAGTTCCATACGCACGGAGTCGACCAGGAAAGGCGAATCGACGTGGAGAATTTCCACCACCGAATGGGTGGATTGCCAGCCATGCTGCTGAGTGTCAGGATTGAATACCCTGAGCTTCTCGATTGAACCTGTGTAGTGTTGCAGAAAGCGCCAGAATGACAGGGTACAACCCAGCAGGTCAGTGTCATGTCGGGCGAGCAGCTCATCGAGCGGCACGATCCCGAAAAACTGCTCGCTGAAGCGAATAATGGATTCTTTTTCGTCCGGCTGGACGAGATTCTCGATACGATCCTGCAAAATAGTAAGGAATTCTTTTCTACTGCTGGCCATGATGAACGCCATGCTGCCTCCAGATAAATCTGCGAGGCACAAGCTCGCAGAGTCTTGCAGTGGGTAACGGGCGTCAGAAGCGGTATTCTGTTGGGCCCGCGGTATCGAATAACATCAGTCTAGACCATAGTGTGTCGCCGGCGTGACAATTAGATGGACAGAGCGCAATGGACAAGGATGGACCGGATATGGACACGATAGTCAGCAAGGAAAATACGCTCATGACGCACCACCAATCACTGATGAGCCTGCGTTCCTGGATGGGGCAGCAGATTTTTGGCCAGGAACAGCTGGTTGATCGCATGCTAATTTGTCTGCTGGCCGGCGGCCACGTACTCGTGGAGGGCGCCCCCGGCCTGGCCAAGACCAAAGCCATCAAGGCGCTATCTGAAGCGATCGAGGCGGACTTTCACCGTATCCAGTTCACCCCCGATCTGCTCCCGGCCGATATCACCGGCACGGAGATATATCGCCCTGAAACGGCCAGTTTCAGCTTTCAGCAGGGCCCCATCTTCCACCACCTGGTTCTCGCTGACGAGATCAACCGTGCACCAGCCAAGGTGCAGTCTGCGTTGCTCGAGGCCATGGCCGAGCGCCAGGTCAGTATCGGCAGGGAAACCTATCCTCTGCCCGAGCTGTTCATGGTCATGGCCACCCAGAATCCGATTGAACAGGAAGGTACCTATCCACTCCCGGAAGCCCAGCTGGACCGCTTCCTGATGCACGTACGTATCGGTTTTCCAGACGCGGCACTGGAGCGCCAGATCCTGCATCTTGCCCGCGGTGAAGCCCAGGGCGTCAGTAGCCGGATAGAGCAACGGATCAGCCAGGCAAGCATTCTTGCCGCCCGTCAGGAGGTGCTGGGCCTGTTCATGGCCGACGCCGTAGAGGAGTATCTGATCCAACTGATCATGGCCACCCGGCGTCCAGAGCTATATAGCGCTCAATTGGCTGAATGGATTGAACTGGGTGCAAGCCCGCGCGGGACTATTGCCCTTGACCGTTGTGCGCGGGCCCATGCCTGGCTGGCCGGGCGCGACTTCGTCAGCCCTGAAGACGTTCAGGCCATAGTGCACGATGTATTGCGTCATCGCCTGATTCTGAGCTTCGAGGCCGAAGCCGCCGGAATCGATGCAGACCGGGCGATCAATCTGCTGGTCGAATCCGTCGCCGTGGTATGAACGTGAACACCCCCCACACGCGTCGGGACGGGCCGCAGGACGAGCGCCTGTTCATCAGCCTCGACACCCTGCTCGAAAGCCGTCACCAGTGCCAGCGCATGCCCCTTTTCCGGGGTCCACTGCAAGCCAGCCGGCAACTGGGCCGGCAATATTCGCGCCTGCGTGGCCGGGGCGTCGATTTTGACCAGGTTCGCGCCTATCAACCCGGAGATGACATCCGCAGCATTGACTGGCGCGTGACTGCACGCACTGGCAAGGTCCATACCAAGGTCTTCAACGAAGAGCGCGAGCGACCGGTTTTCATTGTTTGCGAACAGAGTGACCGGCTGTTCCTGGGTAGCCAGCTGTGCTTTAAATCAGTGCTTGCCGCCCAGGCCTGCAGCCTGATCGCCTGGACTGCCCTGGCACACAATGATCGGGTTGGCGGCGTGGTGTTCGGCAAAACCTGTCACGAGGTCAGACCACAACGCAACAGGCAATCGCTGCTGCGCCTGTTCAAGCTTCTGATCGACGCCAATCACAGTCTGGCGCCCCCTGCAGATTCAACCGGCGAGACCCCCCGGGAGCTACTCAACCAGGCCCTGCGCCACACCCGCGAAGTCGTTCGCCCGGGAAGCATTCTTTACATCATTTGCGACCACAGCGCGGTGGACAGAGTCAATCAGTCGCTGCTCGCCCCCCTGGCCCTGCACAACGATCTGGTTCTGCTGCCCCTCTACGACTCCCTTGACGCCGAGCTGCCCTCCGCCGACCAGCTGGATTTCGTCCAGAACGGCGACCGTGTGAGCATCAACTCCCGGGATGCATCGGTCCGCGGGGCCTATGCAGCGCAATTTGTGGCCCAGCAGTTGGCCTGGGAGAATCTGGCCCGCCGCCTGGGGTGCTCCTTGTTCAGCCTGCACACCGGCAGCAATGCCCAGACGCAGATCGGCACCATGTTCAGTGCTCAGAAAAGGCGGGTTAGAAGGTGACCGAGGCACTCTATCAGTCGCTCATCCATCCGGTTGCTCCTCCACCCGTGCCCTGGTGGCCGCCAGCGCCCGGCTGGTGGATACTGCTTGTTCTGGCACTGGTAACCGCCTTTGCGTTGCCCTGGCTGATACTCCGCTGGAAGCGGCTTGTCGCCCATCGCCGCAAGACCAACCAGGCGCTCAAGGACATACCCGCAGACCTGCCCGATCAACAGTGGCTCAGTGAAATCAACAGCCTGTTGAAACGCCTTTTGATTCGCCGCGGTGAGGTAACGCCAACTCGTCTGTTCGGCAAGCAATGGCTTGATTATCTGTGCAGCAGTTATCCGCGGCCCCAGCGCAGCTACCTGGCCCCCCTGGCAGCGGACCTCTACCGCCAGGCACCGAACCTAACCCGTGAGCAGCGACGTGCCCTGGTCCGCGAGCTACGCCGCTGGATGAGGCACAACCATGTTTGAGCTGCATTGGCCGGCGGCCTTCCTCCTGCTGCCCCTGCCCTGGCTTCTGCGCTGGTTGCTGCCGCCCGCCGCGGTGCCCAGTACGGCACTTCAGGTCGGGTTTCTCCCCAGGCTGGAGCAACTTCGCAGCAATACCGCCCCCACCCATTCTGCTCACCGACGCTGGCCGTTTATTGTCGTATGGTTGCTGCTGCTGATCGCGGCCAGTCGCCCCCAGTGGCTGGGCGAGCCATTACCTATAAGCATCAGCGGGCGTGACATGATGCTTGCTGTGGATCTTTCCGGCAGCATGGAATATCAGGATATGCAGCTTGATGGCGAACCGGTTCCACGCATGACCGTGGTTCAGCGGCTGGTCTCCAACTTCATCGAAGAGCGTCAGGGTGATCGCCTGGGCCTTATATTGTTTGGCTCCAGCGCCTATGTTCAGGCTCCGCTGACCCACGACCTGAGCAGTTTGAATCAATGGATGGATGAGGCCTTCGTGGGCCTCGCCGGCCGCGAGACCGCCATCGGTGATGCCATTGGCCTGGCCATCAAGAGGCTTGCCGCCGAGCCGGCCGAAAGTCGTGTACTGGTGCTGATCACCGATGGCGCAAATACCGCTGGCCAGGTCAATCCACTGCGTGCCGCGCGCTTTGCGGCAAGTGAAGGCATCCGTATCTTTACCATCGGCGTGGGTGCGGACAGGTCCCAGCCCACGCAGGCCGGGGCCCGTGACCCTTCGGTCGATCTTGACGAAGGGACTCTGGTCGATGTGGCGCTGGCCACCGGGGGGGAATATTTTCGGGCCCGCAATGCTGAGGATATCGACGCCATCTATCGCCGTATCGAGATGCTTGAGCCCGCATTGCGTGACAGCGGTCCACGACGCCATGCACGTCCGCTGTACCCCTGGCCATTGGGGCTGGCGATGCTGCTGACACTGGTTCTTGCAGGCAACGCAGTCTACCGGAGGCGCCATGCAAACTGAGTTGTTTGCCGGTCTCACACTGGCCCGCCCGCTGTGGCTGTTGCTGTTAATCCCCTGCTTCGGGCTCTGCTGGCTGCTTTACCGCCGCATCAACCATTATTCGCCCTGGCATGGTCTTTTGCCCGCAGCCATGCGTGAAGCGCTGCTGCAACGCGAGCCTGGCAAGGATCACTCGGGACGCTTTGTTCTGCTGGCCTCGGCCTGGGCCCTGGCCATCGTCGCCCTGAGCGGGCCAGTGTGGGAAGGCGAATCACCCGTGGTGCGCCTCAACCAGTCAGCACTGGTGGTGGTGCTGGACCTGTCTCATAACATGCTAGCCAATGACCTCTCCCCTTCCCGCCTGGAAAGAGCTCGACTGAAGATACGTGATCTTTTACAGATGCGCAGTGACAGCCAGGTGGCCCTGATAGCCTACGCCGGCAGCGCGCACCGGGTTACGCCGCTGAGCTCAGATCAGTCGACCCTGATCAACCTGCTCAACGGACTGAGCCCGGACATCATGCCGGTCAGCGGCTCTAATCTGGGCAGTGCCCTGGAGCTGGCCGAACAGATGATTACCCCACTGCCCCCCGACAGCACGCAGATATTGCTCATCACCGGGAGCGTGGAAGGCCCCCAACTCAAAGCCCTGGGCGAAGCTGCCCGCAGGCTGGGTCGCCAACTGTCGATTCTGGGAACAGGTACTGCCGAAGGAGCACCCGTGGCTTTGCCAGAGGGCGGGTTCATGCGTGATGAGCAAGGCCGCATCCTGCTGCCACGCCTGGATAATCAGGTTCTTGCCAGCATTGCCCGGGGCACCGGAGCCAGCTACCACGACATAACCCGGGACGATACCGATCTGGTCAGCCTGCTGCAGCCTTTGGCATTGACCAGCCTCAACGATCCGGACAGATCGCCCGGGCGCAGCGACCAGGGGCACTGGCTGCTATTGTTGTTGCTGCCCTTGGCAGCTCTGGGCGCGCGACGGGGCTGGCTCGGGCTGATTGTTTGCGCCCTGCTGTTGCCGACGACTGCCGAGGCCAGCCCCACCTGGCAAGATCTCTGGCAACGCCCGGATCAACAAGCCGCCGACTTGCTCGCAAGTGACCAGTCCGCCGCAGCCGCAGACCGTTTTGAGGATCGCCACTGGGCAGCCTGGGCACGCTACCAGGCGGGTGATTACAATGGCGCAGCCGAGGCCTATGCACAGCTGATACAGCAGGACCCGGATAATCCTCAGCACCACTTCGACCACGGTACCGCGCTGGCCATGAGTGGCAAGCTGAAAGATGCGCTGGAAGCCTATGAACAGACACTGACCCGCGCCCCCGACCACGCGGCTGCCCGGCACAACCGCAGCCGCATAGAGGCACTGATCGAGGAACAGGCGCGGGAAGCCGAGCAGCGGGAGGCGAACGCTGGGGCCGAGGGCAATGAAACGCAAACGGGCGAAACCACGACCGACCAGGAGCCACAGGATGGCAGCACAGCGCCCAGCCCCGACACCAGTACGCGTCAGGAAAATCCGAACCAACTGCCCGAGCCTTCTTCAGGACCTACGTCTTCGCTCTCCTCGTCATCCGTCGACCCGATAGCCGCTGCCGGCGAGTCCGCAGGGGAGTCAGAAACCCTGATAGGTGAGAGCCCGGATACGCAGGTAGGCGCCATCGACGGCGGCCAGACGTCGTCAGCAATTGACGCCACACAACGTGAGAGTGAGCAGCAAGCCATGTCGTCACGTCAACTAGCACCGCTACCGAGCGCTCCAGAGGACGTTCTTGAGCCCGAACAACAGGCGGCATTACAGCAATGGCTGCGCGAAGTGCCGGATAATCCCACCGATTTGCTGCGCCGCAAGTTTCTCTATCAACGACTTCAGCAACTGGAAGAACGCTCACGATGATCAGACTACTGCTATGGCTCTGCATCCTGATTTTCTCAGCCCCGGCCGGCGCCGCCCTTGAGGCCAGCGTCGACAGAACCCGGTTGATTGAAGGTGAAACCCTTGAACTGACCCTGGAAACCGAAGCGGCCAATCGGTTCAACCGGCCCGAACTGGCCCCGTTGGAAGAGCACTTTGAAATACAGAACAGCCGGCAGCTCAGCCTGGTCAGTCAGCTCGATGGCAAAACCCAGCCGGTTACCCGCTGGGTGATCACCCTGCTCCCGCGGCGCACCGGTTATGTAATCATTCCGCCACTGAGCATCGACAACCTCAGCAGCGAACCCATCAGCCTTCAGGTACTGACCGCCAGTGAAGCCGCGCGGGACAATACGGCGCAGATGGCACCGGTCTTCATAGATGCCGAGGTGGATACCGAAACACCCTACGTGCAGGCCCAGGTTCTGCTCACTCTACGGGTCTATCACTCGGTCTCGCTGTACGATGACTCCACCCTGACCGGCCTGGACTTTCCCGATGCCCGGGTTGAAAGCCTCGGGCCGCCGCGCAACTACGAAAGACTCATCAATGGTATTCGCCACGGGGTGATCGAAGTTCGCTACGCGATCTTCCCGCAACGCAGCGGCGAGCTGGAGGTACCCTCCCAGCTGTTTACCGCGACCACCATGCCCTCACGCTCTGCCGACAGTGCCCTGTCACGGGGCCGGCTGGTTCAGGTGCGCTCTCCGGGGATCAATCTGCAGGTGCGGCCCATCCCCGCAGACTACCCGCCGGGCGCGCCCTGGTTGCCGGCAACCAACATAAGCCTGGCCCAGAGCTGGCAACCAGACCCAGGGCTGGATCTGCTCGCCGGCGAGTCCCTTACGCGCACCCTGACAGTGACTGCCGAAGGTCTCAATGCCAGCCAACTTCCCGAACTCAGCAGCCTTGCCGGCACGACCATTACCGGTTTGCGCGAATACACCGATCAACCAGAGCTCGAGAACGCGGTAGTGGACGACGGCATACGCGGCCTGCGGCTGGACAGCGCAGCCCTGCTCGTGCAACAGGCCGGGGCATTCCAGATTCCCGCTCTGCGTCTTTACTGGTGGGACACTGAATCGGACTCGCTGCAAGAAACACAACTCGACCCCATCGCTCTCAACGTGATGAGTAGCCAGAGCTTCATCGCAGCTTCCGAACCTGTGGCCATCGAAGCCAGCGAAGAGCTCCTGGCCTCACCACGCCTGTGGCCCTGGCAACTGGCCACAGCCCTGTTGGGACTGGCACTGCTGCTATCGCTCGGACTGCTCTGGCGGACCCGCAATGCATTGCAGAGGCTGAACAACCCATTCCAGGATGAAGAAATATTCGATGAAGAAATCCAGGGCAATCCACTGACCGACCTGCAAAGCGCCTGCCGGACCAACCAACCGGCTGAGGCCCGCAAGGCATTGGAGTCCTGGGCAAGGCAACAGGACAGCGAAGGGCTGATAGGCCTCACGCACCTGCACCCCGAACTCGCAGAAGCACTGGACGAACTCAACGCCTGCCTGTTCGGCCAGGCAGAACATCACTGGCGAGGCAAACCCCTGTGGCGCGCCGTACGCATGGTAGTGCAAAGCCGCAAACGCCAAAGCGAAGCACTCGAACCCGCACTCGAGAGTCTTTATCCGAAGGTGTAAGCGGCAAGCCGCCAGCTTCAAGCTACAAGCTACAAGCGGCAAGCGGCAAGCGGCAAGCAGAGTGAGCAATAGGTTGGGGGCTGAAAGCTGAAAGCTGAAAGCAAAAGAGTTTGGGTTTGAGGTTTGAGGCTTGCAGCTTGCCGCTTGTAGCTTGCGGCTTGCGGCTTGCGGCTTGCCGCAAAAAAAACGCCCCTTTCGGGGCGTTTTTTGTTGCGGCTAGCGGTCCCGCAGCTTCTCGGGTCTGATCAGGAATCGGGCCAGTGCTGGCAGAAGCCATAGGGCACCGAACATGTTCCAGAGGAACATGAAGGTCAGCAGGATACCCATGTCGGCCTGGAACTTGATGGCCGAGAAGATCCATGTCGCGACACCAATCGCCAGGGTAATACCGGTGAAGGTCACCGCCTTACCCGTGGTCTTCAGCGTCTCGTAATAGGCCTCCTCCAGCGGCAGGCCCTGGCGCAGGTAGGTCTCCAAACGGCTGTAGATATAGATACCGTAATCCACACCAATACCCACACCGAGCGCGATTACCGGCAAGGTAGCCACCTTCACGCCAATACCCAGAAACGCCATCAACGCATTGGCCAGCACTGATGTCAGAGCCAACGGAATGATGATGCAGAGCACCGCACGAATGGACCTGAAGGTAATCAGGCACATGAAGATCACCACTGCATAGACTGTCAGCAGCATCTTCAGCTGGGACTTCTCGATAACGACGTTGGTCGCAGCCTCGATCCCGGCATTACCTGCCGCCAGCTTGAACTCCAGCGTGTCGGTATTGTACTCGGCCGCAAACTCCTCGACGGCAGAGGTCGCGCGGGACAGCGTCTCAGCCTTGTGATCCTCGAGATACAACATGACCGGTGCCAGGGAACAGGACGAGTTGAACAGCCCACTGGGCGCGCGACTGATCGCGTTGTTCAGGTTGTCCTGGTTACGCGAAAGCGTCTGCCACTTGAGGTTGCCCTCGTTATTACCCATGATCACCTGCTTGGCTACGGTGACCATGGATACTGCAGACTGCACACCATCCAGATTGGACATACGCCATTCCAGCTGGTTGATCGCCTCCATGGTTTCGTAGGCTGAGCACATTTCATCTGGCGTGCTCACCATCACCACCAGCACATCCGAACTGGTCGAATAATTATCGATGATGAAGGCGTTATCCAGGTTATAACGTGAATCCGGACGCAGCTCGGGGGCACCCGGATCCAGGTCACCGATCTTCACGTTCTGACCGTGATAGATACCGAAAGCAAACGCCAGAACGGCCAGGCCGATAGATATCGGTGCGACCTTGGGGTGCGAGAACTTGGCGACCGCCAACCAGAGCTTCTGCGGGCGCGATGCCATATCGCGGTTACGCTCCACTGCCCGCTTGCTGATACCGATATACGACATCAATACAGGCAACAGGATCAGGTTGGTCAGAATGATCACGCCAACACCCACCGAGGCGGCAATACCCAGCTCGCGAATAACCTCGATCTCGATCAACAGCAGCGTAACAAAGCCTACCGCATCGGAAATCAGCGCCACGATACCCGGCACATAGAGTGCGCGGAACGCACGCCGTGCAGCCGTTGGGGCGTCATCTGCGTTGCTGTACTCGATAGCCATGCCATTGATGATCTGCACGCCGTGGGAAATACCAATGGCAAAGACCAGAAACGGAACCAGAATCGAATAGGGATCCAGTCCGAAGCCCAGCGACCGGAGCAGGCCGAGCTGCCAGATCACCGCAATGACCGAACATACCAGCGTGGTAATCGAGCTCTTCAGGCAGCGGGTAAAGATCAGCAGCAGAACAAAGGTGATCAGCAACGCAGCGGCGAAGAACATCACCACCTTGATGATGCCCTCGATCAGATCACCCACTTTCTTGGCAAAACCAACAATGTGGATACTGATATTGGGGTTTTCTGCCTGAAACTCCGAGCGAACCTTTTCTTCCAGCTGGCGTGAAAACTGACCGTAATCCAGTCGTACCAGCTCACTCTGGTTATCCGGGTTCGGATAAAACTCCTGGAGCGGCACCTCGATGATGGTCGATTTGAAGTTGTTCGCCACCAGACGCCCGATTTCGCCCGACTTGAGCACGTTCTCGCGCAACTCGTCGAGATCCTGTTCAGTCAGATAAGCTGGCCGATTGGCTACCGGGCCGCCGTCGAAACCGTATTCGGTCACCTCGGTCCAGCGCACGTTGGGCGTCCAAAGCGAACGCAGATTGGACCGGTCCACGCCGGGCAGGAAGAACACCTCATCGTTGATACGCTTGAGGGTTTCCATGTACTCGGTGGTAAAGATATCGCCATCTTCGATGGCAACGGCAATACGGATGGAGTTACCGAGGTTCGCCAGATCGTTCTGGTGCTCGATCATATTGACGATGTAGGGGTGTTCGAGAGGGATCATCTTCTCGAAGCTGGTCTCCGGCCTGACCTGCGCTGCCTGATACCCCAGCAGCACAGTGACGATGGCAAAGATCAATAGTACTACCAGCCGGTTTTTGAAGATCAACCGCTCCACGAAGGGAGCGGTTTCCTGGTGATTGCTGGACATCCAGTTTTCTCCTGGCTCTTATTGATTGGATCGGTTGGAGCCGATCAGGGAGTACCTATCTGCGCTGCGGGGGCATCTTTATCGACACCGCTCATACCACCAGGGCCTGTTTTCACCGCACCACGCTGGCCCAGCAACAACAAATCACCGTTAGGCAGAATCGCCGCAGATGCCAGTGCCACGCGATCAGCGCGCACATCGACGTCGAAGGTGCGTCCGTTGTCTTCACTGATAACAACAACACCACCCACGCCTACTACAACCAACTTGCCATCGTCAGATAGTTGGCCGCTGGACAGGGTTGCCTGTAGCTCGTCGCCGTCGGGCGTTTCCAGGCGGATCTGCTGCCAGGTGTCGCCAAAGTCACTTGAGCGATACATGTTGCCGCGCAAGCCCCAGATCAGCACCTCATTGGCGCGACCGGTGCCGGCGGTACCAAACAGCGATCCGTCATAGGGCAGATCCTGGATGGTTTCCCAGGTGTCGCCAAAATCAGTGGAGCGATACATGGTGCCCATTTCCCCTACCAGGAACAGGCCGGTATCTTTTACCGCAGTCATGGCGTTGTAGTGGAAACCGAACTCGTTATCGATCAGATCGGGCAGTTCTTCCCAGTTCTCGCCGCCATCATCGGTGCGCAGAAACAGGCCGTAAGCGCCCGCAGCAAAACCCGTGTTGGCATCGCGGAACCAGACGTCCATCAGCGGGCGTTCAAGCAGGCCGCCTGCCTGTTCGTCACGGGCTTCATCCAGGGTCGGATCACGGTACTGGATCTCCCAGCTTTCACCGGCGTTGCTGGTGTGCAGAATCAGCGAGTCATGGCCTACAGCCCAACCTTTCTGACCATCGACAAAATCGACCGCAGTCAGCATCTGACGCGTGGGCGATTCGGCCTGGGTCCAGTTCTCGCCGTTGTCATCGGAATAGACGATATGACCACGGCTGCCGACGGCGACCAGGCGATCACCTACCTGCTCAACATCGAGCAGCAGTACTTCGCTGGCCATGTCGGACATGACGGCGGGCTTGGCTTCACCGGCGATACTGTCCTGGGCCTGGGCGATCGCGACGGGCGCGAAGGCCAATGCCACGGAAAGACCCAGAGCAGAAAAAGCCTGAGTGGATAAAGAGAGCTTGCGGCTCTTGCCGGACACATTGCAGGCCTCGCCTGCTTCCAGACTGTGCCGTTGGATGGGCTCACGCATACACCATTCCCCTTGTTCTTATAGGTACCTGTCGTTCTAGACAGGCAGGGCAACCGCCCTTGAGCGGTCTATTGATAGTAACGGCCTGGGACAGCACCTGCCAACCGGCCTCGGGTTATCGCGTGTCAATCATGACCCTGATCGGTGACCACTGGCGCACACCATCAGAGTTGATCAACCTATGTGGCTCCCGGCCAATGACCGAGAGCCACAACATCTTAGTGCTGAATCTTGGGCGGAGTTGAAGCAGCAATCTTGGCCGGATTGATCAGGAAACGGGCCAGTGCTGGCAGCAGCAACAACGCACCGATCATGTTAACCAGGAACATGAAGGTCAGCATCAGACCCATGTCAGCCTGGAACTTGATGGCCGAGAATACCCAGGTGGCCACGCCGATCGCCAGACACAGACCGGTGAACAGAACCGCCTTACCGGTTGAGCGCAGGGTCTCGTAGTAAGCCTCCTGCAACGGCATCCCGGCACGCAGGAAGGTCTCCAGACGGCTGTAAACATAGATCCCGTAATCCACACCTACGCCCACACCCAGGGCAATTACCGGCAGGGTTGCCACCTTCATGCCTATACCCAGGTAGGCCATCAGCGCGTTACCCAGCACTGAGGTCAGTACCAGCGGCAATACCACACAGATCGTGGCTGCCAACGAGCGGAAAGTGAAATAGCACATCACCCCTACCCACACGTAAACCAGCAACAGGATCAGCAATTCAGAGCTGGCAATCTCGTCGTTGGTAGCCGCCTCGATGCCCGCATTACCGGCAGCCAGCAGGAACTTCATGTTCTCGGTGTTGTACTCGGCAGCAAACTCTTCAACTCCCCGGGTGGCCGTCTTCAGAGTTTCAGCCTTGTGGTCGTTAAGGAACACCATGACCGGCGCCAACGAACAGGTATTGTTGAACATGCCTTCGGGTGCGCGGCTGATTGCGTTGTTCAGGTTGTCCTGATTGCGCGACAGCGTCTGCCACTTGAGGTTGCCCTCGTTGTTACCCATCAGTACCTGCTTGGCCACAGTCACCAGGGACACTGCCGACTGCACGCCTGGCAAGTTTGCCATGTGCCATTCGAGCTGATCGATCGCTTCCATAGTCTCGTAGGCAGAGCACATTTCCGGCGGGGTTTCGACCATCACTACCAGTACGTCGGAACTTGTCGAGTAGTTGGAGATGATGAAATCGTTATCCAGGTTGTAGCGCGAATCAGGACGCAGTTCTGGTGCACCCGGGTCCAGGTCACCTACCTGAAGGTTGGCTTTCTGGTAGAAGAAGGCGCCAGTACCACCCACCAGGGCGATGATGACCAGAAACGGCGCCACTTTCGGGTGCGCGGTATAGGACATGGCGCGCCAGAAGGGATGTTCACGAACCGCGTCACGCTTACTGCGTTCGATGGCCTTCTTGCTGATGCCCAGATAGGAAATGGTGACCGGCAGCATGATCAGGTTGGTAAACACAATCACACCTACACCCACGGAGGCACCGATAGCCAGCTCGTGGATTACGCCGATATCGATAACCAGCAGAGTAATAAAGCCAACCGCGTCGGCAAGAATTGCGATCATGCCGGGCAGAAACAGCTGACGGAAAGTACGACGGGCCGCGATCAGGGCGTTATCTGCCTCGCCTGACTGCAACGCAATACCGTTGATTTTCTGTACGCCGTGGGAAATACCGATAGCGAAGATCAGGAACGGCACCAGCATCGAGTACGGATCCAGTCCAAAGCCCAGCGAGTAGATCAGACCCAACTGCCAGATTACGGCGATCAGCGTGGTGGCCAGAACCGAGATGGTGCTGCGGATGCACCAGGTAAACCAGTACAGCAGTACGAAGGTAATCAGCAGTGCGATACCGAAGAACATCACCACCGCGCCAAGACCCTCGATCAGGTCACCGACCTTCTTGGCAAAACCGACCATGTGGATGCTGATATTCGGGTTTTCTTCCTCGAACTGGGTGCGGATTTTTTCCTCCAGTTGCTGGGAGAACAGACCGTAATCCATACGCAGCAGCTCGGACTGGTTATCCGGGTTCGGATAGAACTCCTGGAGCGGCACCTCGATAATGGTGGACTTGAAGTTGTTGGCTACCAAGCGACCAATTTCACCGGACTTGAGTACATTGACTCGCAGATCATCCAGTGATTGCTCATCCAGGTAGGCCGGATGGCTCGCAACCGGGCCACCGTCAAAGCCGTATTCGGTGACCTCGGTCCAGCGCACGTTGGGCGTCCAAAGCGAGCGCAAACCGGAACGATCGACGCCGGGCAGGAAGAACACCTCGTCGTTGATGCGCTTGAGGGTTTCCATGTACTCGGTGCTGAAGATATCGCCATCTTCGATTGCGACCGCGATACGGATGGAGTTGCCCAGGTTCGACAGGTCGTCCTGGTGCTCGACCATGTTGACAATGTAGGGATGCTGAAGAGGAATCATCTTGGCGAAGCTGGTATCAGGACGGATCTGCAAGGCCTGATAGCCAAGGATAATGGTGATTATGGTAAAGATCGCAACAACCATAAGGCGGTTGTTGAACACCAGCCGTTCCATAAAGGTTTCGGCTTCGTGAACGTTATTCGACATCCCGATTCTCCCGGCAGACAAGCCATCTGGCATTTATTGTTAGTTCAGGCAGCAGTTTTCCCTGCCCGCCTGTAAGGGGCAGCATCACAAGATCAAACATGGACAAATCCGGACGGATTGCATTTTCCGGAGGCATACAACGAAGTGAACAGAATCGACAGGCGATCTGCTTCTGACTGGATTGAAACTGGATCAAACGCGCGAAGGTTCACGACGGACGCCCCCATACATCTACCCCTTTATTTTTATTTGATGTCACGGTCACACGACGGACGACATGATATTACAGCGCTTTCACTGACTTCACTAATCCTTGCAAGTTATCTTTTGTGAACCACGGAAAAACCGGCCAGAAAGCCCGTTATAGAGCGGCCCAAACGCATCAGAACACCCTCCCGGGTGCTCTGGTACGGGGGATTGCCTACCCGGGAATGTCAGGCAAGCGACTTGCTGACCACTTCATATACATCCGGCGAGAGACTACTGGCGGCCATGATGCGTGCCAATTCTGCCTTCATCAGCTCCTGGCGGGCGGCATCATACTTGCGCCAGCGCGTCAGCGGTGTTAGCAGTCGCGCTGCCACCTGGGGGTTTAGCGGGTCGAGCTGCAATATCCGCTCGGCCAGGAAACGATAGCCGGCGCCATCGGCAGCGTGGAAGTTGACCAGGTTCTGATTGGCGAAGGCACCGATCACAGCACGGATCTTGTTGGGATTACGCATGCTGAACGCAGGGTGCTCGAGGAGCTTTTCAACGCGAACCAGACCACCGGGCAAGGCACAGGCAGCCTGCACACTGAACCACTGATCCATGACCAGCGGATAATCCTTCCAGCGTTCGGCAAAGTCGGCCAGCGCCGCCTGCTTCTGCTTCTCGAAGTCGGAATTGACCAGACAGACCAGCGCCGCCTGGCGGTCGGTCATGTTATTGGCCTCCACATACTGACGTACACAGGCATCAACCGCGTCCTGGGAACCAGTGAGCATCAGGTAGGACAAGAGCGTATTCTTCAGGCTGCGGCGCGCCATTGACCCCGCATCCGGGCTGTAGGCTGCGCCATCGTCAAGGTCGCGGTACAGGGGCCACATGACGTCGGCCAGGGTATTGGCCAGCTCACCGCGCACCCATTCGCGCACCTGGTGGATTGCGTCCACATCAGCCACCTCGGACACTTCGACCATATAAGCCTCAGACGGCAACCTGAGCATCTCGGCGACCATGGCCGGATCCAGCTCCCTGTCCGTCAGCAGTGCGTAAAACACATCACGCAAACGCTGATCGAGCAGCAGCGGACGACCCGCCTGATGAATACCGATCATACCCTGGAGCATTTCCAGCGCCAGTGCCTGCCCTGCTTCCCAGCGATTGAAACCATCGGGGTCATTCTTGGCCAGAAAGACCCGATCATCACGGCTGTAGGGATAGCTCATCTTCACTGGCGCAGAGAACCCGCGCAGCAGGGATGGCAATGGCTCTTCCGTCAACCCGGTGAAGGTGAATACCTGCTCGGCGCCTGCCACGGCCAGCACACGCTCAGTGCCCACGGGCGCAGCCTCCCCCTCAAACTGCAGGGGCAATTCCTTACCCTCACGGTCGAGTAAAGCCATGCGCACCGGAATCACCTGCGGCAGTTTCTCGCTTTGCCCCGGCGTTGGCGGGCAGCTCTGGCGGAATAACAGACTGAAGGTACCTTTAGCCGCGTCGTAACGACTCTCCACGGCCAGCCGAGGCGTCCCGGCCTGGCTGTACCAGCGCTTGAACTGCCCCAGGTCTGCGCCATTGGCGTCTTCCATGGCCTTGATGAAGTCATCACAGGTCACGGCCTGACCATCGTGGCGCTCAAAATACAGATCCGAGCCCTGGCGAAAGCCCTGCTCCCCGAGCAGGGTATGCAACATGCGTACGACCTCAGCACCCTTTTCGTACACTGTCAGGGTATAGAAGTTGGAAATCTCGATGAACGAATCAGGTCGAACCGGGTGAGCCATGGGGCCGGCATCTTCGGCAAACTGGTTGGCGCGTAGAAAGCCGACATGCTCGATACGGCTGACAGTGGGTGAATTCATATCGGCGGAAAACTGCGAATCACGGAATACCGTAAAGCCTTCCTTGAGCGACAGTTGGAACCAGTCTCGACAAGTAACCCGATTGCCCGACCAATTGTGGAAATACTCGTGCGCCACCACCGCCTCGACCCGCTGGAAGGCCAGATCGGTTGCCGTATCGGGATGCGCCAGTACGCAGCTGGAGTTGAAAATGTTCAGCCCCTTGTTTTCCATTGCACCCATATTGAAGTCGTTGACCGCCACAATCATGAAGATATCCAGATCGTACTCACGGCCGTAGACTTCCTCATCCCAGCGCATGGAGCGCTTGAGACTATCCATCGCGTGGCCGCACTGCTCCCTGTTCTCCGGCTCCACGTAGATACGCAAGTCAATCTCGCGACCACTCATGGTGGTGAAGCTGTCCTGGATCAGACACAGATCGCCCGCCACCAGGGCAAACAGGTAAGCCGGCTTGGGGAAAGGGTCCTCCCAGGTCACCCAGTGACGGCCGCCCTTCTCTTCACCATTGGCAACCGGATTACCGTTGGACAGCAGAATCGGATAATCCCTTGAGGCAATCACCGTGGTGGTAAACCGGCTCATCACATCGGGACGATCCAGGTAATAGGTGATCTTGCGAAAGCCCTCGGCCTCGCACTGGGTGCAGAACATCTTGCCGGACTGGTAAAGCCCTTCCAGCGCGGTATTGTGCTGGGGCTCGATTCGGGTGGTAACGGCCACCACAAACGCCGCCGCCGCGGGTTGCAATGTCAGGGTATCTTCATCCAGCTGGTAGTCGCCGGCCTGCAACAGCTGCTCATCCAGCGCCACGCTGACCAGCTCCAGCAGTTGGCCATCCAGCACCAGCGGGGGCAGCGACTGACCTGCGCCCTGTTCATTGCGGCGCATATTCAGGCGGCTGTGAACCAGCGCATGGTCCTCGAACAGCTCGAACGTCAGATGCGTTTCGTCTATCCAGTATTCAGGCGCCTGGTAGTCCTTGAGATAAATGGTCTTGGGCTGTTCGGTACGCATGCTGCACTCCTCAGTACACACTGACAGACAGTGTGTAGGACGTATATTTACGAATATTGATTACGCCGGTATCCAGAATCAGATACTGACCCTTGATTCCCAGCAAGGTGCCCTCGAGCACCGGCTCCTTGTCCAGATTGGCTGACTGGGGTTTCGGGCTGTATTCGAGCACCGGGTAGCGAATATTCACCACCTCGGCGTCAAGGGACTGGATGGCCTGCAGGCCAAAGCGGGCCTGCAACGCAAGAAGGCCCTCCTGCGCGCCCTCCATGATTCGTTCGCGGGCTGCCTGCATGTCAACCGGCTCCGGTTCACCGCGCAGCAGCGCACGCCAGTTTGTCTTGTCGGCGACCTGCTGACGCAGCAGGTCCTCGACCAGACCTGACTGCTGACGAGTAGCCACGCGCAGAATCGGCAGTGCCTGGCTCGCACCCTGGTCAATCCAGCGGGTCGGGATCTGGGTGGCACGGGTAATACCCACCTTCAGTCCTGACGAATTGGCCAGATAGACAATATGGTCGGTCATGCAGAATTGCTCGCCCCAGGCCGGCTCGCGGCAAGTACCCTGATCATAGTGGCACTTTTCCGGACTCATGATGCAGGTATCACAGCGAGCCAGCTTGGTCATGCAGGGATAACAGAAACCCTGACTGTAGCTTTTTTTGGTGCGCCGCCCACAATGGCTGCAATGGATAGTCCCCAGTGCCTCTATACGCAGGGTACTCCCCAACCAGTCATTGAGCGGCAATAGCTGCTCGCCAATCGACAGGCTGTAGCGCACGGGCACATCAAGATCTGCCTGCAGCTTGCTGACGCTGCCCTCACCGCTGACTGGCTGTATCAATGCAAGGTATCCGATTTGGTCGAGAACAAAATATTGGGCACGGTTTTTTTCTCGGATTTACAGCTCTGCTCACCCATGAACCCGGTGCGCTCTTCTTCAGGCAGATTTTCCAGCTCCCAGCCAATCATTGCCTGCATGCAGAGCTCTTTCTGCTCCTGGGTCAGGCGGCGACCGTCCGGCCATTTGCCGATCTCCACCGCCTGCTTCAGGCTGGCATATACCTCGGGGGTGATATTGCGCAACATCTCGACAAAGGTAGTCATTTCATTCTCCAGAAAATTATCTCGACAAACCGAACCGCTGGGACCCGCCTGCAACCAGGCCTGCAGCACAGCCAACCAGCAAACCACTCACGTGAGCCGCATTGGCTATGGCACCAAAACCAAGCAGTGTCACCAGGCCCGAGAGGCACAGCACCAACCACACCAGCATCAGCACCACCACACCCTTGGGCAGCGCAAAATGCACGTTCGGCGCCATTAACTGGTAAATCCAGCAATAACCCAGTAGCCCGTATAACACACCAGACAGCCCGCCAAAGAACGGCTGCCCGCTGAACAGCCATTGCACGCTGTTGGACACCAGACCGAACAGCAACGTCAGCCCCAATAGCCAGAGCGAGCCGGAGCGCAGCTCTATCCGACGACCCAGCTCCCAGTACCAGAGCGCATTGAAAGCCAGATGCATCAGGCCAAAATGCAGAAATATCGGCGTGATCAGCCGCCACCATTGGCCCAGGTCAATCTGACTGGCCATATACTCACTGTTCTCTGGTGGCACAAAGGTAAACATCACCACACCGTCAACCTGGCTGCCCAGGCCGGTGAGCAGAGCCACCACGCCAGTAACCAGCAGCACGCCAAGCGTCAGAGGTATTCCCCTGGCCGTTTGCATCCAGCCTGCACTCCCGGAGGGGCCCCGGTTTCGCACTGCAGGTCGGATATCAGGCGTCTGCGGAACGCCTTCGGCATAGCACTCTCGGGCAAAATGTGCACCGGCTTCGTCCCGGGTCCAGACAACCTGCTGATTGCCCTCCTCGGTAACGCGATGGACCACTCCCTGGCTGCGCAAATAACGGGTAAAGCTGGAGAGGTCTTCCTCCAACGGACACTGCAGGGCGCGGAACATATTTACCTCTTCAATTTTTACGGCTGCCGCCAGGTTCTGGTCATGCCAGCCTGGGCACGTCTACCCACACGAAATGGTCCCGCTGCAGACGGTGCTCACCATCCCAGCGATAGGCGACCAGCTTGCCATACTTCACCGCGCTGTAGTCCAGGCATGCCAGATTGGGTCTCAGCGGGTGCGGATCGCCCTGCTGCCAGTAATGTCCCACAAAGAGAATTGGTTGCTCACTGCCATAGATCAGCAGCTCGGCTTTCTGACTATCGGTCAGCGGCCGGGTCGCTACGTCCTCGGGTAGTGCATCTGGCTGAAATACCAGATCGCCATAGGTCTGCGGCTCCTCTTCCCAGAACTTGGTACGAAAGCTGTGCCTGACCAGCCCATCCTTGCTGACCATTTTACCCCCATGGGGCAGACGCATCTCACTACCGCGCAGCAGCCGCTCGAGCACCTGGGAAGCGAATCCGCCATGCTCAGCTGCCGACTCCAGAAACTCCCGGTCGATTCGTCCATCAGGGTATTGCGCGGCAAAGGGTCTGATCAGGCTCTCGTCCCAGCAGGCATGCACCAGCCTGATTTCACCCAGGTCAAGAAACAACGGCAACCGGTAGAACCACTCCAGGTAATACGCCCATTCATCAGGCCACGGGGCCATCTGCTCCAGGGTTGCCGCCAATTGCCTGCGGTTGCGCTCGGTATGTTCCCGAATGAACTGCCTGCCGCTGCCCGCAGGTGCGGGTGTCTCCCAGGCCAGCGCATTGATCTCATGATTCCCCATGATGCACTGGGCGCTACCGGCCTCGACCATGTCGTGCACCAGGCGCAGCGCCTCACGGATACGCGGCCCGCGATCGATGATGTCACCCAGAAACAGCGCCTGACGGTGCGGATGTTGCCAGACGCCCTGATGCGGGGCATAGCCCATATTCTCCAGCAGCGTCTCCAGGGTATGCGCGCAGCCGTGGATGTCGCCAATAACATCGAATCCGCGGCCAGTATGCGCAGTCGGATGTGTCATTGATCAGTCAACCTGCTACTCCAGCCGAGCTTGCTCCGGCAGATGGCATAAAAATTGTGATCCAGGGGATGAATCAACCGCAGCTTTTGCGGCTTTTTGCGAATGGTGATCGAATCCCCCGGTGCACAGGCGATATGTACCTGGCCATCACAGCTGATCTGCGGGTAAATACCGCTTTGCTTGGAGATGACAATTTTCAATTCGCTACCGGCATCAACAACTATCGGGCGACTGGACAGGGTGTGGGGGAACATGGGCACCAGAACGACCGCATCAAGTTTGGGATGCATGATCGGGCCACCCGCTGACAGTGCGTAGGCGGTGGAGCCGGTGGGCGTGGCCACTATCAGTCCATCAGACTTCTGGCTGTAAACGAACTGGCCATCGACGTACAGCTCGAACTCGATCATGCGTGCCGACTTGCCCGGATGCAGAACCACGTCATTGAGGGCTTCACTGGTGCCCAGTTGCTCGTCATCGCGGCGCACGAAGGCATCCAGCAGAAACCGACTCTCGACCATGTAGCGGCCAGCCAGCACTTCACCGACCTGCGCTTCCAGCTCGTCGGGAGAAATATCGGTGAGAAATCCCAGGCCGCCGCGGTTTACGCCCAGCACCGGCACGTTGTAGCGGCACAGTGCGCGCGCCGCGCCCAACAGGCTGCCGTCGCCACCGACAACAATAACCAGGTCGCAAATTTCGCCCATCATCTTTCGTGAGCAAACCTGCAGATGGTGCCCCGGCAACAGATCGGCTACGGCATCCTCGAGAATAACCGTGTGGCCACTGTCGATCAGGAAGCGTTTCAGGCGCTTCAGGGTGTCCACCACCCTGCCGCTACCCAGCCGCCCGATCAAACCGATGTTGCGGAACTGATCCATACCACCTCACTGTTATGCCATAGCCGGTCAATCAGTGATTATCCGCAGCCAGCAGGGTGCTGGCAAATGCGCTGTGGTAATGAGAGGTGTCAGTCGGCGTCGCTCGCCGAGCGATTCTGCAGTCTGGACAGATCACGCTTGAGGGTAATATTGATTTTCTGTTGCAACGCCAGTTCGTTCTTGATGTCGTGTAGTTCACCCTGAACGATGGCCAGATGGTCCTTGTGACGCTGGCGCTCGGCAGCCAATTCCACTTCACGGAGCTGACGCAGCTCATCAAGCTGGCGCTTCAGATCACTGATCTGTTCCTTGTGTGCTGCCTGCTGCTCAGTGGCGGCAGCCGCAGCTTGCGCGCTGCTCTTTTTATCCTGCTCTGGCAACTGGCTGCCAACCCTTGCCTGTGGGCTGACCACGTTCCCGCCACCGTACCAGGCATCCTCCGCGGCCATCTGCAGATGCTCCGTCTGGATAACCGCCAGTGCCTCGCGGTCATCGCCCAGAATACCGAGGGTATTGCGCGTGACAGCTTCCTTGATCATCAGCAGATCGGCCTTGCCCTCCCGTTGTGCAGGCTTCCACAGATTCGGCTTGAATCTGTTGTCGCTGCAAAACCCCAGGCAGGCAAGACGGATAGGGCCGCCACCCATGTCCGGCCCACGGCCGGCTTTCTCTGCCAGTGCACGCAGTGGCATATTCCAGAGCGGGCTGATATGACCATCAAGATCGAAATCGAGAGTGAAGAAAACCGCCGCACGAACGTGCAGACGGTTATTTATCTGAACAAAAACGGCCTCGACAGTTTCATCGGCAAATTCCGGGGTCGCCACCATGCCATCAAGCAAGGCCTCGAATTCGGCATAAAGCATCTGCTTGGCAATACCCCGCTCCGCAAAAAACAGGACCGCCTCAGTCAGCAATGGTTTGTGCGTAATGTTCATGGATACCCCCGTGCCGCCCCTTCAACTCACCTGGTTAACAGGACTTTGCGCTTTTTTTGCGGCGATTGCACTTGGTCGAAGATCTTGAGGGGAAATGTAACCGAGGATTGTGACGAATTTGGCAGTAGGCGACAGCCAGAGGCGCGGCAGGAGCCGCGCCCGGCGATAGTCAGAGTGCCGCAGCCAGGCGAGAGCCCTGATCAATGGCACGCTTGGCATCCAGCTCGGCAGCCACGTCTGCGCCACCCACCAGGTGCACCGGCTTGCCCGCCGCTTCCAGGCCTGCCTGCAATTCACGCAGCGGATCCTGACCTGCACAGATAACAATATTATCCACCGCCAGCACCTGGGGCTCGCCCTCGGCAATGCTGACATGCAGCCCCTCGTCATCAATCTTCAGATACTGCACAGCGTTGAGCATCTTCACCTGACGACTCTTGAGACCCGCGCGGTGAATCCAGCCCGTAGTCTTGCCCAGGCCATCACCCACCTTGCTGGTCTTGCGTTGCAGCAGGAACACCTCACGGGCGGGTGGGTGCGGATGCGCCTCGACGCCGGCGATACCGCCCCGCGCCTCGATAGCCGGATCGATACCCCACTCGTCCCAGAACAGCTCGGTATCCAGCGCAGCACTCTCGCCCTGCTGGGTAATGAACTCGGATACATCAAAGCCGATACCACCCGCACCGATCACCGCCACACGCTTGCCGACGTCGCGACGCTGCAGGATGGTGTCCAGATAACCCAACACCTTGGGATGACCGATCCCGGGAATATCCGGAGTCCGTGGCACCACACCCGTAGCCAGAATCACCTCGTCGAAATCAGCCAGATCCTCGACGCTGGCCCGCTTACCCAGCACCAGGCGCACGCCGTGCTTGGCAATCATGCGATCGTAGTAGCGCAGCGTCTCGTAGAACTCTTCCTTGCCCGGAATCCGCTTGGCAATGTTGAACTGGCCACCTATTTCATCACCGGAATCAAAGAGTGTGACCTCATGACCCCGCTGGGCAGCCACAGTGGCGGCCGACAGCCCGCCAGGGCCGGCGCCGACTACGGCAATCTTCTTCACCTGGGTGACCGGCAGATAATTCAGCTCTGTCTCGTGACAGGCGCGCGGATTGACCAGACAACTGGTCAGTTTGCCGCCAAAGGTGTGGTCCAGGCAGGCCTGGTTGCAACCGATACAGGTGTTGATCTCTTCCGCCAGACCCGCCGCAGCCTTGTTGACGAACTCCGGATCAGCCAGGAACGGACGGGCCATGGACACCATATCCGCGTCGCCCTCGGCCAGTACCTGCTCTGCCACCTCCGGGGTATTGATCCGGTTGGTGGTGACCAGGGGGATATTCACTTCACCCTTGAGCTTGGCGGTCACCTTGGTGAACGCTGCGCGGGGCACCTTGGTGGCAATGGTTGGAATACGCGCCTCATGCCAACCAATCCCGGTGTTGATGATGGTTGCACCAGCCTGCTCGATCGCCTTGGCCAGCATCACCACCTCATCCCAGGTGCTGCCACCCTCGATCAGATCCAGCATCGACAGCCGGTAGATGATGATGAAATTGGCGCCGACGCCTTCGCGGACCCGACGCACGATTTCCACCGGCAGACGCATGCGGTTCTCGTAGCTGCCACCCCAACGGTCGGTGCGCTGGTTCACATGTTTGACCAGGAACTGGTTGATGAAATACCCCTCCGAACCCATGATCTCGACGCCGTCATAACCGGCGCTCTGAGCCAGTTGCGAGCAGGTGACAAAATCCTGAATCTGCTTCTCGATACCCTCCTCGTCCAGCTCCTTGGGGGTAAAGGGGTTGATCGGCGCCTTGACCGCGCTCGCCGACACCTGTTTGGGGCTATAGGCATAACGACCAGCGTGGAGGATCTGCATGCAGATCTTGCCGCCTGCTTCATGTACCGCCTTGGTCACCACCTTGTGGTGTTCGGCCTCTTCGGGGGTGGTCATCTTGGCCGCGCCGTGGGCAACACTGCCCTCCTCGTTCGGTCCGATACCGCCGGTCACGATCAAACCAACACCGCCACGGGCGCGCTCGGCAAAATAGGCTGCCATGCGCTCGAAGCCATGGGGTCTTTCCTCCAGGCCCGTGTGCATCGAACCCATCAGGGTACGGTTACGCAGAGTGGTGAATCCCAGATCAAGGGGCGCCAGCAGATGCGGGTAGAGTGCGTGCTCGGTCATGGTGTTGCTCCGGTCATATCATCATCAGGAAGCGACCGGATACATGCCCGGTCTTTATCAGTGCAAAGACAATAGGCCCCGAGGCGGCGGCGCTCAATCACCCTGAATGACATTTGTATGACTTTGGATTACATTTGCGCATGGGCCGCACAGCCTTTATTTATCCAGAAAGGAGCCGGCCTTGAAGCTTGGGGATCTATCTGTTGGCTACGTCTATAGCCTCAGGGCCGCATTACGCAGTCTGGGGCATGACGTCGAGCCCCTTCTGCAGCGCTTTCGTATCACCCGCGAGATGCTCGCGACGCCCCAGGCACGTATCAGTATTGCCCGCTTCATGCGCCTGGGGAATGCCGCCATCGGCCTGAGTGGCCGCGCAGACATCGGGTTGCTCATGGGTGAGCACAGCCAGGCCAGCCACCTGGGCCTGGCCGGGTTGACCGCCCAATGCGCAATGAACCTGCAGCAGGCCTTTGCTACTCTGGTCCGCTACGAACGCCTCTCGAGCCAGAATTATCGAGGCCACTCCAGTTTTGACGCACCCGCCCTGCGCTTTTACTCCATCAGCCCCTACAACGCCTTCAATCTGTTTGTGGTCGACTCCGCCCTGGCGTCCCGCGCGCGGCTGGGTCAGCAACTGACCGGCGGCGCAGCGCGACTGGAAGCTGTGCATATCGAGTTTCCCGCACCCGCCTACGCCGAATGCTACGAGCAGCTATTCAAATGCCCGGTGCTGTTTGGCCAGGAACACAATCAACTGATATGGCAGCCCGCGAGTCTGGAACTGGCCCTGGACCAGGCTGCGCCAGCCACCTTCAACCATCTGCAATCACTTTGTGACGCACAGTTATACGAGCTGGGCCGCCACCGCCGGCTACGTGAACGGGTCGAGGAAATCGTCTCTCCCCGGTTGCATCGTCAACTGCCGGGGCTCAGCGAAGTAGCTCGCGAACTGGGCATGGCGTCCTGGACCCTGCGGCGCAAGCTGCAGCAACAGGAACAAACGCGTTTTCAGGATATCATCGACGACACGAGACGCGATCTTGCCCTGACCTACGTGCGCGATACGGAGCTGGCCCTGGGGGAAATTGCTTTCCTGCTTGGATTCTCATCCCCGGCGGCTTTTCAGAGGGCATTCAAACGCTGGACAGCACAAGCCCCTGGACACTTTCGGCGAGAGCAGCGTCAGGTGAAGGTTGAAGGCTGAGGGTCGAAGGTCGAAGGTCGAAGGTCGAAGGTCGAGAAATAAAATACTGCCGGTAAGGGGGTAACCGGTGCAAGGATGGCAGAGCACCCGGATAGCTGACCTGGGGAAGGCCAGCCGAAGCACTTACATCTCTTCGGCGTCGTCCGCTTCCTGATCCCATTCCTGGGCACGTTTTTCCATCAATTCTTCTACATAATCGTTCATTGTTGATTCCTCTTTTGACAACGGTTACACACCAGGCAACTCAGGCCTGAATTGACCATAATTGCCTTGCGTTACAGTCAGATGAAGTCAATAGGGAAAAGTTCAGGTAACGCAGGAAATAACACCTGCACCAGCTGTCGTCCACGCACAGGATTACCGCAAAAAGAAGTCGCCGAGCCGCTATGGCCCCAGGATATGAAAGCGTCTGTCCATATCGGGCCGGTCGTAAACCTGGGTCAGGCTTTGCTGAAAGGCCTCCTGGGCCTGGTTGAAGGTACCTTGCAGTTGCTGATGCAGCTGAACACGCAAGGCTTCGCGGGTGGCGAGCAGCTCGCCACGCATTTCCATTTCCTTGCGCTCGCGCAGTAACGCTTCCTCGGCCTTCAACAGCGTAAAATCGGTTACCACCAGTGTTCCTGCGGCAGTCAGGAAGGCGACGCTACCGGCCACCAGTGCACCAGGCCCGCTGGGTGCTGTAACCGCAGCAGCCGTACCACCAGTACTGATCGCGATCGCCAGCCTGGGCGCCAACCGTGCAACGAATCCTGCCAACGCCCTTCTGCTGCCCTGCACCGCACCCAGGCTCATCAATCTGGGCATCAGGGAACGACGTAACAGCAAACCCAGCGTGCCGGCTCCCACAACCAGCGACGCGCGCGATCCCGCCTGCCAACGCTGCAGGTCCTCGGCACTGGCAGACCATCCCAGTCCCAGCGCCTGATCGATATTCAGCGTCGTGACTGGCTCTGCACTGACGGCTTCAGGGCTTTGCTGACGATGTGCGTACAGACCGGTCAGCTGTCTCTGCACCACCCGTTGCTGAGTGTCCGCCAGCGTCTGCCAACGCGCCAGCATGGCTGTATCAAAACCCGCCAGGCGCTGCTGCAGACCACTATCCTCGATCAGAAAATCAGTCATCCGCTGCTGCATGAAAACATCCAGATCCCCATCCACAGCGTGGTACAGACGGGCATAGGATCCGGGCATGGAGTAATACCAGTCCATATAATCGGGCAATGCAGCCAAGGCCAGAGCAAAGCTCTGGTCCAGCCATTGATCAGCCCACTGCTGCATCTGCTGTTCTGTCTGGTCCCGCTGCTGCTCGGTCAGACGTAGCAGATCGGTGTTGAACTGGCGCAACGTTGCGCCATCAAGGAGCAGCCGCTGATCGTTGACCAGGACGGAAAACAGACGATTATCGGCCAGTCGCTCGGTGAGCAGGCGCAACCCTGCGTTCATCGAGACAAACAGCACCAGCACGGCCAGTATCACCACCAGCAGTAGTCGAATCCGGCGCGCGAAAGTCATTTTCATCAGCTGTTACTCCACTGCGAGACCAGCGCGCTCACGCCGACCAGCATGCGCACCCAGGCCCAGGCGAATGCAGCGCCTCCCAGCAACAACAGACTCCAGGCAAGCAGTGCCAGCAGACCGCTGTCATCAATGTTGCCCAGGGTGTTCTGCAGCGCCCACTGCAGGGTCAGGTCCAGCAGGAGATAGACACGCTCGAAAACGGCGAGCAAGGCCATGCTGCTCTGCGCCTCTGGCAGATGCAGGCCCACCGCCGCGCCCCAGCCCATGCCGGTCATATCGGGCTGGGACGTATACAGGGAAACCAGTAGATAGCAAACCAGCAGCGGCAGCATCGCCAGCGGCACCGACAGGCGTCGGATGATCGCCGCCCGTACATGCGGCTTGAGATGGGCGCGCAAGCGTAGGTCCAGCCAGCTACCCAGAAACCAGAGCACCGGCACCTGCGCCAGCAGAATCAGCCATAACCAGCCAGTGGCATGCAGTAGCCTGGCCAGCATGAACAACGCCAGCAGGGAGGCAATCAGCAGATGCCAGGCGGTCATCAGCACACCACCACGCAGTAACCGGTGCCAGCCCGAATCAGCCAGCAGATATTGATCAAGCCATACGCGTCTGCGTAAACGCGCCGATTCCAGACTGCCAGTCAGAATCAGCCAGCTGATGGCCGCCCAAAGTGGCAGAAACAGCCAGCCCTGGACAGGATCGACAACCAGGCTCCAGCCCAACAGGGCAATAGCAGGCACGAGCAAGGCGATCACAGGCAGATAGGCTCCGATACAGGGATTTGTACCAGTCTACGCCTATGTGCTGCACAAACGAAAAAGCCCCCGGCATTTCTGCACGGGGGCTTCTCGAGGGATATGGCGCAGTGGACGGGACTCGAACCCGCGACCCCCGGCGTGACAGGCCGGTATTCTAACCAACTGAACTACCACTGCGCATCTGCACAGGGACCATGTCCGACTGAGCAGGCGCGCATTGTAAACATTTGGTCAGGCGAGTCAAGCACTTACAGCGGCTTTCGCCGGTTCATTGCGCCGGCCGAGTGTCAGCCTGCAGACGGCGGGCACCACCAGCAATGTCAGGACAGTAGAAGCCAGCAGGCCGGAGATGATCGCCCAGGCCATCGGCGGCCACAGGGTTGACTGCGAGAAAGCCAATGGCAGCAGACCGGCAATGGTCGTGGCCGTGGTCAGCAGAATCGGCCGGGTACGCCGCTCGACTGCTTCAGCCACAGCTTCAACGATATCCGCTCCATCGGCCAGACGCTGGTCAACCACATCGAGCAGCACGATGGCGTTGTTCACCACAATCCCCACCAGCGCAATAATGCCCAGCAAGGACTGGAAGCCAAAGGGAGTGCCGGACAGCACCAGACCTGGGAATACACCCACACTGGCCAGGGGCACCGTCAGCAGGATGATGCCCACACGACGGAATGAGTTGAACTGCAGCAACAGGAAAAACAGCAGCAGCAAAATGCCAATCGGCGCGCTGGTAAAGATCGCGTTGTTGGCGTCACCAGAGCCTTCCTTGTCACCGCCCAGCTCCATACGCACACCCTCAGGCAAGGGAGTCTGCACCAATTGGCTGTTTAATTGCTCAAGGATCTGACTGAAGCTGTAGCCATCCTCCAGCCCAGCCGTCACGGTCTGGACTCGCACTCCATTGCGTTGATAAACCCCGCCCGGCTGCCATTGCGGCTCGATTCGCGCCAGCGCAGTAAGCGGAATTCCCTGACCCGCATCATTGAAGATGGTGACCGACTTGAGGCGCTCCAAAGTCTGCGCGGTGCCCTCGGGTGAGCGTAGCACCAGGGCAATAGGATCACGCTCCTGGCGGTATTGTTCCACTGTCAGACCCAGGGTGGTGGTATTCAGCGCGCGGGCAATCCGGGCCCGGTTCAGGCCGTAACGCTGGGCCAGGGCGTCGTTGATCTCGATGCGCAATGCGGGCACCCCCAGATCGATATCATGGCGCACGTCCACCGCGCCCGGAATGGACCGGGTGACTGCGAATATCTGTTCGGTCGCGGCAATACGCACAGCGTCGTCATGGTGATAAAGCCGCATCTCGACCGGGGCGACCCGCGGTGGACCCTGTCCCAGGGTACTGGCAACAATTTCCAGCTGCGGGTAATGCTGCTCCACATGGTCGCGGACCCAGTGGATAATAGCGCTGGTCGCGGCCAGGCTGGTTGCGTCGACGACCAGGCGCGCGCGGTTGGAAGCCTGGGGCGAACGCCGCAGATTGTAGTAGAAGCTGGGTCCAGCCGAGCCGACAAAACGGTGTATCTGCTGCACATCCTGATGTTCGCGCAGGGCGCGTTCGAGCGTGGCGCTGACCGCTTCGGTCTGCTGCTGGTCAGTACCCTCGGGCATGTAAAGCTCGACCACCACCAGGGGCCGGTCGGCATTGGGAAAGAACTGCATCTTCACCATCGGTGCCAGCGTAAGGCTGCCCACCACTGTCAGTGCACCCAGCCCTATTACCCACCAGGGCGCTCCCGTGCTGGCTCGACCCAGCCCACGGCTCAGTGTGGCCATCCATTGGCTGCTATGTTTGGGCGCGGGTTTCAGAAAACGACCCGCTAGCAGCGGCGCAACACCAATCGCCAGCAGATAACTGACCGACAGCGTAAGCATGATCATCACCGGAATACCTCGGGTAAAATCTGCCGCTCCGCCCTTGGCCAGCAGCAAGGGAGTGAAGGCTGCCAGCGTGGTCGCGGTAGAGGCGCCCAGGGGGCCGGCCAGCTCCCGAATACCGCCATAAACCGCCTGCTCGCGGGTTTCGCCGCGATTCAATCTATCCTGGATGTTCTCCACCATGACAATGGCGTTATCAATCAGAATCCCCAGGGAAATGACCATCCCGATAACGGCAATCTGGTGCAGGATGCCTCCGCCCAGGTTGTATATACCCAGACTGATCAGCGCCACCATCGGCAGCATGGTCGCGACCAGCAGACCCATCCGCCAACCCATGCCGATGAAAACCACCAGCATGATGATCAGCACACTGCCCAACAAACTCAGCTCCAGCCCATCCAGGCGCTCTTCAACCTGATCTGGCTGGAAGAACATCTCATCTACCTGAAACGGCGCCAGATCAGGCCGTAAAAGGGTCAGACGTTCCCGCACACGCTGACCAAAACGAATCGCATCTTCCTGGCCACGCACCGCGGTCAGATTCACCAGAACCGTTTGCTCGCCATTGAACCAGGCCTTAGGCTGCGCCGGTTCAACCGGGCCGCGCCAGATCTCTGCCAGATTTTCCAGGGGTACGTTGCCGCCTTGGGGCAAAGGTATCTGCGTGCCCCGCAGCGCATCGATGCTGGCAAACTCGCTATTGGGCAGTAACCCCAGACGCTTACCGTCAGCGACCACAAAACCACCGGGAATAACCTGATTACGCTCCGCCAGAATAGTCGCAAGATAACCGGCGGAAATGCCCAGGCGCGCCATTTGCGCGTCACGCAGGGCAATGGTGATCTGCTCGTCCACATCCCCCTCGAGCTCTATACGCGCAAGCCCTTCCAGATCGGTCAGGTTGCGCTTGAGCCCTTCGGCGACTTCAGTCAATTCGACCAGCGACGCACTGCCGCGTACCGAAAGTACCACCGCAGGAATGTCGATCAGTCGATCATCCAGCTCCACGCGCGCTATACCCTCGGGAAACTCCAGCTCGGCACGGCTGATCGCCTGCCTCACGCGGTCCCACCCGGCATCAGTGTCGTAGATCGAATCGTCAAAACTGATATTCACCAGTGCCACGCCGGTGCGCGCGGTTGCCGTGAAGTAGTCGATTTCGTCAACCTGGGTCAGCTCGTCGGACAAGGGTTCGAGCACCAGGCGCTCGATAGCCTCGGCCATGGCCCCCGGATAGATGATCGTAATCAGGCCGGCCCGGTAGGGGAAACTAGGATCTTCCTGGCGCGCCATATTCAGATAGGAGGCCACTCCGAGCAGGCAGAGCATAACCACCACCAGGCCGATCAGCCGGGGACGCACCCACGTCGCCGGATTCATGGCAGCAACTCCACGGAATCGCCATCGGACAAACGGGTCAGGCCGGCGTATACCACCAGGTCACCGGCCTGCAGGGAATCACCGACCAGCGTTACCTGCTCGCCACGCAAGGCCCCCGCTTGTACCGGCACCCGCTCCACCCGCCCATCAGTCACCCGAAACACGGCCAGACCATCGTTGCCACCATTGGACAAACGCATCACTGCAGCCAGCGGGATCTTCAGCGAGTCATCGGAGGGCATACCAATACCCACCTCAACCGCATCACCGGTCCGCGCAGCCTGATGCTCCAACGCAACAACCAACGGATACAGCGCACTGCCCTGGGACGATCCCTGGCCTATCTCGACAACCCTCCCCAGCAACTGCCCATCTGCCAGGCTCTGCCAGACCGGCAGTTGCTGGCCAACGGCGAGACCCTCGAGCATATGACCTGGAATCAGTACTTCCACTTCCAGTCCATTGGATGCGGCAAGCCCCATGACCGGCTGACCTGGTGCGATGAACTCACCCGGCTCGACCAGTAATGCCTCAATGCGACCAGCAAAGGGGGCCCGTAACTGGCTTTCACCCTGTAGCTGTTCGGTCTGGCTCAAGGACGCACGGGCACTGGCGACACCGGCCTGCAAAGCATCCAGCCGTGCCTGTTGCTGCTCGCGCTGCTGGGCTGAAATGACCCCCCGCTCAAACAGCTGATCACTTCTCTGCGCCTCGCGCTCAGCCTGGGCGGCCTGTGCTCGAAGCTCAGCAAGCCGCGCCCTCGACGCATTGCGCGCGGGTTCCAGTTCAGGGTTGTAAAGCGTGGCCAGAACTTGCCCCTGCTCCACTGCCTGACCAATTTCCACTGAACGACTGCGCAACACTCCGCCCACCTGAAAGGTCAACTGGGCCCGTTGTCTGGCACGGACCACGCCAGCAAAACGCAAGGGCTCAGCCTCCGTTGCCACCTGCACCGGTGCGGCCCGAACCACGACAGGTCGATCACGACTTTCAGCCCCGCTGGCATTGCCATCATCGCCGCATCCAGCCAGCGTGGTCATCAGCAAGCCAGCCAGTGCCAGCGAAAGGAGGCGAGGTAGTTCATAATGGTTGGGCACGGTTGGCTCCAGGGTCTACGGGGACATTAAGAACATAATGTCATTTATTGACAGATTGTCAACGCACCCACACAATCGTTTACCAACCAATAGAAATGGACAAACATGAGTCTCGACCAGCGCCGAGAGCGAGAAAAGCAGGACCGCCGCGACAGCATTCTGGATGCTGCCGAACACATATTCTTCGCCAGGGGTTTTGAAAAAAGCTCGATGGATGAGATTGCCCGAACGGCGCAGCTCAGCCGTGCCCTGTTGTACGTGTACTTCAAGGACAAGACGGCAATCATGCGTGGATTGATGCTGCGTGCCGGCACAACGCTACGCGACCGGTTCGCTGCCGCCATAGAGCAAACCGACCAGGGCGCCGAGCAGATTGGCAATATTGGCCGCGCCTACTACCGCTTCAGTGTCGAGGAACCCAACTACTTTGACGTACTCACGCAGGCCAGCACCTTCGAGCATTTGGCCGACGAAGACGAACAAAGTAAAGCCCTGCAGGAATGCGGTGCAGAAGCGATGAGCATGATGGTCAACGCATTAATCAAGGGCGTAGCTGACGGCACCCTGAGCCGCGAGCGCGTCGCAGATCCGTTGATGACAGCCTACTTTCTGCGCGGCGCGATGCACGGCGTAATCATGCAATGCAGCAAATCAGCCGACGTCGATCCCAACCGCCCCGATCTGGAAACGCTGGTTGATTACGCCCTGCGGATGCTGACGCACTCCATGCGAGCCTGAGGAAAACGGGAAAAAGGAAGCGCGGAGCCCGAAGCCGGGAATGTCGAGTTCCACCTCGACAAAGTGCCAGCCAGAAACACTCACAGCCGAGATGGAACTCGGCAACTCCCGGATGCGCACCCCTGGGAACCTCGAGTTCCACCTCGACAAAGTGCCAGCCAGA
>NZ_BMFF01000007.1:113188-184648 GCF_014637955.1 Halopseudomonas salina | reverse complement strand
GTTTCAGTTCAGATACATTTTTGTACATTCCATAGCCAATATGGCTTCTACTGTCGATGTATTTCATAGAGTGCTAACGCCCCCAAGCAGGGGCATATTTTTGCGTTTTGAGCGCAGCGAAGCAAAAATATGTCCCACTGCCTTGGATTGTTAGGCCTTCACCTATTATCTGGATGCACCATTTCTTTGAGAATATCCACTATATTCTGCGGAGAGAGGGGTTGGAAATTTAGGCTCTTCAAAACTGGTTTAAATACTGCCAGCATACGCCGATATGAGTCGATCGATGGGCAGTGGGAATTAAAGTTCCTCCCCTTAAATTCCTCAAAACGATCCAAGTCGTTAACTAAAAATGACGCTGTTCCCATATATTCAGATTCATTATTCCCATCAAAGCCAAGGAATTTTGGATTTTTGCCGAATGGTGCTGCTTCCTTTTCAACCCATTCTTTCTCTTCTTTGGATAGGTTTTTGTAGTTTCTTTCAATCATGCTCCACATATCGAGCACATCAAGAACTTCTTTCACAACCTCAGGAGTATCTTGCTCCTCGAACGGTATGCCCACGTATTTCCAAGGAATACTCCAAGTATTGTCAGAGAAAATAGCTGACCGGATAAAGTCAGGCTCTACTTCACCGTCAACGCCGAGCTTGTCGTAAATCTCGCTAAGCATTAACAGGATCAATTTTTCGCCGTCTGTAATCTTCATTTGGTAAATCCTTTAGCTTATTGAGACGTTTTCTTTTCGTTCATCAGATAGTTCTTTAACAAATGGCATAAAGCTGTCGATTTTGTAGTAAATACTTTTTCCAGCCGCTTTTTTATCATCAAAAGACTTAGCCTCGGAAAGGGCCTCTATATCGGGATGCAGATCTTGACAAAGCTCTTTGGCTTTATTTTCGAAAAAGTTATTAAAGTGAGAGCTATGCTCATTTATATATCGTGAATATTCTTCAACGTCCTTTGCGATTGAACCACAATTTATCCCCCTAAGGAGGGATGGATTACAAGCAGGGCCGACTGTTGAAACTATTTTCAGAATCCTGGTGGTCTCAGCATGAACTTGGGACACTTCAATTAGCTTTCTACGACTAACAATTTCGTCCCTTACTCTTTCGGCTTTGGTAGCCGCCCTTGAGGACTTGCGAGCTTCAACAAAAGCCCATATAGCACCACCAATTGATGCTATAGATCCGATAACCGATATCCATGTTCCGATCATACTCAAATTTCCGAATCCTCTAAGGGCCTAACGTAGAGCTTTGCGGCAATTTTGTAGCTGCGAAGCAGTGGAGAAATTGTCCGACAAGAGCGACTTGTTATGGCTGGACGCTGCCCATGCCAGCCCATTGCACTTTAAAAACTTGCTCTTCTTTCTCGTGGTCCGTGACTAAAACGCCTATGGCAATTACAAATTGGTCGCCGGCGTTGAAGCCAGAAAAGTCATTAAACCGTGGCGCTAACGTGGAGTTATTAAGCGTGTAATTGGTTACGCCAGGCTCCCAATACGCAGTAAATTGGTGCTCATTATCGATTATGAGCTGAATCGCGTTTGGTTCATTTGAGTCTTGCCCTGGCACAGGTGGAAAATGATAACCAGATGCATCTAACACAATTTCTATCGCAGGCTTAATCTCGTAGTACTCGCCCACTTGGCCTTCCGCTAGACCCATTTGGATATGCTGCTCATCAACTTTGATAATTTGCAAACCAGCAGCACTAGCTGTTACCGAAGCAATGCTTAACAACGATGCTAGAAATTTTCTCATGACTTTCCTTTCGGGCCATAACGCCCAAACTCACGGGCCAGTTTGTAGCCGCGGAGCGGCGGAGAAGTGGTCCCGTGCAGTGACTGGTTATGTGTTTGTTGCGAGATAAACATAGATCGGAACCAAAAGCCAAAACCCACCAAGCACACCATTGTTAATTTCTTTCCTTAAAACGAAGGCCTCACGGCCACCGATATAGATGCCTATGACCAAGATCAGAACCGCGACAAACAGGCACCAAAATAGGCTCAGGTACATCACAGCTGACAAGATCGCAAACACGACAATTGTCGAGCTCACAAAGGCCCCCATATGCCTTGTATTCGTGTTCCCACGACACGTATACCAGAACAGCCCTAAATAGAGCGATATGGTCACGACAGAAAATAAGGCTAGTTTCATAGCTGATTACACATAACGCCCGCAGCACGCGCGGCTTTGTAATGAAGGCGCAGCCGCAATGAAATAGCCGTCGCTGTGCCTGCGATTGTTATAGGTTTGCGCGGTACTTTGCATGACATTCTTTTATATCTTGTACCGCGCCTAGCAAGCCTTGCTCTTTTATGATTGGCCAAATGTCTCGAAGAAAGCACCTTGCCTCAGATAAGGGTAGTGCTAACATTTCTTCGGGCAGCCAGTCGTCATTCATCGCAAATTCGATGGTACTTGCAATGTCTTGATAAATTTTTCTGGCGTTCTCATCAGGTAGCTCGTTTAGCTGTTGCCATGCGCCATCATATTCAATGAGTTCTTTGATACGTGCAGAGCCTGGTGAATTTTCGTTCTCCCAGCGATTAGATCTAACGGCCTCTCTAATCATTGAGATTATTGCCTCCTGAGCCTGATCCATCTGATTACCTATAACGCCGCATTCAGCGGCTTGTCCGCTGCAATGCTTGGTTAGCAGTGATGCCAAACGAAAGTCCGAATAGAACCACTGCGCCTACGATCTGAGGTAACCAGTAATACAGAAGTGCCTCCCTTTGCGGTTCAATAAGAGCGATAACCACCAGCTCCGCGAAAAAACCGATCATCAATCCGAGCCTTTTCAGCCAAAAGTAAGAATCTATGATAGGCCTACCAGCAATATCAAAGGTTAATAGCGCCGCTGATGTAAGGCCAGCACCGCCCCCGATTAAAAGAGCAAAATATTGCAGCATCTCAAAATTACCCTTCGTCAAATCCAGTATCGTTGCTGGGACGATCAAAACCACACCAGCATTAAACAGGAGCACGGCAGGAGCAAAAGCGATAAAACTAAAGGGGTAAACCAATACTCTCAGGTTCATAAATTCGTCTACTGCTAACGCCCAAACCCACGGGCCAGTATGGAGCCGCGGAGCGGCGGAGAACTGGTCCCGTGCGGTGACTTGTTAGGGTCAGCTTTCACCACAGCTTGTACCACGGTTTTTTCCTTGAGGGGATTTGCTGTTGCTGTTGCTGATGCTGATGCTGGCGATGTAGTTGACCCATTAGAGCCTGGTAGACAACCATGCTAAAAATCTGGAGGTTGGCAACCTCAAAATTTCCGCCAAGCAAAGGATGTACCTTCCAGCCTAGACACTCATTTCTACTTGGCGACATGCCATGCCCAGCGGCAATGGGCTGCCAACCGGCAATAAAATTCTGCTCTAACCATTCGGCTGACTTATTGAATGTGTTGTACTCCTGGGCATTTCTGGCTAACTGAATGTAGTCACCCTCAAGTACAGAGAGCAGCCACAAACTACCATCTGGGTTGCCAAAAACCCAATCACCGAACACGGAAATGAAAAGCGGTGTATCAACGGAAGGGACGAGCCACTGCCACTCAGCGAGAAGTGCTTCAGTGTTGTATTCGGCCGCCTCAGTCATTAATGGACGAAATTCTGTCATTTGGAAGCCCTAACGTGTGAACTCATGGGCCGGCTTGTAGCCGCGAAGCGGCGGAGAGCCGGTCCCATGCAGTGACTGGTTATGAATTGGCAACACAGCCTCCGACCTTATAGACACGCTTCGTAGAAGCCGGATATTTGGCTAGGAGCTGAGCAGGGCGGATGGGCCTAGGTACGAAATTTCCGCCACAATTTGGGCACTGGTAGCTCAAGACCTCTGAGGCGCAAGAAGCGCAAAAGGTGCACTCGAAGGTACAGATCACTGCCTCGGTGGATTCTGGCGGCAAGTTCTTATCGCAGCACTCACAGTTTGGCCTTAGCTCAAGCATCGCGCTCTCCGTGCTGATTCATAACGCGGAGCTTTGCGGCAATTTTGTAGCCGCGCAGCGGTGGAGAAATTGTCCGACAAAAGCGAATTGTTAAGTTTTGACTGCATGGCCCGGACTCGAAGATAAACGAATAGCTATACATGCAGCAGCTAGCATAATGCCCGTGACACCACTTATTGCCACCAGCACGGCTAAAGCGTAAAACAGCCAAGGACCAAGGTGCTTGTTTGAATAAATGCAGTAACCCAGAGCAAACCGTCCAGCCAATAACACTGACTCAAAAGCCAAAGCACCAATAAATAGAGCTATGCCGCTATCCGGCGCTGCCCAAGAGTCCCAGCCTTGCCTTGCTTCAGGGATACTGAGCACCTTCAATACAAGCAGCACAAGACCGCTCAAGATTAGAGCTACACCCAGTCCTCTCTGTATCAACGCTCGGTTCATAATTCGTAAACTTAACGCCCGGCACACGTGCCGATTTGTAGCCGCGGAGCGGCGGAGAAGCGGTCACCGTGCTGCCGCTGGTTATGCGCTTTCACCATGACCTCCACCTAGTGGACGCCCACACTTTCGACATTTTTCAGTGTAGGGCCACGTTAAGGCGATGAGACCTTTCCCAGTGCTGAAGCTGCCGCCACATCCGTTGCATTTAAAGAAAACCATATAAGCAAATGAGGCGATTAAGAATGCGAGCAATATCAACAGCAGCGGTGACGCAACTGGCATTTGTAACGTAGTGACCACGAAAAATACTACGAACCCGATAGCCGCGGTCCAACGAGAAATTCTGAATAGACGCTCAGATCGCATGAAAGCTCCTTTTATCCGCATAACGCCCGAACTCACGGGCCAGTTTGTAGCCGCGGAGCGGCGGAGAAGTGGTCCCGTGCAGTGACTGGTTATGTGTCTGTTTCACCGAGGCCTATGAGTCAATGCCGATCAAAGCATCAATACCTTCATCCCTGATGGTGGCCTGTACTTCTTCCAAGGCTGCGCGATCTGTATCGAATTCGTCGTCCCATACCGTGGAAGTTCCAAACTCATCCACCACTTCTAAAAGCCAGCCACCTTTGTCGCCACGGTAAATTTCCACTTCGACGGTTTTGCCATCAGCGGTCAGTTTCTGGCAGAGGGGGCTCATCTCGAGTTCAAAATCATCTTCCATTACCGATCTCCAAGCTGGAATTTCTGTACACATAACGCAGAGCTTTGCGGCAATTTTGTAGCCGCGAAGCGGTGGAGAAATTGTCCGACAAGAGCGACTTGTTATGTGCAACTACCAAAAGAACCACTTTTTTTCGGCTGGTGCCTTAACCGCGTCTTTAACTTGCTCAAGGATAGGCGCTACGGACAGAAGCTTCGCGTCCTTTGAGTAAGTGGACGCCACTATCTCATAGGAGATGAGACCCCTAGCCTTCAAGGAACGTAGCGCCAACTCAACGTCGGGAGAGTTTAGGTTGACCATCAAGCTTGAGCCAGAAAAGCGCTCTACTGAATCACAGAGGAACTGGTGAAGGTCGGCCTCTGTGAAATGGTCTTTAGTAGCTGCGACATCCCCTATTGAAACGATGTTCGCTGATGCACCGGCAGATGCGCGAATGGAAGCTCCTTCGTACCACCAATTATCACCCCGACTTGTTGTCCATGCGCTATTCATATCGGCGACACCTGAAGCACATAACATTTATATAGTGGTTTCACCGACTGATATGTCGGTGATCGTTTTGTCTTTCTGGAATTTAGCTCAAAATCAGCTGTAAGCCCCACATTTTCCGGCCGCATGCCAGTCCTTTAGCATTCTGTCTCACCGACAAAACGATCATCGTGACTCATATGTCAAAAGGTTCAGGCTTTCCAGGTTATTGAATATCAAGCCAAAATTGCTTTTTCTGCCGTCGTTCTGAGATATGGGTCACAACGATCACGTTTCCCGCTTGTGTTGCCTTGCTATCTGACAAAAACTGGTTGTATATACAGCAAGGAGGCTTCTGATGGATGACATACCTGTTCCGCTTCCGGCGCGGCCCGAGCGTTTTATGGATCGCTTCAAGGCCCATATGCGCGCCAAGCATCTCGCTTACCGTACCGAAAAAACCTATTGCCTGTGGGTGCTTGATTTCATTCGTTTCCATCATCGGCGTCATCCGGAGCAGATGGGTGGGGAGGAGGTTGACGCCTGGTTGAGTTATTTGGCCAATGAACGGCAGGTTGCGATCAATACTCAAAAAACCGCGCTCAATGCGGTGGTCTATTTATACAGGCAGTTTCTTGGGCGCGACCTGGGTGATCTGCAGTTCAGCAAGACCAGCAAGGGGCGGCGTTTGCCTGTGGTGTTCTCCCACGAAGAAGCAATGCAGGTGATCGATAGCATGAACGGTGGCCACCAGCTGGTGGCTGGTCTCATGTATGGCTCGGGTCTGCGGGTCATGGAAGCCGTTCGGTTGCGGGTTCAGGATGTGGATTTTGCCGAGCAATGTCTTTTTGTGCGTGAGTCCAAGGGTGAGAAGTGGCGACGTACGCTTTTACCCCGTGCACTTGTAGAACCCTTGCGCACTCAAATAGGCCTCGCTTTGGCGTTGCATAAGCGTGACCTGGATGAGGGTTTTGGCGCTGTCTATTTGCCGGGCGCGCTTGCCAAGAAGTATCCGAAGGCGCCCACCAGCGCTCAGTGGCAATATGTTTTTCCGGCACCAAATAGGGCTATGGACCCGCGGAGCCAGGTGATGCGACGTCACCATGTGGGTGAGCAACAGGTCCGTCGTTCCGTAGCTGCTGCACTGGCCGGTCTGGCAATCCACAAAAAAGCCAGTTGTCATACTTTTCGCCATAGCTTTGCGACGAACTTATTGAAAGCCGGAACCGACATTCGCAGTATTCAGGAGCTACTGGGACACACGGACGTGAATACCACGATGATCTATACCCATGTGGTCGGTGCCCACTCCCGCGGTGTCACGAGCCCACTGGATGGGTAAGCAGTTTTGTTTTTTGGCACGCTACCGCCCCACCTGTGCGCCAATTTATACGCAGGGTGTAGCCGGTGTGAATCAGGGTGCAAGGGAAGATGCTTGGCGTCCGGTGCCTGCGGGGTAGGGGCTGAGTATCGTCCTTGCTCGGGACTGATAGTGCCGCACTTGGTGTTTGTTGCCAAGTGCGGAAAACGCTGTGGTAACCCCAGGGCCGGGGAGGGTGGCCCTGGAAAGGTTGCAGCGATATGTTGGGCTTTAACCCATGCGGTGCAGGGCGCAGATCTTGTTGCCGGACGGGTCACGCAGGTAGGCGAGATACATCTTCATGCCGCCGCCTTCACGTACACCCGGTGGATCTTCACAGGTAGTGCCACCGTTGGCGACACCAGCGGCGTGCCAGGCGTCTGCCTGTTCGGGATTTTCCATGGCAAAACCGATGGTGGTGCCGTTGCCGTGGGAAGCGGGCTCACCGTCGATTGGTTTGGTAAGTGCGAAGGTGCCGGTCTTGGTGAAATAGAAGCAACGACCCTTGTCGTCGATGACGCCGGGTTTGCAGCCGATAACGCCGAGTACGGCATCGTAGAAGGCTTTTGATTCCTGGATGTCGTTGGCGCCGAGCATGACGTGACTGAACATGATGTTTCCTTTGGGTTGCAGATATTGTTGTGCTTTTGAGCCTGGCTAGAGTTCAGTGAAACGCCGCCGCGGTCAACTGGAAATCGTAACGACCGGAGACGGCGCTTCTTCGCCATATCAGAAATCAAAATCCATCTTGGCCCACAGCGTGCGCCCCGGTTCATTGATTGCAACGGGGTCTGCAGGGTAGCCAAAGGCTGAATTGCCGGCGAGGTTGAGATGTTCGGCATAGGCCTTGTCGAACAGGTTGTCGACCCCGACGCTAAGCTTGGCGTTTTCGCTCAGGCGGTAGGCGCCGTTGATGGAGAATATGCCAAAGCCGGAACTATCGGACACATCCTGGCCCACCACATTCCCCTTGCCTTCGTCGATTCTGTTCTGCTCAGCGACAACCCGCCACAAGGCGCCGGCGCTCCAGTTTGCCTGTTGGTAATTCAGGCCCAGACGGGTTTCCAGCGGGGGCATCTGTGGCAGAGGCTGGCCGGAGCTGCTGTTCTTGCCCCAGGCATAGGCGAGTGTTGCGTCGCCGGTCCAGTTGGCATCAAGCTCGTAACGCATTCCGAGTTCGCCGCCAAGAATGCGCGCATCCACGTTATCCGCCTGACTGGTCCGCATGCCCATCATGTTGGTGCCATAGCTGAGCTGTATGTAGTCACGCACCTGGCCTACGTACCCGGATACCCAGGTCTGCAGTCTCGGGCCGTTGTATTGGGCGCCAATATCGAGTTGAGTGGTTTTTTCGGGACGAATGCCGTCAAAAGCGTTGAGATCACCCGCGGGCGCGATGCTTGGGGAGAAGAGTTCCCAGTAGTCAGGGAAGCGTTGCACGTGACCGATGCCGGCATAGAAGGTGGTCGGGGATTCGGCCATATCATGCTCGTACCGTGCAAAACCGCTGGGCAGGGTGTCGCTGCGAGTTTGGCCCGCGGTGGGGTTCGCACGGCTCATACCCATGCTGGTAATGCTGTCACGAAAGTCTTTGGTGGAGGCCCGATCCAGCCGCGCACCGGTGATGACGCGATCGAGGTCGCTACGATGCCAGGTCAGCTCGCTGAAGAGACCATAGTTGCGCATGACCGCGTCTTTGTCCCAGGCGAATTGATCAGCATCGGTGAAGGTGTCGCTCATCATGTTGTAACTTGAGGCCCGCTTGCGGTGCTCGCTACGCAGGGCGTCTACGCCGGACACCCATTCCAGGTCGGTCCAGTTCAGGGTGGCCGCAATGCGCCCGCCCACTGTACGACGATCCACCTGTGAGGCCATGGGCATCGGCATCATGCTGGTGGGGTCAGGTTGGCGCAGGCGAAAATTGTCCATGATGTGATCGGCGTAGTTGTAATAGACCCGTGCCTCGAGTTTGTCGATGACGCCAAGCGCGCTTTTCTCGAATAGCAGGCCCAGGCTTTCGCGGGCGAACTGCGTGCCGTCCATACCCCGCCCGGCGTACCGCGCTTCGCCATCGCCCCTGCCTGCACTGAGCTCCAGTAGCGTGTCGTCATCCGGCGTCCAGCCAATGGCAAGGTCGGTATTCCATTTGCTGTAGCGCGAGGGCACGGTGTCACCATTGCCGTCGCTGTAATCGTCGGAGCGTGCGTCGTTCCCGGCGAACCGGATATATCCATCTGCATTGCCTACGGCGCCGTCTACCAGTTTGTCGAAACGCCCGTGGGACCCGCCCAGCACGCTGGCGTGCAGTCTGCTATCGGGCTCCTCGAATTGCTCGGGCTGCCGCTCGAAACGGACGGTGCCGGCGGAGGCGCCAGGGCCCCAGAGGACGGTCTGCGGGCCTTTGATAACGGTCAGCAGGTCAAAGGTTTCTGGCGCTATATAAGAGCTAGGCGCATCCATGCGATTGGGGCATGCGCCCAGCATCTGTCCGTCGTTGACCAGCAGATTCAATCGTGAACCGAACATGCCGCGCAAGACCGGATCCCCATTGGTGCCGCCGCTACGAATCGCAGAGAACCCGGGGATGGTTTTCAGGTAGTCACCAGCATCGCTGGCGGGTATGGGCTGTCTGGCATCCTTGGGGTCGGCGATGATGATCAGGGGAGAGCTCTGTTGTACGGCGGTAACGACGGTAGGTGAAAGAAGAAGTGGCTCGACCGTTTTTTCGTTCGAGGGGTCTGATGCGGCCTGGGCTGCGGTGGCACCGCTCAACATGATGGCAAAGGCGATCTGACAGCGCAGCGTGTTTTTTCCAGAAAGGGCGTAAGGGTTTTGCATCGTTGTAATCCACAATTATTACCCGCGCACAAAAGCGGGCAAGAGACAGAAAAAGGCGTTTGGGGGTGTGGACGCAACGGCGCAGCCCAGCCAGCACTGGCTGCAGTTAAATCGGGCTGGAGACTAGCTGAACAGGACCGTCGCGCGGAGGGCGACGGGTGGTGCACGGGGATTGAGTGCTGGCCAGGTGAAGCGGGGCGCGGGCCTGTCGTTGTGACGGATTGCGCCTATTAGGCCGCGATAAGCTGGCGGGAATTCTACCCCCCATTCCAGGGAGGTCAGGGCGCTGCCATGCCCCAGGGCGCATAGCGGGCAGGTTAACTGCATATCACTGGATGAGTGGTGCGTCAGCTCCTCGTCCAGCATGGAATGGGGTATCGGATCGCCTGACCCGCAAAACACCAGATCAACGCTGTCTGGCGCCTGCCCACTCATCTGTCCCGAATGGAAGCCGAATGTCAACACGCTGAAAAGCGTGCAGACATATAGCATCATGGCGACTGAGAAGCGTTGATTGCGGGCGAGTTTCATCGGCTGATACTAGCAGCCTGCTTGTGCGCACACCATATGCCTGAACGTCGCAGGCCCGTGATGCAGTGCCGGCATTTAACCAGGTCTTAACCCTGCGGTATCGACACTCCTGGGCTTGATATTCACCTTTCCTGGCGCGATGCTGACCCGCTTTCACGCTGGCGCAGCCAGCGCACCCTGACGAGACCCTGAAAACATGCTGGACATTCTGCTGGTGGAAGACGATCGAGACCTGGCCGCGACCGTGATTCAATATCTGGAGCTCGAAGGTATCCGCTGCGACCACGCTGACAATGGTGTGATGGCCCTGCAGCTCAGCCAGGACCACGACTATGACGCCATGCTGCTGGATCTGAACCTGCCCCGCCTGGACGGCATCAGCGTGTGTGAGCGGTTGCGCGCCGACGGTAATGACGTGCCTATTCTGATGCTGACGGCTCGCGATCAATTGAATGACAAGCTCGCCGGCTTTCAGGCGGGCACGGACGACTTCCTGGTCAAGCCCTTCGAATTGCAGGAGCTGGTGGTGCGCGTGGTGGCATTGACGCGCCGGCGCAGCGGCCAGGCAAAGGTCCTGCAATGCGCCGATCTGCGTATCGACTTGACCGCCCATGAAGCGACTCGGGGCGGTACGGCTCTGAAGATATCGCCCACGGGCTGGAAATTGCTCGAGCATCTGCTGCGTGCATCACCCGCTGCCGTGCCCAGGCAAAAACTTGAGCAGGCTATCTGGGGGGAAGACGTGCCCGACAGTAATTCCCTCAAGGTGCATATGCACCACCTCAGGCGCGCCATCGATGGCGACTTTGAGCAGCATCTGTTGCATACAGTGCCGGGCTTTGGCTTCGCGATCCGGGAGGCGACGCTATGATGCGTCTGTTGGGCCTTAAATGGTTGGCTCTGCTGACCATTCTTACCCTGGGTATTGGGCTTGTTACCGGCTATACGCTGCTGTCCGCCCACTCCTACATGAGCGGCATGGACAACATTGTTGCCGGTCAGTTGGGCCGCGCAGGCATGCAAACCGTGGCATTCGAGCTGGGAATCCCGGCACCCCGGGAGGAGTACATCGTTACCCGTACCTGGGAGCAACAACCGGCAATCATTCGTGACTCATTTGATCAGCCGCCGCAGCAGTCGGGCGTGCTGTACAAAGTGTATGCCAACGAGGGCGAACCAACGGCCAGGCTGTACTTCGCAGTGCGGCAGGAAACCCCCGCCGGAGATCGCTTTGTTACCCAGCAACTGGCGCCTCTGCCCAATGGGGCAGGGCAGGTCATCTCCCCGGCTCAGAACCGGCTGATCAACCTGACACTGATCGGCCTGGGCATCGCATTAATGATCGGTCTGGCCGTTGGCCTGTTGTGGCGCAGAGTGTCGAGGCCGATCACAGCATTAGGCAATTGGGCCGCGGCTTTGAGTGAGCGCAATCTGAGCGAGCCGGTGCCGGATTTTGTTTATCCTGAACTGAATCAGTTTGCCGAGCTTGTACGGACCAGTCTCACGTCGGCCCATCAAGGGCTCGAGCGCGAGCAGCTGTTCCTCAGCCATACCAGTCACGAGTTGCGTACGCCTATCAGCGTAGTGCGTGCCAATCTCGAACTGCTGCGCAGGATCCAGAGCTCCACCCAGGCACCGCCTGATCCGCGGGAAACGGAGATCATCAATCGCATTGATCGCGCCAGTCTGACCATGAAGGATGTGACAGAAACGCTGCTGTGGCTGGGTCGTGATGACAGCTCGACCCATCCCTCTGTCATGCTGCGGGTAGACGAAATCATCGGGGAGCTGGTCGATGGCCTGCGTTATCTGTTGCAAGGCCACCCCGTCGAACTGGATCTGAATCTGGAGCCAGCCGAGCTCAATTTGCCAGAGGCGCCAACGCGCATCGTACTAGGCAACCTTATTCGTAACGCCTTCCAGCACACCCGCAGCGGCCGGGTAACCATTACCCAGCGTGGTGGTCACGTTGAAATCGTCAACAGCTTGAGTGAGGGCGAAGAGGCCTGCAGTGAGACCGGCTTTGGGCTCGGCCTGAAGCTCACTGAGCGTTTTACCGAGAAGCTTGGCTGGGGTTATACCAACGTGCCGGGAACGGCGGGAAGAAAAGTTGAAATTGTCTTGAACACGTTAACCCCACGTTAACGTGCGCTTTGGCATTGTCTCCCTCAAGGGGATCAAACCCCACCAATCAGGAGATCGACCATGCCAAGCCAGACTCTGAAACTTGTTACCAGCCGCTCCATTGGAGGTGCCCTGTGAACACCAACGCCGAGCACCCATCCAAGATGCGTATCCGTTGCCGCTGGTTGCGTCGTGGCGCTGTCTGCAAACGCTACGATGCGTCAGACAAGGCAAAGAATCGCCCGATGACTTCTACCGATCACTGATCCTGCAAGGTTCCGTATCTCTTGCAGGCTTGTGCTACTAGCTCAAGGCCTGTGAACGTTGTCAAAGTCATCCCCCTTGGGGGTTGCATGAATGCCATCGGCCTCCTGCTGCCGATAATACGCCTCGACGCTTAGATTAGGGTCGATTCGTGCTTTCAAGATACAAGGCTGCTGCTGCCATGGGTATGCCGCCAATTTTTCCCTCAACGCCCGAGCCTCATTGCGGCGCCAACCCTTCACATCCGTGTCACGCCAACGCCGCTCCGGTCGTTTGCTGGCTTTGTCATGCGCGGCAGTCAACGTACCCTCGCGCCGGTTAAAACCGCTGCCATCGTGGGTGTAAAAGCGGGCATATATCCAGAGTAGAGCGTCCGCGCCGAATAGCGCGATCGCAAACAGGATCATGCCGAGCCAAAAGGCGGTCTGTTCTGACCGGAAGCCCCAGAGGGCGTTTTGGTTCCAGGCTATGACAGCGGCATCAGCGATAGCACATAGGCCCATCAGTTAGGGAAAAACAGAACGGATCTGTTTTTTTGATGGCCCGCACCCGCCCGAAACGTCATCCTCGCGAAGGCGGGGAGCCATTGGCGGTTTCAGGCCACGCGAAGTCCTGCTCAAGGACGATGGATATTATCGAAGTCATTGGCTTTAGGGTTGGCGTGGATGCCCTTGGCCTCCTGTTGCCGGTAGTAGGTCTCAATGCTCAGATTGGGGTCGATTCTGGCTTGGAGGATGCAGGGATGCTGTTGCCAAGGATAATCTAGGTTGCGCTTCATCGACACGTGGCGCTCGCGAGCTTCCCAGAATGAGTACGACATATTCCGCCAGCTCCGTGGGTCCCGCTTGCTCTGGATGTCATAAGCGGCGGTTATCGGATCCTGGTGACGAAACTGCTCCAGGACAGGCATGTCTGGTAGAGGTTGGCTTATGTCCATGTAGCGCTGCAAAGTGTCCCAGCAGGCCATGGCCTCTTCTGGCGTCAAACCCAACGGGTGAAGCTTCCCTCCCAGAAATATCTCACAATCGGCGTAACGGTGGTGTAGCCACAAGGCCATGCCGCCACTGCCGTGTGGGCCGGGTCTAAGTTCCATGGTCGCATCGAATTCATAGAATGGCGCCACGAACGGCTTACGAAACCGGCGAGCGATAGTCACCATACCGGTATGACGGTTGAATTCGCTGCCGTCATATTTGAATAGCCGCAGATATAGATCAAGAAGAAAGTCGAAGCCGACTACGCCCATGAAGACGGAGAGGGCCATCCAAACGCACATCCAAATGGCTCCAATGTCGCTATAGGCCATTAACCTGTAAAGGGCAGCAAGGGCGGCCACGCCTAAGCCCGCACTGACCAGAACAAGATAGGCCTTGAAGCTTTTTTTCCAGTATAGCCAGCCGCTCACTCCAATCATTAAGACAATAAAAAACGATACAAGAACCGCTAGAGCGAGTAGATCGGGGAGTAAGTCGACTATCGCAAGCATCCAAAAGAACCACGGAGCAGCAAACAGTGCGGCGACCTTTAAGCCGGGGATTAGAATTAAAAGCTTATTGAAGTTCTCGAACCGCCAGCGCCGGCTATCACAGTACAACTCAAGCTCACCCGTTCGCTCTACGAATGTGTGATCCTCAGCTTGAAGTTGCACATCAACCATCTGCCAAGGCTGCAGATTGGCGTAATTGCCCCAGTGAAGTTGAGTGCGGCGCATATTGGATCGCTTTGCGTCTTCCGTCCATTTATGGGAAGGCTGCGGCGGAACCGATCTTGAGTCATAAGCACTGGCTGCATAAAAATAATTATCTTTCACGGATGAATTCATAGCTGACGATATTCACTCTGTTCAATTATCCAATAGGGTGTATCGCCCATGACATCGTGTGCTGCGGGCACTTGGTTCGAGTTGAAGGCAGACCATTCACGGGGGCTGGGCTGAGGAAGAACAAGGTCGTCATAAGCCGGGAATGGATCATCGGCTCTGCAGCTCTGATGGCCTAATCGGAACTGAGCGCTCACCTTGAGCGCGTGTTTGCTGGCGAAATATGGGTTTGCTTGCGGCTGATTTTGAGAAGGGAGAACGTAAAGGACTCGGCCGGCATCCATGACCACTGCGTCCAGTTTAAGTTGATGAACTGCTTTTGGCGTTCTGCGTTGCCAGCCAGTCCCATGACTGCGTCTGAGAGTTAACTCGAATGCCAACAACATAAACCGCTTGTCGGTGGGGTATTGGCTTAAAAGGCCGGATCGTAGCTCGACCACCCAGTCTAGCGGTTCGAGTTCGCCCTGAGCTTGTCGAGCAGCAGACTGAAATTTTGCTCTATCTTCTTCGGGTGCTTCTTCGAGCCAGCTGTCCAGGCGTTTGATCGTGATTTTCGGCGCGCCTATGGCCCCGAGCAGTTGCTGATATGCAATTAGAGGATCATTCATTTGTGGCAGGCGTCGTTCAATACCGAACGGTCCATGTTTTATCGCCTGTTCGATAGCTCCGTCTGCTAAAAGTACTGCTGCTATCGCTCCTCCTAGTAGCAGAATTACGCCTGCGCTCAGTACCCAAGGGCTTGCCAATACGCCCAGCGTATAAAATGCCCACATGGCACTGCCCGAAGCCGCAATTGCGTTAGCAATAGACGCATCTTTGTCGCCGTGGTCGAAAGCCCGCTTGGCGTCCCACATGAAGAGTGCAGATGTAACACCCATAGCCACGAACGAGCCGGCTCTTGATATGCTGAGCCAACTGCTACCCGTACGCTTAGTAAGATTGGCAGCCCATTGATTCGACAAGCGCGATGCGTCTATGCGTCCTTTTTCCCATAATGCGTACCAGCGGGATCGATCGGTTGAACTTTCTATGATTTTTAATGCGACGTTGTTAGACGCAAGCAAAAGGTCCGCAATAGCTGAGGCGGCGCCGGCGATTAGTCTTCCTTTCTCCGTTTGAAGCAGATTTGACGCACCCACCGTATTCACATGCAGGTTGTAAGCAGCCAGCACGGTAGCCAAGAGCGGGAGCGCTGGCGATCTAGCTATACTACCGGCGCGGTCCAGATTGGCAGTGCTCATTTGCCACGAGCTTAAATCTCGAACCAGTGGGTCGTTTGCGGGCGCTGCAATCACCATCAAACGCCCAAGATCTTTACTGGCAAAGGAATTGGCCTGTGCCAATTTTCCGCTGGTTGTGGCCAGTACGTTCCCGGTCCGCCCCTGCAGATTGCTATACATATAATTTTGACGGGTCAGCGTTGTTCGATCGCTGGCTTTAAGGCCAAAACTGACACTGGCACCGTGCACGCCCAGCACTTCCATGTTCTGAGCAAGCGCTTCGCCTTGAGGCATAAAGCGGATAGTTCTGGCTTGGGTATGTAGTTTACTCAGCAACCCCAGCGTGGGAGCAAATAAGCGCGGCATTTCAATTTGTACAACAGCTGGGTTGGTGCGCAGTTTTCTGAGCGTTAGCAGTACGGCGCGAGTTAGATGGCTTAGCCACTCGTCAACGGCTAGTGCCACGTTCTGAATGGCGTACTGGTAGTTAGGCGAATTCTCGCTGTCCAATCCGGCGAACATTGCCAAGGTGCTGATACCCGCCCTTTGTAGATTAACTGGCTGTGTTGTAGCAGCCAACCGTGCCAAGCGTTGGGCCAGCTCGGGCAGTACCTCGCTTTCACGGGGTAATGCTTGACGAGTCAACGGATGAGTTGCAGCTGCGAGCTGTTTCACCAGTCCGTCCACATGCTGGATCAGGCTCCGATCATCCGGATGGAAACTGCGCGCATCGGTGTCTTCAGGAAGACGGCTGAGCATTTCCAGTATGTCTATCAGCAGGCTGTAGGGCTCTAACAGTCGTTCGTCATTTGAATAAATCCAATCGTTCCATATCGATGGCAGTTTCCTTTGTGCCAGCAACAAGGTGCGATCCAACTGAGTCCTGATAGTGTCGCGTGCAGATTTTCTCTGAATATGCAGCATCGACGTCTCAAGAGAAGTGGTATCGATTTGGTCTCTGAGATTCGATAGCGGGGCGTTGGCAGGTATGGACCATTGGTGGAGCACTTCGGCATACCGGCCGAAAGGCTGGAAGGGAACAAGGGCGTTGAAGGTTTGCAATGCTTCGCAGGCCAACCGAGATTGCTCGACTGCGTGGCGTAATTCAAATAAAGGGTCTTCAAGCAGAAAGCCGATTAGTTTCGGATAGCCGCGGAGGTTTTTTTCAGCTAATAAATCGTTGCCGGGGGGGAGTTCTGGCAGCTCTTCTGGCGCAGCAGAACCCATGTGTGCTGCGAGGTCCCGCTGATATGCATGTAATTGGACCAATAACTCATCAGGATCGAGGGCGGCTAGCGTTGGAGTGAACGCAGCTGGGTTTTGAAGTGCACACTCAACGTGTAAGTCCCGCGCCCGCATTCCTTCTGTGTCCGCAGCGATTATAACTGCCGGCATCGCTTGAGTAGGTTTCCACTCTTGCTCGCCTACTACTGCCGCAGCCCAAGCGGACGCCAGGTTCTGGAAACGATTGTTTACCCGCTTGGCGTCGGCTTCCAACCAGGTAAGGTATTCCCATGTCCAGGGCATTTCGCTGTATGCCATTTCGATCTGATCGCCAACGAAACGACCTTGCAGCAGCATCGGTACCAAAGTGAGCGACAGGGGCTTACCCACAGGTTCTCGATCGTCAGCCGGCTTGCCCTCGGCAGCTCGTTTTCGCCAATCGGCTACATCCACGTCTGCCAGATTGCCTTGCCCATCGCAGGACATTTCGCGCCATAGTCTGCCTTGGCGGAATATATAAATGCGTCCTGGTCTGGGTAATGCACCTTTGGGTTCCTCGGAAGCTTTTTGATGGCCTGGCAGTCTTGCCATAGGCAGCACAGCCAGAAAGGTATTCTGCTGAATCTCTGTCTCTTCCTCATGGCTGCGCATATCACTTTCTACAATAATCTGCAGGGTACTGCCGTCGATGCGCTCTATGTTTAGCGCCAACCGGGCTCGCTGCCTGGTCTCGTAATCGGCGCGCTTGCGAGTTCCTTGCTCAATCGGTTCATCCACTAATCCGCTCATGCGCCATCCTCTGGATCGAGTAGCTGTATCTGGTTGCCGAGTTCCGGATCTCCCCACACGTCGACGATCAACTGCTGCGGCCCCCGTTCGCTAGGATTCGGCTGGACTATCGGATTCACATTGGCTCTGCCAAGTGCTTCGCCTGTTGGGGCGGTATCAGCCGGCTGTGGTGCCACAGGCGGCAATGGCAAAGCCCCGCTACCCGAACCCGGACTCCCACCCGCATTGATGTTGACACTAGGCCCAACCAAGGTGACCCCGCTGGGATCCAGCTTTACGAAGCTGCCGCCGACCTTGAAGGTAATCTCGCTGCCGGCATCCAGGACGATTTTCATGCCGCTGGAGAGATGGATTTCTTCTCCTGCACTGAGCAGCTGTGCGGTGCCGAGTTTGACGTGTTGGCTTGTGCCGACGGTCAGGTGGTCGTTCGCCTTGATCTCGGTTTTGCGTTCGCCGTGGGTGGTGTGGTGCTCTTCGGCCATTAGCTCGGTATAGCTGTTGGCCTCCACACGATCATGGCGTTCGTTGCCGACGCGGATCTTCTGGTCATGCTGGATGTTCTCATCCCAGTCCCGCTGGGCGTGGATGTAGATCTGCTCCTGGTCTTTCTTGTCTTCGATTCGCAGCTCGTTGTAACCGTCACCGCCGGGTGAGCGGAGCGTCTTGAACACGCTGCGGGTCTTGTTGGCGGGCAGTTCGTACGGGACCGGATGTGTCTTGTGGTACAGGTAGCCGGTGACCAGGGGCTGGTCCGGGTCGGCCTCCAGGAAGGTGATCAGGACTTCCATGCCGACCCGGGGAATCGCGATGCCTCCGTACTGGTTACCGGCCCAGGTGGAGGCGACGCGCAGCCAGCAGCTGGTGCGTTCATTGCCCTGGCCTTCACGGTCCCAATGGAATTGCACCTTGATGCGGCCGTATTGGTCGCAGTGGATTTCTTCGCCCTTAGGACCAGTAACCACGGCGGTCTGGGTGCCGAGGACTTTGGGTTTGGGGTGATCGAGTTGTGGCCGGTACTGGACGTCCCAGGGCGCCGCGGTGAACTGGTTGCGGTAACCCTGCGTGAAACCATCTGACTCTTTGACGTCGCTGGTGACGGACTCTTCCAGTACCTGGGGCTGCTTGCCCTCGTGGTGAATGCCGACCACCAGCCATAAATCGTTCCATTCGGCGCGCGGATGCTCTGACAGGGTCAGAAAATGGCCGGTGACCAGTGTGGGTACGTCGCTTTTACCTTCGGCGAGTCGGTAATCGCTGCGGTGCCGTTCCAGGCTGCGCTTGGCCAGTTGTTTACCGCGGGCGCGTTCGGTGAAGCGGCCGGGGTAATCGTAGTCTTCCAGATCGGGCAGCGGTATGGGCTGCTCATCACCTTCAGCTGGTTGCTCCGCCTTGTGCGCGGCTTCCATCAGCAGGTGGGGCTTTTCAAAATCGTAGTCGCGACGGGTTATGCGGCTGGGGCGGGTTTCGATGCGCATGGCAAAGCGTTTGATGACGGGCTCATCGGCGACCAGGCCACTGTCCTGGATGTAGGCCGTGGGGCGGTCCAGCTTGGGAAAGCCGGTCTGATCATCGCCGAATACCAGCAGGTGGTTATCGATGCTGTGTTCAAAGTGATAGTGGATGCCTTCTTCTTCGCACAGGCGCTGGATGAAGTGCAGGTCGGTTTCATCGTATTGGGTGCAGTAGACCCGCTGGGGGTATTCGCTGTTGAGCTGGAAGCGGTAGGCGTCAGCCTGGATGCCGTGGTCGTTCAATACACGGCTGATGATTTCGGGCACGGACAGATGCTGAAAGATGCGTTGGTTGGTGCGGTGCCCGAGATAGAAGAGATGCGGCACCAGGTCGATGTGGTAACGCGTGAGCCGCTTGCCGGCATCACCCTGGGCGACGCGGTGGATCAGTCCGTGGATGCCCTTTCCCTGGCCGGCGAAATTAAAAATCGCGGGCTGTTGCAGCAGTGCTTCAATATCCAGATCGGGGCGTTCGCTCACTAACTCCAGTTGGAAGCAGTAAGACTGGCTGATGGCTTCGGTGCCGGTGAAGGACAGCACCTTGAAGTCATGGGCAATGCCGTGGATATCGAGTGTGAATGCGGCCGTGTTGGCAGGGGTGAACATCCGATGTTCCTTGTGCTTGGGCTGTGGAGCGGGCGCATTATTGCAGATCGGGAAAATGAAAAACGTGAGGTGGTCGGCAAAACGAAACACGGGTTAGGTTGTGCGCGAAATCCAGCTGGATTGGGCGCTGTAGAGCGCTAGCGAGTGCGCAAGAAGTGGCGCAGTTGTTGGCGGTGAGAAGGTCAAAATGGGTTCCCGCGTGCGCGAGAATGACGGGGTTTTGGTGGGGCGCGGTGTTATGGTCTGGGACTCCGCTTGGTTTCCCGCCTTCGCGGGAATGACGGGGTAGGGGCAAGAATGACGAGGAATCGTGGGAATGACGGGGTAGGGGCGGGAATGACGAGGACTCGCTTGAATGATTAGGAATGGCGGAAGTAGCGAAGTGGGGGCGGGAGTGGCGAGGGAGCATGTAAAAGAGTAAGGAGGTTGGGCTGGAATGGGTGCGGGGAAAACTGGGCGAGATGCAGGTGTGGTGGCCGTTTCCATTAGCAATTGAAGGTTTGCTGGGGCACAATTGCTTATTCGGAAATTGAGGGTGGAGAGCAATTATGAAAGGCAACCAGGAAGTCATCGACTGCCTTGTTTCACTGTTACGTGGCGAACTTGGTGCGCGCGATCAGTATTTTCTCCACTCGCGCCTTTATGACGATATGGGCTATAGCAAGCTTTACGACCGTATCAATCATGAGATGGAAGAAGAGACTCAGCACGCTGACGCCATCCTCAAGCGTATTTTGTTCCTCGAAGGCAAGCCGGACATGACACCTGATGCAATTCATCCCGGGTTCACCGTGCCCGACATGCTTGCATCCGATCTCAGGCTGGAATACGAAGTACGCGAAAATCTGGCGGCAGCGATTGCGCTATGTGAGAAGCACAAGGATTATCCGACTCGCGAAATGCTCGAGATCCAGCTTCAGGATACCGAGGAAGATCACGCCTATTGGCTGGAGCAGCAATTGCGACTGATCAAGCTGATTGGACTGCAGAACTACCTACAGTCTCAGATCTGAGCTTCGGGGCGGTAACCCAGTCTTATACCTCCCCAATGTCGTCCATGAACGCGAATGGGCACTGACAGGTCATGCATGATTTCGCCAGTGTCGCGTTTATAGGTTTGCAGCAATAGCGCTTTTTCGTGACTTCCACAACGCCTTCCGGTGGGGTCATCGAATAGCCGTTTGGTACGGCAGTGCTGTGTATCGTGTTTCAGATCGCCGTTAGGGCGCGCACAGAACGCATTGTTGTGCGTTGGGACGTACCCGGCGACGGTAGTCGCAATGGCATATACCAGGGCAGGATTTTCCTTTAGCAGTGGTTCCTGAATGCCCGGGAGGACCTTGTCGGCATACTTGTCGAAGTGGCTGGTATATTGCTGAGGTCGCGTGCCCTCGATGGGGTCGAGCGTGGTATTGAATAGACTATCAAGGCCGATAGCACCACTCAGAATGTCCGCTTCGAAGCGCTCCTCAATAGCCTTTGCAGCTGCCTGAGCAGCCTCGAAACAGTGCTGGTGGTAGGGGTCCAATGCGACCTCTGCCAGCATTTCACTGACCTCTTCCGCTATTGCCACCAACTGGTTTGCTTCATTGCCCAGCGACCGGGTTTGCGCATCGCTGTCAGACAAATCAGCTCTTATCTGCTCCACGGCGGTAGATAGGCTGTCCAGTTGATCCTGATTCTCGACGCTACTGTGGGCGATCAGACTGGTTGCCTGTTTCACAGCGTCACCCTGTTGATTGATACCCGCCAATTGCGAGTCTGCTTCCTCGATAAGGTGCACACCTGCCTGAATCTGTTCGGCAAGAGCATTTATACTCTCGGTCACCAGACCGGCTTGTTGGTGCATTTCGTCAATAATAAGGGAGACTTCGGAAGTGGACTGGCTGGTACGACTGGCGAGGGCCCGGACTTCGTCAGCAACTACAGCAAACCCCCGACCCATCTCGCCGGCCCGAGCAGCCTCAATTGCGGCGTTCAACGCCAAAAGGTTGGTCTGGCTGGCGATTCCATCGATAACCTGGGTCACCTGAACGATTTTGGCGGCCCGTGCATTGAGCTGTGTAAGCATGTGCAAACTGTCACTCGCCTTACCGGCAAGTTGTTGCATCAGTGCTGTGGTGTTGTCCAGAGCTTGCTTGCCAGCGGCGCTGCTGGTCAAGGCCACTTCGGCTGCCCTGTCTGCATCATCAGCATAGCCAGCGGCTTTTTCCACCTGTTGAGCTATGGCACCGGCATTGCTGGCAGCCTGGGTAGTGGCAGCCAGTTGGGAGGAGATCCGGGTCGCCAGCTGGTCGACAGAGTAGGATACCTCTGCTGCGGCAATAGCGTTGTGGCAGGTTGATTTGGATAACCGTCTTGCCAGTTCGCTCAGTTTGTCGGTGCTATCTACAGTCGGGGCTGTAGGCTGGCGCAACAGGGTTACCCAAGGCAGGGCGGCGATCAACGGGGTGTACCAGAGGGTTTCGGGCCCCATAAACAAGACAGCTGCAAGCACCAGTAGAATCTGAATGACAACGCAAAAGAATTTATTATTGGATATTGGCAGCATGGCTCTCTCCCTGGACCCAGGGCGCCTGTTTGGCTAAGCACGATCACTACGCCTGGTAGGCTGAGTTTGCGGCTGGCGTCGAGGTACGCCAATGCGCCTTTGGTCTATTACGCATTGGTCTTGAGGGTAGGGCCATGATCGAAAACTTAGCTGCGTCGGAGCAACTGTCCCCATAACGATTCTGCTGGAGCGCGCCAGATCTGAACATGGAGCCATTCTAGCGAAACCCTGTCTCTCGCTAACAGTGTGCGCTCGGTATTGCTGAGCCCCTCAGCCCCTTCACGCAGGCAGCGTGTGCGTAATGCCTGTAATCGCTCCTTGCGTGTAGCTCCGCCGAGGTCTCGCGCGAGTCCTGCGTGCAAGGCGTTGAGTCGGGGGTTGATCAACGCTTGTTGAAATGCAGACATCTGCCCATGGGCCTGGTGGTGGATGGGCTCATTGCTGAGGTCGTCGAGTAGCTGGGATCCGCTGGATTCTTCCGGTATTACCAACAGCCCACCCCGTCTGAGGGTTTGCCCGGCCCGAATGCGGCTGAGCAATACAAATACCGGTGCAGCGAAAATCAAGGGGATGGCTACTGGCAACGACCACAGAAAAAACATGGGATCAATCCAGTAGGCAAATCCGATCCAGCCCAAAGCCAACAAGCTGCCAAACGCCTGATTGATTATGGCTTCGCTCCAGCCGCTCTCACCGCTGCGATTCTGTCCTGCCCATTGGAGTTTGATATTGAACAGTGACTCAAGCACAAAGCGTGTGTGGGAAAGCATGCGGATAGGTGCGAGAAGTGCAGAGACCAGCATCTCCAGTAGAACGCTGACCATTAACCGGGATGCCCCGCCAAAACTCCGGGATCGGCCACCCATTACCGCATCGAAAACTGCCAGAAACTTGGGCAGAAACAGTAACGCAAAGGTAATCGAAATCAGGACTATCGCTCGAAGGGGCCGCCATTCCGGCCAGACCGGATGCAACTGGTGGGCTTCGGGAAAATACTCGATGGGCCAGATTACCATGCTGGCCGCGGCAACGGTTGCCAGGACTAGGAAGGCCAGCCACAGGGGCGATGCGGCATAGGACATGATGCCGTTGAGAAAGGCCATGCGATGGGCCAGACGTAGTCGACGGCCGCGCAGCATTAGCCACAGGTGCTGAAGATTACCCTTTGCCCAGCGCCGGTCACGGTTGAGTTCCTCCACCAGCGTAGGAGGAGACTCTTCATAACTTTGCCTGAGTTCGGGCTCAAGCCAGACCTCTTGCCCGGCGCGACCCATGTAGGCGGCTTCCACAAAGTCATGGCTCAGTATCGGCCCCTTGAACAATCCCCAGCCGGGCAATTTGCGAAGACCGCAATATTGCATGAAGGGTGCTGTGCGCAAGATCGCATTGTGGCCCCAGAAAGCCGCTTCGCCCATCTGAATGGCGGCAAGGCCGGTAGTAAACAGTGGGCCATACAGCTGATTGGAAAATTGCTGGATCCGCGCGAATACCGACTGGCCATTCAGCAGGCTGGGGCTACTTTGTAGAATACCCACCCGGGGGTGCCGCTGCATCAACTGCACCATTTGTACCAGCGTGTCACCACCCATCAGGCTGTCGGCATCGAGAACCACCATGTAGGGATAACTCTTGCCCCATCGGCGCAGGAAGTCCCCTACGTTGCCACTTTTATAGTTCTGATTCAGGGGGCGACGGCGATAATGGATCTGACCTTCGGCCTGCAGCTCCTCAGTCAGAGAGGCCCAGGCTGCCTGCTCGTCCAGCCAGATATCGGGATCGCGAGTGTCCGACAGAATGAAAAAATCGAAATGCTCGACCTGACCCGTCCGCCGCAGGCTCAGATACACCGTCTTGAGCCTGCCTAGACAGTCGCTGACGTTTTCGTTGTATATGGGCATGACCACAGCTGTGCGGGCCATGGGTGTTGATGCGAGTGTTGAGGCGGTCTGCTGATGCATCAGCGAGTGCCGGTCACCCCCCCTGAGGCGCAAGACAAAACCGAAAACGCCTATCCAGAACCCCAGGGAAATCCAGGAGAACAGAATGGCAAAAATGCTGGCCATGCCAATCTCTACCCAGGTTCCGCCGTTGTAGGGCAGGATAGACAACATGAACCAGGTTGCGAAGACGGTTTGCAGCAACACTGCTACGAGCAACATCAAGCGCCGCCGAAAACCTATCATCCGCCAGGGCCGAACAGGCTGCTCCTGGATTGTTGAGCGGCTTTCCAGGTTCGTCGCAATTGCAGAGGAGGGCGTGCCCATCAGTAGTCACCGTAGCCAAGGCTGCCGCGGCACAAAGGCGGCGACGGGAGTGGGGCGCTATGGCGGGGCAGTTCAAAATAGAGCGGTATCAGCCCCATGCTTGCAGCCAGGGTGTCACCCGGATCCGCATCCAGCGCTTGAGTAACCAGCGCCAACGCCTGTTTTTCCGCATCGACTGTGATGGTTACCCCCGACAACTCGAGATAGCGCAAAACCCGGCGCAGCGCCTGTTCACTTGGAGGCGTTGAAGTATTCACTTTTGCAGACCCAGCAGGCCGGTGTTTCTGGGTAGTTGGTATGTCCAGGTTTCTGTCACCGGCTCATTTTCAAGGGAGAGAAAACCGCGCAGGGTTAGCGGCTTCTCATCCGCAGGTCGCGCAAGAATAGACAGTCGCCACTGCTTCAACGGCTCCAGGTATTCAACAAAATGGCTGATGATTTCGCCATCCTCCAGGCCTGTTACCGAGGCGACGACGGGAGCGTCGGCTACCAGATCCTCCAGAGCACCCCCGGCAAAGTCGACGATAACTCGCACGGCGCCGGCCTGATTGCCCCCGCCCACACGGCTGCCGTCGCCCAGGTGCGTGGCCATTGTGCGTGCCAGTGGCTCGACTGGAATCCGCTGATCACCAAAGGTAGTAGTGTACGAAAGGTGCAGGGGTTCGTTCGGGACGACTTCCTGAGCGGGCTGCCAGAAGGCGACAATATTGTCGTTGGTTTCACCCTTAGTTGGCAGTTGCACCAACACCACATTACCCTTGCCCCAATCACCCACAGGCTCGACCCAGGCGCTGGGGCGGGTGTCGTAGCGGGCTTCCTTATCCATGTATTGGGTGAAGCTGACGTCGCGCTGCATCAGGCCGAATCCGCGTACATTATCGGTGGCGAAGTAGTCTGTGGTCAGCGATACAGGATTCAGCAAAGGCCGCCACAACCATTCATCTGATACCCCATCATGTATCAATAGGCCGTCAGAGTCGTGCACCTCGGGTCGCCATTCACCATGGGGTTTGAGGGTGTTTTCTCCGTAATAGAACATGCTGGTCAGTGGTGCAATACCCAATAATTTTACGTTCTTGCGGGGAAATACGACCGATTTGACCTCAACGGTTGTCTGGTCTCCCGGTGTCACGGTGTATTGGTAGGCACCTGTCATGCTGGGGCCGTCCAGCAGGGCGTGAAAGGTAAAGCTTGAAGCGCCTGCCTTGGGTGTTTCCAACCAGTACTCAATGAAGGCCGGAAACTCCTCCCCGCCAGGAAGGCCGGTATTGATTGCCAGGCCGCGGCCGGATAGCCCAAAGTTCGTATCGCGGCTCACGGCACGGTAATAACTGGCGCCGGCAAAAACCAGAAACTGGTTCTGCAAGTCATTACCCTTTAAAGGGAAGGTCAACTTGAATCCGGCGTAACCAAGGTCTGCGGGGATCTGCTGCTCCAGTTCGCCGCTGGGGTAGTCAAAACTGGATTTATTGAAGGGCAAGGGCTCGCTTTCGCCATCGCTGACGACATTGATCTGCACCGGGTGGGTATAGAACAGGCCCGGGGGCACAAGCATGACCTTGAATTTGGAGTCGGTTTCCTGCCACAAGCTGCTCTGCGGCTTGAACCTGATGCCTTGATACTGATCGTAATTCAGATTCTGCAAAAAACCCGGGATCTCTGGCGGAGCCTGATACTTCTCCCTGGAAAGGGATTCCGCTTTAGCCACAACGGTGCCACGGACAGTGTCTGCATTGGCGCTGACAGCATAAGCCAGCAGCGTAACTGTCAGCAGGGGTAACAGAACGAGCTTCATTCATGGTTTCCTTGCAAAGGGGGGGCAAACCGGTACCGATTGGTCTTTTCAAACAGCTGTGTCGTTCACATTCGATACACGGGGAGCTTTCGCCTTTGGCAGCTGAAACGCTTGTAAGTTCCGTTTCAGAGGCCCGGAAAAGGTGACTGGTGTGACGTTGACAAAGCTAGGGGTGTTATCAATGAGTCGTTGCTGACTGTACCTTGCGAACAGCGCACCCTCGGGGGTATAAGACCCGATCCATTCTGGAGGTCTAAATGAACACACACAATCCAACAGATCCTCTGAGCTGGCGCCCGGCCGGTCGTCGTGAATGGTTGGGGCTGGCTGTTCTGGTCTTGCCCACTCTGCTCCTGGCGCTCGACATGACGGTTCTGCATCTGGCTGCACCGCAATTGAGTGCAGACCTGCAGCCAAGTAGTGCGCAGTTGCTCTGGATACTGGATATATACGGCTTCATGGTGGCCGGTTTTCTGATTACCATGGGCACCCTGGGTGATCGTATTGGTCGTCGGCGCTTGTTGCTGATTGGTGCTTTTGCCTTTGGGGTGGCCTCTATCGCAGCAGCCTTTGCCAGCTCTTCCGGCATGCTGATAGTAACTCGGGCCATTCTGGGGATCGCCGGTGCAACTCTGATGCCCTCCACGCTTTCGCTGATCCGCAACATGTTCCATGTTCCCCATGAGCGTACTCTGGCGATTACCATATGGATGACGGGCTTTATTGTTGGTACCGCTATAGGGCCGTTGATCGGCGGCATCGTTCTGGAATTCTTCTGGTGGGGTGCGGTGTTTCTGCTGGCGGTACCGGTGATGGTTCTGCTTTTATTGGTTGGGCCATTTCTTCTTCCAGAATTTCGCGATGAGCAGGCCGGACGACTGGACTTTCCCAGTGCGCTGCTATCGATTTCTGCCCTGTTGCTGGTCATTTTCGGCCTCAAGGATGTAGCACGCGATGGCGTCAACCTCCTGGCCATTGCGGCTAGTGTGCTGGGCATCGTTGTGGGTGTGTTATTCATACGCAGGCAGCGCAGCCTGGTCGATCCGATGCTGGATATGGATTTGTTTCGACGTCGCGCCTTTACGGTGTCCGTGATCGCAATGTTGATGTCGATCCTCGCCTTGTCCGGCGCGTGGCTGCTGATTTTCCAGTACTTGCAGGGGGTGATGGGTCTCAGTGCTCTGGCAGCAGGCGTGGTGATGCTCCCGTCTGCGGTGTTGCAGACCATCGCTTCCCTGTTGGTACCGCGTATGTCCCGGTGGCTGAAGCCATCCTGGTTGGTCAGCGGTGGCTTGCTGATAGCGGTGATAGGGTTTGCCGCACTGATCCTCGTGGAAGGCGAGTACGGACTAGGATGGATGATTCTGGGTACCATTCTGCTCGGCGTCGGGATAATGCCCATGATGATTCTGGGCACTGATCTGGTAATGAGTTCCGTGCCGCCTGAAAAAACCGGCGCAGCCGCGGCTACTTCCGAAACGGCGACTGAGCTGGGGATGGCCATGGGCATTGCGGTAATCGGGAGTGTTGGCGCTGCCGTTTACCGTGGACACATGGCTGCCCAGATGCCAGCCGGGTTGGACGTGCAGCAGATTGAAATAGCGAGTGACACCCTCGGAGGCGCCCTGGGTGTTGTTGCTATGTTACCCCCGGATTTGGCAGAGGCGTTGCTGGTTGCGGTGCAGGGTGCCTTTGCGGAGGCATTGCACGCCAATGCGCTGATCGGTGGGGCGATCATGGCTGCTGCTGCAGTACTGACGGCAATCTGTTTGCGGGATGTGCGGGTGAGCGGGGGCGGGCACTGACCGTTTTGGCAAAAAAAACGCCCCGGCGGCAAAAGCCGGCGGGGCGTTTCAGATAGCGGGCTGAACCTTAGTTCTTGGCCGCTTTCTTTTCTTTCTCTTTCGCGATAACGGTCTCGGCTACGTTAGCCGGGCACGGCGCGTAGTGAGCAAACTCCATGGAGAACTGACCACGGCCAGACGTCATTGTGCGCAGGGTGCTGATGTAGCCGAACATTTCTGCCAGCGGAACATCAGCCTTTACGCGCACGCCAGTGGCGCTGATTTCCTGACCGAGGATCATGCCGCGGCGACGGTTCAGGTCACCGATAACATCACCAACATGGTCTTCAGGTGCGTATACGTCGACCTTCATCATAGGCTCGAGCATTTGTGGGCCGGCCTTGGGCATGGTCTGGCGGAAGGCACCCTTGGCTGCGATTTCGAACGCAATGGCCGAGGAGTCAACGGCGTGGTAACCACCGTCCTTCAGCTCGACAACCACGTCCAGCACGGGGAAGCCAGCCAGCGGGCCAATGCCCATCATGGAAGCGAAACCCTTCTCGATAGCCGGGAAGTATTCCTTCGGAACGTTACCGCCCACAACGGAAGACTTGAAGGTGAAGCCAGTGTTCGGCTCGCCGGGCTTGATGACGTAGTCAATCTTACCGTACTGACCGGAACCACCCGACTGCTTCTTGTGGGTGTAGCTGTCTTCAACGTCCTTGGTGATGGTCTCGCGGTAGGCAACCTGTGGCTGACCTACAACCAGATCCACACCGTAAGTGCGGCGCAGGATGTCGACTTTGATATCCAGGTGCAGCTCGCCCATACCCTTGAGGATGGTTTCGCCTGAATCAATGTCAGTTTCAACACGGAAAGTAGGATCTTCTGCAACCATCTTGCCGATGGCCACGCCCATCTTCTCGGTGGAACCCTTGTCTTTCGGGGTAACCGAGATGGAGATTACGGGCTCGGGGAACACCATGGCTTCCAGGGTGCAGGGGTGCTTGGGATCACACAGGGTGTGACCGGTTTGCACGTTCTTCATGCCCACGATGGCAATAATGTCACCGGCGGTGGCGAAGCTCAGTTCGTTGCGCTCGTTGGCCTGCATTTCGACCATACGGCCCACGCGCTCGCTCTTGCCGGTAAACGAGTTGAGGATGGTGTCACCCTTGCTCAAGGTACCGGAGTAGATGCGTACGAAGGTCAGGGCGCCGAAACGGTCGTCCATGATCTTGAACGCCAGAGCACGGAAGGGCTCCTTCTCGGAAACGATGGCGTATTCGCCGTTGGCGTTGCCTTCTTCGTCGGTCAGGGGCTGCGGGTTAACTTCGTGCGGTGCAGGCAGGTAGTCGACAACGGCGTCGAGCAGCAGCTGCATGCCCTTGTTCTTGAATGCCGAGCCACAGTAGGTTGGGAAGAACGCCAGTTCCAGCGTGCCCTTGCGGATGCAGCGCATGATGTCTTCGTTGGAGGCTTCTTCGCCTTCCATGTAGGCCATCAGCAGGTCGTCGTCCATTTCCAGGGCAGTTTCGACCAGCTCGCCGCGGTATTTCTCTACATCGTCAACCATGTCGGCTGGGATGTCGGTGATCTCGTAATTTTCCGGCAGACCGGTAGCATCCCAGACGTAAGCCTTGCGGGTCAGCAGGTCAACGACGCCGGAGAAGGTATCTTCCCGACCGATTGGCAGTGTCATGATCAGTGGCTTGGCACCCAGCACTTTCTCGACCTGAGCGGTTACGCGCAGGAAGTCGGCACCGATACGGTCCAGCTTGTTGACGAAGATCAGGCGGGATACTTTCGAATCGTTCGCGTAGCGCCAGTTGGTTTCTGACTGGGGCTCAACACCGCCGGAACCGCAGAATACGCCGATGCCGCCGTCGAGTACTTTCAGCGAGCGATAAACTTCAACTGTAAAGTCAACGTGGCCGGGGGTGTCGATAACGTTGAACCGGTGGCCTTTCCAGAAACAGCTGACGGCTGCCGACTGAATGGTAATACCGCGCTCGGCTTCCTGATCCATGAAGTCGGTGGTGGACTCGCCTTCGTGAACTTCGCCAAGTTTGTGGATACGACCGGTCAGCTTGAGAATACGCTCGGTAGTGGTGGTTTTCCCGGCATCAACGTGGGCGAAGATACCGATGTTTCTGTAGAGGTTAAGGTCTGTCGTCATAGCGCTCTCTGATAAGCCGGGTGGAAATAAAGGCGCTCATCATACAGGATTAGAAGTGATTTCGCTCTGCTTTTACGACGGAAAGGAGGGCAAGCTTTCCAGAGACACGTTTGACGAGCGCCGGGGCTAACGACGCTCGCATATTTCCCGTCTCCGCCTCGGAGTTGGAGGCCTCTATTACAGCCGCTCCGCGGCATCCTGTTACGCCGAGGCTTCTACCTCGTAGTTGGCATAGGAATGTTTCAGTGTCGCATGGTTGAGCAACATCTGTGCTTTGAGTGTTTTGCCACTGGCATCGTAGATGCTGGAAAGCACCCAATAGGATTCTGTGCGCTTGCTCTCGGAGAGTGCAACGATTTCCCGCCGTATGAGGTAGTCCTCGCCTAAAAACAGAGGGCCATCGATCATGCGGATCTCCTGATCGGCGAACAGGCCAATAACCGGTTGCTTGACCGGGAATTCTGCTTCCTTGCTGGTGTATTCAGCGAGCACGCTGACCATTTCCATCGGGATGATGGCGCGGCCCCACGGCGTAGTGGCGGGGTCGGAATACCAGGGAGAGTTCTCGGTGATACCCTCGAGTTTCTGTGCAAGGGAGAACGGGTACAGGTTGCCCATATGTTGGTCGTGGTCCATACGCACTTTTTCGTCGCGGGCGCCGGTCATCCCCACATGCAGGTCCGACAGGATGACCAGTTTTTCCGGTGGGCGCAGTTTGGCCATGCGTTGGTCCAGCAGGCTTTCGCCGGCATCCGGCCCCAGGCTGGCGCTGGCTTCAAGCACCGGAGTGCCGTCTGCCTTTTCGGCCCAGGCGCGCACCCTGGTGGCGCCTGGGGCGGGGCGCTCTATGAACGCGCGAACCTGCTCACCTTCCACGACCATGTTCTGAAAGTGGGCGGAAAAACAGCCACGCTCAAACCAGGTCTGCCCCCATATTTCGGCCAGCAGCGGTGCAAACTGGCTGAAATGCGTGGGGCCTTCAATCGGGCCCGCCCTGAAGCCCAGCTTCTCGGCCATGCTGTCATCGTGTATGGAGGTGTGGCCGCTGTATTCCTGATCGGCCAGCATCTGTTTTGGCTCACGCACGGGGCCGCACAGGTAAAGGGGGGTATCGAAGCTCATCATTGATCCTTGATTTGGCTGTTTGGGTTTCAACAGCTCGAGTGTAGGCGCGGTGGGGCAAAGCCGGCAAATGGCTTGTTAATGCAGCATTCAGCGCGTTTATCTTCGCGTGTTGGTTAGCGCGCCTGGGCGAAGGGAGCTGGCTTGGTCCTGGCTGCGCTCACCTTGCGGTAGCCTTCGGTCAATGCAGCAGCGATACCGTCTGCGTCTGGGATATTTCTCGAGACCACGTATACCAAGGGCCAGGTATCGAGCACGTCGCATTTTGAATCTGCTTGCGGATAATGAAGCAACGCTTTCTTGATTGGATCGGCGTAACTGATCAGGTAGTCGGCACGCCCTTTTTGTAGCAGTTGCATGGCAGCTACGTGATCCGGCGCGACAATTGGACGCCGCTTGTTTTTCTCGAATATGTCGTCGAGCTGTGCGCGGTAGGTGTAACCCCTGATCAGTACCAGATCCTTGCGAGCAAGGTCCTGAACACTCTCGATCGAAGGAGTAGCTTCCAATGAGAATGCGCATAGCGTTATATCGATGCCGATTGAAGGCGTTTCGAGCGTAGCATCTTGCAGGGCAGGAATGGCCTGCGATCCGGGCCAGAAATCGATCTTGCCGGTGGTCAGGCCGTGGTAAATGCGCCTGATCGGATAACTTACCCAATTGATACCTAGCCCGCTTTCCGCCGCGACGCGATTGGTCAGCTCGATAACGCTCCCGGCTGGCTCACCGTTGTCATCGAGATACGCCATGGGGGGGAAGTTCAGAAAGGCTGCATTCAGTGTTCGAACGGGTTCTGCGGCATGCACGAAACTGAAACTGGTGTACAGCATCAGCAGTAGACCCAGAGAGATTCTGCGCCAGGGGCGGGTATATTGGTTCATTTATTTATTATTGGTTTGGTATTTGTAAGCGCACGCTGCCAAGCCTAGACGGGAATTCATTTGGCGTCGAGCCAGGATTCACACCCATTTGGGTTAGACTTGATTTCCTTGTTCGGCCCGGAGAGCAGCTCTTTATGGCTGTAGCGCATCCTTACCTGTCGGCTAACCCGCTGCATGAAATTTACCGGGACTCATGGCTCCTGGCGGCTCACAAGCCGGCCGGTCTGCTGGTACACCGTAGTCCTATTGATCGGCATGAAACCGAGTTTGCACTGCAATACGCCCGTGCGCTCAATGGCGGTGAGCATGTGTACCCGGTGCATAGATTGGACCGCCCGACCTCGGGTGTGCTTCTGTTCGCTCGAGACCCAGCGACCGCGAGTGCTCTGGGGAAAATGTTCATGGATGGAAAAGTAGCGAAGACGTATCTGGCGATGGTGCGGGGCTGGACTCCCGAGGCGGGGGTCATCGACCACCCCCTGCGCGAGCATCCGACTGACCGACGCTGCAAGGGTGAAGAGCAACCCCTACGCGAGGCGAAGAGCGGCTTCCGTCGGTTGGCGACGACGGAGATTCCAGTTGAGATAGAAGGCTACCCGGCCAGTCGTTACAGTCTGGTAGAGCTCAGCCCGCAAACCGGTCGCAAACACCAATTGCGCCGGCACATGCAGCACATCAGTCATCCGATTATTGGCGATACCAATTACGGTCGTACCCGGCACAACCATTATTTCGCCGAGCGTTTCGGCCAGAGCCGGTTGATGCTGGCGGCCACCGCTATGGCTTTCAGCCATCCCGTCACCGGTCAGTCGGTCATCCTGGAATCAGTACCCGAGATGTCGTTCATGCGGGTTTTATCAATTTTTGATGGGGAGTTTAGCTAAGCTCATACACTTTCCTTTTCTGGCTGGGCTTGCGCCTCAAAGAGGAAAGCTTCCAGCGAATCGTCCATCGCATCCATCCAGGGGGTGTGGTGGACGGGGGCCAGGGTGCCGGTCAGTGTCGAGCGGTAACTCTTGTTGCGATAACCGAGTATGTCCGCCTCCTTGTGATGTTCCCACTGCTTGAAGATCTCGGCGACGCCGGTCACATCGAAGGGCGGGTAGTCAGTCGGCTCAAGCAGATCCAGTATGTAGGCCGCCTGGAAGTCGATTGCCTCGAAGGGGTCAGTTACCTGTTCCTCGCGTCCTACCCATTCCCGGGTGTCGGCTGCCATCGCCTGGTCCGTTGGCAGGGTGATGCGGCCGAGCATCAGATCCCGCGCGTACCAGGCCTGGGCGTCAAACATATTGAAGGTGTAGTACTGGTCCTGCATGCCGAGGAAAACCAGTTTGGGGTTGGCCAGCGACACGATGCCCTTGTACAGGCCTTCCGGATAGAGTCGGTTGCTGGTGGTGAGCGTCAACTCGTTGGGCAGGAACGGGAAGTGATGCTGATACCCGGTACACAGGATGATCGCGTCAACGTCCTTGCTGGTGCCGTCCTTGAAGTGGGCAGTCTTGCCGACAACTTCGGAAAGCAATGGCACTTCGGCAAAGGATTCCGGCCAGTCAAAACCCATGGGCTTTGAGCGGTAGCTGAACGTGACCGACTTCGCCCCGTACTTGTGACACTGGGTGCCAATATCTTCCGCCGAATAGCTGCTGCCGATCAGTAGCAGATCCTTGCCCTGGAACTCGCAGGCGTCGCGGAAATCGTGGGCGTGCAGCACGCGACCGGGGAACTTTTCCAGACCTTCGAAGTAGGGCGCGTTGGGTGTTGAAAAGTGGCCGGTGGCAACGATCACATGATCGAACTCTTCAGTGCTGAGCACGTCCTGTTTGAGGTCGCGCACGGTGACTGCGAACTTGCCGGTGGCTTCGTCTTCGGCAACCCAGTGCACAGCGGTATTGAAGCGGATGTACTGGCGCACGTTGCTCTTGGCAACACGACCCATGATGTAGTCACGCAGGACGGCCCGCGGCGGGTAGGAGGGGATGGGGCGGCCGAAATGCTCCTCGAAGCTGTAATCGGCAAACTCCAGGCATTCCTTGGGGCCGTTCGACCACAGGTAGCGGTACATGCTGCCGTGAACCGGCTCGCCGTAGGCATCGAGTCCCGTGCGCCAGGTGTAGTTCCACAGGCCGCCCCAGTCACTCTGCTTTTCATAGCAGACGATTTCGGGGATGTCAGCGCCGTCGCGGCGGGCTGCTTCGAAAGCACGTAGTTGGGCCAGGCCGCTCGGGCCGGCGCCTAGAATGGCAACTCTAAAGCTCATAATGACTCCTGATAACAGGCAAGGTATCGTGCGCGGGCGAGAGCGGCCCGGGCAACGATTAAAAGCGAAAAGCACGCACCGCCCGAACCGAAATACGGTCGAGACATGGGGCTTCGCAATGAAGCGCACTGAAGTCGGGTTAACCGATGGCGCAATGTGATGAAGGCTGCAGCTGTCGGGGTGCAACAGAGGGCCGAAGGTGGGCAGGCCACCGATGAAACGCGAGGTCTCGAGAAAACGCCGGAAGGAAGCGCTCGAACTGGTCAAGCAGAAGAAGAATACTTGGTAACTCGTATGCCAGGAGCGGCACCTTAACACAATCGGGGTGTCCGCGTTTCTGCCGCATAGGATAGCTGACAGGAAAAATCGATATGAAAACCACCTCGCGCTTGGTTTGCCCCCTCTGTGGACAGGCTAACCAATGTGCTTATGTCGCATCGGACGTGACCGTAAAGTGCTGGTGTTTTGCTGTGCCGGTAAGCAAGCAGAATCTGGCTCGTGTCCCGGCTGATCAGATTGACAAGGCATGCCTTTGTCCACGCTGCGCAACAGCTGGAGCAAATACGGCTGAAGCGGACCACTCCGTCCGTCGAGCCGATTAAAGGATGGGTAATACTGGTCGACATATCAGGGAATATTTCGTGTAACACTTTTGGTGGATACGATCAGGTATGCCCAACCGGTGGTATTTCTCCACAAGTCGCGAAATCACCCTCCCTTCCGAGTACATCCTATGACTCTGCTTCGCCGATTCTCCATATCTCAGAGGCTGCTTGCGGGTACCTCGCTGACACTTCTGATCATTTTCGCTCTGGTCGGAGGCTTTGCCGTGGACTTCCGACAAAGCCTCCTTGATGGACGTGGGTTGAAAACACAGCACATTGTGGAATCGGGGATGGGCGTGCTGCAGTATTTCCATGACCGCCAGCTCAGTGGGGAGCTGACAAGGGAAGAAGCTGTTGCTGCAGCAATGGTAGCGCTTGAAGGCCAGCGTTACGGTGACAATGATTATTTCTGGGTTCACACCCTTGATCTGCAGATGCTCATGCATCCTTTCAGCAAGGCGCTGGTGGGAAATAGCGTGGCGCAGGTGAAGGATCCCAATGGCAAGTTTCTTTTCCGCGAAATGAACGATGTGGTCCGCGCTGATTCGGCTGGTTTTGTTGCTTACGACTGGCCGAAACCGGGAGTTACTGATCCTGTTCCGAAAATTTCTTACGTTTCTCTGTTCGAGCCGTGGGGCGTGGTACTGGGATCGGGAATCTATCTGGACGATGTAAATGGATTCTTCTGGGCGGAAATGGCCCCCAAACTCATTCTGGCGGGCTTCGGTTTGCTGGTGCTGATCGGCTTCAACCTGCTGATTGCACGCAGCATCAACGGGCCCCTCGGTCACGCAGTGCGAGCCATGAATGACATAGCAACAGGCGACGGCGATCTGACTCGAAGACTGGATACCAGCGGCAATGACGAAGTGGCGGGGTTGGCGCGTGGCTTCAATGCCTTTACCGACAAATTGACGGGGGTCATAGATGAGCTGCGTGAGGTGGTTTCGCGCAATCGGGAAATCGCGAGTGAAGTTGGTGGGGCCATGGCCAAGGCCGAGGCGTCCTATAACCAGCAAAGCAGTGAGCTGGAAACCATCGCTTCTGCGGTAGAGGAAATGAGTTCGACAGTCGAGGAAATTGCCAGACGCATGTCGGATTCGGCCGGAGCGGCCAAGGAGGCAGGCGACCAGACAGCCAAGGGGCATGAAACTGCAGAGCTTACCTCGGCAATGATGGTAACCCTGGCCAACGATATCGAACGGGCAGGGCAGGCCGTTAGTGAACTGAATGAAAACTCCAAAACGATAGGGTCGGTTCTGAGCGTGATACGTGGGGTAGCTGACCAGACCAACCTGCTGGCCTTGAACGCGGCTATAGAAGCTGCTCGGGCAGGCGAGCAGGGTCGGGGCTTTGCAGTAGTAGCCGATGAGGTAAGAACCCTGGCAAGCCGGACCCAGCGCTCTACCGATGAAATTCAGGAAATGATAACGCTGCTCCAGAATGGTACTACCAAGGCGGTGGAGTCCATGGAGGGCAGCCATCGTCAGTCGGAAGAGATGCAGGCACAGGTTGAGGCGTCCCGTACTGCCCTGGGCTTGATCGCCACCTCGGTATCGACCATTACCGACATGACCCATCAGGTGGCTGCCGCGGCCGAGCAGCAGTCACAGACATCCAACGAAATTGCTCGCAGCCTCAATCAACTCAGTGCCCTGGGCGGCAAGGTGATGTTCGAGCTGAAAGATACCGCAGAGAATACCGAGCACCTCAAGGAGGCTGCTGAGCAACTCGAACGATTGATTGGCCAGTTCAAGACAGCCCGGCTCTGAACGGGCACCCGGTAACAATGCTAGGCTTCTATTCTTGAAAACAACCAACAGGAGCCATGCAATGAAAACTGTACTTATCACCGGTGCCAACCGTGGAATTGGGCTGGAACTGGCTCGTTTGTATGCTGGCCGGGGTGATCAGGTGACAGGTGTCTGCCGCGAATCATCGCCCGAGCTCGACGCCGTCGCTACCAGGATTGTGGCAGGTATCGACGTGACATCTGAGCTCGACGTCAGGCGCCTGGCCAGCGAGCTCGCCGGCAGCCGCGTTGATCTACTGATCAATAACGCAGGCTTGTTGCAGGATGAAAAGTTGGGTGCCATAGATTTCGATTCCATTCGCACCCAGATGGAAATCAATGCCTATGCGCCGTTACGGGTTGCTGAGGCTTTGCTTGCGTTGATACCCAGGGGTGGCAAGATTGCCAATGTCACCAGTCGCATGGGGTCCATAGCGGATAATGACTCGGGCGGGCGCTACGGTTATCGCGCTTCAAAGGCTGCGCTGAACGCTTTTGGCAAGTCGCTGGCGATGGATCTCAAGCCCAAGGGAGTTGCCGTCGCGCAGCTGCACCCCGGTTATGTACAGACCCGGATGGTCGGTTTTTCCGGCCATATCACACCCACTGAGTCGGCCCGTGGGCTGGCTGAAAGAATCGATAATCTGAGTCTGGAAAATACCGGATCTTTCTGGCACAGCAATGGTGATGAACTGCCCTGGTAATCCATTTAGCTTTCGCGCCTAGCGGCAGAACCCGTAATTACTGGTATCCAGATGAAAGTGGTTGGCGTGGGCCTGGTTGTATTCGGGACCAAGGACGGTGCCAAAGTAATCGCAAGCGCTATCCTGGAAAGCCCTCAGGAAATCTCCAGCCTTTGACTCCCCAGGCCGTGCCCAATCCCTGAGCACCGAAATCCGCTCACCACCAACCAGTTCAAAGCTTGCAATATCCAGTGCAGATGCTGTGGCGTGTTCGCTGCGGCGACCCTCCTCACGGTTATACACATTGCGACAGGCAAAACTGCCGTAGTGATCTATCCGCTTCACTTGATTGTCCAGATGGATCAAGGCCAGGCGCTGTAATTCATTGCGTTCGAACATGATCCAGGCCACCGCCCAGGGACAACTGATGGTAAACGGAGAGTTGAAAGCCACGTCGGTTCGATTGATTCTGATTACATTTTCCAGCGGGCAGCCTTCCACCGGGGAGTAGTCTTCAAGCGGCATATAGTCCAATACGTTGTCGGGAGCTGTTGCCAGTGCATTTCTACACTGCTCGGGAGCGAGCTTGAGCCGGGACAACTTCCAGCGGGAAACAGGTGTTAGCTGGTGCTCGACCGACAATGGGGCCCAGGGATTCCAGGCAGCCGGAACAGCTTCCCAGGGGCGCGTCAGATATATCAGCAAGCATAAGGCCAGCAGGGCGAGGAGCTTCGCCAGGCGCAGTAGTAATTTATTCAACTGAACCTCGGTTTCGGGAGTGTGCGACTGTTCTTGGATGTTTCAGTCAACGTATTCATATTGTTGATTTGTCTTGCCTGCAGCACAATTTATGCTTATATCGGCTTTGAAATTCAGCCTCAGTGTGGAGAAAGCATGCCTGACAATAAAAACATCTACATTCTTTATGGCGCGTCCCATTCCCTTTACACAGGTAAAGCGCGCTGTTATTTACGCAACCAGCGCATTTCCTACATCGAGCGGCCGACCACCCATCCGGATTTTGCCGCGCGGATTCTCCCGCAGATTGGCAGGGGGATCATCCCTGTGCTGGAGACACCCGATGGGCAGATCATTCAGGATACTGTCGATATCATCGATTATTTCGAACGTCTGGGTGTACCTTACCCGGTGTATCCACAGGGTCCCTTGCAACGTGCAATAGCGATTATCATCGAGTACTACGGTGGCCAGGCTATGCTCAAGCATGCGATGCATTATCGGTGGTCCTACCTCGAGCAACAGAAAGATTTTCTGGTACATGCATTCACCAGCGGATCGGGTGCAGGGATGGCGGAAAAGATCATGATGCGTATGCAGGCCTATTTGCCGCGTCTGGGTGTAACCGAACAGAGCATCCCGCACATCGAGCGGTCATACGAGGCCTTGTTGGATATTCTTGATGCGCACTTCGAGCAGATGCCCTACCTGCTCGGGGACCGGCCCTCGATTGGAGACTATGGACTGATAGGCTCCCTGTTTGCCCACCTGGGACGTGATCCGGTGCCCTGCCAGATCATGAAGCTACGCGCGCCGCGGGTGTATCGGTGGGTTGAGCGCATGACGGCGCCTGGGCTTGATGTGGTCGAATATCCTGAGCGTGCTGCTGAATTCTGGCCCGAGGACGCGATCCCGCTAACACTCGAGCCACTACTAGAGCATATCGCCAGCGAAATCTTTCCTGAGCTGAGCGATAAGCTGGCCTTTATCGATAACTGGGTGTTGCGCAATCAGCCAGCCGATGGTGAGCCCGTGACTGAAAAGCCCCAGCAACGCCAGCTGGGTATGGTAAATACCAGTTTCAAGGGCACCCCGCTCGAGGTTGGAGTGGAACCGTACCTCTTGTTTTTACTACAGCGTGCAGCGGATGCGTTGGCGGATTTGACCGGGCCCGAGTCTGAGCGCGTGCAGGTCTTTCTCGACCGTATGGGGCTCGCAGCAGCTGTGCCTCGGGGCCTGGCTTACAGTGTTGCCCGCCAAAGCAATATCGAGGTGTGGGCTATAAGATGAAGCTGGGACAGTAATTAACCGTTTTTCAGCTGTGCTACTCAGGCGAGCTCAGCCCTCATCGAACCAGTTGCCCAGATGGATCTTGCCCTTGCGCGTGCTCGATGCGGGCTTGGGTTTCTTGGGTTTCTTCGGCTTTTTGACAATCTGACCGCCGGGGGTAGTTATCGGCACGCGGTGGGTGGGAATGAAGTCGGCTTCCTCCTTGCGCGGCAAGGTCTGGCCGATAAATGTTTCGATTGCTGCGAGCTGCTCTACTTCGTCAGCACTGACCAGCGAGATGGCTTCGCCGTTGCTGCCTGCGCGACCGGTGCGGCCGATTCGGTGGACATAATCCTCGGCGACCACAGGTAGGTCGAGATTGACGACCTGGGGCAAGTCATTGATGTCCAGTCCGCGTGCCGCGACGTCAGTAGCCACCAGCACTCGGACCTCGTCAGCCTTGAAGCGGGCGAGGGCGCGTAGGCGTGCAGGCTGCGGCCTGTCGCCGTGAATTGCATCGGCACTAACGCCATTGCTCTGTAGCATATCCACCAGTTGGTCCACTCCCTGGCGTGTTTTGGCAAAGACCAGTACCTGACGCCATTTGCGCTGTGATAGCAGGTGCATGAAGAGTTCAGGCTTACGTTTCTTGTCCACCGGGATAACACACTGCGAGACGGTGACTGCCGCGACCTCATTGGGGCTGATATCAAGCACCAGTGGGTCGCGCAACAGATCCTCGCCCAAGATGCGAATAGCATTGGAAAAAGTTGCGGAAAACAGCAGCGTCTGACGCTTGCTCGGCAGTGCACTGAAAACCTGATGCAGCTCTTCGGCGAAGCCCAGATCGAGCATGCGATCGGCTTCGTCCAGGACCAGTATCTGTAGCTGGCTGAAAGACACCGCGTTCTTGCGATAAAGGTCCAGCAGGCGACCGGGTGTCGCCACCAATATGTCCACACCCTTGCGCAATGCCATCATCTGCGGATTGATTGAGACCCCACCATAGACTGCATAGCTGCGCAACGGCAGCTGATCCCCGTAGGTCATGAAACTCTGCAGAACCTGTTCAGCCAGCTCCCGAGTGGGTACCAGAATCAGAGCCCGAGTCTGGTTGCTGGCGACCCTGGGGCCCTCTTGCAGCAGTTTGTGTAGTACCGGTAAGGCAAAGCCGGCGGTTTTGCCTGTCCCTGTCTGCGCCGCGGCCATTAGGTCCCGACCCTTGATCACGGCTGGAATGGCTGCTGTCTGGACTGCGGTTGGTGAGCGGTAGTTCAGTCGATCAAGTGTGCGCAGGATCGGGTCGAGCAGACCCAGGGAGGAGAACGTCATGGATGCAATGCCGGCAAGAAAAGAGTCGGTGCAGTTTACCCGTGGCTTGTGGAAGAAAGCCAACCGCGAATAATGGAGGCACCGACGGGTCGAATGGCTGGAGGGCCGCTCAAAGCAGACCTATGGCACGCGCTGGGATTGTCTACCATTCAATAGAACCTTTGCGGGTTATCTGTGTCGACTTTCAACCTACTCACTTTTATGTTCTGCTCTTTATGCCGTGATGTGAATTCTCACGGGCGCACCGCGGTGAAAAGCAAACGTTAACGTAATGGATAGCACAACATGCCCAATCAGTATTTACGATTTACCTGGCAACTGGCACTGGTTCTTATGCTCGGCAGCCTGCTTTCGGGGTGTGGCATAAACAACATTCCTACCTATGATGAGCAGGTCAAATCATCCTGGGCGCAGGTGGAAAATCAGTACCAGAGACGCGCAGACCTTGTGCCCAATCTGGTCGAGACGGTCAAGGGCTTCGCTCGCCAGGAGCGGGAAACACTGACCGCTGTGGTCGAGGCTCGGGCCAAGGCAACATCGATTCAGATCAGCGCCGAGGACCTGAACGACCCGGCCAAGATGCGGCAATTCGAGCAGGCGCAATCTCAGCTGACGGGGGCGCTCAGTCGGTTGATGGCTGTTTCGGAACGGTACCCGGATCTCAAATCCAATCAGAACTTTTTGACACTGCAGTCGCAGCTGGAAGGCACCGAGAACCGTATCGCGGTAGCAAGGCGCGATTACATCGCCTCCGTGCAGCAGTACAACACCGAGATCCGCACCTTCCCGGGTCGCATCTGGCACAGCCTGATGTATAGCGACATGCCCATACGCGAAAACTTTGAAGCCACCACTGAGGGCGCAGAACAGGCGCCGGCAGTGCAGTTCGAATGAGTATGCGCAAACTTCTCGTACCCTGGCAGTTGCTTGCCCTGCTGGTGTTCAGCTGCGCCGCTACTGCTCAGGTGCCGGCCGTCGAGGTCGAGTTGCCAGAATTGACCGGCCGCGTGGTGGATCAGGCTGAAATGGTTGGACCCCAGACTGAGACGCGCTTGACGCAAATGCTTGCTGCTCATGAACAGGCAACCGGTGAGCAGGTGGTGGTAGTGACTGTGCCGGATCTTCAGGGTCGCAGCATAGAAGAGTTTGGCGTGGAACTCGGCCGAGCCTGGGGTATAGGCGAGGCCGAGGAAGATACCGGCGCCTTGCTGATAGTGGCGCGCGATGATCGGAAGATCCGTATCGAGGTGGGTTATGGTCTCGAAGGTCGACTGACGGATGCGCAATCATCAGCCATCATCAACAGCATCATTACGCCAGCTTTCCGTGAGGGCAATTTTGAACAGGGCATCGCCGATGGAAGTGCGGCGATGGTCCAGGTTCTGGGCGGCGATCCCCTCTTGACGGCCAGTGGTCGTCCGGTCACTGAAAAGAATGACAACCCTCCCGGTGGTCTGTTCGTCATTCTGTTTTTCGTGGTGATCTCGCTGATCCGCGGTGCCTTCGGTGGTCGTGGCGGCCGCGGTGGCAGAGGTTTCGGCAGCGCGATACTGGCCGGCGCTCTGCTCGGTGGCATGGGTCGCGGCGGCGGTGGGGGAGGCGGTTTTGGCGGTGGCGGTGGCGGCTTTGGTGGCGGTGGCGCTTCGGGCGGCTGGTAAACTCAATCATGGATTCCCAATGACTCTTCTTACGCAAGACGAACAACAGCAGGTTGCTGATGCGATCGATCGTATCGAACTTGAGACCGACGCCGAGGTGGTAACGGTGCTTGCTGCCCGCGCCGATGACTACCATTACATTCCGTTGCTCTGGGCTGGTGTGCTTGCTCTGCTGATACCCGGTCTGGTGATACTTGTCACCGGCTGGCTGGGTGCGGCAGAGTTACTACTGGCCCAATGGGTGACTTTTATCATTCTGGCACTGGTCTTTCGGCTGCCGCCGGTCATTACCCGGCTTATCCCGCGATCAGTCAGGCATTGGCGAGCGAGCAACCTCGCGCGGCGACAATTCATTGAGCTCAACCTGCACCACACCGATGGTGCTACAGGCATGCTCATTTTTGTTTCCGAAGCTGAGCGGTATGTAGAGATTCTGGTTGATCGGGGTATTTCCGGTCGCATCGATAACGCGGTGTGGGAGTCCATTGTCGAAGCCTTTACCGTCAAGGTACGTGAAGGCAAAGTACTGGATGGCTTCCTGAGCTGCATCGACTCATGCGGAGCACAACTGAGTCAGCATGTGCCAGGCACGCACGACCGCAACGAACTGTCCAACCGTCTGGTGGTGCTGCCCTGAATCGTCGAACGGTTGGCCTCATCCTGATTGGCGATGAATTGCTCAATGGTCGCAAGCAGGACGCGCACCTGCCGGCAATGATCCCGCGGTTTTCCCAGCGTGGGCTGGAAATTGATTGGGTCAACGTCGTTGGCGATAATCCGGGCCTGATCACGCGCGCGCTTGAGGATTCCCTTGGTCGTGGAGATATCGTGTTCTGTTTTGGGGGTATAGGTGCTACGCCGGATGACCTTACCCGCCAGTGTGCAGCGGCGGCGCTGCGGGTAGATATCGAACTGCATCCCGCCGCCGAACAGGAAATCCGTGCGCAATTGGGTGACAGGCTTAACGCCAACCACCTGCGCATGGGCGAGTTTCCGGCGGGTTCTCGTATTATCCCCAACCCGATCAACCGCATACCGGGCTTTTCGATACGTGATCATCATTTTGTGCCCGGCTTTCCTCGGATGGCCTGGCCGATGGTCGAGTGGGTGCTGGATCACGACTACGCCAGTCTGCAAGCCCCGGGCCAGCAAGTCACTCAGACCCTTGTGCTTACCGATACTTCCGAGGGCCCTTTGATACCGCTCATGGAGCAGCTTTTGGCCGAGTTCGTTCATCTGCGTCTGGCCTGCCTGCCCCACGCCGAAGGCCGTCAGGAAGTCGAACTGAGTCTCAGGGGCAGGCCTGAGGAGGTGGTGGCAGGCATGGACCGGCTGCGTGAGTTATTGAATCAACGGGAAAAGTAGATGTTAAGCTGTCGAGTATATTCAGGTAGCCGAGGAATTGATCATGGGTGAGTCAAAGCGTCGTCAGGCAACAGGGGAGCCGAGCCCCCAGAGGCGCAAGCAGAAAGGCCGTAACGGCCTCGTGTGGGGCGGCGCTGTGCTGGCCGTGGCAGCAGCCTTGGCTGCTACCTTTTATCTGGCCACTCCAGGTACCGGTCCGATCGCATTGCCATCGGTGCCCGCGGATCAGCCGGCATTCCCTGCCGAGGTAGACAGATTCGGAGTGCAACTGGGCGACCCTGAGGCACCTGTTGTGGTGCGTGAGTTTGCGGACTATCAGTGCCCGGCCTGCGCGCGTTTCTCCGGCGTTATTGATCAACTGAAAAGCGACTATATTGATTCGGGCAAGGTGCGTCTGGTGTTCTTTGAAATGCCCCTGGCTCAGCACAGTAACGCTATGCCTGCGGCAATTGCGGCCCGTTGCGCCGGCGAACAGGATGCCTACTGGGGCATGCATGATGCGTTGTTCACCAATCAGGCTGCCTGGAGCACTTCAAACGATCCACTGGCACTATTTGCCGGTTATGCCGGGGAGCTGGGGCTGCATGAAGGGCGCTTTGAGCGTTGTATCTCGACCGAGCAGACCCGTTCTGCTGTAGAGGACAGTCTCGCAGTGGCCAAGCAACTGCGCGTCGCCAGTACGCCGACAGTGATCGTCGATAACATCCCGTTGACACGCAGCAACTGGGAGCAGCTTTCAGGCGTTATCGAGCAGCAGCTCGACAGGGACTAACACTCCAGATCGGGACGATGGCCGGCAGGCAGCTGGCCATCGTCCATAAAGCCGAGGCTAGCAGGTATGTCCGATAAACCGCTTGCAGCGCGTTCTGACCGCAGTTCGATCGACGCCTTCATCAATCAGGTACGCGCTCTGCCTGCACGCCCGGACGAGCAGGGCAGACTTATCTTTGCCCTTGACGCCACTGCCAGCCGTGAGGCTACCTGGGATCAGGCCAGTGATCTGCAAAGCGAGCTCTTCGGTGCGGCGCAGGACCTGGGCGGTTTGTCGATCCAGCTTTGCTATTACCGGGGATTTCGCGAGTTCAAAGCCACAGGCTTTGTTGAAAAGACCAGTCAGTTGCTCGGTCTGATGAATGGCGTTCGCTGTCTGGGCGGCATCACCCAGATTGGACGTGTGTTGCGCCATGCCTTGCAGGAGACCCGTGCAAAGCCGGTCAAGGCGGTGGTATTCATTGGTGACTGTTGCGAAGAGTCGGTTGACGAACTCTGTCATGCCGCTGGCGAGCTGGGCATGCTGCGAACACCGGTTTTCATGTTCCAGGAGGGTGCAGATCCTCATGCGCAGGCGGTGTTCCGGCAAGTCAGTAGCCTTTCGGGGGGCGCCTATGCACCTTTTGACCGAAGCAGCCCACAATTGCTCAGGGAGTTACTCGCCGCTGTTGCCGTGTACGCCTCGGGGGGTGTCAAAGCCTTGAGAGATCATTCCGATAGAAGCTCCGTAGAAGTGAGGCGTCTCACGCAGCAGATCCGGTAGGCGTGATGATGCGATACGATCTTTCATTTTTGGAGCGTTAATGGCTGCATTATTGCTTTTTTGTCTGTTCGCCGCTGTTGCTGGCTGGCTCTGGGTGCGTTCCCTTCCATCCGCCCAGCGCAAGCCGGCAATTCTCAAACTGGTGATTATCGGCACCGTTGCTGTGGTTGCCATTCTCGCGCTTACCGGACGTTTTTACCTGGTACTGGCGTTACTCGCGGGTCTGTTTCCATTGTTGCGCCGTATGCTCCCGGGGCTGTTGCTGGGGCGATTATTTCGGGGGTTCGGCTTGCCGGGGATGGGGCGCGGCCGCAGCAAGGCGAGTAGCGGCAATCAATCCCGGGTATCCAGTCAGATTCTGGAGATGACACTGGACCATGACAGTGGGGATATGAGCGGCAGTGTGCTGGAGGGTCCTTTTTCCGGTCAGCAGCTGGCTGATCTGGGCGAACAACAATTCATCGAGTTGCTTGAATATTGCAGGCAGAATGACGATGACTCAGCCCGCTTGCTGGAAAGTTATCTGGATCGGCGCTTCGGCGATTCCTGGCGTGCTGATGACTCAGCTAATGGATCTGCTGAAGGGCGGGAGGGAAGTCAGCGCTCAGCCCGTGCGGGTTCACTCACCAAGTCCGAGGCTCTGGAGGTGCTAGGGCTGGAGGCGGGAGCCACGCAGGAAGACGTTATTCAGGCGCATCGGCTCTTGATGCAGAAAATGCATCCTGATCGCGGCGGGAGTACTTATCTGGCGTCCCTGATCAACGAGGCAAAGGACGTCCTGGTCGACTAGCCGGAGCGACTAGAGGAGTTTTCCGGCCCACTGGCAGGCTCGTATTCCTTGCAGAATACGCCGCCGGCAGACAGGCAATAGGTTACCCATCTAGAGTCAGGTTTTATATCAAAAGGTGTCTCAGGACCGCCCAGAATGGCTTGTCTGGCAGCCTCGCAGCTATCAAACCGTACCGGGATATGGTACCCCGCCTGCGCTACCTGCTCCGGAAGCACTATTTGTGTGCCGGGCCCATCTGCAATACTCCAGCCGTTATCGCGCAATCTGACAGCGTAAAGCGCGCGCTCGACGGGTATCGCTTCGCTGTAATCATTGACTATATGCAATGCATTCTCCAGTTCAGGCCCCCTGCAGGCAGGGGGCCATTCATGTTCAGTCCTCGACCTGGAAGGTCAGACCAGCGTTGTTCTGCAGACGCTCAATCAGCAGCGAGCCAAGGGCTGATGCAGGTGTCCAGATACCACCGGAGGCGGCATTCGGGTTTTTCACCAGACACACAGCGCTCTCGGCGATCATTTTTGATGTGGAGCCATAGCCTGGGTCCTTGTCGCCCTTGACGCTGACCCTGAGGCTGTCGCCCTGCTCATTGGAGCCGGCAAAGAGTACGTCGTAGTAACCGTTTTCACGTTCTTCCTTTGATGGACCCTCGCCTGGCTGGCGCGGATCGTTGGCCATGGATTTGTCCGCGGCTACCGCCTTGGCGGTGGCTTCGCCCTTATCGCCAGGTCCGGTCAACATCATCTCGTCATACACAAAATCTTCGCCATACTTGTGGCCAAGCAGGAAGTTGGAGCGATGAATGTTCTTGGTATTGATCGTGGCCATGACGAAAGGCGCAGACCAGCTATTAAGGTCCTCGTCATAGCTGGGAGCGTTGCCTGAGGGCTGATCCGCACCGGTAAAGCCTGGAGTCAGCGCAAATGGATTACCCAGCACTTTCATCATTTCCGGCTTCTTGGATGCTGCTGCCATGGTGGCCTTGAAGCTGGCCAGGGTACCGCCGGAGAAGGTGCCTTTCATGGCTCGCACGCGGCCCTTGATCCTGGGCAGGGTGGTGGCGAACTTTTCCCTGGCCTTCTCCTGCAGGAAGAATGCGCCCAGGTCGAATGGCACAGAGTCGAAGCCGCAGGAAAATACGATACGCGCGCCGCTGGCCTTGGCGTCATCCTGATGCTTGGCGATCATTTCGTGCATCCATGCCGGCTCACCACACAGATCCACATAGTCAGTGCCTGCCTTGGCGCATGCAGCAACCACATCAGACCCGTAAAGCTGATAAGGCCCCACGGTGGTCAGTAACACCCGGGTTTTTTCCACCATGCTCTTGATTGAAGCGGGTTCATTTGCATCTGCGACCACGGTGGGCACATCGGCGGGTATCCCCATCTCTTCCCGTACGCTATCGATTTTGCTCTGACTGCGACCGGCCATCGCCCATTTGACCTCACCGTTGACGCCGTATTGCTTGTTCAGGTACTCGCATACCAGCCGACCGGTGTAGCCGGTTGCGCCATAAACGATGATGTCCAGTTCTCTTTCCGCTGACATGTCAGTTGCCTCTGTTGAGATGGGTGTATGAATCAATCCTAGACCAGGCCGCACGTCCATCAAGTATCGAGGATTCGGGCGGTGCTGGTTGTGTAGGTCAACAATAGGCTGATCAGATTCATTGCTGAAGCACTATCGCTTTGCGCCATTGGTGGATATAGACAATGGAAATTGACAGGGGAGGGGTGATGCTTGATGTCTGGGGAGAGGTGGAGAGCAGCCTGGCTGCTCTCCTGAGGCTTCTGAAGGATTAGATCAACGCAATCAGAGCTGTTGTTCTTTCTCAAGGAATTCTTCTTCCAGCAGTGCATCGCGACTCTCACGAGCGGCCTCGTCATCTAATGAGGTTTCAGCCATTTTTGCCGGATTGCCACGGGCGTCCAGTTTGCCCATCAAATGCTCTAGGGCATGACGAGCCTTCTCTGCTGCGCCATTGACCGCCAGCTCCAGGGACTCGTCATGGTTGGTCACTGAAAGAGGCTGGTGACCACGGGGACGCATTTCGATCTGGCAACGCTTGTCGCGAGCGCCGGACTTGTTACCATTCTCGTCGCTCACATGAACCTCAACGCGAGTCAGAAAATCGTCGAATCGCTCCAGTTCGTTTACCACGGCTGCAGTGACCCATTCCTGGAATGAGACGCTGGCGGTTTCAATCTGATGGCTGTTAATCAGTACTTGCATCATAGTGTGGTTCCATTTTTCCGCTGTTAAATTATTTGGCTCTTATCGCCACCGTAGAGCAGCCAACACGGATTGGCAACTACTCTGAGCAGTCCTTTTGACGCGGGTCAGGGAAAGCTGTTTGCCGGCAGCAAGAAACCCTGGACTCTGAATTTTGGACGATGGCGCAAAAGAAAAGATTCCGTCTGTCTTCCAAAATAATCCATGGCGTTACGTCATGCGGGATATTCGGTCAATTGTTGCCAGCAATAGTTAGTGTCGAATCAGCCTCGAGGCAAGTCAGCAGAACGCGGCGCTCATGAGTCTGGGTAACACTTCACCGGCAGGCCCCTGGATGGAGTGTTGCTGAGGGTGCTGGCTGCGTACAGGTTGAGGATTAATGTGCACCACATTGGCGCCGAGCTGATACGCCGCTGCGCATACCGAGCAACGGGGAGAATGCAGATCACCGTGTAGATGGATAACGTCTCTGCTGCCTGCGCGCTCATGCAGATCATCCACATTTTGCGTAATCAAAGTGAGGCGTGGCACTCGTTCCGCTAGCCCGGCTATTACAGCATGGGCCGGATTTGGCTGGGTGATACGCAGTTGCCGACGACGCCATTCATACCAGCCCCACACTAGCGCAGGATCGCGATCAAAGGCTTCCGGTGTGGCAAGGTCCATAGGATCATGCAGCGCCCAAAAACCGGTTAGTGCATCGCGAAAAGTAGGTATACCGCTCTCAGCGGAAACGCCCGCGCCGGTAAACACGACAACGTGTGCTGCCTGCCTGAGCAAAGAAGAGCAAACCGCAATATTCTCTTTGTTCATGCTGGCTCCGCCACGCCTATAGCAGGGCTAGGGCTACTGGCTTATCATTTGATTTGCGCATCGTGTGACCCGGTGGGGCAAAGCAGTGACAGAAAGAGGGCCGATGAGGCCCTCTTTGCTGCGCACACTTTTACTCGTCGAGTTCACCGACTTCAGGCTCTTCAGGATAGGTTTTCTTGTACGCGCTGCTGTGTACTGCGTCGTCCGCGCCGGGCATGTCTTCATTTGCATCCGCCTCGCCACGGTTGCTCTTCACAGCATCAGAGTCGGAACTGACGCCTACATCCGTACCGGCACGCGGGCTCTCTTCATGAATAGTGGTAGCCGGGGTGGTTTCCTCGGCTGCCACAGGCGCTGCGATACCCAGGGTTGCGATGGCTGCTACGGCTGTAAGCATTTTCATGTTGACCATAATAAACTTCTCCATTGTTGATTTTGCGGTAAGGGATAGAACACCTTTGCCGCTCGGCCTTCACAAAAATTGACAGACAATGACATCTGGAGTTCCGTTGTTCTGAATTGACATGATTTTGTACACGGATGAAATCGACGAAAAGCTACACACTCAAGATGCGTGGCAGGGCATACTCGTTTTTAGAATATAGCGAGAGAATCACATGAGCATGGAAACCTGGCTGGCTTTTCTGGTGGCGTGCTGGATTATCAGTTTATCGCCAGGCGCTGGTGCTATTGCTTCGCTTTCCAGCGGTCTGAACTACGGTTTTGGAAGGGGCTACTGGACGGCGATAGGGCTTCAGTTCGGGCTTTTGCTGCAGATAGGGGTTGTGGCGGCAGGGGTTGGCGCGCTACTGGCGACTTCGGAAACGGCATTCAGACTGATCAAGTGGTTTGGCGTTGCCTATCTCTTGTTTCTGGCCATACGCCAATGGCGCTCACCACCGGTGGATATGAGTGCTCAAGCGCGGGTTCGTTCCGTAGGGCAGCCTCTGGCACTGATGTTTCGTGGGTTTCTTATCAATGCCAGCAACCCCAAGGCCGTGGTTTTCATGCTCGCAGTTCTGCCCCAATTCATCAATCCCGCAGCGCCGATGGTTACCCAGTATCTGGTGATGGCAGCCACAATGGTTGTTGTCGATCTGATCGTCATGGCAGGCTATACCGGTCTTGCTTCAAGGGTGTTGCGAGTACTCAGTTCCCCACGCCAGCAGCGCATGCTCAACCGTGTTTTTGCCGGACTCTTCGGTGGCGCTGCGGCGTTACTGACGACCGTGCGGCGCGCCAGCAGTATATAGGCCCGGGCAAAAGCCCGGGTGCGTGGCACTGCCAACTTTTATCAGCTCTTACATCTGCGATTGCAAGAAGTTCTCAAGGCCGATGCTATTGATCAGGCTCAGCTGGGTTTCCAGCCAGTCAACGTGCTCTTCCTGGGATTCAAGAATGTCTTCAAGAACTTCACGGCTGCCGTAATCCCCCGCAGTTTCACAGTAGGCAATAGCCGACCGCAGATCGGGCAGGGTTCTCATTTCCAGCTTGAGGTCCGATTGCAGAATTTCCGGTACGTCTTCGCCGATCAGCAATTTACCGAGATCCTGTAGATTGGGCAGACCTTCAAGGAAGAGAATGCGCTTGACCAGTTTGTCGGCGTGTTTCATTACATCAATGGATTCGTGGTATTCGCGCTCGCCCATCTTTCCCAGGCCCCAGTCCTGCAGCATGCGCGCATGCAAAAAATACTGGTTAATGGCGACCAGTTCGTAGCCGAGAATGGTATTGAGCTGCTGAATTACTTTTTTATCGCCTTGCATGACCCTGCCCTCGAATGCGTTCAATCGGTGAGTTTGGAGTGCGGGGTGGGGGCTGTCAATTGATCGCGCAGTAGGGGCGGGGAATTATCAGCCGGCCAGGTGGCCGACCCGGATCTGTGCTGTGGGGGGAGAAGCTGCGCGACTCAGGCCGCGACAAATTGGGATGTATTCATGGATCCAGAAGCTGCACCGGCAAGACTTGATTCATTCAACAGGGATTTGCAGTCGCGACCACATTTACCGCATTGGTTAGCCACATCCAGTGTGTCACGCAAATCACGCATGCTGCAGGCGCCTTCATTGATCGCGTTACGAATCTGCTTGTCGGTCACACCCTTGCAAAGACATACGTACATGGCATCGATCCCATAAATAATCGCTATGTTTTGCATGCTAATGCTAACGAGAATGATTGTCAAACAAGTATCATGTTGATCTTCCTGCCTGCCGCTCCTGCCACTTCAACACCATCACAGTAAGCGCCGGCAACATGGTCAGGGTAACCAGAGTGGCACCGATAATGCCGGCCATGACGATCACACCCACACCCCGGTAGAGTTCACTCCCGGCGCCAGGCAGAAACACCAGAGGGGCCAGGCCGCAGATGGTCGTGATGCTTGATATTGCTATCGGACGCAGGCGTGATTCGACTGCCTCACGTACCGCTTCAACCGGATTCATGCCCTCGTCCTGCACGTTACGCGTGGACCTGTCGACGATCAGAATGGGGTTGTTGACTACTGTGCCCATGAGAATCAGAAAACCCAGCATCGAGATCATATCGAAGGGTTGGCTTAGCGAGCCAAGTCCCAACGTCTGCATGATTTCACCAATCAGATTGAGCACCGCCAGCCCGGCAATGCCGCCAGCAAACCCCAGGGGGATGGTGAGCATGATCAGCAGCGGATAGCCCCAGTGACTGAATATGGCCACCATCAGCAGGTAGACGATGACCAGTGCCACTAAATAGTTGTCGGTCAATGAGTCGCGAGTGGCATCCAGTTGATCTGCCGCGCCGGAAATGGTCAGCGTCACGCCGTTGGGTATCTGCCCGTTCTCCTGAAGGTAACCGACTACGTCTTCCTGCACGGTGGCCACCCCGGTCTCCAGTGCTACCGAACGCGGCGGGATAATGTTCAGGGTGATGGTGCGCCGGCCGTCCTTGCGTCGAACCGTACTGGTATCGACTGTCTCTTCGATGGTTACCAGTTCGGAAAGCAGAAGGGTTTCCCCTGCAGGCGTATGTACAGCGATATTGTCGAGTGTCTCCAGTGTGGCGTTGGGGCCCTGTTGGTTGTACAGGTACATATCGATCTTGTCGTCTTCGAGGAAGAACTCGTTTACGAATGCGCCATCGGTCAACACAGCGACGGCAAAACCGATGTCCTCGGTGGTCATGCCGACATCAGCTGCACGGTCGAAATCCGGCTTTACCTGCAGCAGTGGTTGCGCGAGGGCCAGACTCGAAGGTTGAGACTGAATACGCGGGTTGTCGAAAACGTCCTCGGCACGACTGTAGGCGGCCTGAGCGACTTCATACAGGGTGGCCAGATCAGGCCCGGAGATGTCCAGATTGACGCTACGCGTGCCGCCATCATTGCTGCTGATAATCGAGCCACGTGCAGCGAAGGCGCGCATGCCTGGATAGCTCTCATATTTGCGTTCCAGTGCGTCCATCAGGTCGCGTATGTCCGCCGGGTCCTTGGACTGGGTAATGATGCGGATACCCTGAGGGGTGACGCCCATGTTGATGTATGCCATTGCGGGTACGTCTGTTTCTCCGCGTTGATATTCTCCGGGTTCATCATCCATAAAGGGCAGGAAATAGGCCTGCAGTTCATCGGCATAGCCTTGCATGGTTTCCAGGTTGTAACCCGGGGGTGCGTTCATTGAGGCGAAGGTCTTGGGTTCTTCGCCCTCGGGTAGATACTCGGCTGGAGGCGTCAAGAGCAGGACGATAGCCAGACTGCTCCCCAGAGTTACAACCATGCAGCCCAAGCGCCGCGGGGCGGTTTCGATCAACCATCCAAGGGCGTTCACTACTTTCTTGCGTACCCGCTCGCGGCCACCTCCATCCAGGGAGCTGTCCTTCAGCTCAAGTCGGGCGCTGAGGGTGGGCACCACAGTGACGGCCACCAGCATCGATACAAGGATTGAAGCGGCAATGGCAATTGCTACGTCCGAGTAGAGCTGGCCCGCTTCTTCAGTGATGAAGACAACAGGTAGAAATACCATGACGGTTGTAAGGGAGGAAGCCAGCACGGCCGGCCAGACCTTCTGCACCCCGACAATGGCGGCGCGCAGCCGATCAAGCCCGCGGCGGCGTTCCAGCTCTATGCTTTCCAGTACCACAATGCTGTTATCCAGCGTCATGCCGATGGCAAACGCCACCCCGGCCAGGGATATGACATTAACGGTACGGCCGAACAGCATCAGGCCCAGAAAGGCCGCAATGGTGCAGATCGGTATGCCCAGTACGCCCAGCAGGGTGGCGCGGAACGAGCGCAGGAATACATACATGATGAGGGTCGACAGCAATGCGCCGAGTATCAGGTTTTTCCAGACATTGAAAATCGACGCTTCTACATAAACGACGTCATCGGCAGAGAGCTGCAGGCGCATACCCGCCGGGTTGAGCAGCTCCTTGTTGATAAGGTCTACTTCCTCCAGCATCGCTTCCTTGATCTGTATGACGTTTGAACCGCTTTGGCGTCGCACGGAGAGACTGATGACCGGATCACCATTGACGAAGGAGCGGTCGCGGATCTGGAAATGATCGAGGCTGATCTGGGCGATTTCACCCAGCCGTACCACGCTGTCTCCATCGCGCTTGATTACCATTGTGCGCATATCGTCCAGATCTGCGAAGCGGCCAACGGTGCGCAACAGGTAGCGCCGCTTGCCACTGTTGATTTCGCCCGCGGACACATCCTGGTTGCGCTCGGCGATTGCGCTGCGTACTTCACTCAGGGTGAGATCGCGAGCGGAAAGTTGATCGGGGTCCAGGCGTATCTGGATCTGCCGCTGTGCGCCGCCACGAACCTCGATCTGAGCAACATCGGGAACGCTGGACATGCGTGTACGGACGTTGTCCTCGATGTAGTCGCGCATCATGTCCATGTCGAGATTGCGCGGGTTACCGGGCAGCGGCGCCACGTAGAAATACATGAACGCGTTGGCCGAGAATGAAGTGGCCGTTACTCTGGGCTCATCGACATTTTCAGGGTAGGAGGGCACCTGGGTAAGGGCGTTGTTTACCCTTATGAGGGTTTCGGTGATGTCTACGGCGAAGGGGAAATCCAGTTCGATCTCAGCGGAGCCGGTATTGGCGCTGGAGGTAATCTCTTCGAGATAGGGGATGTTGCGCAGAAATTCCTCCTGCTCGATCAAAATCTCCTTTTCAATATCCTGCGGGGTCGCGCCTGACCAACTGGTTTGTACCGTGATGGTCCGGGTTTCCAGATCAGGGATCATCTGCACTGGTATGCGCAGCGCTGCGATTATCCCCAGCACGCATACAATGAGTACACTGACAGTCACTAGAATACCGTGTCGAACTATCTGCTCGAACATGGCCTCAGCGCCCCGAATCGATGATGTTTACCTGCTGATCTTCGCGTAATGCCTCATTGCCCCGCGTGACCACTTCCTGACCTGCCTCCAGGCCAGATGTGATCTCGATCTGGCCATCAAAGCTCAGACCGGGTTGTACCTGACGCTCGCGGACCTTGGCTGTATTGCCAGTTTCATCACGCTCCACAACCCAGGCGGTGACCCGCCCATCCGGGTAGCGCAATAATGCATCCCGATTGATAACTACGCCTCGTGTGCCACTGGCCAGACTCATGGTGGCATTCACTGACATGCCGGCGATCAGCATGGGTGGGCTGTCATTTTCATCGAGCATAACCCGTAGAAGAAACGTGCGGGCACTGTCACTGCTCTGGGGGACCTTGTGTGCTACCTGTCCGGAGAAACTCTGGTCCGGGTAGGCGTCAAAGCGCAAACTGACAGTAGTCTCGATTCCGATCATTGGATAAAAGCGCTGGGGCACCTGGAAGTCGGCGCGCAGTGGTTCCGAGGAAATGATTTGCAGAAGGCCTGTGCCTGGGTCAACCCACTCTCCGACTTCTACCAATTTCTGGCTGAGGGTTCCGGCGAAGGGTACCGTAACCCGGTGGCGACGCAGCTCGGCTTCACGTTGGCGGATCTCGGCCTGTGCTACGCCCAGAGCGGCTCGCCCGACCTCGGCCTGCGACTGTCGGGTACGTATTTCGCTCGCTGCAATGCTGTTGCTCGCAGCCAGTGCCTGAGCTTCAGATAACCGGCGCTCACTGTCATCCAGCTGCTCCCTAGCGCTGGCTGCTGCTGCCCGTGCCCTTTGCAAGGCTATTTCAGCCAGTTCAGGGTTGAGTTCAAGCAGCGTATCGCCGGCATCAAGCTGGTCACCTATGTCAACGTTGAGGCTGCTTACCAGTCCTGCTACCTCGGCGGAGAGGGTGGCAACTCGGGCTGCGGATAGAGATCCGGTCAGCGGGACTTCATTGATTAGTTCATTTTCGCGCGCGAGGTCGGTCTCTACGCGTGCCGCACGTTCGGCCTCCTGGGCAATAGCAACCGAAAACATGGAGCTGCCTGTAACGCAGGCTAGGACAATGAAAGATAACCAGGTTCTGGGTACTGCGCCTACCTTCAGTTTCATGAATAAACAGCCCGTTACAGATCGAAAATTCAGGATACACGTGCATCCGGACTGCGCAACCACGGGGGTCCGGCCTGAAATGTTGTGAACCAACTTTGTCTGTATACTCGCGCTGCTATGGAACTGATTGCGTTTGCTATCCTCCTAATGAACAGCAACACGCTCGCTGATGCCAGCACGTGGATATCCGCAGGAAGACCTTCAGGAGAATGAAATGGATACGCAGCAAAAGAACATGCAGATACTATTCGAGCAATTGGGTATGAATGGTGATGAAACCAGCATTGAAGCCTTTATTGCAGATCACTATCCACTGTCAGACGAGCTGAAACTGTCCGAAGCGCCATTCTGGACACCGAGTCAGGCAGCATTTCTCAAGGAAGAGATAGTAGAGGATGCTGAATGGGCACCCGTTGTTGATGAGCTGAACGCGCGCCTGCATGAGAATACGTCTTCTCGATAACGCGTTGTTGAGGCCGAGTGAGCCGTCGCTCGGCTGGTGGCATTATCAGCGACGACACGAATACACACGATTTCAGGTAAGCACGCGTCAGGGTCGATGGCATAATTAGGGGTGCACTCAAGACCAGCGGACCACCGCCCAAGGACCTGCCAATGACCATCGCCGAACAATTTCATGCTTCCGGAACAGCGCTTCTGCAAAGAACCCCAGCTCTGGACGGCCAGGATCCGGAACGTAAGCGGGCCGAGATAGCGGATTATTATGCTGCTGTTTCAGATCGCTATGAATCGCTTTTCCAGACCCTGGCTTGTGATCAGGCTTTCTATGAGAAGGCCATCCCCCTGCGGCACCCCCTGATTTTCTACTACGGCCACACAGCTACTTTCTTCGTTAACAAACTGGTGCTTGCCAAGTTGTTGCCAGAGCGTATTGATCCCAGGCTTGAGTCGATCTTCGCTGTAGGCGTGGATGAGATGAGCTGGGACGATCTGGATGAAACGCACTACGACTGGCCCAGCGTTGCAGAAGTTAAAGCCTATCGTGACAAGGTGCGTGCGGCAGTCCTGCACTTGATCAATACATTGCCTCTACAACTGCCCATCACCTGGGACAGTACCTGGTGGCCAGTTATCATGGGTATCGAACACGAGCTCATTCACCTGGAAACCTCCACAGTACTGATTCGCCAGCACCGCCTGGAGTACCTGCGCGCGCACCCAGACTGGAGGCCCTCCCATGAGCATGCCCATGCCCCTGTAAATGAGTTGCTGCCCGTACCGGCTGGGCGAGTGCAGTTGGGTAAGCCGCGAAAAGCCTCCATGTACGGTTGGGATAACGAATTCGGTCTGCGCGAAACTGAGCTGGAAGAGTTCAAGGCAAGTCGCTACCTGGTTTCGAACGGCGAGTTCCTGGGTTTTGTAAAAGCTGGCGGTTATCAGAACGACGCCTTCTGGGACGAGGAGGGTACGCAGTGGCTGCAGTTTGCCCAGGCAACTCATCCGACTTTCTGGGTGCCAGGGGCGCAGTGGCGTTTGCGACTGATGACTGATGAAGTGGAGATGCGTTGGGATTGGCCGGCCGAAGTCAATTACCACGAAGCCAAGGCCTTCTGTAACTGGAAGGCCGAGCAGACTGGCGAACCGATCCGCCTGCCTACTGAAGATGAATGGTATCGACTCTATGATGTGGCTGGTGTGAATGAAGTGCCCGCCGATGCCACTGCAGCGGCCAATCTGCAACTTGACCACGGAGCGTCCTCCTGCCCGGTCAACAGGTTTGCCCACGGTGATTTCTTCGACGTGGTAGGTAATGTATGGCAGTGGACCGAGACGCCGATGTATCCCTTTGACGGGTTCGAGGTGCACCCGCTATACGATGACTTCACTACTCCAACATTCGATAACCAACACAATCTGATCAAGGGCGGATCCTGGGTGTCCTGCGGCAATGAAACGCTGCGCAGCGCCCGTTATGCCTTCCGTCGTCACTTCTTCCAGCACGCGGGGTTCCGTTACGTGTCCAGTCATGCCCAAGCAATAGAACCAAACGCCTACTACGAAAGCGACCGACAGATGTCGGAATATGCCGAGTTTCATTACGGCGAAACCTGGTTCAATGTGGCCAACTTCCCGGCTGCCGTGGCGCAGCTGTGCATCGAAGTGATGGGCGATCGACCCGCACACAGTGCACTGGATCTGGGTTGCGCATCAGGCCGGGCCACTTTTGAGCTGGCGCGGCATTTCGATCAAGTGACCGGAGTTGATTTTTCTGCCCGCTTTGTCAGCCAGGGTGTAGAGATGGCGGAGCAGGGCGTGTTGCGTTACACCTTGACCGAGGAAGGTGATCTGGTCTCCTACCGCACGGCAACGCTTGAACAGCACGGGCTGGCTGATACTGTTGGCAAGGTGGCGTTCTTCCAGGGTGATGCGTGCAATCTAAAGCCGCAATTGACTGGCTACGATCTGATCATGGCCGTCAATTTGATTGATCGCCTGTACAATCCGGGGCAGTTCCTTGGACAGGTTCATCAGCGTATCAACCTTGGCGGACTGCTGGTCGTGGCATCTCCTTACACCTGGTTGGAGGAACACACGCCGAAGGCGCAGTGGATTGGCGGATACAAGAAGGACGGTGAAAGCTACACGACACTGGACGGGTTGCGCGACATACTGGGCAGCCACTTCGTGCAGGTGGGTGATCCGCGGAAACTGGAGTTCGTGATTCGCGAAACGCAACACAAATTCCAGCACAGTTTTTCCGAAGTCACCGTCTGGGAGAGAATCCGCTGAGCTGCCGATTTGCTGCTCGGCGGCCATAACGGCAACGCGCGGGAGAGCAATACAGTGGCGGTAAATTCAATAATCGATTTTGATCAGCAAATAGAGCGCAGCAATACCAACTCGGTAAAATTTGATGCGCTCAACGCGGTTTTCGGCAGCGAAGATGTACTGCCGATGTGGGTAGCGGATACCGACTTCGCTGCTCCAGAGGCGGTGGTTCAGGCCTTGATAGCGCGGGCGCAGCATCCCGTGTACGGCTATTCACTGTTCCCCGACAGCCTGTATCACTCGATGATCGACTGGTTTGCACAGCGACATAACTGGCAGATCAAGCGCGAGTGGATCATGCTGGCACCGGGCGTAGTACCTTCCCTGCACGCCGTTGCCATGGCCTTTGCAGCAGAAGGCGAGGGTATCATCGTGCAGCCGCCCGTGTACCCGCCGTTCTTTGCCGCCGCAGCCAAAACCGGTCGCTCGCTTGTGCTCAATCCCCTGGTACGCCGTGATGGTGAGTACCGCATGGACCTTGAGCAGCTCGAGCAATGCGCCCCTCAGGCGCGGGTGCTCGCGCTGTGTTCACCGCACAATCCGGTGGGCCGGGTTTGGCGCGAAGGCGAGCTGCGCGCGTTGCTCGACATCGCTCGACGGCACAACCTTCTGATTCTCTCCGACGACATCCATTGCGACCTGACATTCCCCGGCCATAGCCACACAATGCTGGCTGCACTGGCAACCGAGCAAGACCAGATCATTACTGCAGTGGCGCCGAGTAAAACCTTCAATATTGCGGGCATGGGGCTGTCGGCCCTGGTCGTTCCTGATCCGGCGCACCGCCAGGCCTTGAAAACCACTTTCGAGGCGATGCACATAGAACCGGCCAATCCGTTCAGTATTGCTGCCTTCGAGGCTGCCTACAGCCAAGGCGGGCCCTGGCTCGATGCGTTGCTCGACTACCTGCAGGGCAATGTGCAACTGGTCAGTGGTTATCTCACCGAGCATATTCCCGAGATACGCATGGACCAGCCCGAGGGCACTTACCTGCTCTGGCTCGATTGCAGCGACCTGGGTATGAGTGACTCGGAGTTGAAGAGGTTTTTCATTCGTGAGGCGCGGGTTGGAATGAACCCCGGGGTGAGTTTTGGTGAGGCCGGTAGCGGTTATATGCGGCTCAATATCGGTACCCGGCGCGCAGTAGTTCAGCAGGCTATGGAGCGTATTGCCCAGGCGGTGCGTGAATTGAAACGTACCTGAATATAAAGGCGGCTCAGTTTCGCTTTGACGACTCCGCTGCGCCAAACTGCAGGTGTGCCAGTCGCGCGTAAAGGGTATTGCTTTCGATCAGTTTGCTGTGGGTTCCGAGGGCGACAAGCTTGCCACCATCAATCACGGCAATCCGGTCCGCATGCTGCACGGTAGCCAAACGGTGGGCGATTACCAGCGTGGTGCGGCCTTGCATCAGTTGCGGCAAGGCTTGCTGGATAAGGTGCTCACTCTGGGCGTCCAGCGCACTGGTCGCTTCGTCCAGGAGCAGGATCGGTGCATCGGTGAGCAGTGCGCGGGCGATCGCCAGTCGCTGCTTCTGGCCGCCGGATAGACCCAGTCCGGCGTCGCCCAGGTGCGTGTCGTAGCCCTGGGGCATCTGCTGAATGAACTCGTCGGCATGTGCTGCGCGGGCTGCAGCAATCACTTCGGGCATGCCTGCTTCAGGTCGGCCGTAACGAATATTGTCGGCAACAGTGCCGTGGAAGAGCGCGGGATTCTGTGAAACCAGGGCAAAGCAACAGCGCAGATCGGGCGGGTCCAGTTGCCGGATATCACAACCCTCCAGTGTGATACGCCCTGCCGACGGATCAAAAAAACGCAGTAGCAGATCAAGGAGGGTGGATTTTCCGGCACCGGAGGGTCCGACCAGTGCCAGGGTCTCACCAGGCTGAACCCGCAAGTTGAAGCCGTCTATGGCATTGACTTCCGGTCGGCCAGGGTAGGCAAAGCTCAGGTTCTCGAACGCGATGTTGCCTGGTACCTCAGAGGGAAGTTCGCAACGTTCGCTCTCCGGTGGGGCGGCTATCTCACGTTCGGTGCGCAGCAGTTCGGCAATTCTCGCCCCGGCTCCTGCTGCGCGCTGCAACTCGCCGATCACTTCGCTCAAAGCACCGGCGGACACCCCGACGATCAGGCTGTAGAACACGAAGGCAGCCAACTCGCCACCAGTGATGCGTCCGGCAATGACGTCCATACCGCCTACCCAGAGCATGACGCCGATTGCGCCCAGCACCAGAAGAATGACCACGAATGTGAGCCAGGCACGCTGGCGTATGCGCTGGCGCGCTACCTGGAAGGCCTCTTCGACCACGCCTGAGAAGTGCTGTTTGTCCTGAGCCTGGTGGTTATAGGCCTGCACTGTCTTGATTTGTCCGAGTATCTCACCGACATAGCTGCCGACATCAGCCACCCGATCCTGACTCAGACGCGACAGAGTGCGTACCCTCCGGCCAAAAAACAGGATCGGCGCTATGACCAATGGGATCGCAAGCATCACGATGCTGGTCAGTTTCGGGTTAGTGATGAACAGCAGGATGATCCCGCCCAACAACATCAGCGCATTGCGCAGGGCGATAGAGACGGTGGAGCCGATCACGGATTGCAGTACCGTTGTGTCGGCAGTCAGGCGTGACTGGATTTCCAGTCCACGGTTACTTTCATAAAATCCCGGGTGTAATTCGATCAAATGATTGAACACCTGGCTGCGGATATCTGCAACAACCCGCTCACCTATCCAGGAAACCAGATAGAAACGAGCGAAGGTACCTATAGCCAGCGCCAGAATCAGCACAGCAAAAAGTGCGACAGACTGGTTGAGCAGCTCCGGCGATCGGGTCGCAAAGCCCTGGTCAACCAGTAGCCGTAATCCCTGTCCTAGAGAGAGGGTAATGCCCGCAGTAAATGTTAGAGCAAGCATGGCTCCGAGGACCTGCCACCGGTAGGGGGCAACAAACCATCGGGCTAGCGCCAGGGCTTTTCGAGTTGGGGCGGGGCTGGTCTTCATGGCGCATCCGGTCGAGCTATTGGTGCGCCTATGGTACTCTTGCCGGCGTTTTTTTCCTGAATAATCAGCCCCTGGAACCCTTTCTGATGAGCTCACGAAATATCTGGACCCACAAAGGCACCTTTCTGCTTGCAGCCGTAGGCTCTGCGGTCGGCCTGGGCAACCTCTGGCGCTTTCCATATCTGGTGGGCGAGAACGGCGGCGGTGCCTTTATTCTGGTTTACGCCGTTACTATTGCGATTGTGGGTATTCCGATCCTGATCGCCGAGACGTTACTGGGTCGTTCCAGTCGTAAAAGTCCGATTCTGGGCATGCAGCACCTTACCGAAAGTCACGGCACCAGCAGAGGCTGGCGTACGATTGGCTGGATGGGTGCGGCTGCGGCCTTTCTTATTCTGAGTTTTTACTCGGTGATCGCCGGTTGGGCGATTCACTACAGTATGCAGATGTTCTCCGGCGCTCTGGCGGGGGCTGATGCAAGCGAAATCAGCGCCTCATTCGATACCTTGCTGGCTTCTCCGAGTCTGCTGATCCTGTACCACACCCTGTTCATTGCCGCTTCTGGTCTGATTGTCGGCATGGGCGTGCACAAGGGTATCGAGGGCGGCCTACGGTTTCTGATGCCGGCACTCTTCCTGATTTTGCTGGTCGTGCTGGGTTATGCGGTGATGGTCGGCGATGCAGGTGCTGCCTTGAGCTTCCTGTTTACCTTCAATCTTGCCGATCTCAGCCTGGAAGGATGGCTGGAAGCCATGGGGCAGTCGTTTTTCACTCTGAGTCTGGGCATGGGCGCGATCATGGCCTATGGCGCGTATATGTCTGACGAAGCCTCGCTCACCCGCACTGCTATTTCCATCGCTCTGGTCGACACCCTGATTGCCCTTATGGCCGGCGTGGCTATCTTTGCCCTGGTATTTGGCAGTGGCCTGGAGGCAGGTCAGGGTCCGGGTCTGATGTTTGTTACCCTGCCACTAGCCTTTGCCGAGCTACCTGGTGGTTCCGTGTTGGGCGGCGTGTTTTTCATCCTTGTTATCGGGGCAGCATTGACCTCTGCCATCTCGCTGGTGGAGCCGGTCGCAGCCTGGCTGGTCGAACGCTTCGGTTTCAGTCGGCCGCTGGCTGTGCTGATGATGATCGTCGGTTGCTGGTTCCTGGGATTATTGACAGTGTTCAGTTTCAATGTCTGGTCGCAGGGTACGATTACCCATGAGCTGTTTGGCCGCTCGCCCTTCGATGTGCTGGAATTCATTACCAATATCCTGATGCCGCTGGGCGGCTTGCTGATTGCGCTGTTTGCTGGCTGGGCACTCACGCGTGAGCAGGTCATGGCACAGATGGCGACTAACGCAACCTGGTTTGCCGTGTGGCAATTCCTCGTTCGCTTTGTTGCGCCGACTGCCGTTGCCTTTGTATTTCTGCGTACCATTCCTCAGATCGAAGGCAACGTGGCACCCGCCGTGCTGGCCTTGCTGATGATTGGTGCCTTTACCGCCGGAAGGACATTCCTGGTCCGCCGCTGACTCCCTTGCCGGACGGGTTCCTTTGCCTGTCCGGCTTTTCACCAGCATCTCGTCCCTTTGCTGCAACACTCTGTTGCCGGCAGCTGTGGCCGGTTTCTGGCATCATGACGCTTCTGTGAATCGGAATTTTCTCCGCCGTCGCTAAACGGAATACGTCATGCCCTTCAACATATTGCTCATCCTCGGTGGGCTCAGTGCCTTCGGTCCACTGGCGATTGATCTCTATTTGCCCGCTTTTCCGGCCATGGCTGACTCCTTTGGGACGGATATTGAACATATCCAATTGAGCATGTCGGTCTATTTTCTAGGCCTGGCCTCGGGACAGATTTTTTATGGCCCGCTGGCTGACCGCTTTGGCCGCCGCAAACCGCTGCTCTTCGGTATCGGTCTTTTTGCACTTGCTTCTCTGGCCTGCGCCTTTGCTCCTACCCTGGAATGGTTGCTGGCTGCCCGTTTCGCCCAGGCACTGGGTGGCTGTGCTGGCATGGTCGTGACCAGGGCGGTAGTACGGGACCTGTGCAAGCCCATCGATGCTGCCAAGGCATTCTCCCAGTTGATGCTGGTAATGGGTGTTGCACCCATTCTCGCCCCTCTGGGCGGTGGTCTGCTGCTGAAGCTCAGTGGCTGGCCATTGATCTTTCTGTTCCTTGCCGGTTTTTCCGCACTCTTCGCCTTTGCTGTGTTTTTTGGCCTGCGTGAGACGCTTTCCAATCTGCAGCCGCCAGCGCCGCTCTCCAGCGCATTTGGCCGGTACAAGCAGTTGCTGCGTGAGCCGGTATTCATGTTTCATGCGCTAACGGGTGGCGTTGCAATCTCGGGCATGTTCGCCTATATCGCTGGTTCGCCTTTTGTGATTATCGAGCTGTACGGTGTGCCAGCGGAGCATTTTGGCTGGTTCTTCGGTGCCATCGCCGCGGGCTTCATTCTGTTTGCCCAGTTCAACAGCCGAATGCTTCGGCGTCGGCCGCCGGTCAAGTTATTGCAGCGCACGACGCTCATCTATCTGTTGTGTACGTTGTGGCTTCTGGGCACGGCACTTTGGCAACCAGACGCGCTCTGGCCCTTGCTGTTGCCCTTGTTCGGCAGCGTTGCAGTGGTGGCTCTGGTGTTACCCAACTCGTCGGCCTGCGCCATGGCGGGCCATGGGCACCAGGCTGGTGTGGCTTCAGCGTTGATGGGGACCATGCAGTTCATCATTGCGGGTATTACTTCAGCCCTCGTGGGTATTCTGCATAATGGCACTGCGGTACCCATGGCAGGGGTGATGGCTGTATGTGGGGTACTGGTGGTCCTGATGGCGCGCCAGGCCCGTCGGGCAGGTGGGCTCGACTTCTAGCGCAGTATCCGGGTGTTGCCTGAAGCACGGGTGAGGCCGGCACGGTCAAAGTACTCCAGCACCGCCACGCTGTGGTTGCGACCAATGCCGCTGCGATCACGGAAGTTCGCCGTGGAAAAATGCCCATCATGCTGCTCTGCTGCCAGACCCCGCGCGACATTCAATAGCCGGTCAGCATCTGCGGGGAGCAGATAGCGGTTACGGGCTATAAAAACCAGCAGCCCCGCTGCACTCAGCCGATCCAGCCAGTCCAGTAGTACATGTTTGTCGACCTGTAGTTGATTGATCATGTCCCCGATTACCGGCGGGCGGGGGCTGCACTCAACAAACGCGGGCCGGACCCGGTCGAACCAGTCAGTTACCTGTGCATCGAGCTGTGGGGTATGGGTCAGCAAGTGCAGGCAAGGTCCGGTTTGCCTCAGGTGATTCCTGTCCAGTGCCAGGCGCAGGATAGCTGCCAGTGTCCGGCTATCTGCTGTCAGCCCCAATTGCTTCCCCAGTTGCGCTCGAACAGGCCCGAGCAGCTGGGGGTTGATCTGGTGATAGTGACTGACCGCAGCTATGGCCTGTTGTATGAGGGCCTCGAGGTTGGCGCGGGTCCATAACCAGCCGCCAATCTGCAGCGTATCCGTGGAAATGGATGGAACAGAGTTCAGCCGACGGCTAAGCATGAAACGCTGGGTATCGACGCCCTCTGACTGAACATCGAGCATGGTTTCCAGTGCCTGATCGGGGCCGACCTGATCCATGGCTCTGATCAGGGCTAGGCGTTCAGGCTTCTGGCGCCCGCGCTGGGGCGCAAAGGGGTCAACGACAACGCCACTGCCAAGCAAGGTTCTGGAAGCGGGGTCGCGAACAATGAAGCGGTCTCCGTGAAAGCAGCACAGGGGCTGCTCCAGGACCCACTGGCCGTAGCTATCGGATGATTGCAATCCCTTCAGCGGCACCAGGCGAGCGCCTACCACTGCGCTGCCGATATGCAATTGTACTGTACCGCGCAGGTTGTGTTCCTGCAGATAAAGACGCGCATCAAAGCGGTTGGTAGGCGCCCACGAACCCTTGGCCAGCAGCTGACTGCCGCGCCCTAAAGCTGCGTCTTGCAGGTCGCCGCTGAGGTTGAGGGCGCAACGCTGGCCGGCACTTGCCTGCTTCGCTTCACGGTGATGAATCTGGATACCCCGTACCCGCACGAGTGCGCCGTTATCGGACAGCTGCAAAAAGTCACCAGTTCCAATCTGCCCCCCCAGCAGCGTGCCGGTAACAACTGAACCAAGTCCGGGTTGCTTGAAGTGACGGTCAATAACCAGTCGTGCCGGTTCGTTGGAGTTGGGTTTCGGGGTAATGGACGCCCATAACTGTAACTGCGCACCAACTGCCTCGACTCCAGTACCAAGCAGGCTGTCGACATGTAAACATATCGTCGCAGGGAGATTCTGTTGTTCTATGAGGCTCAGAACATCCCGTTCAATTGCCACTATCTGGTCCGATGTTGCCAGGCCAGTCTTGCTGATCACGATCAGTAGACGCGGGATTTCAAGCAGTCCAACCAGCGCAAGGTGCTCCCGTGTTTGCGGCATTACACCATCATCTGCAGCAATGACCAGCATCAATGCATCCACACAGCCGACACCCGCAAGCAGCGTGCGCATGAATTTTTCATGGCCGGGTACGTCAACAAAATCAATGCTCTGCCCGGTGTCGCCCGGGAGGTAGGCGTAACCCAGCTCGATACTGATGCCGCGGCGCAGTTCCTCGGCTGTGCGATCGGTATGCTGACCTGTCAGCGCTTTGATCAGGGCTGTCTTGCCGTGATCCACATGGCCTGCAGTGGCGACAATCATGTCGACTTATCGCGGGCAAGCTGGTCGATCAGTTGTTGTTCCTCATCCAGGCAGCGGAGGTCGAGAAGCAGACGGCTGTCGTGAATCCGCCCGACTACGGGTACTGGCATATTCAACAGGGCCCGTTGCAGTTCGCGCAATTGGCGATTAGCGGAACGCGCGGGCCCGGCAGGAGTGAAGGCGATTGCTTCACTGGGTAAACGTTCGATCGGCAGTGACCCGCTGCCTATCTGACCCATGACCGCCACACTGCTGACCGTGGCGCGGTCACCCGCCCACTGCCGCATCGCAGGAAGCAGACGCTCCACCTGCGCGGTAATATCCAGGTGGGGTCTGCTCAGCCAGCGCAGTGCAGGCAAGCGCTGACTGAGGGTTTCCGGGCTGGCATATAATCGCAGTACAGCTTCCAGCGCTGCCAGCGTGACCTTGTCGCAGCGCAAGGCTCGTTTGAGCGGGTTTTTTTTCAACTTCTCGATCAGTTCGCGTTTGCCAACAATAATTCCGGCCTGTGGACCACCGAGTAATTTGTCGCCACTGAAGGTCACCAGGTCCGCGCCGTCACGCAGACTGTCCATGGGCGTCGGCTCATAGGGTAGACCCCATTGCCGCATATCGATCAGGCTGCCACTGCCAAGATCCACGGCATAGGGTAGGCCGTGGGCGTGGGCGCTTTCGGCCAGCTCATGCTCGGCGACGCTGGCTGTGAATCCCTGAATAACGTAATTGCTGGTGTGGATGGTCATCAGTAGACCGGTGCGTTGGCTTATTGCTTCGTCGTAGTCGCGCCGGTGCGTGCGATTGGTGGTGCCCACCTCGTGCAGTTTTGCCTGCGCACGGCGCATGATGTCGGGCACGCGAAATGCGCCGCCAATTTCCACCAGCTCCCCACGCGAGACGAGAACTTCCTTACCCTTGGCCAGCGTGTTGAGCGTCAGCAGGACCGCGGCGGCGTTGTTATTCACCACGGTAGCTGCCTCGGCGCCGGTCAGACGACACAGCCACTGCTCTACATGACTGTCGCGGTCGCCGCGCTTGCCCTTGCCCAGATCAAACTCCAGGTTGCTCGCGCCCCGGGACACGTCGCACATGGCCTGTATGGCTTCTTCGGGGAGTGGCGCGCGTCCCAGATTGGTATGCAGCACAGTGCCGGTCAGGTTGAAAACCTTGCGCAGGGAAGGCGAAAGATATCCATGGATGTGCTGCTCGACGTTGGCGGCAAACTGAACAGGCTCACAGGGTTGTTGCGCTTTGCGCAATAGATCCAGCTGCTGGTTTACCAGACATTTGACCAGCGTCTGGCCATGCTGTTCTGCGAGCACGCGTATGAGCGGCCAGCCTAGTATCTGGTCCATGGCGGGGAGGGTACGGCGGGTGTCCAGCTTGGTGATTGACACTGTAAGGTAGGCCTCGTGATCAATAGACAAAGAGCCGCGACTGATGACACCTGCGGGGTCATCAGCCAAGTCTCCAGACGGGCAGGGCCCGTCTTGATCACGCGCCTTGCAACGTCAATGCTTGCAGAATGTTGTCCAGTGCCTGGTCTGCCAGCAACCTGAGTTCCTCATCGGTACGGTCCTGAATCGGGTGTTGGACGAAAACCATCTTCGGCTCCATCCCCAATGCCTTGGACTGCATTTTTGCCGCGTCGATGAACTCGGTCGAGGCAATGCCTACTCCGGGTATCTGTCTGCCTTCCAGGTCGCCTATATCATGCATACAGCACGAGGTACAGGAGCCTCAGTCGGCCAACCCTTCAACGAGCACGTCACACTCACTGGCGATCTGTTGTTTCAGATCAGTGGGTGCAATGCGAGCGAATGTGGGCTTGCGATAGCGTTTCACTTCGATTCCGCGCTCACTGAGAAGCTCGTCCAGGCGATCCAGCAACACGTTGCCGCGTGCCTTGGAAATGTCCAGCAGGCCGACAGTAAGCCCGTCGAGGGTCGCCGGCCGGGCTGTCAGGCTTCGGCTGGCCGCAGAACGCTCGGCGGTTGGGTCGAGCAGTACGGTTGGCGATGTCATGCCAATACCTCCTTGCTAACCGGGGTGGAGCCGGTTGGGCCAGACGCAGCCCAGCCAGCGATTACGGCGGAAAACAGACCGGCCGGGCCACCGGCCCGCACGATCATCAATCCACCAGGACGAAATTTGGGTAAATCAGCGCCAGCGAAATTCTCCGGCATGCCTTCGGTAATACCCTGGGCGCCCATGACCAGATCCTTGCCTGGCAGGGTCAATAACCTGCCTAGCTCCTCATGCAGGCGCGCCTTGCTCCAGCCGGCATCGGTAAATACGCGGCAATGCTCCGGTGATACCACCAGCATCGCATCGCCGTGCATCACCAGCTTGTAGTGGTCAACCGAGCGTAGCGACAATGCAAAACTGCGGGCCAGGGATTCGGGTGTGCGGGATTTCTGGTCAACGATCGCCTGCACCCCTTCAGCGGCGAACAGGGTGACGACCGACTGGTCTGCGCTGAAACCCCGCTCCACCGCCAGGGAATCCCAATCACTGTCCTCTGCTTCTGCAAAGCAGAAAGTGTACTTGCCCGGAGTACCCATGGTGGCGCGATCAATTTCGCCGGGACGGCCGCCGCCGATGTTACGCACCACCAGTTGCAGGGCGCGCCCGATGCTGGCATTGGCCCGATTACCCTGGCCCAGGCAGTTGACGCCGGAATTCATGCCTACACGCTTGGCCGCCGGACCGTTCACCAAAACCAGCGGGCTGGCAAACATGGTGGTGCAGAGCAGGCCGTGCATGCCGAATTCGTCAATCAGTGCAGCTTCGACCGCGGCCAGCACCACGGGCATATATTCGGGTTTGCAGCCAGCCATTACCGCATTGATCGCCACCTTCTCGACGGTGCAGGGCACCAGGTCCGGCGGCATTAATCCCAATACCTCGTCGGCTTTGCGAGTGGTGCCCTGGAGCATGCGATAGACGCGTTCCGGCGTCGGTGGAACGACTGGCAGGCCATCGCTCCAACCACGCTCGTGACAGGCTTCGATGGGATCTTCGCTTTCGCCGATTTCCACTTCGCGGGAATTGAACTTGACCGCGCCGAAGCGGATGGCCAGGCGGTCGGCGACGCCTGGATCCTGGGTTTTGGACCCACACCCTGGGCGAGATGCGGGTAGATCAGCACCTAACCCGGATACGCCGCTGAGCTTTTCCCAGTCTTCTCGAAACCAGCCGTAGGTGCGATCAACTTCTGCACCTTTTGCACGGTGGATCAGTGTCGGCACAATTTCACAGTTGAGTTGCCAGGACCATTCCAGGCTGTCATCAGCAATTTGCTGGCCACGGCCCACGTCGAAATCAGCGGTGTCCTGCACTATGACAGTCAATGGCAGCGACCCGCCAGCCAACTGGGCGAGCACGGGTTCAATGAGGGCGCAGGTTGGACAAGCGCGCTTGAGGATAACGATGAGTCCATCAGGTAGTGTTTGCATACAAGAGTTGTAGCAGCTTATGCCTGTCAGGCAAGCACTATCATCAGGTTTGATGGGGCAGGGCTGTTGTCGCAAATCGAGACACACGACCGCGTCTATGCCAGATCTGCTGCAGTCGTGTGCCCGTAAACCCGTTTCAAACAGCGAGGCTTGGTCGAGTTCCACGACCCTTTGCAGTCACGTCCGTCAGTAATGCGGACAGGCGCACGTCTGCGCCCAGTACGTAGCGTAATCGACCTTCCATGTCGAATACGGGAGTAGAGAGCGTAAAACAGAATGCGTCCGTCGCAGATGATCTGTACACCGGGCTGATGTGGGGAGCTAGCTGTTCCTTGGCCGCACGGAACCATGGGCGCGTGGACCAGTTCTTGCCGCGCACGCTGTTCTTGGCCACAGGCAGATCTGCGGCCAAGATGTTTTCACTGACCTGGATGCCATCGGCGCCCACGAGATACAGCAATTCCAGACGATTGTCGCGGGCGATGCATTGCTGCATGGCCCGCTCTGCATCGCGAATGCTGGCGATCATGGAGGGCTCTGCGGCCAGGGCTGTAACGCTTTTGCGAATCTGCTGGTGGATACCAAGCTGGAAATCGCCAAGACCCTCCAATAGCCTGTCGCTCTCATTGCGTACGGCATCACTATGCTCGCGCACCGCGGTGGCGCCAAGCTGCAACTCACCTGCCACATCAGCTACGTTCTGTACGTCCTTACTGACAGAGCGTACTGCTGCGCCAATTTGCTCAGTGCCGCTGGCCATACCGGCAACGCGTTGATCCAGCCGTTCCATCGCGCTCGTGGCTTCAATAAGACCCTGGTCTACACTCTGAATACCTTTTTGACCATCGACGACTGCCTGATGCATGCATTCGCCTGCTTGGTGTAACCGCTGCATACTGGATCGAAAGCCGTCGATGATCTGGCTGACCTGATTGGTTGCTTCAGTGGTGTTGCCCGCCAGGCGTCGGACTTCGTCTGCGACCACCGCGAAGCCTCGACCGAGTTCTCCGGCGCGAGCAGCTTCAATGGCGGCATTCAATGCCAGCAGATTGGTTTGCTGGGAAATGGTCGCAATCATGACAATAACCTGGTTGACCTCCTCAATCTGTTTGCCTAACTGAATGATTTCACTGGCTAGCTGCTCTTCCGTATTTTGAATAGTCTGCACCTGCCTGAGCACCAGTTGGCTCTCACTGGTGCAGTCTTTGAGCTGAGTGGTGACATCGCTGGAAAGGTCAGCTACAGCAGTGGCCCCCGGGACCAGCTCAGCCTCGAGACTGGCGCTGATTTCCTCTACAGCGCTGGCTATTAGTTCGGAAGACTGCGCCAGTTGTTCTCCATGGATTTCAGTAGTACGCGCAATTCTGGCCAGTTGAGGTGCATGGGAGGCTATGCCCACCGCTGCGTGCAAGCTCAAGGTAATGCGTTGCTGTAGCTTGGCGGTGAAATGCCCAAGCTTGCCAATCAGCCCAGGTTGAGCTGGGATCTCCAGGCTCAGATCCATATCCTGAAATAA
>NZ_BMFF01000007.1:0-113034 GCF_014637955.1 Halopseudomonas salina | reverse complement strand
GGGGGGGGGGGGATGTCAGATTGATATTACCTATGTCTGCCATCAGCTTAAGCAAGGAAGATGCCAGCGCCGGGTAAGCGCTAGCGGGCATGCAATCAGCTGCGAAATAACAGCAAGGTTGTGGAGCTGCGCCATCTTCGAGCGGTAAGCGCTTAATTGGGGCGTAGCCCGATTTTCAGACACCACAACGACTTCGGGCGGCCAAGGCCGCCCGAAGGGTTACAACTGCGCTGCTGTTAACCAGAGATCAGGCGTTGGTCCAACGCTTCAGCACCAGCGTAGCGTTAGTGCCGCCAAAACCAAAGCTGTTGGACATCATCAGGTTCGCGGCCTGATCAGCCTTTTCGCGAAGAATTGGCAGGCTGCCGACGTTTTCGTCCAGCTCATCGATGTTCGCGGAGGCGGTAAGGAAATTGTCGCGCATCATCAACAGGCAGTAGATGGCTTCCTGTACACCAGCAGCACCCAGGGAGTGGCCAGTGAGACTCTTGGTCGAACTGATCTTTGGCGGCTTGTCGCCAAACACCTCACGAATAGCCTTCAGTTCTGCGACGTCGCCGACCGGAGTGGAGGTGCCGTGCGTGTTCAGATAGTCAATGTCGCCTTCCACGGTTGCCAGTGCTTGCTGCATGCAGCGTACTGCGCCTTCACCGCTGGGTGCGACCATGTCATAGCCGTCGGAGGTGGCGCCATAACCAACCACTTCAGCGTAGATTTTTGCTCCGCGCGCCAGGGCATGCTCGAGCTCCTCGACCACGACCATGCCGCCGCCACCGGCAATCACGAAACCATCCCGCTTGGAGTCATAAGCCCGTGAAGCTTTCTCCGGGGTGTCGTTGTATTGAGTAGAGAGGGCGCCCATGGCGTCGAACAGCATTGACTGGGACCAGTGCTCCTCTTCACCGCCGCCAGCAAAGACCATGTCCTGCTTGCCCATCTGAATCTGCTCCATTGCGCTGCCAATGCAGTGAGCGCTGGTAGCGCAGGCCGAGGAGATCGAGTAGTTGATGCCCTTGATCTTGAATGGTGTTGCAAGACAGGCTGATACGGTGCTGCCCATGGTGCGGGGTACGCGATAGGGTCCAATCTTCTTAACGCCTTTTTCGCGCAGAATGTCGACCGCTTCCATCTGGTTCAGGGTCGAGGCGCCGCCACTGCCGGCGATCAGCCCTATGCGAGGGTGGCTGATCTCTTCGGCAGTCAGGCCGGCATCGGCTATCGCCTGTTGCATGGACAGATAGGCAAAGCCAGCGGCGTCGCCCATGAAGCGCTTGACCTTGCGGTCAATGGCGGCATCAAGGTCAATGTCCACACTACCGGATACGTGGCTGCGTAAGCCCATTTCCGCATAGGAGGGGTTATGGCGGATACCTGATTTGCCGGATTTAAGGCTGGCGGCAACGCTTTCAAGGTCTTGACCGAGGCAGGAGATAATGCCCATTCCGGTAATGACGACACGACGCATGGTGAGAATCCTCAGAAGCTATCGGTAGAAGTAAACAGACCTACACGCAAACCTTCAGCGGTGTAGATCTCGCGGCCATCGACGGCCATGCTGCCGTCGGCAATACCGAGGGTCAGTGAGCGGTTGATAGTGCGCTTGATATGTATGGTGTAGGTGACCTTCTTGGCGCTGGGCAAAACCTGGCCGAAGAATTTCACTTCGCCGGAGCCCAGGGCGCGGCCCTTGCCTGCGTAACCCAACCAGCCGAGGTGAAAGCCTACCAGTTGCCACATGGCATCCAGGCCAAGGCAACCGGGCATGACAGGGTCGCCTTCGAAGTGGCAGGCAAAGAACCACAGGTCGGGATGTATATCGAGTTCGGCGACTATTTCGCCCTTGCCATATTTACCGCCAGTGTCGCTGATGTGGGTAATACGATCGATCATCAGCATGTTGGGGGCGGGTAGTTGTGCGTTTCCGGGTCCGAACAACTCGCCACGGCTGCACTGAAGCAGCTCTTCCCGGTTGTACGCATTCTGTTTAGACATGTTCGCTCCTGCTCATCCCCGTTCGGTGGGGCGGTATGGTTTCTGCGTAACGAGTGCAATAGCGACTCGTCAGCGTAAGCTAGACTGCCCGCCCGACTGGAAAGTCACAAAAATGCGCTACGCCGGCAGCTCAGGCGTTGAGGATACCTGCGATGACTGCTGAGAACAAAGTTTCTGTCGCGCTCGAACCGGCGTAGCTGATCTGGATCAATCCCCGCCAGCCCGACTGGAGCTGGCAGGAATGGGTTTGGTAATTCAATCGAGCTCGCCGAACTGTTCCTGGAACTGGTCGCGCAGCTCGCGTTTCAATACCTTGCCAATGGCACTGCGCGGAAGTTCGTCAGTCAGAATCAGGCGGTTCAGACGCTGGGTCTTGCCAACGCGCTGGTTGAACCACTCGCGAATGCTGTCAGCCTCGGTGTTGGTGCCGGGCTTGAGAACTGCATAGCCTACCGGTGTTTCCCCCCAGCTGCGGGACTGTACGCCGATGACGGTGACGTCCTGCAAATCCGGATGCTTGCGTAGCTCGAGTTCCAGGTCACTGGGATAGATATTGAATCCCCCTGTGATAATCATATCTTTACGGCGATCCATCAGGGTAAGGAAGCCATCTTCATCAAATCTGCCGACATCGCCAGTGCGAATAAAGCGCTTGCCTTCGGAGTCGTACCATTCGGCCTCAGCTGTTTTCTCCGGCTTGTTCAGGTATCCGGTCATCATTGCCGGGGAATGCCCCACAACTTCGCCAACCGAGCCGAGCGGCAGCTCCTTGCATTCTTCATCAATTACGCGGATATCGTGGTTCTCTAGCGGCTTGCCCACGGTGTGCAGCTTGTCGGGGAATTGGTGGGCTGCGAGCATGCAAGACCCGCCGCCTTCTGTCATACCGTAGAACTCGATGAGACCACCCGGCCAGCGCGCCAGAATGTCGGCCTTGAGTTCGGCATGGAAGGGTGCACTGGTACTGAATTTCATCTGAAAATGCGACAGGTCGTAATTATCAAAATCCTCCCGAGCCATGAGCCTCTGATATTGCACCGGTACCAGCATGGTATGTGTCACCTGATGCTGCTCTGCCAGTTTCAGATAAGCCGCACCATCAAACTTGGACATCAATACGACAGTACCGCCCAGGCCCAGCGTGGGCAGAAATGAAACCAGGGTAGTGTTGGAGTACAAAGGCGTAGAAATGAGGGTGACACAATCGGGGCCGTAGCCGAACACCAGTCCCCGCTGAATATGTGACCAGCGCATCCCGTGTGACTGCACGATGCCCTTTGGTTCGCCCGTAGTACCGGAAGAATAGATGATATTGAATGGCATCTCTGCAGTGATGTTAACCGGCTTGGGTACAGCATTGTCCAGCCAGGCACTGAAGCTTTCATCCGTCCGGCTGTCGTCCATGCTCAACAGGCGAATCTGTTTGGCGGCATCGATCGTTGCCAGTGCCTGATCAACAGCCTGATCAACAAACACCAGCCTGGCTGCCGAGTCGCGAATCATGGTCATCAGGCTTTCAGGAGTAGAAGAGGGGGCGAGCGGCGCGACCACAACGCCTGCACGCAGAGCGCCTATATACAAAAGGGCATAGGCAATCGAGTTGCTGCCACAGATGGCGATGCTGTCACCGACAACCAGCCCGTCGCGCTGCAATGCGGCGGCTACCCGGTTTGCCTGTTGATCCAGTTCGCGGAAATTGAGTTGCTTACCTTCCTGGACGAGGGCTGGGTGATCACCGCGTTCTGCGGCGTGGCGAGCGATGAGTTCCGGAAGCAGACAAAATGGAGTATCGAGGGTAACAGGCGTAATTGCTGTAGCGCTCATTGACGGTCGGCCCTGTGCTGGTTGGTATGGTATGGAGATGCCTTCAGGCATTGCGGTAACTTAATAGCCGCTTAGTATCGCTTCTCCGCACACGCTTTGACAGGCACGAAATGTCAGGCAATCAGGATCATCAATGATTGTTTTGATCAATGCGTAGCCAGGTGTCGAGGCTGCGTTGCAGGGCCTGACGCGACACCGGCTTGCTGAGAAAGTCCTGCATGCCTGCCTCGATACACAGCCGGCGGTCCTCCTCGAAGGCACTGGCGGTCAGGGCAATGCAAGGTGCTGGTCGGATACCCCGTGTCTCGCACTCTGCGAGGTAGCGCCTAAAGACGCTGATGCCGTCAATGTCGGGCAGGTGCAAGTCCATCAGAATGACAGAGAACTCCTGTACTCCTTCGCCGAGAATATCCAGCGCCTTCTGGCCGTTTTCAACTGTAATGACGCTGTGTTCCAGCGTGCGCAGCATGCCCTCGATAACCATCTGGTTCACCGGATTATCCTCGATGAGCAGCAAGGGTCGGGGGCTATACACGATTTTTTCTGGCAGGTTCTCGACTGTGACTATATCGGATCCTGCTTCGGCAAGGGGCAGAGGGATGCCGAGGGTAAAACAGGAACCTTCGCCTTCCTTACTGCTTGCAGTCAGTTGGCCGCCCATCTTCTCGGCGAATGTCCGGGCAATGGACAACCCCAGACCGGTGCCGCCAAACCGTCGTGAAGTGCTGTTGTCTGCCTGACGGAATGCATCGAACATGCTTTCCAGCTTTTGTGGGGAGATCCCTATGCCGGTGTCACTGACGTGACATTCCAGCCACAGGCTGTTGGCAGACATCCGATGCCAACTACTGGTAATTTCGATGCTGCCCTGCTCGGTAAATTTCAATGCATTGCCAATCAGGTTTACCAGAATCTGGCGGATTCTAGTGGGGTCGCCAACAACCCTGGGTGATTGCGGGTCACCGCTGCGTTGCATGGTCATTTGCAAACCCTGCTGAGCTGCCGTGTGTTCAAAGATGACTGCCGAGTGATCAATGAGGTCTGCCAGATCAAAAGGGATCTGTTCCAGCTCCAGCGCGTCGTGTTCGATACGCGAGAAATCGAGGATATCGTTGATAACACGCAACAGATGATTTGTGGACTCGCCAGCAATCTGCACATATTCGGTCTGTTCACTACTGAGGCTGGTAGTTTCAAGCAACTGAAGCATGCCGAAAACACCATTCATGGGCGTGCGCAGCTCATGACTCATCATGGCGAGAAATTCGGACTTTGCATTGTTGGCGGTCTCTGCCTCTTCCCGTGCTGCAGCCATCTCGGCCATGGTGCGGTTCTGCTCGCTGGCAGAGCGCTCCAGTGTGCTGGCAAGTGTGTTGATGTTGTGCATCAATCGACCGATTTCGTGCTGTTCGCCCTCTTCCAGTCGTACCTTCAGATTGCCTTCTTTGAGTCGCTGGACTGCTGTGCTCATGCGGGCGAGCGGCTCGGATAACGCCTTGGCCAAACGCAAGGCCAGAAATAACGCCGCGACCATTACCAGCGCTGCGAGGATAAGCGCACGGTAGAGGATTTCGTGTTGCCTGCTGCTAAATGCGCTTTCGCTCAGGCCTACGCGCACCTGGCCAAGGTAGCGGAAGCTGTCGCTGATCTGGGGTGCGCTGTCCAATAGAAAGAGATCGTTCTTGAGCGGGATCTGCTGGCGGCGGATCGCTGCGGAAAAATACCGTATGGTTTCGTCATCTGCTCCAGCTGTACCCGGCGGCAGTGCGACCAGCCGGTTGCCGTGATCATCGAAGACCTCAACACTAAGTACGTGGGGAGTATCAAGAACGCCACTGATGAGGCTCTCCAACGTACTGATATTGCCGCTGATCACGCCGTATTCGGCGGTTGGTGCCAGTTGCTCGGCGATCAGTTCCCCGGTTTCCGTAAGCTGCCGTTCGACGTCGTCGAGCCGTTCCGCAAGAAAGTAGGCAAATACCACCAAGGCAAGCAGTACCGCGGGAAAAAGTGCAATACCGATCAGCCGGTTGTGAATGCTGCCGCTTTGCCAGAGACTCATTGGGTGTCCTCCACGCGGACGAGCTCTGCGGCCAGAGCAGCATCATCTGGCGGTGCGAAGCCCATGGAGCGGGCGACTTGCTGGTTGCTGAGAACGGAAAAAAAACGCGGATATTCCAGGCGCGCATCCGAGGCGGGATTGTCCAGCAGATAATCAACGCTGCGGGCCATGTCCGCTGGCGAGCTGAATGTAGTGCTGAGGCTGCCAGCCGCGATGAAAGGAGCGCTCGGGCCAATCAATACCCGGTCGCGCGTGTAGCTTGTCAGTAGAATGGTCTTCAGGTTGTCTGCGTTGAAGATGCTTCTGTCGTCGAGCCCCATGAGTACGTCGCTTCGGTCAAGCGTGCTGACCAGGGTGCGGGCAAGGTCTTCGGGTGCAGCCAACTCCGCAATGTTCAGCTTGACGTCGTTGCTGTCAGCCGCTCTTATCCAGTGGCTGAGCTGATCCGTATCGACAGAGCTGTGCAGCAGTGCAGCTGTGCGCAAGCGCGGGATGAGCAGCTTGGCCAGGCGCAGCTGACGTTCCGGCTTGGGATTGGCCAGAATGACGCGGGCATGCCTGGGCAATTCCTTTAACGCTGATTCATTAAGGCTGCTCTGGCTGACATAAGTGGCTATGACGGGTGTGGAGCTACCTTTCGCCAGTTGCCGCTCAAGGCTTGCGACTCCCATGGTAATGATAACGTCGGCGTTGACCGCCATATTGGGTGGTTCCGTATCCAGGCTGTGCACCAGGATCTTGTCTCCAGTTCGCTCGCGTGTCAGTTCGTCGACGAACTCTTCAGTCAGGGCTGTTGGGCTTGGCACGATGACCATGAGCGTTGCAGCCTGTGAATACATGGCCAAAGAGCTCAGCCATAACAGCAAAATATGGCAGGCGAATCTCATTGCCAGCGCTCGGATACGGGCGCCCAGGTATTGTTCATGGCGACATTCCTTGTGCCTGTCTGTCATCAGTCAGTACTGCCTGCGGGTAGAGCCGCCTCAGAAATCAAGCTCGGCGCTGACGTAATAGTGGCTGCGATTCTCGTAAAGGTTCTCGGGCCAGGTGAGGCCTTCGTCATCCAGTCGATATTGCCAGGTCAGTGCCAGTTCCAGATTATTGGTGCCGGAGCCAAACCGCTTGGCAACCCGGCCATCCAGCCGTTCAAATCGACGTTCATTGAGCATGTCAGCCCCGTAATATATCAGACTGCTTTCAAAGCCTGCCGGCCACTCTCGCAGCCATGCCGCCGAACCACTGTTGCGGGCGGTCAGCCGCTGGTCAAGCCGATTCGTCGCTACAAAATCGATATAAGCATAGGTTAGCCGCACTCTGTCGCGGCGACTCATTTTCCAGTCCAACTGAGTCTCGGCACCCTGGAAGCGACTAAAGCTGTCATTGTTTGGCACGAAGTTAACAATCTGCAGCGGTTGACTGATCATGTTGCTGATCTCGTCGTAGAAGACTTTTATGTCGACCGAGAGGGCAAGATTTGAGAAGTAACCGTTGTACCCCAGCTCTCGGGACCGCATCCTTTCCTGTTCCAGATCTCCGGGACCACGGGCAAGGGCGTAGTACTTGTCGCTGCCGGAAACCGGTCCGCTCAGGTTATTTGCTGTATAGGTCCAGTTGGCATTGTTCTCATACATGTCGGGTGAGCGGACAGCTTCGGAATAAACCGCACGAAGACTATGGGTCGGACGCAGAAAATAGTGCGCTGCCAGTCTGGGCGAGAATGAAAAACCACTCAGTCTGTCTTCCTCGGCCATGGCGCCGGCATGCAATAGCCAGCGATCATGAGGCCGATACTCGAAGTTGGCGAAAAGCTGGCCAATCTGGTTGTCTACCCGGCCATCAAAAAAGGTGTCCGAACGTGCCTCGTCATAGCGAAGGCTGCCACCCAGCACTGTCCGCAACGAGTTGCTCAGTTGCAGCGTATTCTGAACCTCTACTTCGTAACGGGTCTCGCGCAGATTCTCGTTGAGATCCCAGCAGGCAGGCTGACCATCGCGGGCTGCCTGATGCTCGGCGACCAGGGCGTCCACTAATGGGAGCTTGTCTGGTGGCAGGCCATCGTAACGTACCAGGTAGTCGCTATAAAAAGCTGGGTCGCCCCAGGCGCCGCTGCGGTTGCGCAGAATGTAATTGAGGCGGCGAGGGTAAACGTTCCCCAGCTCGGCCAATTCACGCAGTAATGGCGAAAACACAATGGGTGAATCACAGGCGCGCCACTGGGCGAGGCGTTCCATATGTTGTGCGTAGGCCTTCACTTCAAGGCGGTTGGTGGGCGATAGATCGTTCTTCCAGTGCAGCTGGGCAAAGTAATCCCGTGCTGTGGTGTCTGAGTTGGGCTCGTGCTCAGCCATCTCCCGATCAAACCTGAAAGAAAGGTCGGAGGGTTCGGCCATTACCGTATAATCATTCTCCAGCTGGTTACTACCTTCCTTGGCTCCAAGTTGCCATTGCAAACTCTGGTTCGCACTCAGGGTGGTTTCCCCCAGCAGATTGAAGGCATTCAGCCTTCTGCTGTCGCGATAATCCTTACCATCGTCATCAAAGTCGAACCCCGTGTCCTCCTTGGCGAACAGGCTCAGCCGCGCGACACTGTTTTGCAAACTGAAGCCATGGCTGGCGTAGAGGTCATTAACCCCGCGATTGCCCTGGGTGATTCGTACCTGTGTCCCTTGGCGCAGTTCGGGAGGTGTTGAAATGATGTTGATGACCCCCATCAGTGCGTTGGCACCATAGGCGGCGGTATTGGGTCCGCGGAAAACCTCGATACGCTCGATATCTTCTACAGCCAGAGGTATGTCGGTCCAGTCCACCGTTGCTAGGCCAGGCCTGTAGACCGAGCGGCCATCTACCAGTACCTGCATGCGACGTGCTTCGGTGGTATTGGTACCGTGATAGTTCACGTTGCTGCGGTGTCCCAGCAGGTAGCCGACCATCATGCCAGGCACCAGGCGCAGAATTTCGGGTACATCGCGTGCCCCACTGGCTCGAATCAATTCCCTATCAATAACCGTCATGCTGCCGGGAATTTCGGCGGGGGATTGCTTCAGGCGGGTTGCGCTGAGTACAGAGGGCAGCTCAAGCGGCTGCAGAACAATATCATCCATGGCAAATGCCGGGAGGCTTAAAGCCACACCCAGCAAGGGTAACAATCTTCTTGTTGAATAAGATGCCATTATTATGCAACCAGGGTAGTCATGTGCTGCCATATTACCTGCCGTGATCACATTTACCAGTGAACTTTGTCGGATTTTGCTGTCCAAGCCCGCCTAGTTTGCGATGTGAATTATACTGGCTGCAAACCTCAGCTGAAGGAATTGGCATGACTGACAAGAAAATTTCCGTATGCGTTTTGGGCGGAGGAAGTTTCGGAACAACGCTGGCCGGGCTGATGGCTGCTCGGGGCGTCCCGGTTACACTGTGGCTACGTGATGAAAAAGTTGCCGCGGAAATTGCTGGAGAGCATGAGAACAAGCGTTATATGCCCGGTTTCAAGCTGGACGCGCGCCTTGTTGTCACAACCGATATGCATGCCGCTGTTGCAGCCGCCGATATGGTGTTCCTGGCCATCCCGAGTAGTGCCTTTCGCTCGGTCCTACACGATATTGGTCCTCAACTGGCCGGTAAGGATGTGATCAGTACCACCAAGGGTATTGAGCAGCCTGGTTTTCTGATGATGAGCGACATTGCCGGGCAGGAGGCGCCGGGTGCGCGGATCGCTGTGTTGTCCGGACCCAATCTGGCAAAGGAAATAGCTACAGGCGAGTTGACGGCTACAGTGGTGGCTAGTGAAGACCAGGCGCTCTGCAGCCGAGTACAGGCTGTGCTTGGCAGCAGGCGTTTACGGGTATATGCGAGCCAGGACAAATACGGTGTGGAGCTGGGCGGAGCCCTCAAGAACGTATATGCGATCATCTCCGGGATGGCCGCCGCTTTGGGCATGGGCGAAAACACCAAGAGCATGCTGATTACGCGCTCTCTGGCTGAAATGAGCCGCTTTGCGGTGCACATGGGTGCCAGTCCAATGACCTTTCTCGGCCTTGCTGGTGTCGGTGACCTTATAGTTACTTGCATGTCGCCACTTTCGCGCAATTACCAGGTTGGATTTGCCCTGGGGCAGGGCCATACACTCGACGAGAGCGTAGCTCAGCTTGGCCAGGTCGCGGAAGGCGTAAACACCTTGAAGGTGCTCAAGCAGAAGTCGGACGAGGAGGGGGTTTATATGCCTCTTGTGACAGGGTTGCATGCCATATTGTTCGAGCAGCAACCTCTAGATGCTGTGATCGGGCGTCTGATGAGCGCTGAACAAAAGGATGACGTGGAATTTTCTGCGTTCATGTCCTGCACACCATTGGAAAAGGAGTAGTAATGGACGCTTTCAAACGCACAGTCACCTCAGCGGATTATTGGCTGCGAGTGATTTACACGCTGCTTCTGGCCTTGGCCTGGCAGGTCACGGAGTTGCTTCTGGTCGCTGTGACGGTACTGCAATTGGTATTCAAATTATTCACTGGAGAGTCGGATTCACGACTTGCCGGCTTCGGTAACAGCCTGTCCCAATATGCATGGCAGATCGGACGTTTTGTTACTTTTGCCTCGGATCAGAAGCCCTGGCCCTTCATGGAATGGCCGGACCCTGAGACCCAGTGGGTTCCGGCAGCTCGCCACTCGAGCGAGCCGAACTCGACTGACTCCGAGCTCAAATGAAAATCTGGATTCTCCGCCATGGACAGGCTGAGCCCATGGCAGCCAGCGATCCGGAGCGCGCGCTGACCCTGCGCGGTCGTGAAGAGGTGCGCAGGGTCGCACATCTTCTCGCAGGGGAGTCACTGGATACTATTCTTGCAAGCCCTTACGTACGTGCGCAGCAGACTGCAGAACAGGTGTGCCACGAGATTTCCTATCCGCGCGCCATCGCTACTGCCGCCTGGTTGACACCTGATGACGATCCACGCCAGGCGCTTGACTTTCTAGCTGAGCGTGCCGAGCGCAACCTGCTGCTGGTCAGTCATCAGCCTCTGGTCAGTCAATTGATCTCTTTGCTTGTCGATGGCCACAGGAGTGGCCATTACCCCATGCCAACAGCGGGGCTCGCCTGCATCGAAACGGATTTTCCCGCCGCAGGAATCGGCCGGCTACTGATGCTGAAAAGTCCCGGCGAACTTCCTGCCTGATTTTGCGGTCTTCAAACTGGCAGTTTTGCTGCAACAATCCAGGCCCGTTTCGTCTTGGCAGGAAGAAGGCGGCGTGGGATAGTGAATTTTGGATAGGTAGTTTTCAACTCGCAGTCTTATCCATAAGAAAAACAAGACAGACCGAGGTGGTGTAATGGAAGATCAGGCCAAATCGACCGACGCGACGGCGCTGGCGGCGTTTTATCGGCGCGAGCGACTGCATCCGGAAAAGACTTACCTGGTTCAACCCTTGCCCGACGGTCAGGTGCAGAACTACAGCTGGGGCGAAGTAGGTGCCCAGGCCCGTCGCATTGCCAGCTACCTCCTGAGCCTCGATCTGCCGCCGCAGAGCCATATCGCATTGATATCCAAGAATTGCGCTCACTGGATCGTGACAGATTTGGCGATATGGATGGCAGGCCATATCTCCGTACCTTTATACCCCAATCTGACCGCCGACTCCGTGCGCCAGATCCTCGAGCATTCCGAGGCTCGCGCGGTGTTTGTCGGCAAGCTTGATGAGTGGGCCAGCATGCGTTCGGGGGTGCCGCAGGATATACCCAGGATAGGCTTGCCTCTGGCACCGGATGACCCTGATCTTCTCACCTGGCAAGCCCTGCTCGACGCTCACGAGCCTCTGCCGGGCACGCCCTCCCCGGAGCCTGATCAACTGGCTACGATCATTTACACGTCAGGCACCACCGGCATGCCCAAAGGGGTGATGCTCAGCTTCCAGAACATGTATTTCTCGGCCAACAATTGTCTGCGCCTGTTCAATATCAGCGATCAGGATCGTTTACTTTCCTATCTGCCGCTATGTCATGTAGCCGAGCGGCAGTTTGTCGAAATCGCCTCTCTACTGGCAGGAGAAACCATTTTCTTTGCCGACAGCCTGGATACTTTTCAGCGCGATATGCAGCGGGCCAGGCCAACAGTCTTTTTCGGCGTGCCGCGTATCTGGGTCAAATTTCACCTGGCAGTAATCAGCAGGGTCCCGCCGCGCTTACTGGATACATTGCTCAAGGTTCCGGTTCTTGGCCGGATCGTGGGACGTAGGGTGCTGGAGGGCCTGGGGCTTGATCAGATTCGTTATGCGGTGTGCGGCGCTGCGCCGGTGGCAGACAGCACAATGGCGTGGTATCAGAGCCTGGGCCTGAATATCGCGGAGGTTTATGGTATGACCGAGAACTGCGGCTACTCACATCTTGGTCGCCCCAAACGTTACAAAAAGGGTTGGATCGGCCTGCCTAATCCGGGAGTTGAGTGCCGGCTTTCCGAGGACGGGGAATTGTTGGTGCGCAGCAACGGCACCATGCAGGGGTATTACAAGGAGCCGGAAAAAACGGCTGAAACCATTACCCCGGATGGCTTCCTGCGAACGGGTGATATCGGGGAAATAGACAACGAAGGCTTTCTGCGACTCACCGGCCGGATCAAGGATATTTTCAAGACGTCAAAAGGCAAGTATGTAGCTCCTGCGCCGATCGAGAACCTCCTGTCGGCACATAGCAGGGTGGAGCAGGTGTGTGTGGTGGGCAATAACCTGCCCCAGCCGCTGGCGCTGGTCCAACTCTCCGAGGCAGGCGTTCATGAAGCAGGAGAAAATCGTCAGCAGCTTGCCCGCAGCCTGGCTGCCTTGATGGAGGAGGTCAACGCCGTTCTGGCCCGACATGAGCAATTGAGTTGCCTGGTTATTTTGGAGGATTCCTGGACTGTCGAGAACGGCTCCATGACGCCGACCCTGAAAATCAAGCGCAACGTCGTTGAAGCGACTTATCAGGACCGTTTTGAGGACTGGTCTGTCAGCGGCAAGCATGTAGTGTGGCAGGCAGAGGGTTGATAAACACAGCGTCATGAGTGGAGAGGAGGCAGGTCTGATGGGTATCTGGAAACAGGAAGTTGAGTTGGATCAGTTGCACGGTGGCCAGAGCATCAACACGCTTCTGGATATCCGTTTCGAAGATTTTGGTGATGACTGGATCAGCGCGAGCATGCCGGTGGATCACCGTACACATCAGCCCTACGGGATTCTGCATGGTGGTGCGTCGGTTGTGTTGGCTGAGACACTCGGCAGTACTGCTTCGTACTTGTGTATTGACAAGGACAAGTTCTACTGCGTTGGTCTGGAGGTTAACGCCAATCATCTCAAGGCAGTCCGTGCCGGCAGGGTCACCGCGGTAGCAAGACCGGTCCATCTGGGACGTACCACGCACGTGTGGGACATCCGCCTGCACAACGAGGAGGGTGAGGCGACCTGCATATCACGGCTGACCATGGCAGTCGTGCCCATAAAGTAACATAGACAGGACAATGCCTTGATACAGGTGCCGGGTTATAGCCGGCTATTCATGCTGGTCGCCATTACTTGTCCTGATTGGAGACTCCACATAGATTGCGCTCTAAAACCGGGCTCGATCTGACTCACTGGTCTTGTACCCTACCGGCCTTCGGCATGCCAAACAGGATAGTCTTCAATGCAAGCAAACAGTCATGAAGTGCGTTTTTCCCTGCCATCACTCGAAGTTGCGGCGAAGGTCTGGGGAGATGCAGATGGACTGCCCGTTATCGGGCTACATGGTTGGCTGGACAACGCAGCAACCTTCGATCGTCTCGCACCTCACCTGTCGGGTATTCACCTGGTAGCCCTGGACTTGCCAGGCCACGGGCTTTCAGGTCATATGCCCGCGGCAGGCTACAGTCTCTGGCAGCAGGCCGCTACCGTGCTTCAGGTGGCAGAGAGCCTGGGCTGGAAGCGCTTTGCCTTGCTGGGTCATTCCATGGGCGCGATCATCAGCGGAATTCTTGCAGGCAGCTTGCCAGACCGGGTGATGGGCGCCTGCCTTATTGATGGCCTGCTGCCTTTTACCTCCGAGGCCGAAGAAGCGCCCAGGCAGATGGCACGCTTCTTTGATGCCAGCCTTGCCCTTGCGGACAAACGTAAACCTGTTTACGACAGCGTGGCCAAAGCTGTTGATGCGCGAGCCCGTGGTGGTAATACCGCTCTAAGTCATGAGGCTGCTGCCTTGCTGGTGGAGCGGGGGCTGATGCCCGAACATGGAGGCTGGACCTGGCGAACCGACCCGCAATTGATGCTACCCTCACCCATGCGATTGACCAGCGAACATGCTGCGGCGTTCATTGAAGCTATCCAGTCACCTGTTTGTCTGGTGCTGGCCAACCAGGGTGTAATGCACAAGCACCCGCAGGTAGTAGAGCGGATCGAACGTTTTGCGCACATCACGCGCCACGACATTGATGGCGGCCATCACCTGCACCTTGAGGAGCAGGCCGAAGAAATAGCAACGATATTTGACAGTTTTTTTGCCAAACTGGCGTGATTGTCGATGCTGCACGGGAGGCATCGCGATACGCTGGTATGAAAACCACAACCAGGAGTATCGATGTCACTCACAGCTTTTAACCGCCACGTTCAGGTTTGCCTGGGGTCGCTACTTCTTGCTCCGCTGGCGCTGGCTGAGACCGTCCCGCAGGGTCTGAGCATCAATCCCTTTCCGGGCGCTCAGATAACCGACTCCAAGGTGCTACCTCAGGCCGATCACGCGGTGGTTATCGGCCTGGTGCGCAAGGTAAACAACCGTCTGCGGGCCGAGAGGGAGGTGCGTGCGACGGGCGAGCTTATCAGGGTGACATTCGAAATTCCCCGCATACACTCCCGAGCCGAAGGGTTCGAACATGTCAGGGATCAGTTGCTGGCTCGTCCACATAGCATGCTGTTCTACTGTGAGGGCAGGGAGTGCGGTGCCAGTAGCCTGTGGGCAAACGAAGTACTGGACAACTCCAGGCTCTATGGTCCGGAGGAAAACCAGGCGTACCTCTCGGTGAGACTGGAGGAAGATCCGCAGCGTCTGGTGAGTGTCTACGCCATAACTCGGGGTAACCAGCGTTCTTACGTACATGTTGATCAATTCACGCCCGAAGAGCCGATTGTCGAACCGCTTTATCCAACACCCTCGACCCTGTTGAAGTTGCTCCACGCCAATGGACGTCTGGCACTACCTGGGCTGGAGCTGGGGCTTGTAACTGAAAAACCGCGTGCGGAGGATCCCGAAGTCTGGATCAATCTGGTCAATCGCATGCTGCGCTCTGACACTCGTGTGCGAGTGGCAATCAGTGGTCAGCAGGCACCGGCAGTGATGCAGCGTCTGATCGATCTGGATATACGTTCATCGCGACTGGAAATAGGTCAGCCGTACCCGGAAACGGGCATTGTTATCGACAAGATATGAGGTCTTGTTGGCTCTGGCTTCAGTCCGGTTCGATCAACAGGCGGTCTGGCAATGCCTTGATCGCTAGCCAGTCAAACAACTGACTGCGGTATCGGCCTTCGTTGTAAAGCTCGGCCTGATCATCATAGTGAGGGTCCAGTGGGAAGCCTGACTGCCCCATTGGCAAGATGCTCAACGTACCGTTGAGGTCAGCCAGGTCAATCAGGCGCCGCGTTGAGGGACCTGCCTTGATCTCGTAGCGGTTGCCCCCGACGTCGAATGACATGCTGTTGAGGCTTTCCCGGCCGCCATCGACGGGAGTAGCTTCGCTATCGAAAAAACCGCCAAAGGGCAGGCGTTCACTCAATGGATGCCTATGTTGCAGAACGGCAAGCCTTCCCCAGGTCCACTTTTGCGTTTCCACTCCCAGATCCTGCGAGAGAGATTCGATAGTTCTTATCCAGGCCTGTTCGATCGCTGCCTGGCGGCCATCCATTATGGGTTGCTGGCGGTTGTCCCACCACGGCGAGGCGGGCTTCCAATACAGGCTGAAAAGGCTCTTCTCGGCCATGAGCGTATTGCGGAAAATGGCAAAGTTTTCTCCAAGCTCGTCGGCAAAAAGCGCTTCCAGCAGATGGTCCTGCCAACGCTGATACACGGCCGCACCTATTTCATCGCGGTTGAAGCTGCCGTCCCATTCGGCAAGCGTTGCAGCGGCTCTGGCAGCAGGCGCGCGCAGATCAGCGCTGAGCAATTGATCACTGAACAGGGGTAGAGCATCCTTGAGCACAGCCAGGGCCTGGGCACGGTGGGTGTCCAGCTGCATTGTCTTGAACTGTGAGAGGTCGAAGGTTTCCTCATTGCCGAGGAGCTCCTCGAGTCGCTTCGCCCGTTCCGAAGGAGCGTAATAGCCCGGCAGGAGCCGTCGCGGGTTGCTCTCCGGAAAGGGATTGTTCGCGCTGAATACATGGCCTTGGCCGGGATTTACCATGCGCGGATTCGCTGTAAAAGGCTGATAGCCGCGAAAGGCGTCGCCGCTGATGCTGCCATTGAGCAGGCTGAAGCCATTGTTGCTGTTCGGCCAACGTTTGATCAGTCCAATTGCCCACATGGCAATGTTGTCTTCGATATCGGCGTAGATCAGGTTGAGGCCGGGGGAGACATGCAGTGAGGCTGCCTGTTCAAACTCACCCATGCTGGCGGCGCGGGATAATCCGTAAAATGCCTTGGCAGAGTCGTTGGTGGGATCAAGAAAGGTCCAGAACAGGCTGACCGGCTGCCGGTCGCTTTCCAGGTCCCCGACCGATTGGCTTAATGGATCATTGATAATCGGCCCGTGGTGAGAGCTGCGCAGCCTTATCAGACGGTCTTCATGGCCCCGAATCTTGATCACTTCCTCGTGTATTGCCAGATCCCGCCAGCCTTTGTCAGCCTCCCAAACCTGGCTGGGATTGTCAGGATTGACCCGCTCGCGATAAAAATCGATCTCATCGTTCATGAGCATTGTCAGCCCCCAGGCGTGGCGCCGCGTCTGCCCAAGAAGGGGGAAGGGCATACCACCCAGGAAATGGCCATATACCTCGTGCTCGGGGGTCCTGATGTGGGCTTCAAACCAGACCGCAGGGGCGGCGAAACCAATGTGTGGGTCATTGGCGAGCATGGGAGCGCCGCTGCTACTGCGACTGCTGTTGACTGCCCAGGCGTTGCTGCCCAGAAACTGACCGGCGGGCAGGTGCCGCTCTACGTTGGCAACCCGGCCCAGCAGTTCATCCGCCCAACGGTTATCGTAAGTCCCTGTCACTGGTTCAGCCGGAGCGCTGCTGGGTGGGATGCTCTCTGGCCAGCCGGGAACCAGATCCTGCATATGTCGCTTTCCCAGCTTGCCCCGAACCTGGTCGGTAAGGGCATCGGTCTTGAAGGCTTCGGCAAAGGAATAGGCCATGTAGCCCATGATGTGCGCGATATCTTCGGTGGAAAAGTAGTCCGGGCGGGTCAGCAGGAGGCTGTATTCCAGCGGCTGCCCACCCTGGTCAATATACTGATTGATGCCGTCTTGGTAGGCATGGATCAACTGCACATGGGGCTGATCGCCCTGGGTCTCCAGGTAGGCGGCATAACGCTGGGCGAAGCGGTTTATGCCCAGCGAACGGAAGAATCGGTCCGTTTCGAGCGAATCGGCACCGAAAACTTCGGAGAGTCTTCCCGCGCCAATACGGCGTAACATATCCATCTGGAACAGGCGTTCCTGAGCGTGTACGTACCCCAGTGCGCGGTAAGCATCGGCGTCATGCTGCGCATCAATATGCGGTACACCCCAGGCGTCGTAGAATACCGAGACCGGTGCGCGCAGACCCGACAAGTCAAGCTGCCCGTTGCGTTTGGGCTCTGCCCTGTGCAAGCCCCAGCCAATCAGGGTGCCGATCACCGCCAGAAGCAGCAGCACGACCAGTATTATTTTCAGGCAACGAAATAGACGGGGTGTGAGCACGGAAGACCTTATGCGCCGGAGGACATCCGGGCATCATGCGCAGACCGGCTTTCGTCGTCAATCTACATCGACAATCAAGTAAACAGGGGCAATACAACCCATGACGCAAAGAGTGGCATTGGTATTGGGCAGTGGCGGTGCCCGCGGCTACGCGCATATCGGCGTGATCGAAGAAATCGAGCGCCGCGGTTACGTGATCGAGTGCATCGCCGGCTGCTCAATGGGCGCGGTTGTTGGGGGCATGCATGCGGCCGGCAAGTTGCAGGAGTACCGCGAATGGGTGTCGGGTCTTGATTATCTGGACGTGTTGAGACTGCTGGATATCGGATTTGGCAACATGGGAGCGATACGCGGCGAGCGGGTATTCGGCAAGATCCGGGAAATAGTTGGCGAGCAGCGCATCGAAGATCTGGCCATAGATTTCACTGCCGTTGCTACCGATCTTACCAACCAGCAGGAGGTATGGTTTCAGCAGGGTTGCCTGCATCAGGCCATGCGCGCTTCTGCAGCGATTCCCAGTCTGTTCTCCCCAGTGCGCCAGGGCGACCGGGTACTGGTCGATGGCGGGCTCCTCAACCCTTTACCGATTGTTCCTGTGGTGTCGTCCCATTGTGATTTGATAATCGCGGTGAATCTCAATGGCATGCGTACCAACGGCTACAGCCTTCCCGTGATCGAACGCCCGGCGCCGATGCGCCAGCAATGGGATCAATGGATGGAAACGCTGAGCATGCGCAACTGGCGTATGCGACGCGACGCTATCGGGGGCAAGGGTTTTATTGATGAAGTGGATTTTGTCGACGGGCCGGAGGAGGAGGTAGTGGTGGATGAGCCCGAGCAGGGTGGCCCTGGGTCAGCCCGTGGTAATTCTGCCACGGCTCACCCGACACCTGAGGTGCCTGCTGGGCCGGCCAGTCTCCTGGAGTTGATAAACCTGTCCTTCGAAGCAATGCAGGCGTCCCTGACCCAGTACAAGATTGCCGGGTACCCACCGGATGTCGTCATAGATGTGCCCAAGCGACTGTGTCGCTTCTTCGAGTTCCAGCGGGCGCCGGAGCTGATCGAGTTAGGTCGGATAGTGGCCAGCGACACCCTGGACCGCTACGAGAGTGGCAAACCCTGAGGCTCGCTGACGTGTTAAAGTTCGGCCTTTGTGCCCAATGCTGGAGAGCAGGATGAATGAGACAGTGCGCTTGACCGAATACAGTCATGGTGCCGGATGTGGCTGCAAGATTTCACCAAAAGTACTGGATGAGATTCTGTCGGTCGGTGACGCCGGCCCTGATTTTCCGCAGCTATGGGTGGGTAACCACAGTCGCGATGATGCCGCGGTTTTCGGCATCGACAGCGAGCAGGGCATTGTCAGCACTACCGATTTCTTCATGCCGATAGTTGATGACCCCTTTGACTTCGGCCGCATAGCTGCAACCAACGCAATCAGCGACATTTATGCGATGGGCGGCTCGCCGCTGATGGCCATTGCCATACTGGGTTGGCCGGTAAATGTTCTGCCGGCACATATCGCCGGGCAGGTGATCGCAGGAGCCCGCTCGGTATGCACCGAGGCAGGGATGCCACTGGCCGGAGGGCACTCCATCGATGCGCCCGAGCCTATTTTCGGCCTGGCGGTGACGGGACAGGTTATGCGTAGCCAGCTCAAGCGCAATGACCAGGCTCGCCCGGGGGCGCTGCTTTACCTGACCAAGCCGCTGGGTATCGGCATTTTGACCACCGCTGAGAAGCAGAAGAAGTTGCGCGCTGAAGATGCCGGTGTTGCGCGGGATCTGATGTGTCAGCTCAACACTGCGGGAGCCCGCTTTGCAAAGCTCCCCGGCGTGCAGGCAATGACCGACGTTACCGGCTTTGGGCTGCTTGGTCATCTGGCGGAAATGGCCGAGGGCTCCGGCGTCAAGGCGCAGATAGAAGAGAGCCGTGTGCCGCGCCTGTCCAGCGTTGCCTATTATCTCGCGCAGGGGTGTGTGCCCGGAGGATCGGGGCGCAATTTTGACAGTTACGGACACAAGATCGGGCCCATGCCCGAGGCCTGGCGTGATCTGCTGTGTGATCCTCAGACCAGTGGCGGACTGTTGGTGGCCGTGGATCCGGCGGCAGAGGAGGCGTTTCAGGCTGAGGCCCGGGCAGCAGGATTTGATCTGCAACCCATCGGTAAATGTGTCGAGGCCGATGGCGGGGCCTGGGTCGAGGTAACCTGATGCGCGAAAACACCGAGGATTTTCGACGGATTTTTTTGCAGTCCACGCCCATGATGGATTTGCGCGCGCCGATTGAGTTCAACAAGGGTGCGTTTCCTGGCGTCGTCAATCTGCCACTCATGACGGATGACGAACGCCAGCAGGTAGGCACCTGTTACAAGCACTCCGGTCAGGAGGCAGCCATTGCTCTGGGCCATAAACTGGTGAACGGCTCGACCAAAGAACAGCGGGTCGAAGCCTGGGCTGGCTTTGCCGCGGCCAACCCCGAGGGGTATCTCTATTGTTTTCGCGGTGGGCTGCGTTCTCAGTTGGTGCAGCAGTGGCTGGCCGAGGCGGGTATTACCTATCCGCGCATTATTGGCGGCTATAAAGCCATGCGTCGATTCCTTATTGATAGCCTCGAACACAGTGTTCAGACCCTGCCGTTGAATATTGTTGCCGGTCTTACCGGTACCGGTAAGACCGAAGTGATAAAGGCAGTGAAGAGCAGTCTGGACCTGGAGGGCCATGCCCATCATCGCGGCTCCAGCTTCGGGCGTCATGCGACCCCTCAGCCGAATCAGATCGATTTTGAAAATGCACTCGCCATAGAGGCGTTGCACGTAACAGAACAGGGCGCAGGGCAACTGGTACTGGAAGATGAAGGCCGTATGGTGGGCAGTTGCACTGTGCCACTTGAGCTCTTTCGGTTGATGCAGCAGGCACCGCTTATCTGGCTTGAAGACACCTTTGAAAACCGTGTGACGCGTATCCTTGGCGACTATGTGGTCGATATGCATGGTGAGTTTGCCGCTCTGCATCCCGATGACCCCCAGCAGGCCTTTGACCAGTTCGCCGAGCATCTCACTGGTGGTCTGTTACGAATACGCAAGCGTTTGGGCGGCGAAAAACAGCAGGCGTTGCTGGGAATAATGGAAAGCGCCCTGGCTGAACAGAAACGTACGGGCAGCGTTGATGCGCACCGGGATTGGATAGCAGGTCTTCTTACGGATTATTACGACCCCATGTATGCCTACCAGCGTAGTGGCAAGGATGAGCGTGTGGTGTTCAGCGGCGATCAGTCCTCGGTGGTTGAATACCTGAGGGACCGGACCCTTGTGTCAGTCTCTTGAGCTTGCATAGGCAAAGCGTATGAAGTGTGAACATCAAGGCTGATCTGGTCTGAATATGACGCTTGGACTGGTATCATTACTTCTGGTTGAAACTGTCAGGAGTTGGTACGCATGAGCAAGACATTCAGCGGCAAAGTCGCACTGGTTACCGGCGGCGCTGCGGGCATTGGTCAGGCGACCGCCGAAGCTTTCGCTGCTCAGGGAGCCCGGGTGGTTGTATCGGACATCGATGAAGAACGCGGCCAGTCCGTCGTCGAGGGAATCAGAGCGGCGGGCGGGGAGGCCGTTTTTGTGCAATGCAATGTGGTCAGTGCTGATGAGGTCAAGGCATTGATGGCGTCAGTGATCAGTCACTATGGCCAACTCGACTGCGCTTTCAATAATGCCGGCATCGAGATCGAGCAGGACAAGCTGGCTGATGGAAGCGAAGCGGTGTTCGACAGCATCATGGATGTCAACGTCAAGGGTGTCTGGCAGTGCATGAAATACGAAATTCCGTTGATGCTGGCCAATGGCGGTGGCGCAATCGTGAACACGGCTTCGGTAGCCGGATTGGGCGCTGCGCCGAAAATGAGCATCTACAGCGCCAGCAAGCATGCGGTTCTGGGCCTGACCCGCTCGGCCGCGGTTGAATATGGCAAGAAGGGTGTCAGGGTAAACGCGGTATGTCCTGCCGTTATCGACACCGAAATGTTTCGTCGGGCAGCTGCATTGGAGCCCCGCAAGGCCGAGTTTGCCGCAGCGATGCATCCGGTAGGCAGAATCGGCAAGGCGGAGGAGATTGCGGCTGCGGTACTCTATCTGTGTTCGGAAGGCGCCGCCTTTACTACCGGTATCGCGCTTCCAGTCGACGGCGGCTCTACCTGTATCTGAGTGGCTGGTGCTCGAGGGTCTATTCGTCCCGACCCTCGAGCATGGTGCGTTTCAACAGCACATAAACCGATCCGGTGCCGCCGTGGCGCGGAGTGCAGGAAGTAAATCCGAGTACTTTGCTGTGCTGCCTGAGCCAGGTGTTCACGTGGCTCTTGAGTATCGGGTTACGTCCGTCCTTGCGTTGTGCCTTGCCATGGGTCACACGGACGCAGCGAATTTCCATTCGGTTGGCTTCTGCCAGAAACTCCCAGAGTAACTCCCGCGCCTTTTCCACCGTCATGCCGTGTAGGTCGATCGATCCCTCGAAGGGTATCAGTCCGCCCTTGAGTTTGCGCAATTGGCTCTCCTGCACGCCATTGGCAGCCCAGGCAAGCTCCTCCTCGGGCAACACATCAATAACGAATTGATCCGAGAGTCCGTCGACTTTCAAGCGGTTGGTTGGCTGCACTGCCAGTTGCCTGGCGGCCTTGATACGCGCTCTGTCGGTTTTAGGCTTGCCGGTATCGGCCTGATCGACCTTGATCGGTCTGGCGCCTTTAATCGCCTGACGGAAGAGGTCCAGGTCATCCAGGTCTGTATGGTCTTTGCTCATCGGGAATCGATCATTTGGCAAAAATTGAAGTGTATCAGTAGTCTCCGGGCGCATGGAGGGTAGAATGCGGATCTGACAGACCATCAGGAACCAAAGCCATGCATGAACTCACTGCGCTAACCACCATCCGTGACTATGTCAGACTCGGTGTAAGCCGCTTTCACGAACAGGGGCTGTTTTTTGGCCATGGGTCGGATAATGCCTGGGACGAGGCGCGGCTACTGGTGCTGCACGCTCTGTATCTACCCTGGGAAACCCCTGAAAGCTACCTTGATTGTCACGTCAGCGAAGCTGAGCGTAACGTTATCCTCGCGTTGCTCAATCGGCGTATGGATCAACGCATACCTGCGTCCTATCTGACCGGCCACGCCCGGTTTGCCGGCTATGATTTTTTCGTCGACGAACGCGTACTGGTACCACGCTCACCCATTGCCGAGCTGATTACCAACCGATTCGAGCCCTGGCTGGAGCGCGACCCGCTTCGTATCCTGGATCTGTGTACTGGTAGCGGCTGCATCGGGATAGCCTGCGCGCACACATTCGAGCATGCCGAAGTGGTTCTGGCCGACCTCTCTGCCGACGCCCTTGCGGTTGCAGAAACCAATATAGAAGCTCACGGGCTGCAGGAGCGAGTGGAGACGCGGTGGTCGGATGGTTTCGAGGGGATGCCGGGCGAGCGATTTGACCTGATTGTCAGCAACCCGCCCTATGTGGATGCCGAGGATATGGCAGACCTGCCGGATGAGTACTTGCATGAACCCGAGATGGGCCTGAGTGCCGGCGCAGATGGCCTGGACCTGGTGCGGCGGATGCTGGCCGAGGCGGCAGACCATCTGACCGAGGATGGCGTCCTAGTGGTTGAGGTAGGCAACAGCATGGTGCATGTGGTGGCGCAATGGCCGGAGGTGAACTTTGAATGGGTGAATTTCACGCATGGCGGTCATGGCGTATTCGTGCTCAGTGCAGCCCAGTGTCGACAGTACCAATCGTTGTTTGTTGCCGGTCTTGGCGGAGCATCAGCTGAGAACCACCCATAACAACATCAGAGCCTGAAAGACGGCGAAGACTATGAGGCAGCCGATAGCGAAACGCTGCCCGGTGTCATTGCTCTGATAATGATCAATGGTGCGCTGTAGCTGAGCTGTTTGTGCTGACTGTTTGAGATTGAGGGCCTCCTGATCGCGCAGCTGCCCCAGCAGCTCTGCGACATGCAGGACCCCAATGCGCTCGCTGTTCCACTGGCTGATCAGTTCGTTGACCTTTGCAGCCCGGGCCTGTCCGACGGCGGTAGGGTCGTCAGGCTCCGAAACTTCGAAGCCGGCCCTTGTGAGTAATTTGCCGCGGACCTGGCTGGCTTCCTCGCCTGCTGTATTGGCGTCCTGCAGTTGAATCGGGGCGACTGTATAGTCACCATAGCGACGCTGGCACCACTCGATCAATTGGGCCAGCAGGAATCCGCCCATGCCGCGTTGGGCCGGTTGCATGCGCAAACCGCTTACGGGCGCAAACCGCACGCGCTGATTCTTGTGATCAACCAGCACCTCCATATGATTTGCGCCCTCCACTAAAGACTCGTTCTCCAGCTGGATCTGCAGCCGGAAAACCTCCAGGTGTGCCGCCTGATCCTGGAATACCGTTACCCGGGCAAGGCGTTCCGGCTGGGTTATTTTCCTGTTCTTGTAGATGGGCTTGAGTTGTATCCAGTAGAGATCGGCGACGCGCATCCGCGCAAAGGGATCACGTGCGGGCTTGGCCGGCAGTTCGGTCTTGGCCTGTTTATCCTTTGCATCGGAGTGGGTATCGCTCATGGTCTCTGGTTGCCTGGGCTGATGTCTTGTTCAGGATGTTATCGGCTGCCCGAGCCGATTCTGCAAGTCTCTTTTGCGATCACAGGAGATCGGCCAGTGCCTGCCAGGCCAGACGCGCCGCCAGTAGCGTCAATACCAGGTTGAATACCAGGGCAAACCGCTGATCGGATCGTCTCTTCAACAGGTGCAGACCAACCCAGGTGCCCAAGGCACCCGAGGCGATCATTGCAGCGATCAGTCCCAGCCATTCACTGAAAACAAACCCGGCCGCGCCATATACGACAGCTTTTGGAGCATGTTGCAGTGCCATTGCCGCAGCAAATGTGGCGACCGTGGGCAAACGTTGTTCCTGTTGCTGTTTGATAAATGCGGCCACCAGTGGGCCGGTAGCACCTACGAACAGGCTGACAAAACTGGTCAGCGTGGCTGCGATAAGGGTTCCTGCCGCCCCGGTTGCCACTCTCGGGATGGCGGGTCCCCAGCACAACAGCAGAATGAAGCCGGCGATGCACAGTTGAATCAGGGGCAGGGGCAGGTCAACCAGAAACAGACTGCCCAGCCAGGCACCGAGAATCACTCCCGGGGCAAACCAGCCGATAGTCACCAGGTTGATATGGCGCAGCGTCATCATGGCGCGACCGGCGTTGGAACCCAGCTGCACCACGCCATGCACCGGAATGATTGCTGTGGGTGGCAGCACTACGGCCATCAGCCCGAGCAGCAGGACCCCGCCGCCAATGCCCACCGCGGCGGTAACAGCCGAGGTAACTGCGGCGGCAATGACCAGCACAATAACCGCGACGGCGGACAGGTCCGCAGGGAGGAGGGCTTCTATCAGGACCTGCATTAATACCTGCAATCGTAAGAAAAACATAGCCTAGCGGGCCCCAGTCGGACTGTCACCTGTGCTGGCCCGGCGTTATACTGCTGAGCTTCAATTATCAGACCTCAGGTTGCGCGCATGTCCGGGAATACCATTGGCACCTTGTTTACTGTCACTACGGCTGGCGAAAGTCATGGCCCGGCACTGGTTGCCATCGTTGACGGTTGCCCGCCCGGACTCGAGTTGAGCGCTGCCGACTTGCAGCACGATCTTGACCGCCGCAAGCCGGGCACCAGCCGGCATACCACCCAGCGTCAGGAGCCCGATGAAGTCGAGATCCTGACCGGTGTATTTGAAGGTCGCACCACCGGTTGTCCGATAGGACTGCTGATCCGCAATACCGATCAGAAGTCCAAGGATTACTCGGCGATCAAGGATACGTTTCGTCCAGCCCATGCCGATTACACCTACCACCACAAGTACGGCGTGCGCGACTACCGTGGCGGTGGTCGTTCGTCTGCGCGTGAGACCGCGATGCGCGTCGCGGCTGGCGCGATTGCGCGTAAGTACCTGGCAAGCCAGGGTATTACCGTGCGCGGCTATATGAGTCAGTTGGGGCCGATCGAGATACCCTTCAAAAACTGGGAAGCGGTCCATGAGAATGCTTTCTTTAGCGCCGATCCCGGCAAGGTTCCCGAGTTGGAGGCCTACATGGATCAGTTGCGGCGCGATCAGAATTCGGTTGGTGCGCGAATTACGGTCGTGGCCGAAGGTGTGCCTCCCGGGCTTGGTGAGCCAGTATTTGACCGACTGGATGCCGAGTTGGCCTATGCGTTGATGAGCATCAATGCGGTCAAGGGTGTCGAGATTGGTGCCGGTTTTGCGTCGGTCGCCCAGCTGGGTACCGAGCACCGTGACGAACTGACACCCGAGGGCTTCACCAGCAATAACGCCGGGGGTGTGCTTGGCGGTATTTCTTCCGGTCAGCCGATCGTCGCCCACCTTGCCCTCAAGCCCACGTCCAGCATCACCACACCGGGCCGCTCGATAGATGTTGACGGCAACGCGGTCGAGGTGATCACCAAAGGTCGTCATGATCCCTGTGTGGGCATCCGTGCCACGCCCATTGCCGAGGCGATGATGGCTATTGTTCTGCTTGACCACCTGTTACGTCATCGCGGCCAGAATGCCGATGTAAAGGTCGGCACGCCGGTACTCGGTCAATTGTAGATATGCCACCTGGATCGAATTCCTTACCGTGAGTTCGGTATTGCCCTACTGGCGCCTCTCCGGCTTCTATTTCGCCTATTTCGCGTTGCTCGGCGGGGTGGCGCCATTTCTGGCGTTATATTTCGATCATCTGGGGTTCAGCGCCGCGCGCATCGGTGAGCTGATCGCGATACCCATGCTGATGCGCTGCGTGGCTCCCAATCTATGGGGTTGGTTGGGAGACGTGAGTGGCCGCCGACTGACAATCGTGCGTCTTGGCGCGCTCTTTACCGCCATTGCGTTCACCGGCATATTCTATCGCCAGGATTATCTCTGGCTCGCGCTTATCATGGCCGCGCACAGTTTCTTCTGGCATGCAGTGCTGCCGCAATTTGAGGCAATCACGCTCAGCCATCTGGGCCCCCAGTCGGCACGCTATAGCATGGTCAGACTATGGGGCTCGGTGGGGTTTATCGCCACTGTGGTGGGTTTGGGGCTGCTTCTGGAGGTCTTTACCCTCGATATCTATCCCGCTGTTATGCTCGGGATCATGTTGGCCATATTCCTCTGCAGCCTGGCCGTTCCGCCGACGCCCACACCCCCAGCCAGGCACCGGGATGTGCCGGTCGAGCGATTCGTCACAATGTTGCGAAAGCCCGGTGTGCTGGTGTTTTTCATCAGTGTGGGCCTCATGCAGCTGTCCCACGGGCCTTACTACACCTTTCTTACCCTGCACCTGGAATCGATTGGCTATAGCCGCGGCCTGATCGGTCTGCTCTGGGCCCTGGGTGTGCTGGCTGAAATCGTTCTTTTCCTGTTCATGACCCGCATACTGGCGCGGTTCAGTCTCAAGCAGTTGCTCGTTGCCAGTCTGTTGCTGGCCTCACTGCGTTGGTTCCTGCTCGGCAGCATGGCAGACAATCTGGTTACATTGCTGCTGATCCAGCTCTTGCACGCAGCCACATTTGGCAGCTTTCATGTGGCAGCCATCCACTTTATCCAGAACAGTTTCAGCGAACGCTCACAAGGGCAGGGGCAGGCCCTCTATGCCTCGCTTTCAGGCGTCGGCGGGGCCCTTGGCGCGTTGTACTCCGGCTACAGCTGGGCATCGCTGGGTGCGCAATGGACATTCGGTATTGCCGGTATTGCTGCTCTGGTGGCCGGCGTCATGCTTTATAGGGCGTTGCCTTCCAGGTAGTGTCGGTTGTTCTGTCTGGGGTAATCGGGCTGTATGCTCGCCAGACGCCACCCTATACTGGTCACGAAGCCAATTACTCTGGGAAATGTGCAATGTCGATTCTTGCGGTCTATTCCGACAGCCAGCTTCAGGTACCTGTAAAGGTGTTGACCCATCTCGAGGACATAGTGCCGATTCTGGCCGGTGCCGGCGTGTCCTTGAAAACAGTCGCGCAGAACCTGCTGAACAAGCGCATGATGACTGAGATGCAGGCCATTGAAATATCTGGCGAACTGCTGGCGATAATAGGTGTCGAAAACACTATGGCGTTTGCCCAAGTGCTTGAGTTGCAGGGGCCTCCCGGGTATGCGGACGCCCCTGCAGATCAGGGCGAAAGCGAACAAGTACTGGCTGGTGACAGCTTGTGGTTGTTTCTTGATGGTGCAGCCACACTGTGTATTCATCACGACGGCAAGCTTCTGGTGCTCAGTTGCAGGCGTGGTGATTTACTGGCATTGCCCGCAGGCAGGGCTCACTGGGCAGTGCCAGTGACGGGTAGGCAATGTCTTGTCGTGCGTCGTGGTCGCAATGCGGGCGCCCTGTTGGCCAGGCTGACAGGTGACGACATTGCCAGTCGTTACCCAGTACTTGAACTTTGACCCGTCAGCGGGTGAGCGGTAAGAAATCTATCCAACAAGGAGTTGTATATGGACGTTAATTTTGGCGGTGGCATTCTCGGCCTGGTCATTCTGATACTGGATATCTGGGCGATTATCAATATCGTGCAAAGCAGCTCGAGCAATGGTGCGAAGGTACTTTGGGTACTTCTGGTACTTCTGTTGCCGGTAGTCGGTCTGATTATCTGGTTCTTCGCAGGTCCACGGGGCAGGGCGGCCTGAGTGGTTGAAGACGATACCCCGGTAGCACTGGTAACCGGTGCTGCAAGGGGCATTGGCAAGGGAGTCGCCACCAGTCTGCTGAAAGCGGGCTGGTCGGTGGCGCTGACTGATATTGATGAAGTTGCCGGTCAGGCTGCTGCGGAGGAGTTGGCGCGGCTGTGCGGTGCATCCGGCCGGGTGGAATTCATCCTGATGGATGTGTCCGACGAATCCAGCGTGGTTGCCTGTTTGGAACAGCTGGAGGAAGATTTTGGCCGTCTTGACGGTCTGGTCAACAATGCAGGCATTGCCGATCCTGACAATGGGCCGGTTGAGCAATTGACTCTTGAAGCCTGGAACCGATTACTGGCTACCAATCTGACCGGTCCTTTTCTGGTCTCCAAGCACGCTATCGGATTACTTCGCGAATCAGGTGGAGCCATTGTCAATATAGCCTCCACCCGTGCATTGCAATCAGAAGCCAATACCGAAGCCTATGCTTCGGCCAAGGGTGGTCTGGTGGCATTGACTCATGCCCTGGCTGTGAGCCTGGGTTCTGCAGTACGGGTAAACGCCGTGAGCCCCGGCTGGATTGATACCCGAGACTCGCAGCAACAGCGTATTGACCCTCTGCGGTCGATTGACCACCAGCAACATGCGGTAGGACGTGTCGGGCAACCTGGCGATATCGGATCGCTGGTGGCCTTTCTGCTCAGCCCTGCGGCGGGTTTTATCACCGGGCAGAATCTTGTTGCCGATGGCGGCATGACTCGCCAGATGATCTACGTGGAGTAGGTCAGCGGCTACTTCTCCACAAAGGCCCGTTCAATTACATAATGCCCCAGGTCGCCGTGGCGAGCTTCCTTGAAACCGCGGCTGTCCAGAACCTGGCAAAAATCCTTGAGCATGCTGGGACTGCCACAGAGCATGAAGCGATCCTGTTCCAGATCGAATGCCGGCAGGCCGATGTCTTCGAACAGCTTGCCACTTTCCATCAGGTCCGTCAGTCGGCCTTGCGTATGGAAGGGCTCACGGGTCACGGTGGGGTAGTAGATAAGTTTCTCGCGCACGTCTTCACCCAGATACTCATGATTGGGCAGTTCCCTGGTAATCATGTCCTGATAGGCCAGTTCACGCACATGACGGCAACCGTGCGTCAGGATGACCTTGTCGTACTGCTCGTAGGTTTCCGGGTCCTGGATGATGCTGATAAAGGGGGCAAGACCGGTTCCGGTACTCAGCAGATACAGGTTGCGTCCGGGCAACAGGTGGTCGAGCACCAGGGTTCCAGTCGGCTTGCGGCTGATGATGATCTGATCCCCCTCGTTGATATTCTGCAGGCGGGAAGTCAATGGGCCGTCAGGCACCTTGATGCTGAAGAACTCCAGAGTGTCCTCATGGTTGGGACTGGCAATACTGTAGGCACGCATCAATGGTCGCCCTTCCACCTCCAGCCCGATCATGATGAAATGGCCATTCTTGAAGCGAAATCCCGGATCGCGGGTGGTGCGGAAGCTGAACAGATTGTCGGTCCAGTGATGGACACTCAGTACGCGCTCGGTATTGAAGCCTGCCATTGCCATTCCTCGGTGGTCGGATTTGCGAGCAGTGTAACGGCAAGCTAATCTATCGGTTAAACGGTTTATATAATTATATGTAATCGGAAAAATCGATAATGAAATACAGTCTCAGGCAGTTGGAAGTCTTTCTCGCTACAGCGTTCCACGAAAATCTGACCCGCGCCGCAGAAAGCCTGGCCATGTCTCAGTCCGCGGCCAGCAGTGCTCTGCGAGATCTGGAAAACCAGTTTGGCATTCAGTTGTTCGACCGGGTCGGCAAACGACTGCAGTTGAATGAACTTGGCCAGTCAATAAGGCCACGGGCACAGGCGCTGATGGAGCAGGCGGAGGGTCTGGAGTTGGCCCTGGGGCGACAGCATGCCAGCGGCAATCTCAAGGTGGGTGCAACCCTGAGTATCGGCAACTATCTGGCGGTGGAGATTATGGCCCGGTATATGCGCGAGCAGAATGGGGCCCGAGTGAAACTTGAGGTGGCCAATACTTCCAGTATCGTGCAGCGAGTGCTGAATTTCGAGCTGGATATCGGGCTGATCGAGGGAGAAGCCCACCACCCTGAGTTGGATATGCTCCCCTGGAGAGAAGATAACCTGGTGGTATTCTGCGCGCCTGATCATCCCTGGGCTGGTCGTCCCTGGTTGACTGATACAGATTTGCTCGAAGCGCAGTGGATTATCCGCGAGCCTGGTTCGGGGACCCGCCAGCATTTTGAATGGGCCATGCACGGCCTGTTTCCCCAGCTACAGATAATGCTCGAATTGCAACATACCGAAGCGATCAAGAGAGCAGTTGAAGCGGGGTTGGGAATTGGATGTCTCTCGGCTATCACGCTGGTTGAGGCTTTCGAGCGGGGAAGTCTGGTTCCCCTTCCGGTGCCCCATAGGGACTTCAGGCGTCGTTTCTATTTCGCCCTGCAACGCAATAAATTCCGCAGCACGGGAATAGAGCACTGGTTACGCCTGTGTCGTGAACAGGGCCAGAAATCCGGAGGCGGGCACCCGCGCAACTGAGCTGCGACGCAGTGCCCGTGACATCGCTATTACTGTTGGGACAATTTCAGCTCGCCGTTTTCCAGCGGTATCTTGCTGCCAGGATCAGAGCTCATACGCACTCGACCGGTTTCTTCGCCAATCCTGTAGTCGACGTTATATCCCACGATCTTGTCACTACTGTCGTATACCGTCTCGCAACGGGTTTCAGTGGTGGTGTAGGTATCATTGTTCTGCATGCGCTCCTGCGTCTTGTTGCCGGCGTACCCACCTGCCGCAGCGCCTGCCACAGTGGCGATTTTTTTACCGCTGCCACCACCAACCTGGTTGCCCAGCAAGCCACCGACAACGGCGCCTGCCACTGAGCCCAGTATCCGGTTCTCGTCCTGCACGGGCTTCTGGCGGGTGACGGCGACATCCTGGCAGACTTCACGCGGTGTCTTGATGGTTTCCTTGATCGGATCCACGTTTGTCACGTCTGCATGGGTGGGTGTCTTGTTTGCCAGGACGCTATAGCCGGCAAATGCGCCACCTGCTGTTGCTACCACTGCGCCGAGGACGATGCCGGTCAGCATTGACTTGTTCATATTTGAAACTCCAATACAGTAAGGCCGGGCTAAACCCGGTATAGGCACAAGTGTGACAGCATAGTGAGCAGAGAGTTCAATTTCTCTTTGTCGTAGTGACCTTGTCAGGACTGCGGTAGCGGGGTGTCGAGCAATGGAGCATGATTTTCCAGTAGCCGGGTAAATTGTATGGCCGGCACCGCTGGGCTGAAGAGGTAACCCTGATAGGCATGACAGGATTGCTGTTGCAGAAAGGCGAGTTGTTCAGGCGTTTCTACACCTTCGGCAATCAGGTCCAGGCTCAGGTTACGACCCATGGCGATGATGGCCCTCACGATTTCGGCATCGTTGCTGTCCTGAGTGCAGTCGCGAATAAACGATTGATCAATCTTCAACAGGTCCAGCGGGAGTTGCTTAAGGTAGCTGAGGGAAGAATAACCCGTTCCGAAATCATCAATGGCGAAGCATACACCAAGGCCTCTCAACTCATGCATCTTAGCAATGGTATCGTTGATATTCTGAATAACTATGTTCTCGGTTATCTCCAGCTTCAGGCTGCTGGCTGGTACGGCCTGCTCGGTGATGGCCTGGCGGACCTGGGCAACAAAGTCGGGATGGCGGAATTGGCGGGGACTGATGTTGATGCTCAGGCTGAATTGTTCGGGGTCAATCAATTGTCGATCGATTAATTGCGCAACAAAGGCGCAGGCATCATTGAGGATCCACTGGCCTACGGCAAGAATCATCCCGCTCTCTTCGAGCACGTGAATGAAGCTCGCCGGGCTGATCATTCCCTTGTCAGGCTGCTCCCAGCGAATCAATGCTTCGGCTCCGATGATCCGGTTGTTTCGGGAGTCTATCTGCGGTTGGTAGAACAGCCTGAACTGCCCCATGTGCAATGCAGCGCGCAGATCGGTTTCGATGGAAAGCCTTTCGCTGGCAGCCTGTTGCATTGCCTGCTCGAAAAAAGCCACACCGTTGCGGCCCGATTCCTTGACCTTGTAGAGGGCAATATCAGCCCGTTTGAGCAGATCCTCCGGATTGTTACCGTGTTCGGGAAGCAGAGCGATGCCAATACTGCAGCTGAGATGCAGGCTGTGACCCTCGACGATCATCGGTTTCGCTATTGCAGCCAGCAACGTTTCTGCATGCCGTTGCACTGCCGTTCTGACCTCGATGTCTGTCCCCTGGAATCCGCTAAGCAGGACCACGAACTCGTCCCCGCCCAGCCGGGCAACGGTGTCTTCCTTGCGTGCTCTGGCCAGGAGTCTGCGCGTCACTACCTGAAGAACGGAGTCGCCGCAGGAGTGGCCCAGCGAATCATTGATGTGTTTGAAATGATCCAGGTCGAAGAACAGCAGTGCACCATGTAGCTGGTGACGAGTCATGAGAGCCAGGATCTGGTTCAGACGGTCGGTCAGTAATAATCGGTTGGGCAGGTCTGTGAGGGCGTCATGATAGGCAAGGTGTTTCACCTTTGCCTCAATGAGTTTCTGATCGGTAATGTCGCGCGCAGTCAACACCATGCACTCGATGTTGTTGATCGTTAGTGGCTCAATGGAGATCGAAACCAGAATTTCTCGCCCTGCCTTGTTCAGAACACGCATTTCACGCTGTAGCACACGCCCTTTTTCCTCCAGCTCCTGGATGAGCGTTGCTCTTTCTTCGTAGTCGGCCCAGATGTTGAGCTCGCGGGCAGTGTGGCCAATAACTTCCTGGGGGGTATAGCCGGTCACACGGGTAAACCCTTCGTTTATTTCCAGGTGTCTGCCAGTTGCTTTTTCGGTAATGCTGATCGAGTCAGGGCTGGCTCTGAAAGCCCTGGAAAACTTCTCTTCGGAGGCACGCAGCGCGGCTTCGGCCTGCTTGCGGGCAGTCACATCCTTGAACGTGGACAGAACGCACATCTGGCGGTTGATGGTAAAAAAGCTGCTGGATACCTCACAGGTAGCCTCGCGACCATCGCTGGTCAGGAAGTTGATTTCCCTGCCTGCAAGGCGGTGGTCCTGGTGCAGATTTTCGAGAACGCTGTCGCGATCTGCTGGCGTTTTCCATAAACCTGCCTCTACGGCAGTCCTGCCGACAATCTCTTCTGCCTTGAAACCAAAAAACTCGGTGAAACTGCGGTTGATCTCGATGACGATATGCGAGCGGGCGTTTACCAGTATGTAGGGATCCGGTGCTCCCTGGAAAAGAGCTGAAAATTTGGCTTCACTCTTGATCAGGGCCTGTTCATTGCGCCGACGGTCGGTAATGTCGACCAGGGTACCGACCAACCGCTGAATTTTTCCGGTGGGAGTACGATACAGCTTGGCTGTGGCTTCAACCCAGCGGGGTAAGCCCTGAGCGGTTTGAACCCTGTATGCAAGCCGATAGCGTGGGAGCCTGTTGCGACAGATCGAGAGAAAGCTGCGGCGCAGCTGGCGCCTGTCTTCGGACTGGATGTCGCGCATATAGATTTCGAGCGGGCCACTCCAGGCCTCTGGTGAATGGCCGTGGAGCATTGCCACTCGCGCGCAGCAGTGAAGTACGCCGGTCTCCACGTTCCAGTCCCAGGTCCCCATCTGTGATGCGTCCAGAGCCAGGCTTAGCCGCTCCTGGCTTTCACGTAGCTGCGCCCCCACCGTGCCCGGCCTGTCGGGCGTGCTCATGCTCGCTTCCTGTGCGGTGGAAAGACGACATATTTTGCCGTCAACGGTTACGCTGCGCATGGAAACCCGACAGATTTTCAGGTGTCCGTCGTGACAGAGCAGGATTGCCTCGAACTGCTCAATCTTGCCGTGCAGGTCGAAAGCGGCAATGAGCTGCTGAAGCTGTTCATCACTTATCCAGAAAGGCGCTCGCGAGCCGAAGTCACTGAATATCTCGTCTCTAGACCAACCAAGCATTTCGCAGAATGCATTGTTGACATCCAGGATACGATTGCTGGTTACCTCGGTCAGCAACCCCGCCAGAGGCATTCCATGAAAGAGGATTTTAAAGGGATCGGCACTGGCAGCGGGTACGTCACGTAGATGAGTGTTGTCCGTGGGTGCGCCCGGTGGTTGGTTCATTGACCGATTCCTGGCTTGGCGCGGAAAGAAAACCTTATTCCCGCTGTGTTTATATTCACAAGGTAGTACCGGGTGAATGGGACGGCAAGTTGGCCAGCTGTGCATTGTGTTTCAGTAGGCGAATAAATGCATGTCCGGCATTGGAAAGGGTTCTGCCACTATGCCAGATTACGCCCAGCTGGCGCTCCAGATAAGCATCCGGTAACGCCAGGGCGTGCACCTGGGCGTCGAGCATACTGCGTGGTAGTACGCTCCAGGCGAGGCCGATGGATACCATCATCTTGATGGTTTCCATGTAGTTGGTGCTCATGCTGATTTGCGGCTCAATGCCCTCGCGATTGAACACCTGGCTGACGATACGCCGTGTGAAGGTATTGGGTCCGGGAAAGACGGCGGGGAACTCACCAAGACGGGCTAGCGTGATGGTCGGCACTCGTGCGAGAGGGTGATCTGGCGATACCACGAAGTCCAGCGGATCATTCCAGATTCTTTCAGCCATGATCGGTGGTTCGATATTTGGAGCGAGAGTAATCACGGCCAGTTCTATGTCGCCATGCAATACCTTTTCGTAGGCTACCTCTGAGTCAAGAAACTGGATGTCCATGGCCACTTGAGGATAGCTGCGAGTGAATTCGCGCAATACCGGTGGCAACCGGTGCAATCCGATATGGTGACTGGTAGCCATGCTGACTCGGCCCTGAACGCTGCTTGAGAGGTTGCTCAATGCTCGTCGGGTATCTTCCAGTGCGTCGATTATGTCGAGCGCCCGTGGTCGCAATGCCAGGCCCGCCTCGGTGAGGCTGATGTGTCTGCCAATGCGGTCGAAGAGTTTGCAATCCAGTTGCTGCTCCAGGCTGGCAATACGTTTGCTAATGGCAGGTTGCGTCAGGTGAAGCTGTTCGGCGGCGCGGGAAAACGAGCCGGTGGCAGCCACCGCGAGAAAGGCGGCCAGGTTCGCGGTATCCATATATATTCCTAACAGTAATTCAATGCATGAATATTATGAATTTGTGTTATCCAAGGCCAGCTCTTATTATTCTCTCTTGTTAATACCGTGCCGGCACCATCTTCCGCCAGAGAAGTCAGTTGTCTGCACTCAGCCTGCATCAGGAGTTCAGCATGTCCGCTCAAACGCTTTACGACAAGCTCTGGAATAGCCATTTGGTCAAGCAACGTGATGATGGTTCGGCGCTGCTGTATATCGACCGTCACTTATTGCATGAAGTTACCTCGCCCCAAGCCTTTGAGGGGCTGCGTCTCGCGAGCCGCAAGCCCTGGCGTATTGATGCCAACCTGGCGACCCCGGACCACAATGTGCCCACCACCAACCGGGCTGCGGGCGTATCGGGGATTGATGACCTGGTTTCGAAGCTGCAGGTCACCACGCTGGACGACAACTGTGATGATTTCGGCATCATGGAATTTCGGATGACCGACCGCCGCCAGGGTATCGTTCACGTCGTCGGCCCGGAACAGGGGGCAACATTGCCGGGTATGACCATTGTCTGTGGCGATTCGCACACCGCGACACATGGCGCCTTTGCCTCCCTGGCCCACGGTATCGGCACCTCGGAAGTCGAGCATGTGCTTGCCACCCAGTGTCTGGTGGCCAAGAAAATGAAGAATATGCTGGTCAGTGTTGAGGGCAAGCTGGGCTTTGGCGTGACCGCCAAGGACATCGTGCTGGCCGTGATCGGCAAGATCGGAACAGCTGGCGGTAATGGTCATGCCATCGAGTTCGCCGGTTCCGCGATCCGGGATCTGTCGATGGAAGGACGCATGACCATCTGCAATATGGCAATCGAAGCGGGTGCCCGCGTCGGTCTGGTTGGCTGTGATGAGAAAACCGTCGCTTACGTGAAAGATCGTCCTTACTCGCCAAACGGTGAGAATTGGGACCGGGCAGTGGTTGCCTGGAAAGAGCTGGTGTCGGACCCTGAAGCGCATTTCGACACTGTAGTAGAACTGGACGCAGCCAGTATCAAGCCCCAGGTTTCCTGGGGTACATCTCCTGAGATGGTGGTCGCGGTAGATGCCACTGTGCCTGATCCGGCGCAGGAGCAGGACGCAGTAAAGCGCAGCGGGTATCAACGGGCTTTGGTCTACATGGGCCTGGAGGCGAATCAGCCGATCACCTCGATCAAGTTGGACCGGGTATTCATCGGCTCGTGCACCAATTCGCGCATCGAGGATCTGCGTGCTGCAGCTGCGGTGGCCAAGGGCCGCAAGGTGTCTGCGACAGTCAAGCAGGCGATGGTTGTGCCCGGCTCCGGGCTGGTCAAGGAGCAGGCAGAGCTGGAAGGCCTGGACGCAATTTTCAAGGCAGCAGGCTTCGAGTGGCGCGACCCGGGTTGCTCCATGTGCCTGGCGATGAATCCCGACCGCTTGCAGGCCGGTGAACACTGCGCGTCCACCTCCAACCGTAACTTTGAGGGGCGCCAGGGCAATGGCGGCCGCACGCATCTGGTGAGCCCGGCCATGGCCGCCGCCGCTGCGATTGCCGGCCATTTTGTCGATGTACGTGAAATGCTCGAGCAGGAGATGACAGCATGAAGCCTTTTACCCAGCATACGGGTCTGGTCGCACCACTGGACCGGGCGAACGTGGATACCGACCAGATCATCCCCAAACAGTTTCTGAAGTCGATCAAGCGTACCGGCTTTGGCCAGAACCTGTTCGACGAGTGGCGTTATCTGGACGAGGGTTTGCCTGGCCAGGATGCTTCGCAACGGCCTTTGAATCCGGATTTCGTCCTCAATCAGCCCCGCTATCAAGGTGCCAGTGTATTGTTGGCGCGCAAGAATTTTGGCTGCGGCTCCAGTCGCGAACATGCGCCCTGGGCACTTGAAGAGTATGGCTTTCGAGCCATTCTGGCGCCAAGCTATGCCGATATTTTCTATAACAACAGCTTCAAGAATGGGCTGTTACCCATTGTTCTGGATGAAAAAGATATTGACGAACTCTTTGCCCAGGCCGAAGCCAGCGAAGGCTACGAGTTGACCGTGGACCTCGCTGCTCAGAACGTCACTCGTCCGGATGGCAAGAGCTACGCATTCGAGGTCGATGCCTTCCGCAAGCATTGTCTGCTAAGTGGTCTGGATGACATTGGTCTGACGCTGGAGGACGCGGATGCGATTCGCGAATTCGAGGTCGGGCACAAGCGGGATAACCCCTGGCTGTTTGGCGCGATCAGATAATATCCGGACTGGAAAAGGAAACACCATGAGCATGAATATTCTTGTACTGCCCGGCGATGGTATTGGTCCGGAAATCATGGCCGAAGCGGTCAAGGTGCTGGAGCTGGCGAATGAAAAGTTCAATCTGGGTGCAGAGCTGACCTTTGACGATCTGGGCGGCGCCGCCTATGAACGTTACGGCTCGCCTCTGGCTGATGAAACTTTGGAGCGGGCCCATCAGGCTGATGCCATTCTGCTGGGCGCGGTCGGCGGCCCGCAGTGGGACGCTATTGATCCGGCACTGCGTCCCGAGCGTGGTCTGTTGAAAATCCGTTCTGAACTGGGTCTGTTTGGTAACTTGCGCCCGGCCATTCTGTATCCGCAACTGGCTGATTCCTCAACGCTCAAGCCCGAGGTGGTGGCGGGACTGAACATACTGATCGTTCGTGAGCTGACCGGTGGAATCTACTTTGGCCAGCCGCGCGAGCGCAAAGTACTCGACAATGGCGAACGGTTCGCCTTCGACACCTTGCCCTATAGTGAAAGCGAGGTGCGCCGCATCGCCCGCGTCGGCTTTGATATGGCGATGGTGCGCGGCAAGAAACTGTGTTCGGTGGACAAGGCCAACGTGCTTGCCTCCAGCCAGCTTTGGCGTGAAGTAGTCAATGAAGTGGCGGCAGATTATCCGGATGTCGAAGTCAGCCACATGTATGTCGACAATTGCGCCATGCAGCTGGTGCGTGCGCCGAAACAGTTCGACGTCATTGTTACCGACAACCTGTTCGGCGATATTCTCTCGGATCAGGCTTCCATGCTCACTGGCTCCATCGGCATGCTGCCATCTGCCTCCCTGGACGCCAACAACAAGGGTATGTACGAGCCCTGTCACGGAAGTGCACCGGATATTGCCGGGCGGGGTATTGCCAACCCCCTGGCGACCATACTCTCGGTTTCAATGATGCTGCGTTACAGCTTCAACCGTGCGGACGCTGCTGATGCCATCGAGCAAGCAGTCAGCCAGGTGCTCGACCAGGGGCTGCGCACCGGAGACATCATGTCTGAGGGATGCGAGTCCACCGGCACCGCTGGTATGGGTGACGCCGTGGTCGCGGCGTTGAAAAACCTGTAAACTGTCCGGCTTTGTGTTGCGCCAGGCCATGCCTGCGCAACTGTCTTTGAATTTTTTACCCCCTGGGGGTTGATGTCATGAAACAGGTAGGCCTGGTTGGCTGGCGCGGTATGGTTGGTTCCGTACTGATGCAGCGCATGCTCGAAGAGAACGATTTTGCCACTATCGATCCGGTGTTTTTCACCACGTCAAACGTGGGCGGCAAGGGTCCAGAGATTGGCAAGGACATTCCACCGCTGAAAGACGCCTTTGACCTCGAATCACTCAAGCCACTGGATGTGATTATCAGCTGTCAGGGCGGTGATTACACTCAGGCGGTCTACACCAAACTGCGCACCGAAGGCTGGAAAGGCTATTGGATCGATGCTGCGTCTACCCTGCGTATGGAAGACGAAGCAGTAATTGTGCTTGATCCGGTCAACCGCCGGAACGTCGATCAGGCGTTGCGCGATGGGGTCAAGACCTACGTCGGCGGCAACTGCACCGTCAGTCTGATGTTGATGGGGCTGGGCGGATTGTTTGAGCACGGCCTGGTCGAGTGGATGAGCGCGATGACTTATCAGGCGGCCAGTGGAGCCGGTGCACAGAACATGCGGGAGCTGATTGGTCAGATGGGTGCGATCAATCAGTCGGTTGCTGCGCAGATGGCTGACCCGGCCAGCGCGATACTCGAGATCGATCGCATGGTCGCCGAGAATCTGCGCAGCGACAGCTTCCCGGTTGAGCATTTCGGTGTGCCGCTGGCCGGCAGTCTGATCCCCTGGATCGACAAGCAGCTGCCTAACGGCCAAAGCCGTGAAGAATGGAAAGCTCAGGCCGAGACCAACAAGATTATCGGTCGCAGCGGCCGTCCGATTCCGGTAGACGGTATCTGTGTGCGCATTGGTGCCATGCGCTGTCACAGCCAGGCGCTGACCATCAAGCTGAACAAGGATGTGCCGTTGGCTGATATCGAAGCCATGCTCGAGGCCCATAATCCCTGGTCGAAGGTGGTTCCCAATACCAAGGAAGATACTCTGCGTGATCTGACACCCACTTCTGTTACTGGCACGCTGTCAGTACCGGTAGGGCGACTGCGCAAACTGAACATGGGGTCGCAATACCTCTCCGCGTTCACCGTAGGCGACCAGCTGTTGTGGGGTGCCGCCGAGCCGCTGCGCCGCATGTTGCGGATCTTGCAGGAGGATTGATTTTTCAGTCCGCAATACACGAGGGCATCCCGCCAGTGGTGGGGTGCCCTTTGTTTTTTCAGTCGAGGAACAGCAATGAGCAAGTCCTGTGATGTTGCAATAGTAGGTGTAACCGGCATGATCGGGGATATTCTGATCGATGTGCTGGATGATCATGACTTCTCCATAGGCAAACTCCACCTGGTAGATGAAGAGAAGGTTGCCGGCGGCCGCCTTATGTATAAAGGACAGAGCCAACGCGTCGAGCCGTTGGAACGCTTCGATTTTTCCCAGGTGCAGGTTGTCGTGTTCCTTGGTTCGGAAACTGTCGCCGAGAAGTGGGTACCGCAGATGCTGGCAGCCGGCTGCTCGGTGATTGATGCCAGTGGTGCTTCGCGTGGTCAGACCGGCGCTCCCATGATCGTGGCTGATGCCAACCCACATGCGCTGGCTGACTTTACCGCGCCAGGGCTGGTGGCCTGCCCGGACAGTCAGGTTGTGCAGGCAGTACTTGCATTGCAACCGGTATTGAAAGAAGCCGGACTTCAGTCAGTGGCAATTGCTACTTACCAGTCAATGTCGACACTTGACCAGGAGGCGGTGGAAGGGCTGGCGTTGCAGACAGGGCGTCTGCTCAACGGACAACCCCCCGAAGCGGGCGCGCTGGCTAAACAGGCTGCGTTCAATCTTATTCCGCGAACTGGGGACCTGGACGAGCACGGCTACACCAGGGACGAGTCCCGCCTGGGCGAGGATGTACGTCGGGTTCTGGTTCAGCCCGATATTTCAGTTGCCGCCACTTGTGTGGTGGTTCCGGTGTTTTATGGCACAGCTGCGGTGCTGCAACTGCGTACACGCGAGGTGCTTGCCACCAAGAGATTGGCAACGCTGTTACGCAAGGCACCCGGGGTCAAACTGCTGGATAAGCCGGCAGATGATGGTTTTCCGACTCCCGTTACCGAAGCAACCGGTAGTGATGCGGTGTGGATTGGTAGGTTGAGGGCTGATCCTGTCGATCCTCTTGTGCTCAATATGTGGATTGTGTCTGATAATCTGCGAAAAGGTGTCGTACTTAACAGCCTTCAGACCCTCAGGTTATTGATAAAAGACTATTTGTAATCGATACTTGCTGTGGAATTCGTATTAAGCGGTTTAAGGTTCCCCTGTTAAGAGGGTTCAGTGCTGACGAGTTTTCAGATTGCGGCGTGCCGGGTTGGGGAGAAGTTTGCAGGGCGGAACGCGAGCAAGAAGTCTGTTGACGCGAGATAAAACGATAAAAGCAAAGGAACTTCGCTATGGTTCGCAAACTGGTTTTGGCTGTCGCCGCAGCAAGCGCTCTGATGTCCTCGAGTGTGGTACTTGCATTGGGAGTCGGCGACATAAACCTGCGTTCGTCGCTCAATCAACCGCTTGATGCAGAGATCGAGTTGCTCCAGGTCCGTGACTTGTCCAGTCAGGAGATCATTTCCGCACTAGCTACCCCAGATGAATTTGGGCGTGCAGGCATAGAGCGTATATTCTTTCTCAACGATCTGACTTTCACGCCGGTCATCAGAGCTGATGGAAAATCGGTGATCCGTGTGACCTCCAGTCGTCCGGTGCGCGAACCCTTTCTGAACTTCCTTATGGAAGTGCGCTGGCCGTCAGGCCGTGTGCTGCGTGAATTCACTTTGTTGCTTGATCCGCCCCTTTATGATCCGGGTCCCGTTGTGGCATCCGCGCCCGTCAGCCAGCCCCAGGTTCAACCCCGCGCTCAGCCGCAGGTTCAGCCCGCGCGTCCCAGCCAGGCCCAGCCATCAGGGGCGGGCGCTTCATCTGCCCTCGGTGCACAGCCTGCCGAGCCACTTTACCAGGCCCCTGCAGAGCAGAGCAGCGGACAGATTCGCACAGACACTTCAGACACCCTGTGGGAGATAGCCTTGCGCCATCGACCTCAGGGCTCCTCCGTTCATCAAACGATGCTGGCCATTCAGGACCTGAATCCGGATGCTTTCATAGGCGGAAATATCAACCGACTGCGAGCTGGTCAGACCTTGACGCTACCGGACGCGACCCAGACTACCGGTCGGAGTCAGTCCGAGGCGGTAGCGCAGGTAGCAGCGCAGAATGCCAGTTGGCAACAAGGGCGTCAGGCCCCAGAGCCAGCGCAGCGACAACTTGATGCCCGACGCCTGGATGAAGCAGCAGCTGCTCCACAGCGTGCCAACAATGGCGACGCCCTGCGATTGGTTGGCAGTGGCGAGGAACAGAAGGATGGCGGTGCTGATGCGGGAAGTCGTAATGGCGCCGGTGAATTACGTGATGAGCTCGATACCACCAAGGAGGAGCTCGATTCGGTCAGGCGTGAAAAAGCCGAAGCCGAGAGCCGGCTTTCCGACATGCAATCCCAGATGGAGACCTTGCAACGTCTTCTGGAACTGAAAGATGAGCAGCTGGCTGCGATGCAACAAGCCATGGGTGATTCGGACGAGTTACCTGAATCTACCACTGAGGCCTCAATTGCGAGCGTAGAAGAGTCGGCTCCGGAAGCTGTAGAAGAGGCCGGGCAAGTGGTGGGTGGGGAGTCCGCTGCTGATACTCAGCTGGCATTGCAGGCCGACCCTGATGCCCCCGACGCTGGTGATAGTACAGAAACTGCTGAAATTGCTACAACCGAAGAAGTTTCGCAGGAGGACCTGGCTCCTGCAGTCGACTCAGAGCCCGCTGCTGATGCTGAATCTGCGCCTCAAGCCCAGGAAGCTGCCGAAGAGATAGAAGAGCCGGTGGCTGCCGAGCAAGGCACCATGAGTCTGTTGCAGCGCATGATGCAGAATCAGACTTTCCTGTTGGCTGGCGGTGGTCTGGTACTTCTACTGCTGTTACTTGTTCTGATGGCTGTGGCCCGTCGCAATGCTCGCCGTGAAGAGGACATGGCAGATAATTTCATCGCGCGCGCAGCACAAAATAATGATCAGGATACTGATGATTCTGATCAGTTCAATGTCGCGCTGGCAGGCTTCCAGGAAGAGGAAACATCTGAACAGAGCCTGGCCGAAGACCCGCTGGTCGAGGCTGACGCGCTCATTGCCTATGGCAAGCTCGATAAGGCAGCAGATGTACTCGGTGCGGCAATCGACCAGGAGCCCGAGCGCACGGATCTGCGTTTGAAACTCATGGAGGTCAACGGCCTGCTCGACGATGCTCAAGGGTATGCCGAACAGGAAGACATTCTGAGACATAACGGGACTGTGGATAATCAGATTGATATGTTGAATGTTCGCTTCCCGGCAATGGCGGCGGCTCTTGCGAGCGCTGCCGTTTCTGCAGAGGAGTATCCGGAGTGGGACGAAGACTTCTTGAAGGAGTCTGAATCGGCAACCGTGGAAAACAAGCCTGCTGAATCAGATAAACCAGAAGCAGAGGCCGCAGCAGAAGAGTATGACTTCAGTGGTTTCGATGTTGAAGCCGAACCTGCAGCACGTCAGGAACCTGTAGCGGAAGAGAGTCTTGAAGACTTTGACCTGGATTTTGATCTGGATGACAGTCTGGCCGAGAGCCTAGCGCAGACCGAAACGACGGTGTCTGCCTCCAAGGAAGAAACGGAGGATGATTTCGAGTTTAATTTCAATCTTGACGAGACAACTACCGAGCCCGCCACTGTCGATACCACCCCTGCGGGTAAGACAGATGACGACGAGTTTACTCTCGATGAAGATTTTGACTTGTCCTTGACTGATGAGATGGAATCGCTCAAGGATGCTGATCTGCAGTCAGAGTCTAAGCCGGATACAGAGCTGGAGCCCATGGAAGAGGAGCAGACTGTGGCACTTTCTGACAGTGAGCTTGGCGCTTTCGACCTGGAATTGGACGCCTCCATGGACGAACCGGAAGCAGAGCTGGAAGCAGATGAGGTTCAACTTGCTGAGGCCGATGGCCCTGATACGGCCAAGGCTGCGCCTGTTGACGAAGGTGATGACGAGGATGAGTTCGATTTCCTCTCTGGCACTGATGAGTCGGCCACCAAACTGGATCTGGCGCGTGCTTACATCGACATGGGCGACAGTGAGGGTGCAAGGGATATTCTCACCGAGGTCCTGGAGGAAGGAAACGAGCAGCAGCAACAGGAAGCTCGCGAAATGATGGAGCAACTTGACTGATCAATGAGCCGTTCAGACGTTGAAGCGGCCGCCCCTGAGGCGGCCGCTGTTGTTTCCAGGGTTGCTGCCTGTGTCGAGTACAGAGGCACAGCTTATCGCGGCTGGCAACGCCAGCAGCCGGGCGTGCGAAGTGTTCAGGAGGAGGTGGAAAAGGCGCTCGGGCGAGTGGCCAACCATCCTGTCAACCTCCACTGCGCGGGACGTACGGACGCAGGCGTGCATGCCTCCTGCCAGATTATTCACTGGGACACAGATGCAGTGCGTGAGCCGGCCAACTGGTTTCACGGTGCCAACGCGAATCTGCCAGCGGATATCAGCCTGTGCTGGGCCAAGGTTATGCCCGATGACTTCCACGCCCGGTTTTCCGCAATGGCCCGGCGTTATCGCTATGTCATCTACAACGATCCTGTAAGGCCTGCACACCTGGCCCATGAAGTGACCTGGAATTACCGGCCTCTGGATCTCCAGCGCATGCAGTTCGCCGCGCAGGCGCTGGTCGGTGAGCACGACTTCACCTCCTACCGCGCACTGGCATGCCAGGCCAAGTCGCCGATCAAGACAATTCATCATCTGAGATTGCAGCGTTTCGGCCAGTTCATTGTGCTGGACATCCGTGCTAATGCCTTTCTACATCATATGGTGCGAAATATTGCCGGGGTTCTGATGCAGATCGGCTGTGGCGAAAGGTCTATTGAATGGGCTGGAGAGGTTCTGGCTGCGACAGACCGAGCAAAAGGCGGGCTGACTGCGCCAGCTTACGGGCTGTACCTCGTCGATGTTACCTACCCTGAACGCTTTGAACTGCCCAGGCGCTATATGGGACCGCATTTCCTGTCGGCTCTGAACCAGCCCGACTGACGCTCCAGAGCTGATCTGTTAATATCATCCGACATTTGATTCAGGTGCGGGCAGGTTTATGGTGCGAGTAAAAGTGTGCGGTATAACCCGGCCAGAGGACGCTCTGGCGGCCGCAGAAGCCGGTGCTGACGCTATCGGTCTGGTGTTTTACTCACCCAGTCCGCGGGCTGTAGATAGCGACTCAGCTCGAGCCATAATCGAGTGTCTGCCGCCTTTTATTACTTCAGTCGGTCTGTTTGTGGATGCTGCGCCGGAATACGTACGTGAGGTGCTGTCGAAGGTGCCTCTGGATCTCCTGCAGTTCCACGGCGATGAAACGGACGCATACTGCCAGCTGTTTTCCCGGCCTTACATGAAAGCGCTGAGGGTCAGGTCCGGTGATGACCTGAACGCTCTCGCAGCCAGATGGCCGGGTGCTTGCGGTATTCTGCTGGACAGCTTCAAACAGGGCGTACCCGGTGGAACGGGAGAGGTTTTTGACTGGTCGATGATTCCGGTCAACCGCACATGGAACCTGATACTGGCCGGTGGGCTGGATGCGGACAATGTAGCCGGGGCCGTGGCCCTCTGTCAGCCCTGGGCTGTAGACGTGAGTGGCGGCGTGGAAAAGAGCAAGGGCATCAAGGATGCCGCGAAGATCACCCGTTTCGTACATGAGGTAAAAGCGTGACTGAATCAAGCAAAGTGGATTACACAGCCATACCCGACGCACGGGGCCATTTTGGACCCTATGGAGGTCGGTTCGTGTCTGAAACCCTCATGGACGCCCTGGAAGAGCTCGAAAATCTGTATGAGCGACTTTCCGTCGATCCGGATTTTCAAGCCGAATTCGACCATGATCTGGCGCATTACGTGGGACGCCCGTCGCCTCTGTATCTGGCGGAAAGACTGACTGCCCGGGTTGGTGGCGCCCAGATCTATCTCAAGCGTGAAGATCTCAATCACACAGGTGCACACAAGGTTAACAACACCATTGGTCAGGCGCTCCTGGCCAAACATATGGGCAAGCCTCGGGTCATTGCTGAAACGGGTGCAGGTCAACACGGTGTTGCTACCGCCACGGTCGCAGCCAGGCTTGGACTGAAATGCCAGGTCTACATGGGCGCCGATGACGTTAAGCGCCAGTCGCTCAATGTTTACCGCATGAAGCTGCTGGGCGCTGAGGTCATTCCGGTTACTTCTGGCTCGCGGACTCTAAAGGATGCGATGAACGAGGCCATGCGTGACTGGGTCACCAACATTGATGATACTTTCTATATCATTGGTACCGTGGCGGGGCCGCATCCCTATCCGAAACTGGTGCGCGATTTTCAGTGCGTGATCGGTCGTGAAGCTAGAGCTCAATGTCTTGCGCAATACGGCAAACTGCCCGATGCGCTGGTTGCCTGTGTTGGCGGCGGTTCCAATGCCATCGGATTGTTTCATCCGTTTCTCGAAGATGATTCCGTGGCAATGTATGGCGTTGAGGCCGGAGGGCTTGGTCTGGACACCGGCAAACATGCCGCGCCCCTTGCGGCCGGCCGTCCCGGCGTACTGCATGGTAATCGTACCTATCTGATGGAAGATGAGGGTGGGCAGATAATTGAGACCCATTCGGTTTCCGCAGGCCTGGATTACCCCGGAGTTGGTCCTGAGCACAGCTGGTTGAAGGATCTGGGGCGAGTCAACTATGTCAGTGCCACGGATGACGAGGCCTTGACAGCTTTCCGTGAGTTGACCCGAATCGAAGGTATCATGCCCGCGCTGGAGTCAGCCCATGCGGTTGCCTACGCCATGAAGCTGGCTGCGACCATGCGCCCTGACCAGACCATCGTGGTCAACCTGTCCGGTCGGGGTGACAAGGACATTCACACGGTGGCCGAAATTGATGGTATCGGTATCTGATACCAGCCAGATGCGGCGTTTGAATGCGCGCAGAGACGCTAAGAAGAGAGTCCAATGAGTCGAATACAGCAATGTTTTGTGCAATTGCGCAGTGCCGGCCGCAAGGCGCTGATCCCCTATGTGACGGCCGGCGATCCGGAGCCTGGCATGACTGTGCCTTTGATGCACGACCTCGTCGAGGCGGGAGCCGATATCATCGAGCTGGGCGTGCCGTTCTCGGACCCCATGGCAGACGGTCCCGTTATCCAGCTGGCGATGGAAAGAGCGCTGGTTCATCATGTTCGCCTCGCCGATGTTCTGGATATGGTCAGGTGTTTTCGTGACACGAACAAGACAACCCCCGTTGTGCTGATGGGGTATCTGAACCCGATAGAGCGCATGGGTTACGAGACCTTTGCCGAAGCCGCAAAAGCGGCGGGTGTCGACGGTGTGCTGACGGTAGATCTGCCTCCGGAAGAGGCTGATGATGTTGTGAACCTTTTCCAGGGTTGCGGGCTGGATACCATTTATCTTCTGTCACCGACCACCACGCTGGACCGGGCGGCCAAGATCTGCAAGCGTGCCAGCGGCTATGTCTATTATGTTTCGCTCAAGGGTGTGACCGGATCCAGTGCGCTGGACGTCAATGCAGTAGCAACCAAGCTCGAGAGCTTGCGCACAGTAACCGATCTACCCATAGGTGTTGGCTTTGGCATCCGAGACGGAGCAACCGCAGCTGCGGTTGCTTCGGTTGCTGACGGCGTCGTGGTAGGCTCGGTTCTGGTCAACAAGATCGCAGAGCATGCAAATCAACCCGAGGAGGGTCGGCAGGCTGTCAGCAAGGTGATTCGCGAGATGCGCACTGCGATGGACGCCTGAACAGGCGCAACCCTATTGGTCAAGAAAACAGATAAGGATTGGCAATGAGCAACTGGCTGGTGGACAAACTGATTCCCTCTATCGTGCGCTCTGAAGCACAAAAGAGCAGCGTGCCCGAAGGGCTCTGGCGCAAGTGTCCGTCCTGTGACGCGGTGCTCTATCGCCCGGAGCTGGAAAAGAATCTGGATGTGTGCCCCAAGTGTGCGCACCACCTGCGGATCAACGCGCGTCGCCGCCTGGATATTTTTCTTGATGAAGAAGGTCGCAGCGAGATAGCGGGCGAACTCGCCCCTGTTGATCGTCTGAAGTTTCGCGACAGCAAGAAATACAAGGATCGACTGACCGCCGCACAGAAGGATACTGGCGAGAAGGACGCACTGGTGGTAATGCAGGGTACGCTCAAGGGCAGTCCTATTGTCGCCAGCGCATTCGAGTTCAACTTCATGGGTGGCTCCATGGGCAGCGTCGTTGGAGCGCGCTTCGTGCGGGGGGCCGAGACCGCATTGCGTGAGCGCATCCCCTATGTCTGTTTCTCTGCTTCCGGTGGGGCGCGCATGCAGGAAGCATTGTTTTCGCTGATGCAGATGGCCAAAACCAGTGCAGCCCTGGCAAAGATGAAGGAGGAGGGGATTCCCTTTATCTCGGTCATGACGGACCCGGTTTATGGCGGTGTGTCGGCCAGCCTGGCAATGCTCGGAGACCTGAACGTTGCAGAGCCCAACGCGCTGATTGGTTTCGCGGGTCCGCGGGTTATCGAACAGACGGTTCGCGAGAAACTGCCACCCGGATTTCAGCGCAGCGAATTTCTTCTGGCCCATGGCGCGCTGGACATGATTGTGCCTCGCGGCGAGCTGCGTGATCGGTTGGCCAGTATCCTGAGTATTCTCACAGATAAGCCGGCACCGGTTTCACAACTGGAGTTGGACGAGACCGAAGCCGGGACCGCTTGATGCTGGCTGCAGATCTGGCGGGCTGGCTGGCCCGTCTGGAAAAGCTGCATCCCACTGATATTGAAATGGGTCTGGAACGGGTTGCCGAAGTGGCTCGGCGCACGGGTATCCGGCAACCCGGCTCACGGGTTTTTACCATTACCGGCACCAACGGCAAGGGCTCAACCTGCGCTGCGCTCGATAGCCTGCTACGCCGGTCGGGCTTGAGAACAGGTGTTTATACCTCCCCTCATTTGCTCACCTACAATGAGCGCGTCTGTGTCGACGGCCAACCTGTCTCCGACCATCAATTATGCGATGCATTTGCCGCAATAGATCTGGCCCGCGCCGAGATCTCTCTTACCTATTTCGAGTTCGGCACTCTGGCGGCAATGTACTTGTTTCAACTCGCCGAGCTGGATGCCTGGGTGCTCGAGGTCGGGCTCGGCGGTCGACTCGATGCGGTGAACATCATTGATCCGGATGTGGCGATAGTCACCAGTATTGGCCTGGATCATCAGGAGTATCTCGGCAATACCCGGGAGGCAGTGGGTTTCGAGAAAGCAGGCATACTGCGTACCGGTAAACCTCTGGTTTGCAGTGAAACGGACCTTCCTCAAACCTTCGCTGCTGCGGTGGCAAGGCTGCAGGTACCTGTTCAACAAAGGGGGATCGGCTATGGCTGGGAATCCAGCGATAGTGGATGGTCAATATGGGGCGTTGGTCCCAAGTTGACTCCCCGGCGTGTGAATCACCTGCCGCCTGTGCATCTTCCCCGTGATAATCTCTGCAGCGCTCTGCAGGCTTTCTGGGCAGCAGGTCTGGATCTGCCGGATAACCAGATCATTGAAGCGCTTGACGCGGCCCGGGTGCCCGGCCGTCTTGAGCAGCGCACAATCAGCTGGCACGGCCAGCCTCGCAGACTGTTGCTGGATGTGGGGCACAACCCCCATGCCGCGGGTTTTCTTGCCCAGCAGCTGCGTGCTCGACCCCTTGATCGTCATGCGGTCTTCGGTTTGCTCGCAGATAAGGATCTCGCCGGTGTCGTACATCCCTTGTTGGGAGTGTTCGACGGCTGGGCGGTGGCGCCTCTGGATAGCCCGCGGACCCGCCCGAATATCGAGCTGGTAACCCATTTGACAGCGTTGAGTGAGCGCGTCGAAGCCTTCGAATCAGTACCCGCGGCTCTCGAACAGGTGTTGGAAAATACGCCAGCAAGTACCGAAATTGTGATATTCGGGTCGTTTTTCTGCGTTTCAGCCGCCATACTCTGGCTGGATGAACAGACACGGGAAGTGAGCAATGGATGACAAATTGAAGCAGCGTCTGATAGGTGCACTGGTGCTGATCATAGCGGCAGTGGTCTTTCTGCCGATGCTCCTGTCCGGGCAGGATGAAACGGTGCGGGTAGAGGTGGAAGTACCCGAGGCGCCGGTTATGGATGAAACCGAGATAAGAACTGCGGCGCCAATAGAGATGCCCGAGCCGGAGCCTGTTCCGGACATTCCTCCTCCCGGTGAAATAGTCGAGAATCCCGAACAGCCCGTTACATCTCCGGCACAGGTCGAGACCAAGCCTGTCCCCGAGCCGCCCGAGCCCGAAGTGGCAGCCCCGGCCATTGCCGAAGGTAGCTGGGTCGTACAGCTGGGTAGTTTCAGTGGCGCCGCCAATGCAGAAGCGTTGCGCGATACTCTGGTTTCCCAGGGCTACAACGCCTATACCCTGTCTGCCAGGGTGGATGGCAGCGACATTACCCGTGTATTTGTCGGCCCACTGATTGACCGGGCCGGTGCCACAAAACTTCGCGACGAGTTGGCAAAAAGACACGGCATGCAAGGACTGGTTACAGCCTATGACGTCGGTACAGGCAAGAGATAGCGGTTCCGAAGCGGGCAGGGGCTCTGTTAGAATATCGGCCTGTTCTTTTTCGGGTGGTACGTCGTGACGCTAGGCTGGATCGATTGGGCCATTATTGCCATCATTGCCGTGTCGGCCCTGATCAGCCTGGCCAGAGGTTTCGTCAAGGAAGCGCTGTCCCTGCTGACATGGGTTATTGCCGGGCTCATTGCCTGGATGTTCGGTGGGGCCTTGGCAGGTCATCTCTCGCCCTTCATCGAGACTCCGTCCATCCGCGTTATTGTTGCCTGCAGTATCCTCTTTATTTTGACGCTGTTACTCGGCGGCCTGATCAACTATCTGATCGGCCAGTTGGTCCGTGTGACAGGGCTGAGCGGCACGGATCGCTTTCTCGGCATGATTTTTGGCGCCGCACGCGGCGCGCTATTGATTGTCGTCGCAGTGGGCCTGCTCAGCCTTGCCCCTGTCGAAGGTGATGTGTGGTGGCGGCAGTCCGAACTGATCCCCCATTTTCTTCTGGTGGCCGACTGGTCCAAGAATATGATTCTCGGTTTTTTCGGTCGCTGATTCTTGCGCTTATCAGCAGAAAGCGTAGTACGCAAAAGAGGTATTGAGGCATGTGTGGCATTGTTGGCATAGTGGGCAAGTCGAACGTCAATCAGTCACTGTATGACGCTCTGACCGTGCTGCAACATCGTGGCCAGGACGCCGCCGGCATCGTAACCTGTGATCGGGGCCGGCTCCATTTGCGCAAGGATAACGGGCTCGTCCGGGACGTCTTTCATCAGCGGCATATGCAGCGGCTGGTGGGCACCATGGGCATAGGTCACGTGCGCTACCCGACCGCCGGATCCTCGAGTTCGGCCGAAGCTCAGCCGTTTTATGTGAATTCCCCATACGGTATTACTCTGGCTCACAACGGCAACCTGACCAACGTCGAACAGTTGTCGCGGGAAATTTACGAGTCGGATCTGCGTCATGTGAACACTAATTCCGATTCGGAAGTACTACTAAACGTGTTTGCCCACGAACTGGCTCGCGGGGGCAAACTGCAGCCAGGCAAAGAAGATATCTTCAATGCAGTGCGCGCCGTTCATGCCCGCTGTACCGGCGGCTATGCGGCCATCGCAATGGTGACCGGCTATGGCGTGGTCGGGTTCCGTGATCCCCATGCGATTCGCCCCATCGTCTTCGGCAAGCGTGAAACCGAAAACGGTACCGAGTACATGATCGCTTCTGAAAGTGTGTCGCTGGACGTGCTTGGCTTTGACCTGATAAGGGATCTTGAGCCGGGCGAGGCGGTATATATCACCGACAAGGGCGAGCTGCATACTGCCCAGTGCGCTGAAAACCCCAGTTACTCGCCTTGCATCTTCGAGCATGTCTATCTGGCTCGTCCCGATTCCATGATAGACAACGTGCTGGTCTATAAAGCACGACTGCGCATGGGTGAAAAACTGGCGGAGAAGATACTTCGTGAGAAACCGGATCACGGTATCGATGTTGTGATCCCGATTCCCGATACCAGTCGCACCTCAGCCGTAGAGCTGGCTAATCATCTGGGCGTGAAATTCCGCGAGGGATTCGTCAAGAACCGTTATATCGGTCGCACCTTCATCATGCCCGGACAGGCTGCACGGAAGAAATCCGTGCGTCAGAAGCTGAATGCCATCGAGCTCGAATTTCGTGGCAAGAACGTCTTGCTGGTTGACGATTCGATTGTGCGCGGTACTACCTGCAAGCAAATCATCCAGATGGCCCGCGAGGCGGGCGCTGCCAAGGTGTATTTCTGTTCTGCGGCACCTGCGGTGCGCTTTCCGAACGTATATGGCATTGATATGCCTAGTGCCCATGAGCTTATCGCTCACGGCCGTACTACCGACGAAGTTGCTGAACTGATTGGCGCAGACTGGCTGATTTATCAGGATCTGCCAGATCTGATCGATGCGGTAAGCGAGGGTAATCCTAAGCTCACCCGTTTCGATTGCTCGGTATTCGACGGTGATTATGTGACCGGGGACGTGAACGAGGCATATCTTGGCAAGATCGAACAGGCGCGTAACGACGCAGCCATGTCGACCAGCGAAATGGGCAGCGCGGTGATCGAGCTGCACAATAACTAGACCAAGGACTCGGTACCAATCAACAGGCACCGACAGCACAAGTGAGTCTGATATGACTGAAGAATGGGATGCTGGTCGACTCGACAGTGACCTTGAAAATGCCGGATTCGACACGCTCGCGGTGCGGGCGGGTCAGCGCCGGGGGCCCGAGGCGGAGCACGGCGAAGCACTGTTTCTGACCTCAAGCTATGTGTTTCGTAGCGCTGCTGACGCCGCTGCATGTTTTGCTGGCGAGGCTAAGGGCAATGTCTATTCACGCTATATGAACCCGACCGTGCGTACCTTCGAGGAGCGTATGGCCGCACTTGAGGGCGCCGAGCAGGCGGTGGCGACCGCCTCCGGCATGGCCGCCATAATGGCCATGATCATGAGTCTGTGCTCTGCCGGCGATCATGTGCTCGTTTCACGGAGCGTTTTTGGCGCCACAGTCAGCCTGTTTGACAAGTACTTCAAGCGTTTCGGTCTGGAATATGGCTATGTGGAATTGACTGACCTGGGGGGGTGGAAAGCGGCGTGCAAGCCCAATACGCGTTTGTTTTTTGTCGAGTCCCCCTCCAATCCTCTGGCTCAGCTGGTTGATATCCGTGGCCTTGCCGGGATTGCCAGAGAGCAGGGTGCACTGTTGGCGGTGGACAACTGTTTCTGTACCCCGGCCCTGCAAAAACCGCTGGAACTGGGTGCAGACCTGATCATTCATTCTGCTACCAAATACATCGATGGTCAGGGTAGGTGTCTGGGCGGACTTGTTGCTGGCCGACGAGAGCACATGCAGGAAGTCGTGGGTTTTTTGCGCACGGCAGGGCCGACGCTGAGCCCGTTTAACGCCTGGGTATTTCTCAAGGGTCTGGAAACCTTGCGCCTGCGCATGCAGGCACACTGTGCGAGCGCCCAGTATCTGGCGGAGTGGCTGGAGGCTCAGCCGGAAGTAGAACATGTGTATTACGCCGGTTTGCCTAGCCACCCCCAGCATGAGCTTGCCCGAACTCAACAGAAGGCATTCGGTGCCGTCGTGAGTTTCGAAGTGCGCGGTGATCGCGCTGCGGCATGGCGTTTTATCGATGCAACGCGCCTCATGTCTATTACTGCCAACCTGGGCGACAGCAAAACGACTATTACCCATCCTGCTACCACTACCCATGGACGACTTTCTCCAGAAACCCGCGCCACCGCGGGAATCAAGGAAAACCTGATCAGGCTTGCCATCGGTCTGGAAGAGGTGGAGGACCTGCAGGTTGATCTGCAGCGAGGGCTGTCAGCTCTTTCATTGTAATTATCAGGTATGTTTTGCCAAACGTTTCACATTAGTGCGAAAAAGATATTTGTATTGTGATGATGCTGTTTTAAGTTGGTCGAGCCGCAGGGAAGCGGGTCAAGCCTGCCATGCAGTACCCGGCAGTGCGGCATCAAACTCACAAGGAGAATATCCAATGAAAAATATCTTTCTGGCACTGTGCCTTTCCCTTTCTGCTCTTTTGACCTTGCCAGCTATGGCAGAGCCCGCAGAAACTTCTATGGTCAGCGTGAACATCAACCAGGCCAGTGCTGCCGAGATGGCTGAAGTGTTGCAGGGAGTAGGTGAGTCCAAGGCGCAGGCGATTGTCGATTACCGGGAAGAAAACGGTAACTTCGCGGCTGTCGGTGACCTGGCCCAGGTCAATGGAATCGGGCCCGCTACCATCAAGAAAAATGAAGCGCGCATCGCTCTGGAGTAACTACAGGCGCCGAACTCGCCACCCAGGGTGGTGAGTTCAGGTCCTTAATCGGCTCACCGAATCACTCAATTGATGGGCCAGTCCCGCCAGCTGTTCGCTGGTAGAGGCGCTTAACAAGGTCTGCTCGACCGTTCTCTCGGTTACATCCCGAATATGTACGATGCTTTGAGTAATAGCTTCTGCCGCCTGACTTTGCTGCTCAACGGCGGAAGCGATCTCACTATTGCCATCCCGAATCTGGCTTACGGCCGTGGTAATAACTGCCAGAGATTGTCCCGCCTCGTTGCTCTGCTCCACGGACTCCCTTGTAAGGCCTGCGCTGGCTTGCATATCCTGCACTGCATCTGTTGTGCCGCCCTGCAGGGCCTCGATCATTCTCTGGATTTCGTCGGTAGAGCTCTGCACACGCTGAGCCAGTGCCCTCACCTCGTCGGCCACGACAGCAAAGCCGCGCCCCGACTCGCCGGCGCGGGCAGCTTCGATCGCAGCGTTGAGCGCCAGCAGGTTGGTTTGCTCGGCGATGCTGCGAATCACGTTTACCACCCCGCTTATTTCTTGACTGTGGCCCTGTAGGGTTTCCATATGCCGGGTACAGCGCTCGATACTGGTTGCCAGGCCCGCGATCGTGCTGCTGACCCGCGCAACCTGGTCGCGTCCGTTACGTGCCAGGTCATCAGCCTGCAGGGACTGGTCCCGGGTCTTCGAGCTGTTGGAGGCGATGTCCTGCACCGTTGCACTCATCTCGTTTACCGCAGCGGCGACCATGTCTGTTTCACCCTGCTGGCTTATCATGCCGTCGCGCACGCGACTCATTACCTGGGCCAGCTCGGAGGCGCCTTGATCGAGTTGCTCTGCGGCCTTGCGTACAGCGCCCACTACCTGTTGCTGGGATGCCTGCATCGCATTGAAGGCCCGCGCGATGGAGCCGATTTCGTCCCGGCTATTCGCCTGGGCACGCAGCGTGAGATCACCACGTTCCTGTACGGCAAGCATGATGTCTCGTACCGCAATGATATGTCGGGTAATAAAGCTGATCAGTAGCTGTGACACCACGAGTACGGCTAGCATCAACACGAATACGGCGACGGCATACAGGGGGGCTCGAGCCATTGTCAGTTCAAAAAAATCAATGCGCTGCACCCCCATAAGGCGAAGATCACCTTCGCTATTGAGGGCCCATGCGCCGGTAAACGCATCGGCCTCTTTTGAGCCCAGTTCTTCTGCCGGAATCCATGTGGGAGTCGAGAAAGTGCGTGAGCCGGCTTGCATGGCCGCTGGGGGCGTCAGAGCTTGCAACCATGGAAATGCAGTCTTGTCATAGGAGGCTTGTATCAGGGCCTGACCCATATCCCGGCGCTGGTCCTGCAGACTTTGCCGTTCAACCATCAGGGCGACGAGCACTAGAACAAGGGTGCTGGCAAAGGCGACGGCATTGACGGCCCAGAACTTGTATTTCAGAGGAATATGTTGAAGAAAGACCATGCCTGCTCCCAAGGGGTGTTGTTGTGTACCGGGGCGCGATTATAGAGCCCTTACGTTGATATCGGTTGATGCGGGTCAAACTTGACCGCAATGTATGAGTTTTCAGGCGCCGCGTAGCTGTCACTGATCGGTTATACTGCGCGACTGAAAAAGGAACATGCTGATATGACCCAATCGCCTGAACCCCTGATGATCAATCAGGATGCTGAATTAGCCCACTGGTGCTCACAGTGGCTGAAGCTTTCGTACGTCGCAGTAGACACCGAGTTTGAGCGTACTGAAACCTTCTATCCGATTGCAGGCCTGATTCAGGTTAGTGACGGTAGGCAAGCGTTTCTCGTTGATCCATTGGCAATAAGCGATTGGTCCCCGCTGGTCGAGGTATTGCAAAGCCCCAGCGTTATCAAGGTTCTGCACTCGTGTAGTGAGGACATCGAAGTCTTCCTGAAGCTATGCGGCGTGGCTCCGGCCCCGTTGTTTGACACCCAACTGGCCGCAGCCTATCTGAACATGGGTTTTTCCATGGGGTATTCACGCCTGGTCAAGGCGTTGCTGGATATCGATCTGTCCAATGAAGAAACCCGCTCTGATTGGTTGCAACGCCCGCTGAGTGAATCTCAGCTCCGCTATGCCGCGGCCGACGCGGTGCATCTTGCCGAACTCTATCAGCTAATGGCCCCCCGTATTGAAGCGGCCAGCCTGACCCCGTGGTTGCTCGAGGATACGGCCGAACAAGTGGCCGCAGCACAGCGCATCCAGGAGCCGGAAACGGCCTTCATCAACGTTAAGCAGGCCTGGCGTCTGAAGCCTAATGAACTTGCGGTTCTCAAAGTGCTCGCCACCTGGCGTGAGCGTGAGGCGCGCGAGCGTGACCAGGCCCGCAACCGCATGCTGCGTGAGCGTACCTTGTGTCCGCTTGCCCAGCGTCAGCCTGATAATCTGCAAGCGTTGGCACGTATTGAGGACATGCATCCACGTACGGTGCGTCAGCATGGTAGCGAAATTCTCGAGCTTATCCGCCAGGGACAGAATGTGCCTCCAAGTGAGTGGCCTGAGCGTTTGCCTGAGCCACTCCCTGCCGATGCCAACGGGCTGCTCAAGGCCCTGCGCAAGGTGGGGCAGGCCCATGCCGAACGTCTGAATATCGCGCCCGAAATAGTGTTGCGCAAGAAAATCACTGAAGCGCTGGTGAGAACCGGCTTTCCCGCTGGGCCTTATACTCTCCCGGAGGAATTCATTGGCTGGCGACGTGAATTGATGGGAGAAGAGTTACTGGCTATCGCCAATGCCAGGGATGCCAATTCATGAAAGTGATGTGCTCTATCTACCGTAGCAAGCGCAAGCAGGGCATGTACCTGTATGTGCCGCGCAAGACCGATATGGCTGAACTTCCCGAGTCACTCATGCAGTTGTTTGGCGCGGCCGAGCTGGCCATGGATCTGGTGCTGACCGAGCAGCGGACATTGGCTCGGGAGGATATCCACAAGGTACTGGCCAATCTGGAATCCCAGGGATACCACCTGCAGATGCCACCCAGGGAAGATGAGTATCTGATCCATCTACCCGATGAACTGCTGTACCGCAACGACCCGATCTGAAGTTTCCTGTTCAGCCGGGGCTGCAAGTTGGTTCAATACTGGCGTGGCTCTGAACGCAGGGGGTCGAGCAGGTAGCTCAGGCCGTTGTGATCGATTTCTTGCATCAGGGCCAGCAGCCGTCCGATTTCGCCGGACGGAAAACCTTCACGTGCAAACCAGTTCAGATAATGCCCCGGCAGATCCGCGATTTTACGGCCCTGGTATTTTCCGAAGGGCATTTCCCTGGTCACCAGCAATAGCAGATCTTCTGGAGCCATCGTTCTCTCTCGGTTACAAAATCACAGTTTACCAGTATCTGCACAGGAAGCCGGCAAGAGGAAACTCGCGTACCCTGTGGCCATTGCACGTCAACCATCACTCACAGGTAACAGGAACCAATATGATAGTTAAAGCATTGCGAACAGGTCTGGGTAATCTGATCATCTTTCTCGACTTCATTACCCGTCCGAGAAAGATGAAACGGTCAGCCGAAAATCAGGCTGCGGTAGAGCAGGCCGCTGCTGGCCTGGCCCTTTATCAGTTCAGGGCCTGTCCCTTTTGCGTTCGCACCCGCCGTACCCTGCACCGGTTAAATGTGCCTGTGACCCTCAAGGATGCCAAAAACAATCCCGCGGATCGTCAGGCATTGCTCGAGGAGGGTGGCAAAATCAAGGTGCCATGTCTGCGAATCGAGGAAGAAGGTAAAGTAACCTGGCTGTATGAATCAAAGGTGATTGGTGCCTACCTTGAGGACCGCTTCGCTACTGCCTGATTACAAGGTTCCGGTTCCGCGGTAGATGCAGCCGCTGGTGCAGGTTTCTCTGATGGTGATCTGACAGAGTTCCGGCAGTAGCGGCTTGAGTTCCCGCCAGATCCATTGCGCCAGAATCTCGCTTGTGGGGTTTTCCAGACCGGGGATATCATTCAGGTAGTTGTGATCGAGGGTCTCATAGATAGGCTTGAATATGGCTTTGATGTCACCAAAGTCCCTGATCCAGCCAGTATGCGGGTCAGGATCGCCCTGTATATGTACCCCGACCTGAAACGAATGTCCGTGCAGCCTGCCACATTTGTGCCCTTCGGGCACATGCGGGAGACGATGAGCCGACTCGAACGTGAATTCCTTGAATATTTCCATAGGGCTACCTTCATGCTAGGGCTGGGTGAGGGCCGCAATTCTACCCCACCAGGTTCGATACCCACAGCGTTCCGGACGCTACCATTCACGCTGCATGTTGCGCGTGGAAATCTGCTCATTGAGTGTCCAGTAGTCGTACAGCACACCCAACAAAAACAGCCCGCCGGTGAAAAAATACAGTATGGCAGTGATCCATTTGCCCATGTAGAGGCGGTGGGCGCCGAAAATACCCAGAAATGTCAGCAGCACCCAGGTCAGATTGAAATTCACCGGGCCACTGCGGAAGCGTCGGTCAGCGCTGCGGTCCATTGAGGGGATCAGGAATAGATCGACAATCCAGCCGATCAGAAAGAAGCCGAGGGTAAAGAACCAGATGGTGCCGGTAATGGGCCTGCCATAGTAGAAGCGGTGTGCTCCCATGAAACCGAAGATCCATAGAAGGTAGCCGATAGTCTTGCTGTGCGTGTCTGAATAGGCCATCAGGGCCGACCTCTAATCGAATGGGTGACTGTGCGATACTGTGAATGAGGGTAGACCATAAATGATTATCGGGGCATATGCATGGCGACTGCCGAAACTGTGAACTGGATCAAAAAAGCTCAGGACAGGATTACACGCCTGGGCAGCCACACTGTGCGGGTCGGTGTTACCGGTCTGAGTGGTGCGGGCAAGACCACCTTCATCACCAGCCTGATCAATCAGCTGGAAAATCATCAGCGCGGTCTGCTGGCCAGGCGCGCGCCTTTTGATCGGCTGACCTCCGTACGCTGGCAACGCGAAGGGGTGACACGGCCGTTCCCCTATCTCGAAGCGCTTGGCGCGTTGGCATCCAGCCCTGCGCAATGGCCTTCCTCCACGGCAGATCTCGCGCGGGTCGTGATTGATCTGCAGTTCCGGCCCGAGGGCTTGCTGAAATCCCTGCAGGGTAATCGTTCGCTACGTATCGAGCTCCTGGATTATCCCGGCGAGTGGCTGCTCGATCTGCCGTTGCTGGGGCTCGAATATGGACAGTGGTGCGAGCAGATGCAGGCGTTGCTTGACAGCGAACCTCGGCAATCACTAGCGGGCGATTTGCGCGACAGGCTGAGAAATATCGATCCGGCCGCAGTGCATGATCCGGCTCTGCTGAGCCAACTGACAGCTGACTGGACGGCATTCATGCTCCGTTGCCGTACTGAGGGTGGCCTGTCGCGTAATCAACCGGGACGATTCCTGTTGCCGGGTAGCGGCATTGCCGCAGATATGCTGATGTTCGTGCCCCTGCTGAGTGCCAACCGTTACAGCGAGGGTCCCGCCGGGAGTTGGTGGGCGCAATGCAAGGAGCGTTTCAACTACTACCGGGACTTTGTCGTAAAAGGATTTTACGATGCGCATTTCAGGCAGCTCGACAGGCAAATTCTCCTGGTAGACATGCTGACACCCATGCAGGCAGGACAAGCGGCACTGGCGGATTTGAAGCTGGCACTCGAAGAGGTCATGGGCAGTTTCCGTTATGGACGCAATTCGCTGTTGCAGCGCCTGTTCAGTCCAAGCATAAGCCGCATGGCTATCTGCTCCACCAAGGTGGACCAGGTTGCTCCGGCCCAGCAGCGGTCACTGCAACAATGCCTGGAAGACCTGGTAACCGATAGTATTTCTGAAGTGCGACACGGGGGTGTAGAGGTGCAGGGCTTCCCCCTGGCGGCCATCAGGGCTGCGGATCAGGAAGGTGAAACGATGATTGGAGGGCTGGTTGGCCAGACCGCGTTCATTCGCTATCAACCCGTTACGGTGCCTTCGCACCTGCCGCTGGATCTGAAGTTTGCGGGCCCCAGTCTCTTGCATCTTCGGCCGCCTTCGGGCCTGCACCGGAATGAACCCTTCCCGCATTTTCGCATGGATGAGCTGGCCGGGTGGATTCTGGAGGGTCGCCAGCCATGAAGACCGATCGAGAGAAACAGCAGGACGGGCCGCGAATTCTCGAGACATGGGAGCCGGCACCGCAGCAATCTCAACAGGATGCGCGGGTATTGGAAGAGGTTGAATATCACTCCCGTTCAACCGGAACGCCGGTGCCTATGCCTACCGGCATTCACAATGCGCCGCCATTGAGTCCGTGGCCGCGGCGTCTGGGTTTGATGCTGCTATCGGTGGCGCTCGGAGGCGCGGTGGTGGAATGGACCCAATGGTCTCTTTCAGCCTGGTCTTGGAACCCGCTGGCCGGCGCCCTGGTCGGCGGCGTGGGAGTGGTGCTTGCAGGCACCGGATTGCTCGGCTGGAATGCCGTGCGTCGTCAGCGTCAGAGACTGAGCGCCCTGGAGCAGCTGCGCAAGGAGATGCGTGCGGCCTTGAAGGCTCCGGAAGAACGCCTGGCACTGGACTGGCTTGACCGTTTGCAGGCGCTACATGCCAATACGCCACTAGCGGAATCAATGAATAGCGTTTGCGCCGATCTTGATCAGTCTTATACCGCAGAGGAGATCAGCCGTAGGCTGAACGCGCAGTTCTATCAACCTCTGGATGTTCTTGCTCGCAAGCTGATCCGTAACGAGTCGGTAGGAACCGGGATGCTGGTGGCCACCAGTCCCTGGGTATCGGTTGACCTGGTACTGGTGATCTGGCGCAATATCCGAATGATGCAACGGGTTGCTATTTGTTATGGGCTGCCCATAAGCCAGCTTGGCAAGTGGCGTCTGGCACGGCACGTGCTGCGCAATATCGCCCTTGCCGGTGGTAGCGAGATGGCCATTGGGGCACTCAGCGACAGCGTACTTTCCGGCTTGATGGAAAAGCTCGCTGCACGGGTGGGGCAGGGCATCGGTATAGGTCTTTACAGTTCGCGCCTGGGTCACTTCACGCTGGACCTGTGCCGCGCAGTGCCCTTGCCCGACAAGAGCGGACTGGTCGAAGATAACCGCGGTATTATTCAAGGCATCAGGGAAAGGCTGGGACGCACAACGGATGACAGCATATAAATCACGCACGCGATGGTTGTTCGAGCGCTGGTTGAAACAACGCACAACGGAGTTAGGCAACCGCTGGGAAAAGCTGAAAACCCAATTGCTGCCGGCTGATTGGCCGGCACGCTGCGAGCGCGTCAAGCGGGTACCTGAGGGTGATTATGGGCACTGGCAGCCACGGCCCGGTTCGAGCAGCGCCGAACTGGTATTGCTGCTGGCTTCGGTGCCTCTGTATCAGCGGCGCTGGCTAGCCACCTTGCTGGACTCGCCCGCCGCAGGTGCGCGATCGCTGGTGGAGGCGCTGGAGCGTTTGCAACTGGATTGGCGCAGTCAGATCGATCCGCTGCACAGTCATCGGGAATACGCCAGACAGTTGGCGATTCTTGCTGCCCAGCTTGATTTGCCACCGGTTGCGGAGTCGGCATACCTGGAAAATGAACAGCAAATCCACGCTGCCGTGGACGAATTGCTCTTTACTTCCCTGCCCATGCGCCTGCGGGCCGAGCTGCTTAGCCGGTACTCCCCGGGCAACGGTCATTATATTGCCTGGTGGCATCAGCGTTTGCTCGCTCGTGCCGGTGAGCCAGAGCATGAACTCGAAGGTATTGGTGCCGACGACTGGCCGGAGATGCCTCCCGCCTGGCTGGCTATAGGCTGGCTCTGTGGGCTGCGGTTGTTTGCAGAAAACGCCGAATAGCCGCCATCTTATGTGGGTATCCATAGCTGCGCATTCCCTTTTGCTATGATCGCGGATTGCCCTTTGCGGCCTGGCGCACATGCCCTAACATGCCGGGTTTCTTGATTACAGGAATGAAACAATGACATTTGCAGAATTGCTTGCTGCGCTCGCCAGATCGCCGGAGCAGGAAGTGACTATTCCGGCAAGCTGGGCCCAGGGGCGGGCGGCTTACGGTGGCCTTGTAGCGGCTCTCGTATATCAGGGAATGCGGGCTGCTTTGTCTGAAGACCGACCGGTACGATCCTTGGCTATTACCTTTGTGGGGCCAGTTGCGCCCGGGGAGGTCATGCAGGTCGAGGCTCAGGTATTGCGCGAAGGCAAGGCGGTCACACAAATGCTGGGCATGGCGCGACAGAACGGCCAGATAATGTGTATCGTCCAGGGTAGTTTCGGGGCTTCACGTGAGTCGCAAGTCTCCCTTGCAAGCGAGCCGGCTCCCACAGTAAAAGCGGTCAACGACTGCGTAGAAATGCCCTATATCGAGGGGGTCACTCCGGTTTTTCTGCGCCACTTTGCGGTGCGCTGGGCCTTGGGTGACCTGCCTTTCACGAATAGCAAAAAACGCGAAATGGGTGGCTGGATGCGTTTTCGCGAAGACGAAGGCGCCGTACACGAGGCGCATATTCTCGGGCTTGTGGACGTATGGCCTCCAGCCGTACTGCCGCATCTAAAGCGGTTTGCCCCGGCGAGTTCACTGACCTGGACAATCGAGTTCGTGCAGCCCCAACCGGATCAGGGTAATACTGACTGGCTTCTGTACAGGGCCAACATCGATCATGCACGTGACGGTTACGGGCATGCTTCGGCCATGGTGTGGCGGGAAGACGGTACGCTGGTCGCTATTAGTCGGCAGACGGTCACGGTTTTTGGTTAGATTGCTTCGAGCCATTTGCTGGGGGTAGGCGGCCGTCGCTGAACAACTAGGGATGATATGCAGCCAATGGCGAAAACAAGGAATCTTCTCAAGCCCCTGGCAACGCTGGTAGCTGGTTTGCTGGTAGCTGCGTTGACCGCCGTGCTTGCCTTCAATACGCAATGGCGTGGTCAGTTTGATCTGTTCATGTTGTTATTGGCGATCGCCGTAGCCGTCATGGCGATTGCCTGGTATCTGCAGCGCCTGCACACGCTCGAGCTGGAGCGCAACGCTTCGACCACACTTGAGCGTAACCGGGAGGTCATGTCGGCCATCACTGATGCCGTGTTCCGGGCTGATTACTCTGGTCGGCTGGTTTACGTCAATCAGGCCTGGGCGCAGATTGCCGGCAACATGCCCCGTTCCATCCTCGGCTCTTCAATCCTGCATTTCCTGCATGCAGAGGATCAACCGCTACTGGACAATTATCTGCGACGCGTGCGTGAGGGTCATTCGGACACCCTGCGTATCAATCTCAGGCTGCGTCGCGAGGATGGACGTTACCACTGGTGCCGACTTACGGCACGACCCTATTCCACGGTCGAAAGTGGCGAAGTGGTGATCGGTACGCTCAACGATATTCAGCAGCAGCAAGAGCAGATGCGCATACAGTCTGCTCGGATGAGTGTGCTGGACGGGCTGTTGGGGGACGCAGGGATTCAGGACCTGGCCAACCGTCTGGTTCTTGAATGGGAGGCTCTCCAAACCGGCCAGCGCGCATCTATCGTACTGAAAAACGAGATCGGTGGCGCCTTGCAGGTTCTGGCAGCGCCCAATAGCGCTCATGAGCTTATTATTCCCCGCGAGGCGGCTGCCCCCGTTGATCTGAGCTACACGGGGCTGGCTGGTCTGTATCGTGACACCCCGGTATTTATTGATGACATTTCCACAGACCCACGTTGGGCAAAAATGCGCACGCAGGCGAATCAATGCAGTGTTGCAGCCTGCTGGGTTGTCCCTTTTACCGGGGCCGACGGAGCCGTTCTGGGCTGGTTCATCATTCATCTTGATCAAACCGGTAATCCCAATGCAGGGGACCTGCAGCTGCTCGATGAGTTTGCACGGCTCGCTGCCCTGGTGGTACAGAAGTCCCGACTGGCTGACGAGCGGGAAGCGAGCGAGAAACGCTTTGCGGCCATATACGAGCATGCGGCGGTAGGTGTGTTGCTGGTTTCACCCTCGGGTGAGTTTATCAGCGCCAATCCGAGTTACTACGAAAGGTCAGGCTATAGTGAGGAAGACCTCAGGGAATTGACCCCCAACGGTACGCTCTATCGTGAAGACCGGCCGATGATCGAAACCATGTTGCGCGAACTGCGTTATGGAACCTCGAGCAAGTTTACTGTTGAAGCCCGCTATGTTCGCCGCGATGGTGAGCTGGCCTGGATCAATCTGATGGTGACGCTGGTGCGTGACACCGAGGGCGCAGCACAGTATTACGTGATGATTGTGGAAGACATTACCGATCGCAAACGGCATGAGCAGGCCCTCAAGGAAGCCGCCGCCATGTTCGAAAGTAGTCGTGAGGGCATGATGGTGCTCAATGAGCACTTCCGGATCATCAATCATAATCCCGCCTTCAGCATTATTACCGGCCTGGCCGTCGGACGTGCGGTGGGCAAGCGCCCCCTGGTGCGCAGCCGCCTGCTCGATCCCTGGGCTCTGGGACGCAGGGTGCTTCGTGAGCTGCGCACCGAAGGTTACTGGCAGGGAGAGGTGATTATTGATCGGCCGGACGAGTACAACGTTCCTCTGTGGGTAAACGTAACAGCCGTCAGTGATGAGGGCGGTCGAATTAACCGATACATGGTTATGTTCAGTGATCTCAGCGGCTTGCGGCGTAGCCAGGAGCAGCTGCAATACATATCGCATTTTGACAGCCTCACGGGGCTGGCAAACCGCAACCGGGCCATGTTGCGTCTTGAGCAGGGGCTGGTTCAGGCTATACACGATGACGCCAACATCGCTGTGCTGTTCATCGATCTGGACCGCTTCAAGGCGATCAACGATAGCCTTGGACACTCAGTAGGTGACGAGGTACTCCGCCAGGCCGCCGAGCGCCTGAGCACCTGTTGCCCCCAGGAAGCTACCCTGGCCAGGCTTGGCGGGGATGAGTTTCTGGTCATTGCTCCCGGCTTGTCTGCCGCAGCTGTTCGGCACGTAGGAGAGCAGGTCTGTGACGTCATGCGCTCACCGATCGTGCTTGCTGACGGCAGGGAGATATACATTGGTGCAAGTGTCGGGTTTGCCTGCTATCCCGACGATGGCCAGGTCGCAGCGGATCTCGTCCGTCACGCTGATGCGGCGATGGATACCGCAAAGAGCAGCGGGCGCGATCAGGTCTGTGGCTATGATCGAGCCATGACCGAAGAAGCCAGCGCCCGATTCGAGATGGAGCGAGGCCTGCGCAAGGCACTGGAGAATGCTGAGCTGGAGTTGCACTACCAGCCAATAATTCGGGTCAGTAACGGGCGCGCCATTGGCGTGGAGGCATTGGTACGCTGGCGACATCCGGAGCGTGGTCTTATACCGCCGGACCGTTTTATCCCTCTTGCCGAGCACAGCGGCCTGATTGTGCAGGTTGGGCACTGGGTTCTGAATGAGGCGTGCCGGCAGATGGCGCAGTGGGAGCTTGAGGGGGTTGCCCCCGAGCGTGTGGCGGTCAATCTGTCGCCTCGTCAGTTTGTACACCTGGATGTGGTGGAACTGGTCCGCTCAGCTCTTCAAAAAAGCGGGCTTAGCGCCTCGAAGCTGGAGCTGGAAATCACCGAAAGTGCATTGATGACCAGCGCCCATCAGGGAGAGCAAACACTGCATCAGTTGAAGGGGCTCGGGGTAGGTCTGGTAATTGACGACTTCGGCACAGGCTATTCTTCGCTCGCTTATCTGCGCCGTTTCCCGCTGGATAAGCTGAAGATTGACAAGAGTTTTCTTGCTGGCGTGCCTGAGCGGGCCGAGGATAACCAGCTGGTTACAACCATCCTGGATCTGGCGGCCAATATGCGCCTGAATGTAGTCGCAGAGGGTGTGGAAACTGATGCGCAGTGGCGCTTTTTGAAGGAGCGCCACTGCGGAGCCTGCCAGGGTTACCTGTTCTCTCCGGCCCTGCCGGCAGCAGAGCTGGTGGCGTGGCTCAGGGAGCAGTAAAAGGCAAATAGCATCAGGGTTTACGTGCCACAAGCGTGGCACGTAAAGGAGCGGGGTGACCCTCAATAGTCAACCGGGGATCCAGCGGGTCAAGGAAATCAGACAGTGACTGAAACCGCATCCACTCGGTGCTGCGCTGTTCAGCAGTCGAAGTCACGTTAAGATCGATGCAGCGTACATCCGTGAATCCGCTGCGGCGCAGCAACTTTTCCAGCATCGCGACCGAGGGCAAGAACCAGACATTCCGCATTTGCGCGTAGCGGTCCTCAGGCAGCAGGCAGGTGTCTGTATCGCCCTCAACTACCAGGGTTTCCAACACCAGCTCACCACCGGGTCGCAGGCAGCCCTTGAGTTGCAGCAGATGATCTACTGGCGAGCGACGGTGGTATAACACGCCCATCGAAAATACCGTATCGAATCCGCCAGCGGGTTCAGGCAAATCCTCCAGTGTGAAGGGCAATTGCCAGACCGGGGCATCTGGAATGTATTTCTTCACTGAACTGAATTGATTTATAAACAATAGGTTGGGGTCGATACCTATCACCGTTGCTGCACCGCAGCCCCACATGCGCCACATGTGGTAACCGTTGCCGCAGCCTACGTCGAGAACCTTTCTGCCCCTCAGGTCCACGTGAGGGATGACGCGCTGCCATTTCCAGTCCGAGCGCCATTCACAGTCCACCACGAGACCAAATATCTCGAACGGCCCCTTGCGCCAGGGTTGCAAGCCACGCAAGGCGCTTTCCAATTGCTCGCGATCTCCAGTCGCGAGGTCCTGGGCTGAGCCTATCCGCACCGCGTCGCTTACCTCGAAGGAAGATGGGCACGCTGCCGGTAACTGGGCTACGGCGTTTTCCCAGCGCTCCATGTCGCCGTGATTCACATCACGGAGTCGTAGATCAAGAGCCTCGGGAAGGCTGGACAACCAGTGCGCCAGGCTGCTCTGGGACAGATGCTCATATAAAGTCGTGTAATCGATCACTTGTGGGCCATCATCGAGCAGAAATTCAGTGATTGAAACCAGCTATGGCTATGGCTGAAGCCGGCCTTGAAAAGGCGGTCCTGATGAGCTTCAAGCGTGTCAGGTAGCATCACTTTTTCAATGGCACTGCGTTTCTGGGCAATTTCCAGTTCGCTATAGCCGTTCGCCCGTTTGAAAACATAATGCATGGTCTCCAGGTTTTGCTGTGTTCTGGGGTCTGCGAAGGCGAGTTTTTCCGAGAGAATCAGCAACCCGCCGGGCAGTAGCGCGCGATGGATATCTGTCAGAAGCTGGAGACGTTGGGGCGGTGGGATGAACTGCAGGGTAAAGTTGAGCACAACTACCGAACAGGGCTGCAACGCGAGTCGGGTAATATCAGCCTCCATGACCTCTACCGGGGTCAATTCCTCAACCATGGCGTTCTGAGCAAACAAGTATTCCCGACAGCGGCTGATCATGGGTGCGGAGTTGTCTACCGCCATGATCCGGCATCCAGATGCGCGAACGTGACGGCGCATTGACTGTGTCGCTGCCCCTAGCGAGCAACCAAGATCGTAAATGAGGCTATCAGGCCTGGCATATTGCCCGGCAATGAGGCCAATGGTTTCGACGATCGTTGGATAACCCGGCACTGATCTTTTTATCATGTCGGGGAACACACGAACGACTTCGTCGTCAAAAGCGAAGTCGCCGATCTGCGCGCGCGGCTGCGCGAAAAGCTTGTCTGTCTCGGTCATTGCCTGTTTCCAGCCTGGCAGAAAAGCAGGCATATTACCGGAAGTAGCCGCACTTGACAGGATGTGACCCTGACTGCTTCACTGCCGTATCTGGTGGCAACCTGCCATGTTCCGTGTGGAGAGTCCTGGGTCAGAGCCTGCCATGGGAATGGCGCTCTTGTTTAATTGCGCAGCCTATGCGGTTTTTTTGACATTTCGGTCCGTTTTACTGTTCGTTTACGTCTCGAGCAGTGGCATACTGTCGAACATTGGGCTGCAGCACGAAAACTATTGACGCTCCCCAAAGGGAATGCGACGGATAGCGCAAGTGGTAGTGTCGACGCCACTTACAGGAAAAGAGGAAAGGGTATGGCAGTCAAACGCCAAGTGATAGTTGGAGTTGCCTCATTGGCCGCTCTATATGTGGGTGTTAGTAATGCGCTGGGTCTTGGGGAAATGCGGCTGGATTCTTCATTGAATCAACCCTTGAGTGCCACGATTCAGTTGCAGGATGCGCAGGGTCTTTCTGCCTCCGATATCATCGTTTCACTGGCCGCACCTGATGCTTTCGACAGGGCTGGCATCGACAGACCGTTTTTTCTGACCGATCTGCGTTTCGTGCCCGTCGTCGAGAACAACCGGTTGCTTATCCGCGTTGAATCCACGCGGCCGGTGCGCGAGCCCTACCTGAACTTTCTGGTAGAACTGCGTCGCCCCGGCGGTCGGATGCTTCGAGAGTACACTGTGCTGCTCGACCCACCCTTGTATGACCCTCAGGCAGCCAGCATCGCTGCCCCTGTTGCACCGCGAACCCAGCCACCTGTCGTCAGTGCACCTGCTCCCGCGAGTGCTCCTGTGGCACGCCAGGCTGATCAGGCGGTAGCTCAGCCAGCCAGTCAGCCAGCCAGTACGGCACTTCAGTCGCTACCTGACCTGCAACCGCAATCGGGAGCCCGGCAATATACAACCGTCGCCGGGGACAGTTTGTGGGATATCGCGGTCAATCAGCGCCCTGATAGCTCGGTCCCAATCCGGGTAAGTATGTCGGCCATCCACGCTCTCAATCCTGAAGCCTTCATCGGTGGCGATATTGACAAGCTGCGTCAGGGACACACCCTGATCATGCCGACTACAGAGCAGCTTGTGACTGCAGGTGCACCCCAGGAGTTGCTTGCCGGCCGGGATGCGACGCAGGAATCTGTTGCAGAAGCACCAGCCGCACCCTCTGCCGTTGAAGAGCCTGTAGCACCGGTTGCACGTCCTGAAGAGGATGCGAGCGAGTTGGCTGAAGTGCTACCAGCCGAGGAGGCAGAGCCAGCTACAGACCCCGTGGCAGATGCCTCTGAAGTGGCTCCCTCTGCTGAGACTCAATCTGATGCAGCGGTCATTGCAGATACGCTACCTGCTGAAGATTCCGATAGCGCAGAAGTGCGCCTGCGAATCGAGGAGACTACCCTTGAGGCAGTTGATGCAGACTCCGCCGCTCTATTGGGTAGATTGAACGCGCTGGAAAGCCGATTCAACGTTTTGCTCAGCGAGCTTGACGCTCGAGATGCACAGATTGCCAGCCTGCAGGCAGAGCTGGAAGTGTTGCGCGCAGCCAAGGCAGCGGAAGCTGAAATGGATGGCGATCTTGCCGGCACGGCAGGGGCGGGATCTATCGGTTCCGGTGACGCTGGCTCTGGGCCTTCCGCCGCAGGTGGCAGTGATGATCCGACCGCGGGCGCAGTAGCCGCCAATGTATTGCCGGGTGAAGAGCCCGAGGCAACCGCGAGCTCTACTTCCTGGCTCAGTTGGTTGACTCTGCCTCTGGTTTTCATTGCTTTCCTGCTGGGCTGGCTACTATCACGTCGTCGTCATCAGGAAGAGGAGCCAGCTGAAGTCGCCCGGCCAGTGGTAAATGAGCCCCATGGCGGCTTTTCCTCGAACATCACTACTGTGCCTGCCATGGTTGCCCGGCCCGTCGCACAGCCGGCTGCCAAGCCGGTAGTGGATCCCCTGGATGGCGTAGAGCTCTATGTTACCTATGGCCGATTCGCTGAAGCGCGCACCATGCTCGACAAGGCAATTGACGAAGAGCCCGAGCGCCTGGATTTGCGCTATAAGCAGTTGCGCGTTCTGGCCGAGCTGGGTGATGGCGCTGCCTTTGCCGAACAGGAAGAGGAAGTGACTGAGCTAGGTGGCGAAGTCGAGCGTATTGACCAGATCAAGGCGCGGTTCCCGCTCATGTTCAACGACAGGGGTGATGTGGTCGAGCAAGTCGATAGTCTCGAACCGTTGTTGGGTGAGGACGAGGAAGAAAATGCAGCATTCCGCACTGGCATCGATGAAGAGCATGACGAATCGAATACCAGTCAACTGAATCTGAATGACTTCACTCTGGACCCTGACTGGGATCTGATTGACGGTCTGAGTCCCGAGCCCATGCGCAAGAGCAGTAATCGTGAGGCAGTCAACGATACTGACAGAACCATTTCGGAAGAAGAGTTCGAAAGCAGCCTGCACAAGTTTCCCCAAGTAGAGGAGCTTGATGCTGATCAGGACAAGCACTTCAGTTCTACAGACGCCGAACACGACAAGCCGGCAGACAAGAAGTAATAGCTGATTTCTGGCTGTCTAGGTAAAAAGGACTCGATGGCAAACCATCGAGTCTTTTTTTTGCTTATGCAAACAGCCTGTTGGCTACGTCGCGGAAGTGGCTGGCGAAATGTATCTGCATACCTTCCTTCAGGTAATCAGGTAGCTCCTCATATTCGCCCCTGTTGTCTTCAGGAAGTATCAGTTCATGAATGGACTGACGCCGCGCGGCAATGACCTTTTCGCGAATACCTCCCACGGGCAGCACCTGTCCGGTCAGCGTTAGCTCCCCAGTCATGGCCATTGACCTGCGGGGTGACTGGTTGCGTGCCAGGGAAAGTAGAGCGCTAGCCAGGGTGACTCCCGCGCTCGGGCCGTCCTTGGGTGTGGCGCCCTCGGGTACATGCAGGTGAACAAAGGCCTTGTCGAAGAACTCTGGGTCGGCCTTATAGCTTTTCAGGTTGGCGCAAATATAGCTGTACGCTATCTCTGCCGATTCGCGCATCACCTCACCCAGTTTGCCAGTGAGTTTGTAACCACGGTTCAGGGTGTGAATGCGGGTGGCTTCTACCGGCAAGGTTGCTCCGCCCATCGACGTCCATGCCAGGCCGGTAACGATCCCCACACCCTTGAGGGTCCTCTCTTTACGAAAAGGCGCAGAGCCGAGCAGTTGTGAGAGATCCTCGGGCTTGATGCTGATTTTTTGTTCCCGGTCTTCTAGGAGCCGCATCACTGATTTGCGTACGACCTTGGCCAACTGTTTATCGAGATTGCGCACGCCAGCTTCTCTGGCATAGCCCTCTATCAGGGTACGAAGAGCCTTGTCGGTGATGCGCAACTGACTTTTCCGCACGCCAGCGCGCTCCAGCTGTCGAGGCCATAGATGGTTTTTCGCAATGGCCAGCTTTTCCTCGCTGATATAACCCGACAGCCTTATGACATCCATGCGGTCAAGCAACGGGCCGGGAATACTGTCGAGAACGTTGGCAGTGCAGACGAACAGCACCTTGGACAGATCCAGACGCAGGTCCAGATAATGATCCAGAAATTGACTGTTCTGCTCGGGGTCAAGGGTTTCCAGTAACGCCGAGGCAGGGTCACCCTGATGACTGGATCCCAGTTTGTCGATTTCGTCCAGCATTATTACCGGGTTCATTACCCCGACATCCTTGAGCGCCTGCACAAATTTACCCGGCATCGCCCCGATATAGGTGCGACGATGCCCCTTGATCTCTGCCTCATCACGCATACCGCCAACACTGAAACGATAAAAGGGACGACCGAGGCTTTCGGCAATGGAGTGACCGATGCTTGTCTTGCCCACGCCCGGGGGTCCCACCAGAAGCATGATCGAGCCTGAAACGGTTCCCTTGAATGCACCCAGGCCAATAAACTCAAGAATGCGTTCCTTCACATCCTTCAATCCGTCATGGTCGCGATCAAGGATTTTCCGAGCGTGTGCAATGTCCAGATTGTCGGCATGGGTGATGCCCCAGGGTATCGAGGTAGCCCAATCCAGATAATTGCGCGTCACCGCGTACTCAGGCGAACCGGTTTCCAGCACTGATAACTTGTTGAGTTCTTCTTCAAGTTTCTTTTCCGTGGCATCTGGGAGAATCTTGTCATTCAGGCGTTCGCGAAACTGCTCGATATCCGCTGTGCGGTCGTCCTTGGACAGACCCAGTTCCTTCTGAATGATCTTGAGTTGCTCCTTGAGAAAGAACTTGCGCTGGCTATCGCTGATGGTGCGATTGACCTCCGCGCTGATCTCTCCCTGCAGCCGGGCAACATCAATTTCTTTCTTGAGCAACACCAGCACCTTTTCCATCCGCCGCAGAACCGGAATGGTTTCCAGAATATCCTGCAATTCGCTCCCCTTGGCGGAAGTCAGTGTGGCGGCAAAGTCGGACAGTGGCGAAGGCTGGTTTGGGCTGAAGCGGTTTAGATAGTTCTTCAACTCCTCGCTGTAAAGGGGGTTGAGCGGTAGCAGCTCCTTGATTGCATTAATCAGCGCCATGGCATAGGCGCGGACTTCATCACGCTCGTCAGTGGGTGCCTTGGGATACTCAACTTCTACCAGATAAGGCGGTTTACGGCTCAACCACTGGGTGATCCGCACTCGGGTGAGGCCCTGTGCAATAAACTGGATCTTGCCGTCTTCCTTTACAGCATGATGTATCTTTACAGCGCACCCGGTCTCCGGGAGATGGCCGAAGTCGAGCTTGCCGTCTGCCGCCAGCGGGCCATCGACGAAGAACAGGGACAATGCGTGGTGGGGGGTGCCTGAGACCCGTTCGATGGTTTCGGCCCAGGGTGCTTCATCCATGACCACCGGCATGACCTGGGCGGGAAAGAAGGGGCGGTTGCTGACGGGCAGAAGGTACAACCTGTCAGGCAGGCGCTGGTCCGGTATCGCCAGTCCCGTGCCAGCGTTTTCGCCACCGGGTTCGTCCCGTTCGATGTAGTCTGAATGCGCATTGTCGTTGTCGGTCATGGAGCCTCTCTGTTTGCTGCAATTGGGGTACGCCGCCTATAGACAAGAAATGGAGTCGAAGGGTTTGTATTTCAATGGTTGCCACATGGCTTGTGGCGGCCTCGGGCAGGGACTACTATAAAAAACCGTATCTACTGGCCAGTTAGCATGATTCGTACCCGGGTTCTCGACCTTCCCACACAGTGCTCGACCCACGCCCATGCCCAGCACCAATTGATCGTGGGACTCAATGGTTGCGCGGATTTCGAGGTGATGGGGCAGGGTGGTGCGGTCAGTCGCCTACATGCCTGTCTGGTGCCGGGGCATGAAGCCCATGCTTTCTCTGGTAGAGGCAGCAACCATATGTTGATCCTCGATCTGCCTACGGACGGCTCCTCTGCAATGGGATTCACCGACGATGGACTGTCACGCCTGTTTGAAAAGCCTCGCTTTATTCGTCTGGACCAGCGCGTACAAGGACTTCTGGACTTCGCAGCCCACGAACTGACGCGCCCAAGCCGCCTTGAAGGGCCTTTGAATTGGCACCTTGGGGGTGTCTTGCTGCATACCTTGCATGATCGACTGTTCTCGCTACCAGCGCAGGTCCGGCAGCCCCACAGCCTGGATCTGTCACGGCTCGATGCCTATATCCGTCAACGCCTGGACCAGCCGGTCAGTGTTGCCGAGATGGCGGCCCAGGTACATATAAGCCCAAGCCACTTCCATACACTGTTCAGAAAGCGGGCAGGGCAGTCACCACACCAGTACCTGCTGGGCGCGCGGGTCGAAGAAGCGGTTCGCTTGATCTGTCACAGCGCCCTGCCGCTCTCTGAGGTAGCCAGTCGTTGTGGGTTTTCCAGTCAGAGCGCTCTTACCCATGCCGTGCGCCAGCGCTGTGGACTGACGCCGGGCAAACTTCGTGTGAATGGCGGCTATTGAAGCTTCGATACCCTGTGTTTCGGAGTTTTTTGCAACAAAATCCCAGGTTTTTGCAAGATTCGGCCAGAGCCGCCTTCTAAAGTGGCCTGAAGGCGTGTGTGTTTGTCCGCTGGCTGGGACAAGTCGCATGAAAACAACAAGCAAGTTCGTCCGCAAGCCATCTATGGGCTAGGGTTATGAGAGGAAGCATTTCTCATCCCGAACGCGTTGGTTCTCAGCGAGAGCAGTCGGGCGGAAAAGGAGCAGAACAGTATGTTCAAGGCTAGTGAGTCCCTACAGGGCACATTTCTCGATAGTAATCCTGATGAGTTTCTCAAGATCCTCAGCGAAAACTATGCAGTCGACGAAGCGGACTATCTGACCGAGCTGGAGAAGCTGGCCGAGCCCGATGATCTGGCTGCGCTCTCGCAACGGGCGACAAAGCTGATTCAGGACGTTCGCAAGCGCGATAACGCCAGCGACAGCATTGACGCTTTGCTTCAGCAATACAGTCTCGATACTCAGGAAGGCATCATGCTCATGTGCCTTGCCGAGGCCTTGTTGCGCGTGCCCGATGATGACACAGCCGATGCGCTGATTCGGGACAAGCTCAATGCCGCCCAGTGGGACAAACACGTTGGTCAGAGCGAGAGTGCCCTGGTTAACGCCGCCGCCTGGGGCTTGGTCATGACGGGCAAGGTCGTCAATCTTGACAAGCGTCAGGACGGCACACCCGGAACCGTCCTGGGCCGTCTGATCAAACGCAGCGGTGAGCCGGTCATTCGTAATGCGATGCTTCAGGCAATGCGCATCATGGGCAAGCAGTTCGTCCTGGGGCGTAACATCAAGGAAGCACTGAAGAATGCCAAAGAGCAACGCGATCGTGGGTATACCTACTCTTTCGATATGCTTGGTGAGGCCGCGCTGACTCGCGCTGACGCCGCCAAGTACCTGGCTGACTACAGCAGCGCGATCGCCGCATTGGCCGAAGACAAGTACAAGGGAAAGAGCCCCAAGCCCACAATCTCGATCAAACTGTCTGCTCTGCATCCTCACTACGAAAGCGCCCGTGAACAGCAGGTGCTCGAGGAGTTGAGTGAAACTGTGCTCGGATTGGTGCGTCAGGCGCGGGCTGGGGGAGTGGGCATTACCATTGATGCGGAAGAGGCGGATCGTCTCGAGCTGTCCCTGAAACTGTTTAAACGCATCTATAACCATACCGACTCCAAGGGCTGGGGTGATTTCGGTATTGTCGTACAGGCCTATAGCAAGCGCGCCCTACCGGTGCTCTGCTGGCTTACTTTGCTGGCAAAAAAGCAAGGCGATCTGATTCCGGTGCGATTGGTAAAGGGCGCCTACTGGGATACCGAAATCAAATTGTGTCAGCAGGCCGGTCTGGAGGGATATCCCGTCTTTACCCGCAAGGAAGGTACGGATGTGTCTTATCTCGCCTGCGCACGCTATCTGCTCAGCGAACAGACCGAAGGCCTGATCTATTCGCAGTTCGCTACCCACAACGCCCATACCGTCACCTGCATTCTTTCCATGGCGGGTGATCGCCGGTTCGAGTTCCAGCGCCTGCATGGCATGGGTGACGCGCTTTACGATACGGTGTTGGAGCAAAACAGCTGCGCAGTACGTATTTACGCCCCTGTGGGCGCGCACAAGGATTTGTTGCCTTACCTGGTACGCCGTCTATTGGAAAATGGTGCGAACTCATCCTTCGTGCACAAGCTGGTCGACAAGAAAGTACCCATTGAATCCTTGATTGAACACCCGCTGACCAGCCTGCGGCGTCACGCCTCGAAAGCCAACAATCGTATTCCGATGCCGGTCGATATCTATGGCAGCGAGCGACGCAATTCACGGGGTATCAATCTGAATATCCTCTCGCACTGGCTACCACTCAAGGCAGAACTGGACAAGCACATGGACGCGCGCTGGACCGGCGCCCCGCTGGTCGAAGGCAAGCGTCTTTCCGGTGATGCGCGAGCCGTGATGTGCCCCTACGAGCTTTCCCATCAGGTGGGTGAAGTCATATGGGCCACGGCCGAGCAGACCCACAACGCCATTGACAGTCTGGCGGCAGCGTTCCCTGCCTGGAACGCCACGCCGGTAGACACGCGTGCCGCAATACTCGAACGTACGGCTGATCTGCTGGAAAAGCACATGCCGGAGTTGATGGCGATCTGTACTCGTGAGGCGGGCAAGAGCCTGCAGGACGGTATTGATGAAGTGCGCGAAGCCGTAGACTTCTGCCGCTATTACGCAGTGCAGGCCCGCCAGCGTTTTGCGCTCATCACTCTTCCCGGACCGACCGGGGAGAGCAACGAGTTGTATTTACAGGGTCGTGGGGTTTTTGCCTGCATCAGTCCGTGGAACTTTCCCCTCGCCATTTTTCTCGGCCAGGTATCGGCAGCCCTGGTGACCGGCAACACCGTAGTTGCCAAGCCTGCAGAGCAGACCAGTCTGCTGGCGGTGCGCTGTGTCGAATTGATGTACGAAGCTGGTCTGCCCGGCAATGTACTGGCTCTGTTACCGGGTGATGGCAAGCAGGTCGGCAGTGTCATCACTTCCGACCCCCGCATTACCGGTGTTGCGTTTACCGGCTCCACTCAGACTGCGCACGTAATCAACCGTGCCCTGGCCGCCCGTGACAGTGCCATCGCGCCCATGGTTGCCGAAACCGGTGGCCAGAACGCCATGTTGGTCGATTCCACCGCGTTGCCCGAGCAGGTGGTCAAGGACGTGGTGCATTCAGCCTTTACGAGTGCGGGCCAGCGTTGCTCGGCACTGCGTGTGCTGTTCATTCAGGAAGATATCGCACCGCGGGTCATGGAGTTGCTCAAAGGCGCCATGGCCGAGCTGCATGTGGGTAACCCGTTCGAGCGTTCGACCGATGTGGGGCCGGTTATTGATGAGGATGCACGCGGAAATCTGCTCAAGCATATCGAGACCCTGAAGGCCCAGGATCGACTGATTGGCGAGACGCCCCTGCCAGCTAGCCTGAATGGTCATTTTGTAACCCCAACGGCTTTCCGGTTGGACAGTATCAGTCAACTGGACAAGGAGCACTTCGGGCCAGTGCTGCACGTGGTCACCTGGCGCAATAACACGCTGGACAAGATGATTGACGAGATTAATGCTACCGGCTTCGGACTGACCCTGGGTATTCACAGCCGAAACGAAGATACGGCGCTGCATATCGATCGTCGGGTACGCATTGGCAACGTCTACATCAATCGCAACCAGATCGGTGCCGTTGTTGGCGTGCAACCCTTTGGCGGAATGGGATTGTCCGGCACGGGTCCGAAAGCCGGAGGGCCGCATTATTTGCTACGCTTTGTCACTGAACGTACGCGCACCATCAACACGACGGCCGTTGGCGGTAACGCCAGCCTGCTGTCGCTGGGCGATGGTGAGCCATGAGCAGCAACGCGTCAGTCTAGGGCTGACGCCGTGGAACAGAGGGAATTGATCAGTACTTCCCCATACCAATAACAGGACAGGGACCGTCCGACTATAAAAGAGAGAAGAACCCATGACTGGTAATATCGGCATTGTGAGTGCGACCTTTGCGGTCTACATCGCGGTGATGTTAGCCCTTGGCTACGTCGCCTATAAACGAACCACCAACCTGTCTGACTACATTTTGGGCGGACGTTCCCTCGGACCTGGCACAGCGGCTCTTTCGGCTGGCGCTTCGGACATGAGTGGCTGGTTGCTGCTGGGGCTGCCCGGTTACGCATTGGCTGCTGGTTATGAAGCCACCTGGATCGCCGCGGGTCTGCTAGCAGGTACCTATCTCAACTGGCTGATCGTTGCCAGGCGCTTGCGAGTCTATTCCCATGCGGTCAATGACTCCTTGACCCTTCCGGCCTACTTCGAGTTCCGTTTTGAAGACAAGAGCCGCGCATTGCGGGTGATTTCGGCAATTTTCATTCTGCTGTTCTTCCTTTTCTACACCAGCTCCGGTCTGGTTGCGGCAGGCAAGCTGTTTGAAAGTACCTTCGGACTGGATTATCAGACAGCGGTCATCGTCGGTACGCTGGTAATCGTATCCTATACGTTCTTTGGCGGCTTTCTGGCTGTCTCCTGGACAGACGTGATACAGGGTCTGTTAATGGCTGCAGCACTGGTGATCGTTCCAATCATGGCACTCAACTCCATGGGTGGCTGGGGTAATGCCCAGGAGGCCATGGCGGCCAGTAATCCCGAACTGTTGACCTTCTTCAACGATGTCGAAGGCAACCCGTTGGGCTTCGTCGCGATCATTTCGCTGCTGGCCTGGGGTCTGGGTTACTTCGGTCAGCCGCATATCCTGGCTCGTTTCAAGGCTATTGGCGATGATGCAGCGCTGCCGACAGCGCGCCGTATCGCCGTACTCTGGACCGCCGTTTGTCTGGTGGCTGCATTGATGGTTGGCTGGGTAGGCATCGGTTATCTGGGCGAAGCCGGTATTGGCGATGCTGAAACCGTATTCCTGGCGTTGATTCAGGCAATGATGCACCCGATCGTTGCGGGCATTCTGTTGGCAGCAGTGCTGGCTGCAATCATGTCCACAGCGGATTCGCAGTTGCTTGTATCGTCCTCTGCGCTCGCCGAGGACTTCTACAAGGCACTGTTCCGTCGTGACGCCACCCAGTCTGAGTTGGTGTGGGTGGGCCGCTTTGCAGTTGTGGGTATTGCGATCCTGGCCTTGATGTTTGCCTTCAACCCAGAGAGCACTGTTCTCAGTCTGGTGTCCTATGCCTGGGCCGGCTTTGGTGCTGCCTTCGGTCCAGCGGTGATTCTGTCACTGTTCTGGAAGCGCATGAACCGCAATGGTGCGCTGGCGGGTATCATCGTTGGTGGTATCACTGTCGTGGTGTACAAGCAGATTGATACTATCGGGTTGTACGAGATCGTGCCCGGCGTGATCCTGGCGACCATCGCCATCGTGGTTGCGACTCTGCTGAGTGCTCCACCGTCCAGCACCATCGAAGCTACCTTCGATGAGGTAGCCAATCGCTACTAGGTACCGAGGCGGGGTGCTGTCCGCCCCGCACTTTCATCATCCAGTAAACCGCTGTCGACCCTGGCAGCGGTTTATTGTGCAACAGTCTTTCCCTCTTTCAATCTTGCATTCAAACTCTCGCTGATTTCTAATACGGACTGACGCGTCAGTCCGAGAGTGTGGGTCATGTCCTCCGATTCTATTGCATCTTCTGCCAAACGTGGCCGTATGCCTGCGGCAGAGCGTTGTGAGCAAATTCTGGCGGCGGCCATCAAGGTATTCTCCGAGCAGGGTTTCCGTTGCACTGAAGTACAGCAGATCGCGGACCTGGCAAAAGTAGGCAAGGGAACGGTGTATCGTTTCTACCCCACCAAGGACGAATTGTTTCGAGCCGCAGTCGAGGATGTCATGCAACGCTTGACAGCCCAGGTGGATGACGCGGTTCGCACAGTCAATGATCCGTTGGAGCATCTGCGTGAGGGCTTCAAGGCCTACATGGCTTTTTTCCAGTCTCACCCCGAAGCTATAGAGCTTTTCGTGCACGAATCCGCAGAATTCAGAAGAGTGGGCCAGCCACGTTATTTCGCCTATTCGGATATGCGCCGCCAGGCCTGGATCGATGTTTATCAGCAGCTCATCGACAGTGGCCGTTGCCGTGTAACCGATCCGCAGCAAATGCTTGATGTGATTGGCAACCTGGCCTATGGGAGCGTGCTGGTCAACCGCATTTCGGGACGTAACGAATCCCTTGTCGCTATCGCGGATCAGTTGCTCGACATGGTTCTTCACGGGGTCTTGAAACCCGTTGATGCCCATCAATAACAAACGCACATACCTCTTCACCTTCTATTGAGCGATATCGATTTATGCAAAGCGCTACCTCGGTACCTGTACCGTCTTCACCCGGTCCCCTGATCCGCTATCTGGCGGTGTTCGGATTGCTTGGTTTGCTTGCCGGCTGTGGCAGCGAGTCTGCCGATCAGCCCCGCGAGCGGCCTCCGGCTCTGGTCACAGTGGAGGAAGTCGAGCGGACGAATGTCGAGTTGATGCGTGAGTATCCAGCGCGGGTACGCGGGGCACGTGAAGTGGAAGTGCGTGCGCGTATCCCGGGGGTTCTGCAGGAGCGTGTCTATCGTGAAGGTGCCCAGGTCGAAGAAGGGGATCTGCTGTTCATCATTTACCCTGAGCCTCTGCAGATTGTCGCAGAGCAGGCGAAGGCGTCACGGGCCAACGCACAGGCTGAGATGCGTCAGGCCGAGCGCGAGTGGGACCGTGCCCAGCAGTTGTTCGAGCGCGGCGCCATAAGCGCCAGTGAGCGGGATCGGCTCAACTCGCAACTGGATTTTGCCCGTGCTGGCCTGGCGGAGGCCGAGGCGCGCCTGGATGAGGCAAAGCTCAACCTCTCCTACACCCAGGTGCGCGCCCCGATGGCTGGAAGCACCAGCCTTGAAGTGCTGCCTGAGGGCAGCGTACTGGCAGTTGGTGCCTTGCTGACGACCATCACCCGCCAGGACATTGTCCACGTTCTATTCGCATTGCCGGAGAAGGACGCGGCTGTCCAGCGGGCGTCGCAGCTCGAAGAGGAAAGTCAGAGCGCCACAGTGCGCCTGGAACTGGCCGATGGGTCTGAATACAGCCTGCCGGGCAACATCGATTTCACCTCCAGCAACATCGATAGTGCCACCGGCACCATTACCCTGCGTGCGGTTTTTGACAATCCCGACCGCCAACTGATTCCTGGTCAGTTCGTGCGCGTGCGTCTTGTGCTACAGCGGTATGAGAACCAGATAACAGTGCCCACCCAGGCAGTAGGCGCTGATGCTCAAGGCCCACAGGTATATGTGGTGAAGGACAACGCCACCGTGGAAAAACGTGCGGTGGAGCTTGGGGCTATCATCGATGATCGTCAGATCATCTCTGAGGGGCTCCAGCCCGGTGAACGTGTTGTGGTGAACGGTCAGGTGGGTCTGATGCCCGGCATGGCCGTGAAGATGAGCAATGCCGCTGCAGATTCCGATGACGCCGCTACAGCTGGGGGAGAGTAGCTCCTATGCTGCAGTTCTTTATTGATAGGCCCATCTTTTCCACCGTTCTGTCTATCCTGATCCTGATAGCTGGTGGTGCTTCTCTCTCCCAGTTGCCTGTAGAACAGTATCCAGAGGTAGTGCCGCCGCAGATCGTCGTGCAGGCCAGCTATCCCGGAGCCAGCGCCAGCGTCATTGCCGAAACCGTTTCGGCGCCGCTTGAGCAGGCGATCAATGGTGTCGACAACATGCTGTACATGGAGTCCTACAGTGCAGACTCCGGGGCAATGCAGTTGACCGTCCACTTCAAGATCGGTACCGATCCGGACCAGGCTACCATTGATATCAACAACCGGGTGCAGCGTGCTACCGCGCGCCTGCCTCAGGAAGTGCGTAATCTGGGTGTGCAGGTCCAGGCACGCTCGACGTCGATTCTGCAGGTCATTACCCTGTCATCCGAACAGGAGCAGATGGGTACCCTGGAAATCAGCAACTATGCGCTGCTCAACGTACTTGATGAGCTGGTGCGCCTGCCCGGAGTAGGTAATGCCGCGCTATTTGGTGCTCAGGATTACTCCATGCGCATATGGCTGCGGCCAGACAAGCTGGCAGAATATGACCTGACGCCGAGCGACGTCGCCGCCGCGCTGCGCGAGCAGAACGCCCAGTTCGCCGCCGGCAGAATAGGTGCGGAGCCCTCGCCGCCAGGTCAGAGCTTCACCTATAGCGTCAGCACTCCAGGGCGGATGACTACCCCGGAAGCTTTCGAGCAGATTATTCTGCGCAGTGATGTCGAGGGGCGCACCCTGCGTCTGGGGGATGTGGCCCGTGCCGAGCTGGGCGCGCAAAGCTATGATTTCAGCGCAACCTTCAATGCCAAGAACGCCGTGCCACTGGGCATTTACCTGCAGCCGGGCGCCAACGCCCTGGAAACCGCGGAAAATGTCCGGCAGGCGATGGAGCGAATCTCTGCTGATTTTCCCGGGGATCTGCGCTTCGATATCCCCTATGACACCACTATCTTTATTGATGTGTCGATTCGCGAGGTGATCATTACCCTGGTCCAGGCACTGGCATTGGTACTTCTAGTCACCTTTCTGTTTCTCCAGCATCTCAAGGCCACGCTGATTCCGCTGGTGGCCATACCCGTATCGCTGATCGGAACCTTCGCTGGTATGCAGCTGTTCGGTTTCTCGGTCAATCTGCTGACGCTGTTCGGATTGATCCTCGCGATCGGGGTGGTGGTCGACAATGCGATTATCGTGATGGAAAACGCCGAGCGCCTGATCAAGGAAGAAGGGCTCTCCAGTTACGAGGCGGCCAGCAAGACCATGCAGCAGGTCTCCGGCGCCGTTGTAGGTTCGACCCTGGTGCTGGTCGCAGTATTTGCTCCGGTGGCCTTTCTGGGTGGCTTGAGCGGTGAGCTATATCGCCAGTTCGCAGTCACCATTGCAGTCTCGGTAGCGCTGTCCGGTGTGGTTGCCCTGACGTTGACCCCGGCCATGTGTGCGATTTTGCTTGACCGAGCCCAGACAGAGCCATCGCGCGGCTTCGCCTGGTTCAACGACGGCTTCGACCGGCTTACCGATGGTTTTGCAGCGGTGGTTGGCTGGATGCTGGTGCATGCGAAGATCACACTGGTGCTTTTTGCGCTGCTGATCGGCTCGACGCTGTTTCTTCTCGACCGGATGTCCAGCGGCCTGGTACCCCAGGAAGATCAGGGCTTCTTGCTAGCGGTCTACCAGTTACCGCCGGTATCGGCCCTGGGTCGGACCGAGGTGGTACGCGAGGAGGTCAGCGAAAAGATTGTCGCGATGGAAGAGATCAAGGGCGTCACCAGCTTTGCCGGTTTCGATATTCTCAACCGCGGCTTGCGGACCAATACCGGCGTATCCTTTGTGACGCTGATCGACTGGGATGAACGCCCCGGCCAGGAGCATAGCGCACAGGCGGTAGCCAACCGCATCGCCGGGCTGGGCGCCGAACTGCAGGAAGCCAATGTGTTTGCCTTCGTGCCGCCGCCTATCATGGGCCTGTCCCTGACCGGTGGTGTGGAAGGCTACCTGCAGATACTCGGCGATAGCGATCCGCTGGTCCTCAAGGCCGAGGCTGATCGCCTTGTGGCTGCAGCCAATGAGCGTCCGGAACTGACCAACGTTCGCGCTGCGGTCGATGTCGGCATACCGCGCTATGATGCCACCGTGGACTGGGACAAGGCCAAGTCCATGGGTATCGCCATTGATGATATTTTCATCACCATGCGCAGTACCTTCGGCGCGCTGTATGTAAACGACTTTTCCCTCGAAGGCCGTAACTGGCAGGTGAACATGCAGGCTGAGGGCGAGTTCCGCAGTGATCCCGAGGATCTCGGCAAGGTCTTTGTGCGTGCTGGCAGCGGTGAACTGGTTCCACTCGATTCGGTGGTGAACCTGCGGCGAACCCAGGGCATAGACAGTGTCAGCCGTTTCAACCTGTACCCGGCCACCAAGGTTAGCGCCGACCCTGCGCCAGGCTACAATACTGCCGATGCACTGGCGGCCATGCAGGCAGTTGCCGCTGATACCCTTGGCCCACAGGCGCAGCTGGGCTGGGTAGGCGAGGCCTACCAGTTGGTGGACTCGGCTTCATCCGGGGCCATTGCCTTTGCCCTTGGCATCTTGATGGTGTTTTTGATCCTGGCTGCCCAGTACGAGCGTTGGAGTCTGCCTTTGGCGGTCGCCACGGCGATCCCCTTCGGGGTGTTTGGCGCCGTGGTGACTTCCATGTTGCGCGGCTTCCCCAACGATATCTATTTTCAGGTCGGTCTGTTGGTACTCATAGGTCTGGCGGCCAAGAACGCGATCCTGATCGTCGAGTTTGCCGCACAGAACCGCAAGGAGGGTATGTCGCCCTTCGATTCGGCACTGACAGCGGCCCGCCAGCGTTTTCGGGCGATCATGATGACTGCGCTGACATTCATCATCGGCAGCTTGCCGTTGGCAGTGAGTACTGGTGCCGGTGCGGTGAGCCGCCAGGAAATTGGTACCGTAGTAGTTGGCGGCATGCTTGCCGCCAGTACCCTGGCACTGATTTTCGTTCCAGTGTTCTACATGCTGCTGGAGCAGCGCGGCTTCAAGCGTCGGGAATGACCGCCAGCAGGAAGCTGTATTCCTCCGCCAGTTCGCGCATGGCCTGGTAACGCCCGCTGGCGCCACCATGGCCTGCGCTCATCTGGGTGCGCAGGAGCAAAGGGTTGTTGTCAGTCTTGCTGTGACGCAGTTTGGCAACCCATTTGGCTGCCTCCCAGTACTGTACGCGCATGTCGTGGTAGCCGGCAGTGACGAACAGGGCAGGGTAATCCTGCCTCTTGACCTGCTCATAGGGTGCGTAGCTCTCGACCCGTGCTGCCACCAGCGGATCGCGCATATCACCCCATTCCTCGTATTCGCCCACGGTTAGCGGAAGCTCCGGATTACTCATGGTGTTGAATACGTCAACGAAGGGGACGTCGGCGACTGCTGCGGCAAACAGCCCAGGGCGTTGGTTGATCACGTTGCCGATCAGCAGTCCGCCCGCACTACCGCCAGCGATGACCAGTTGGCGTTTGCTGGTAAAGCCGGCAGCGATCAGTTGCTCTGCGCAGGCGATAAAGTCACTGAAGGTATTTTCCTTGTGCTCCAGCTTACCCGCCTGGTACCAGCCTTCACCCAGGTCTGCGCCACCGCGCACATGGGCAATCGCGAACTGCCAGCCACGCTGTAGTAACGACAGCCGCGCATGGGAAAACCATGGATCCATACTTGCGCCGTAGGAGCCGTAGCCATAGAGGTAAAGCGGAGCAGGTCCCGCCTTGGCGTTGCGCAATCTGACCAGGCTGATCGGAACGCGAGTGCCATCGGCGCTGACCGCCCATTCGCGAATGACTTCATAATCCTGGGCATCAAACTCACCCTCGACAGGTACCTGCTTGAGCACCTTTTGTGCACCGGTTGCAAGGTGCAGCGCCAGGATCTGTGCAGGTCGATTCAGGGATTCGTAGCGTAGCCGGACCTGATCGCTCTTGTACTCCTCGCCACCCTGTACGTGGAGGCTATAGACCGCATCGGGCATGTTGACTACGTAGTGGGGCGCTTCAGCGGGGCGCACCTCCAGAGTGACCAGGCCCTGATCACGATAGTGCAACAGCAGCCCCGCGGACTGCACGCTGAAGTCCTCCAGGGTGCGGTCTGGATCGGTCGCTACCAGGCGCTGCCATTTGTCCTGGGCCGGATGCCGCGGATCTGCGCAGTACAGACAGAAGTTCTCACCCTCGGCATTACTACGGATCAGTAGGCCGTCGGGGCCATGGTCCACGTGATATTCATGCCCATCAACACGGGGCGCCATGAGTCTCCACGTACCCTCGGGCTGGTCAGCCGGCAGAACCTGTATTTCACTGGTGTTCTTGCTCGAGCTCGCGAGCATTAGCCATTGTTCGCTGCTGCTGCGATAAACGTGCAGATAGAATCGCTGATCGGTCTCATGAAACAGATGTACCGGCGCCTGCTCTGGATGCAAGCGCCAGAGGTGCGCGGGGCGGGAGGTTTCATCCATGCTGATAGCGAACAGGAAGCTGCTGTCCGCAGCCCAGATCAGACTGCCATCAGCCTGATCGAGCGGCAGTTCGGTAGTTTCGCCGCTATGGATATGCTTCAGATACAGACTGTAGGTTTCGTCGCCCTGGCGATCCAGACTGTAGGCCAGCCATTGATGGTCTGGACTGATCGAGTAGTCGCCCAGTTGCAGAAAGCCATCGCCAGCGAGCCCGTTCAGATCCAGCAGCAAGCTCTCACTTTCGCTATCAATCTCCAGGCTGTTATCAGCCGGCCGCTGGCAACGATAGAAGCGGGGATACTCCGCGTCTTTTTCAGTGCGCTGATAGTAAAGCCATGCGCCCCATATGCCGGGCAGTGACATGTCCGTCTCGCGGATACGGCCGCGTATTTCATTGAACAGAATATCGCGCTGATCATCATGTTCACGCAACCAGTCTTCGGTGAGCTGATTCTCACTTTCAAGATATGCCAGAACATCCGGACTGTCGCGCTCCTCTAGCCAGGCATAAGGATCGGCTGTGGTGTCGCGGCGCGCTGGAATTGGCATCTGGTTGGGACTCCCTGGATAAAAAAGCTATTATAGCCGCACACTCCATCAAGCGACGGTGACTTGCCCGATGTTCAATGAATCAGAGTACGAGACAGTTTGGTTGGTCTACCTGGCGGCAGCCGCATGTGGCTGGCTGGTCTGGTGGAAAATGACCAGCTGGATTGCCTGGTGGTTCGTGCGCGAGCCACTGTGGGTGGCGATGGCAGTGCTGTTGTTCACTCCAGTCAAGGTGGATCCGATGGGATCAGCACAAGCGCCGGGCATTATAATCCTGCTGCTCGATGGCATACTTGATACCGGTGATAACGAGGCGCGAATGCTGGGTGACATCAGCCTGGTGATGGGCGTTGCGCTGGCGGTTTACATCGTTTTCGCGTTGTTGCGTGCGGCCTGGATCCGTTGGCGCCCGGTTGAAACCCGTTACGCTCGGGGTCAGCACTGAATTTGTCTGTATCCCTGCCTGCATATCGCATGGCGCCGCTGTGTAAATCAGCGGCGCCGGGCTAGAGCTCACTCTTCAGTTTTCTGCTCGTACAGCGTTCTGGCCAGTCGCATGATCTGCTCTTGAAACTCGCTGCGCTGCAGATCGGTCATCGGACAGATACCAATCTGTTCAAACAGGCGATAGCCCCTTACCGAGAAAAACAGAATACTTGCCTGAGCCAGACCTAGCGGAGACTCGGCGAGTATATGGAACAGCCCCTGTACATCGTCAGAGGTGGTCTGGAGCAATTCCGGATTACTGGCGGCTGCAGCAAGGATCGCCGAATCCAGGTTCTTTTCCTCATTTGACTCGCTCAGATTGCTCAGCAGCAGCGATTTGAGCTCGCGCATGGGCTCGTCTGGCAGAACGCTCTCATAGGCTCTCCAGCGAACCCGGAAACGCTCCAGGCGGTGCTCGATCATGGCAGCCAGCAGGGCTTCACGGTCTGGAAACAGCGTCTCCAGATCGGCCTGATCGATGCCGGTGCGCTCGCTGAGGCTGGAAAAGGTCAACTGAGACGCGCCGCGCTCACTGACGATGGCTTCGGCGGCGCGGAAGATGGTCAGCTTGCGGTTATCTTCGATTTTTTTTGACTCGGTGCTTTCCACTGCGGGAACCCCCTCTTAGACGTCCTGGTGGCGGGTTGCGAAAAGGCAACACGGGTAAAAGCAACGTCGGGTGATCCCCAAACGGCCTTCCTGATGGGCAATAGGGTACGACTTAAGGTCTTTTCAGGCGAGTTTTTTTTGCTGTAGAAGAGAAGGAGGGTAGCCAAATTTCAGGCAATAAAAAACCCGGCCGGAGCCGGGTTTTTCAGTCAAGCTTCGGAATTAACCGATAACCTGAATGTTTGCTGCTTGCTTGCCTTTAGGACCAGTAGTGATGTCGAAAGACACCTTCTGGTTCTCGGCGAGGGATTTGAAGCCCTGAACCTTGATTTCGGAGAAGTGGGCGAACAAATCATCACCACCGCCGTCTGGAGTAATGAAGCCAAAGCCTTTAGTGTCGTTGAACCACTTAACTGTACCAGTTGCCATTTCGGATAATTCCTATCAAATTAAAAAAACTTGAGCATTGCTCAATTAAAGCGCGGGGAATCAAAGATTACGAGAATGACAAACTTACGTACTGAAAAGTGCGCTTGCAGCCTACTACTCTATCTTGAAAACCTACGCGCTCACTTTGCACCTTAGTGCTGGCCTTGTCAAGCTGGGCTTTCGCCTGGCTCGTTCAGTGCCTGCCGGTACAAAATGAACGAAACTCAGTATACGACAGATTGAAGAAATAACACCCTTTAAGCGAAATTTATTTGTAATTGGGCTGCCACTCGTCGGAATCCATCCTTCAGGTACGGCGGTAGGGGAATACGTCCAGTACCTGTCCATCCTTGATGCGGTCCTGCAAGCCCTTCCAGAAGTCAGCGTCAAAGAGGTCGCCATGTATCTTGGTAAAGGCCCTGCGATGCTTGATATCAGCAAACAGGAAAACGGGGAACTCCTCCGGGAATACATCATTGGGTCCCACCGAGTACCAGGGCTCGGATGCCATTTCCTGCTCGGGGTACACGGCTTCGGGTATGTGCCGGAAGTTGACTTCGGTCAGGTAGCTGATTTCATCGTAGTCGTAGAACACCACGCGACCGTGGCGGGTAACACCAAAGTTCTTCAGCAGCATGTCGCCCGGGAAGATATTGGCAGCAGCCAGTTCCTTGATGGCTTTGCCATAATCCAGCAGTGCCTCGTGGGTCTGGGTTTCGGTGGCGTTTTCAAGATAGATATTCAATGGCGTCATGCGGCGCTCTGTCCAGCAATGACGAACCAGGATCACATCTCCCTCATCTATGACCGTGGACGCCGCCACCTCCAGCAGTTCAGCCAGACACTCCGGCTCGAAGCGCTCGCGGGGGAAGCGGAAGTCAGCAAACTCTTGGGTGTCAGCCAGGCGTCCTACCCGGTCGTGACGTTTGACCAGACGATAACGATCGATGACGGTCGCCCGATCAATATTCTTGGAAGGGGCGAACTTGTCCTTGATGATCTTGAACACGGTATTGAAGCCGGGAAGGGTGAACACGCTCATCACCATGCCGCGCACGCCTGGGGCCATCATGAAACGATCTTCGCTGGTAGCCAGGTGTGAGATAAGGGCGCGATAGAATTCCGACTTGCCCTGTTTGTAGAAGCCGATTGCCGTGTAAAGCTCGGCCATATGCTTGCCCGGCAGCAGTCGCTTGAGAAATGCCACAAGTTCTGCTGGTACTGGCGCCTCAACCATGAAGTAGGAACGGGTAAACGAGAAGATGATCGATACCTGGGATTCGTCGGTGATCAGGGTATCAACACTGATGCCTTCGTTATCCTGATGAATCAGTGGTAGCACGAACGGCCACTGTTCGTTCTGGCTGAGCACGCGGCCCACCAGGTAGGCCCCTTTGTTGCGGTAGAACACCGACTGCACCAACTCTATCGTCAGACCACGATCATTTTGTGCCCAGTCCGGCAGGCCCTTTTGCAACTGCTCTACAATCATCTTGCAGTCAGCGGCATAGTCGACCCAGGGTGTACTGAACTTGTGCTCATCCAGTACCTGGTGCACAAGATTGTCCAGGGAGCCGTCCGAAATGAAACCCCGCGTCAGCGGAATACGCGACGGCGGGCGTCCCGGAGGACGCGTGGTATGCACGAACATGGTCTCATCACTGATCTGATCATGGTGATGCAGGCTGGTGAAAATTGAATTGAACCAAGTCTCCGCCAGCTCGTCATCAAAACGTTGGGCAATGAGTTCTATATAGGCCAGCCGGATCCGGGGCCAGACGGACACATCCAATATATTGCTGGCGGCCTGATTGTGTTCGAGTGCAGCAGAAGTGGCGGCAACGCATTCCTCATACAGGTTGATGCGCGCGGTAGAAGCTTCCTGGATTTCGGTCCAGCGTGCCTCCTCGAAACGACGCCGGGCACCGGCCGTGATCTCGCGAAAGCCTTGGCGGTAACTGTCGAATCCGTCGAGAATGTGTTGAGCGAGGGTAGCAGGGCTGAAAGGCATGGCGTGATCGAACCTGAGTAGGAGAATGCCATCAGGATAGCCAGTCTGGCATCCTGGCGAAAGAGTGAGATGCGGATAGTCAGCCAGTATTAATAGCGGAACAAAAGGATCTGTTGATGAGAAAGAAATACGGCATAACCTTTGGCGTGGTAGCGACGATCATTATTCTCCTGGTGATCCTGCACCTGTCATTGGCCCACCTGGTTCGCTATCTGTTGAATGACAATATGGCACAGATGGGCGACTACACCGGGAGTGTCGAGGAAGTAGAGCTTTTCTGGTGGCAAGGCGCCTATGAATTGCACAACCTGCGTATCGAGAAGATCGAAGGAAACGTGCAGGCACCGCTGCTCCAGGCCCCCTTGATTGATATAGCGATCAGCTGGAAAACCTTGTGGGAACAACGTGCGTTGGTGGCGGTGGTTCGCTTCACCGAGCCGGAACTGACCTTCGTAGACGCCCAGAACGAGCAGGACAAGCAGGTCGGGGAGGGCGTTGACTGGCGAGAAACCCTGCAGGACCAGTTGCCGATCACGATGAATGAGTTGCAGATAGTTGATGGTGTTCTGGCTTTGCGGAATTTCAGTACAGAACCGCAGGTGAATCTCTATGCCAATAATGTGGATCTGACTATTTATAATTTGAGCACAGCTGAAGACCTTGAAGGGACTCGTGATGCGTCAATGGAGGGGACAGGCACGTTTCTTGGGCATGCACCGATGGAAGCAGAGGCTGCATTCGATCCATTGGTACGCATGGAGGACTTCGCGTTCAGACTGCGGCTCACCGAGGTAGAGCTGCCGCGGCTCAACGACTTTGCTTCAGCCTACGGCAATTTTGATTTCCAGGCAGGTAGTGGTGAGCTGGTAATCGAAGCCTCGGTTGAGGGTGGTGAACTTGAAGGCTATATCAAACCGCTAATGCGTGATGTGGAGATCTTCGACTTCGAGCAGGATATCCAGAATCAGGACAAGGGAATTCTGCGGGGTATATGGGAGGCACTGGTCGGAGGCGGGGAATCCATTCTGAAGAATCAGCGCAAAGATCAGTTGGCCACCCGTGTCACCCTCGGCGGTACCCTGAACGATACCGAGGTCAGTCCCCTCCAGGCTTTTTTAGGCATTCTACGAAACGGTTTTATCGAAGCCTTCAGCTCCGGCTTCGATAGCCGAGAGCCGCAGGATGGCTAAGTCGGATGGACGGGCAAAGGCATATCATTCAGTGACTGAATACTACGCATCGGTTCACACTGCGCCCGCGCTCACGTTATAGTCGTCAGTCAACTTTGGTGGTATTGCATGTCCCAGGCGATACCACGCCCTGACTTACCTTGAGGATAGCCGGAATGAAATTCGAAGGTACCCCTTCCTACGTAGCCACAGACGATCTGAAACTGGCGGTCAACGCCGCCATCACGCTGGAGCGGCCCCTGCTGGTCAAGGGTGAGCCCGGTACGGGCAAGACCATGCTGGCCGAACAGTTGGCCGAGTCGATGGGCATGAAACTGATCACCTGGCACGTCAAATCGACTACCAAGGCGCATCAGGGCCTGTATGAATACGACGCGGTGAGCCGTCTGCGTGACTCCCAGTTGGGTGTCGACAAGGTGCATGACGTTGCCAATTATATAAAGAAGGGCAAGCTCTGGGAGGCATTCGAGTCTGAGGAGCGCTCCATTCTGCTGATCGACGAGATCGACAAGGCCGACATCGAATTCCCCAACGACCTGTTGCAGGAACTCGACAAGATGGAGTTCTATGTCTACGAGACCAATCAGACTATCAAGGCCAAGCAGCGTCCGATCATCATTATTACCTCGAACAATGAGAAAGAGCTGCCTGACGCCTTCCTGCGCCGCTGTTTCTTTCACTATATTGCCTTCCCCGATCGCACCACCATGCAGCGTATCGTTGATGTGCACTTCCCCGATATCCGCAAAGAACTGGTTGCCGAAGCCATGGACATCTTCTTCGACGTGCGCAAGGTGCCCGGCCTGAAGAAGAAGCCCTCCACCTCGGAGCTGGTGGATTGGCTCAAGTTGCTGTTGGCGGACCAGATTCCCGAGGCAGTGCTGCGTGACCGTGATCCGACCAAGGCCATTCCGCCGCTCTATGGCGCCCTGGTCAAGAACGAGCAGGACGTGCAGCTGCTCGAACGCCTGGCATTCATGACACGTCGTCAGAACCGCTGAGAAGTCAGATCCGCTAAGAAGGGGGAAGCCCATGCTCTTGGGCCTGTTCAATGAAATGCGGGCAGCAAAGGTACCGGTATCGGTACGCGAGCTGCTCGATCTGATTCGTGCGCTCAAGCACCATGTCGTATTTGCCGATATGGACGAGTTCTACTATCTCGCGCGTACCGTGATGGTCAAGGATGAACGCCACTTCGACAAGTTCGACCGGGCCTTCGGCGCGTACTTCAATGGTCTGCAAAATCTCGATCAACTTCTCGAGGCACTGATCCCCGAGGATTGGCTGCGCAAGGAATTCGAGAAAATGCTGACCGACGAGGAACGCGAGAAGATCAAGTCCCTGGGCGGTCTGGACAAGTTGATCGAGGAGTTCAAGAAACGCCTTGATGAACAGAAGGAGCGTCATGCCGGCGGCAATAAATGGATTGGCACGGGCGGTACCAGTCCTTTCGGTTCTGGCGGCTACAATCCCGAAGGCATACGCGTTGGCGATGCCGGAAAAAGGCAGGGCAAGGCAGCAAAAGTCTGGGATCAGCGCGAATACAAGAACCTGGACGATCAGGTCGAACTGGGTACGCGCAATATCAAGGTAGCCCTGCGGCGCCTACGCAAGTTCGCTCGTCAGGGCTCGCCGGACGAACTGGATATTGATGGCACTATCGACCACACCGCTCGGGATGCTGGCCTGCTGAACATCCAGATGCGTCCGGAGAAGCGCAACGCCGTCAAGCTGCTGCTGTTATTCGATATCGGTGGCTCCATGGATGCGCACATCAAGGTCTGCGAAGAGCTGTTTTCCGCCTGCAGAACCGAGTTCAAGCACCTTGAGTACTTCTACTTCCACAACTGCCCCTACGAGTCGGTCTGGAAAAACAATCTGCGCCGGACCAACGAGCGAACCGCCACGATGGATCTGCTGCACAAGTACGGCCCGGACTACAAGGTGATATTTGTCGGTGACGCAGCCATGGCGCCCTACGAAATTACCCAGCCGGGTGGTAGCGTGGAGCACTGGAACGAGGAAGCCGGCCACGTCTGGATTCAGCGGTTCATGGAGAAATACAAGAAGATGATCTGGATTAATCCGTACCCCAGGGATACCTGGGACTACACCACCTCGACACGCATCGTTCGCGACCTGATCGAGGATCGGATGTATCCCTTGACGCTGGAAGGGTTGGAAGAGGGGATGAAGTTTCTCAGCAAATAAGCGGCAAGTCCCTAGCTGCAGGCGGTCAGGTGGAAACTGAGGTTTTTGTGATTGAGCGTTGAATTGCGCTTGACCGATCTAACCCCGGGCTCATCCTGACAACGCTTGCAGCTTGCAGCTTGCAGCTTGCAGCTCTTAGCCGATTGTCACCTCCGGCAGCGTCGGCCGTTCGATACTGACCTTCTCCGTCGGCGCCATTACTGTCGCTACGCCATCCACCACCTGCTTGTTGTCCTGATTGAATACCCGTGTGGCAATCTTCACGCGGTTCTTCGGTAGTTTCTCGAGTATCTCCAGCTCCACCCGAATCTCGTCGCCCAGGCGTACCGGGCGCATGAAGCTCATTTCCTGTCCGATGTAGATGGTGCCCGGCCCCGGCATTTCGCAGGCGACCGCGGCGGAGATCAGGGCGCCGGAAAACATGCCATGGGCAATGCGGCCCTTGAATGGCGTCGCTGCGGCAAAGGCTTCGTCCAGATGCACCGGATTGGTATCACCCGATACCGCAGCAAACAGGGTGAGGTCTCGCTCGGTGACCAGATGGGTAATCGAAGCGGTGTCGCCCAGGTTCAATTCATCGTAAGTGCGGTTTTCAAGCTGTGGCATCTGTAGGCTCCAAGGCGGGGAAGGAAGCGACCGGCATATGCTTTGCCAGCCAATCGAGCAGGTCACGTACTACCTGTTCACGGTTGATTTCATTGAATATTTCATGGCGCGCATCATCATACAACCGCAGACTTACAGCTGTCAGCCCTGCTTTGATAAGTCGCTGTTGCAACTTGGCCAGGCCTGTACCGACGCTTACCGGATCAGCACTGCCGCCGATGATATGAACAGGCAAGGCCGAAGGTATCCGGCCCAATTGTCTGGTATCGGCGATCTCTAGCAGGCCGCCGAACAGGTCCTGCCAAAGCCGGGCGGTGCAGTTGAAGCCACACAAAGGGTCGGCTATATAAGCATCAACTTGGACGGGATCGCGAGTGAGCCAGTCGAATTCGGTCCGATTGGGTCTGAAAGCATTATTGAACTGGCCAAAACTCAGTTTGCCGAGTGTCTCGGCGGGCTTGTTCCAGCCACGCAGTCGGCCTTCGATACCAGCTGCGATTTTGCCAATCCTGCTAAGCGCAGGGGGGTGGGCGTTACTGCCGCTGAGAATAACGCCGGCCAGTCCTGCTCCGTGGGTCATCATGTGCCCTTGCATGATATAGGAGCCCATGCTGTGGCCCAGAAGAAAGACGGGAAGGCCGTCCGCCAGGGCGAGTGCGTATTGGCGCAGGGCGTCGATGTCCGAGGTCACCTTGCGCCAACCATCAGAGTCAGCGAATTGTCCCGGTTGGTCAGTAATGCTCTGCCCGTGGCCGCGCTGATCCAGGGCAAGCACCGCATAGCCGGCGCCGTTCAGTTGCTTTGCCAGCCACTCATAACGGCCCGCATGCTCAGCCATGCCGTGGCTTATCAGTATCCAGGCGCGAGGCTCAGCGGTACCTGGTAACCACTTATAAACGAACAGCTTCTGCTGATCTGCAGCAGTCAACCAATCGGTCTGGACGTGCATTATTATTGTTCTCCTGATGCGTATACCAAATGAAACGCGGCAGCATTTTGTGTTTTCGTCCAATGCTGGTAATTTTGTGAGTTACGCATAGACGTGAGCCGACTGACAAGCCTGTATGTCAAGCAAGGGGAATCAGCGGAATAATTGTATCGGGATGAGCTCAGTTTTCATCCCGCCAGACCAACACGGGGAAAGAGGACAACAATAATGCAAGCATCGTTCTGGAATGACAAACGCCCGCCCGGCGTGCCTAACGAGATCGACTCTACACAGTACAGTTCCATCATTGATGTATTTGAGCGCTCCTGCAAACAGTTCGCGGATCGTCCTGCCTTTACCAACATGGATACCACCATCACCTACGGTGATCTCGATAGACTGTCCGCCGATTTTGCGGGCTACCTGCAGACCCAGACCGACCTGCAACCGGGTGACCGCATTGCCATCCAGATGCCTAACGTTCTCCAGTTTCCCGTTGCCGTTTTTGGTGCGATGCGAGCCGGACTTGTCGTGGTCAACACCAACCCGCTGTATACCGCGCGGGAAATGCGCCACCAATTCAAGGACTCCGGCGCCCGGGCACTCATCTACATGAACATGTTCGGCCACCTGGTTGAGGAAGTAGCACCCGACACTGATCTCAAATATCTCTTTGAGGCTCGCATGGGCGATATGCTGCCGGCAGCCAAGGGCTGGCTGGTCAACACAGTCGTTAAGAAAGTGAAGAAAATGGTGCCCTCGTTCAATCTGCCCCAGGCAGTGTCGTTCAAGGCGGCGCTAAAGGCAGGCAAGGGCAAGGCTCCCATGCCGGTTAACAAGACTCACGATGACGTCGCTGTATTGCAGTACACCGGCGGCACCACCGGCCCATCAAAGGGTGCGATGCTCACCCATGGCAACATCGTCTCTAACATGCTGCAGGTTTACGCCAACCTTCAGCAGCGTGATGAGAGCGGTGAAAAAATCATGGGTGACAGCAGCGAAATCATCATCTGCCCCCTGCCGCTGTACCATATCTTCGCTTTTACCGCGAACTGCATGTGCATGATGCTGGCCGGTTACCACAACGTTCTGATCACCAATCCACGCGATATTCCCGGCTTCGTCAAGGAGCTGAAAAAGTGGAAGTTCTCCTCGATGATGGGTCTTAACACCCTGTTCGTCGCGTTGATGGAGCATCCCGAATTTGATCAGATCGATTTCTCTCACCTCAAGGGCACCACCTCCGGCGGCACTGCTTTGGTCAAGGCTACTGCTGAGCGCTGGGAAAAGAAAACCCACAGTCGTATCGGCGAAGGCTATGGCCTGACCGAGTGCTCGCCGGTAGTGTGTTCCAGCCCCGGCGGCGGTCTGGCGCGCCTGGGTACCGTAGGTTTGCCGGTACCGAGCACCGCCCTGAAAGTGGTAGACGAGGAAGGTAACGAGCTGCCCATCGGCGAGCGCGGCGAGCTGTGCGTCAAGGGCCCTCAGGTCATGAAGGGCTACTGGCAGCGCGATGACGCCACCAAGGAAAGCTTCGATGCCGATGGTTGGCTGAAAACCGGCGACGTAGCCGTTATTGACGAGGACGGGTTCGTTGCTATTGTTGACCGGATCAAGGATCTGATTATCGTTTCGGGCTTCAACGTGTACCCCAACGAAATAGAGGATGTGGTTGCAGCTCACCCCAAGGTAGCCAACGCTGCTGCTATTGGTGTGCCTGACGAGAAGTCAGGCGAGGCCGTGAAGCTGTTTGTGGTGCCCAGCTCACCGGATCTGACTATCGAAGAGCTCAAGGCTTACTGCCGTGCCAATTTCACTGGCTACAAGGTTCCCAAGCACTTTGAAATTCGTGAATCTTTACCGATGACACCAGTGGGCAAGATCCTGCGCCGCGAATTGCGAGACGTCTGATTTACCCGCTTTAACTTCATCGTTGCCAGCCGTAATGGTTTGCGTATCACAAGAGCCGCCGGATAAAACCGGCGGTTTTTGTTGTCTGTGCCCGGCATGTTCGACTCGGTTATCCCAGTGCTTCAGGATGCTGGTCTGAGCAGGTAAAAACTGCTAGTCTTCGGCGGCTTTTCGACCAAAAAAGCCGTTACAGTCACGAATAAAACAAATGCGACCGCCGCCTTCTGGGCCGGTACGCCCCGACGAATACGCTCAGGAGCAGGCATCCATGCTTGAGAATTTCTGGAAAGACAAATATCCCGCTGGTATCCCCACCGAGATTAATCCGGATCAATACGCCAACATTCTCGATGTTCTCAAACACTCCTGTCAGCGTTTCGCCGACAAGCCTGCCTTCAGTAATCTCGGCAAGACCATCACCTACGGGGAGCTTTATACGCTTTCGGGTCAGTTTGCAGCGTATTTGCAGAAAAACAGTGGCTTGCAGCCCGGTGACCGGATCGCCATTCAGATGCCCAACGTCCTGCAGTACCCCGTAGCAGTATTCGGTGCGATGCGCGCAGGTTTTGTCGTGGTTAACACCAATCCGCTCTACACCCCACGCGAGATGGAACACCAGTTCAATGACTCAGGCGCCAAGCTGCTGGTCTGTCTGGCCAACATGGCGCATCTGGCAGAGCAGGTCGTACCCAAAACCGGGGTCAAGCAGGTCATCATCACTGAAGTGGGCGACATGCTGCCGCCGCTCAAGCGCCTGTTGGTCAACACTGTCGTCAAGCACGTCAAGAAGATGGTGCCGTCCTACAACATTCCCGGGGCAATCAAATTCAACGACGCACTGGCCAAAGGCAAGAATCAGACCTTCCAGGAGGCGACACCCGGAGCTCAGGATATTGCCGTGCTGCAATACACCGGGGGCACCACAGGCGTGGCCAAGGGCGCGATGCTGACTCACCACAACCTGGTCGCCAATATGCTCCAGGCCAAGGCCATGATGGGCTCTACGATCAAGGACGGCGAAGAGACCATCATCTGTCCGCTGCCCCTGTATCACATCTACGCCTTCACCTTTCATTGCATGGCGATGATGATCAGCGGTAACCACAATATCCTGATCACCAATCCGCGAGACATTCCGGCGTTTGTGAAAGAGTTGTCAAAAGTACCCTTCTCCGGTTTTGTCGGCCTGAATACGCTATTTGTCGCCCTGTGCAATGATGAGGCCTTCCGTAATCTCGACTTCAGCCATTTCAAGGTCACATTGTCCGGCGGCATGGCATTGCAACAGGCCACTGCCGAACGCTGGAAGAAGATCACCGGCTGCGCTGTATGTGAAGGTTACGGTATGACTGAAACCAGCCCGCTGGCTACCGTGAACCCGATCGACAATATCCAGCTGGGTACCATCGGCATTCCGGTTCCTTCGACCCTGTGCAAGATCATCGATGATGACGGGCACGAAGTGGCACTAGGTGAGCGTGGCGAGCTGTGCGTCAAGGGTCCGCAAGTAATGAAAGGCTACTGGCAGCGTCAGGAAGCCACTGATGAAATGCTCGATGCCGAGGGCTGGCTGAAGACAGGTGACATCGCGATTATTCAGGAAGATGGGTACCTGCGCATTGTCGACCGCAAAAAGGATATGATCCTGGTCTCGGGCTTCAACGTGTATCCCAATGAGCTGGAAGATGTGATGGCCGCTATTCCCGGTGTAGCCCAGTGTGCCGCGGTAGGTGTGCCGGATGAGAAGTCGGGTGAAGCGATCAAGGTGTTCCTGGTCAAGGCGCCAGGCGCCGAGCTGACCGAGGATCAAGTGAAAGCGCAAATGCGTGATAGCCTGACAGCGTACAAGGTGCCCAAGTATGTCGAGTTCCGCGACGCGCTACCGACCACCAATGTTGGCAAGATTCTGCGTCGCGAATTGCGCGACGAGGAACTGAAGAAGGCCGCCAACCAGTAGAATGCACTAGCGCTGCGGTTCTTGCCGCAGCAACAGGGCCCCGCCAGAGTCATGCCCTGGCGGGGCTTTTTTTATCAGGCAGGTACAGATTCCGACGATGACCGATTTAACCGCGCTGACGGCCAATCTCGACCAGACCATGGCTGCCGATCGCCACCGTATGCAGCGCCAGTTGCAGCAACTGGCCAAGCAATCCGACCCCCAGCGTGAGGCCAGGTGGCTGGAACAATTCCAGCGCTCCTGTGCGCGCGTGGAAGCCCGTCGGAACAGCATCCCAAGGATGCGGTTCGACGACCAGTTGCCGATTGCCGAGCGTCGCGAACAGATACGCGAGGCCATCGAAGCCCATCAGGTGGTCATCGTTGCCGGTGAAACCGGCTCTGGCAAGACCACCCAGATCCCCAAGATCTGTCTGGAGCTGGGCCGGGGCACTCGCGGCCTCATAGGCCATACCCAGCCGCGTCGTCTGGCGGCGCGCAGTGTTGCCAGCCGGGTCGCCGAAGAGATAGGCACGCCCCTGGGCGAGCTGGTCGGTTTCCAGGTGCGTTTTACCGACCAGAGCTCCGATACCACTCTGATCAAACTGATGACCGATGGCATCCTGCTGGCCGAGACCCAGAACGACCGCTTCCTGCAGCGCTATGACACGCTGATCATTGATGAAGCACACGAGCGCAGTCTGAATATCGACTTCCTTCTTGGCTACCTGAAGAGCATCCTGCCCAAGCGCCCTGATCTGAAGGTAATCATCACTTCGGCCACTATCGATCTGGAGCGCTTTTCCGCTCATTTTGACAATGCCCCGGTCATCGAAGTGTCAGGCCGTACCTATCCGGTGGACGTCTGGTATCGCCCTTTGACTGCTGAAATGGACGAGGAGGGTAATCAGGTTGAAGAGGACCTGAGCATCGACCAGGGCATTGTGGCCGCGCTGCAGGAGCTGGAGCAGCATGAGCGTGCCAATGGTCAGCCGCCGGGTGATGCCCTGGTGTTTTTACCGGGCGAGCGGGAGATTCGCGATACGGCCGAGTTCTTGCGCAAGGCCAATATGCGCCATACCGAGATCCTGCCGTTATATGCGCGCCTGTCGGTTGCCGAGCAGCAGAAGATCTTTGCCTCCCATGCGGGCAGACGCGTGGTGCTGGCCACCAACGTGGCGGAAACCTCGCTCACGGTGCCGGGCATTGTCTATGTGATTGATCCGGGCGAAGCGCGCATTAGTCGTTACAGCCCGCGCTCCAAGGTGCAGCGTTTGCCAGTGGAGGCGGTGTCGCAGGCCAGTGCCAACCAGCGCAAGGGCCGCTGTGGCCGGGTCGCGCCGGGTATTTGCGTGCGGTTGTATGCCGAGGAGGATTTCAATACCCGTCCGGAATTTACCGATCCGGAGATACTGCGTACCAACCTGGCCGCAGTGATCCTGCAGATGCTGCATCTGCGGCTTGGGCGCATTGAAGATTTTCCCTTCATCGAGCCGCCCGAAGGTCGGGCGATCAGCGACGGCTTTACCCTGTTGCAGGAGCTTGGTGCGGTTGATCGGGAAGGTGTCATTACCGATGACGGTCGCCAGCTCGCCCGGTTGCCCGTGGACCCTCGGATTGGCCGAATGTTGCTGGAAGCGAGCCGCACCGGCAGTCTGGAAGAAGTCCTTATCATTGCTAGCGGCTTGACCGTGCAAGACCCTCGGGAACGCCCCCTGGAACGACAGCAGGCAGCAGACCAGGCGCATGTTCAATGGCGTGAAGAGACCTCGGATTTCGTCGCCTTTATAAACCTGTGGCGCGGTTTTGAAGAACAGCGCCAGGCGCTCACCCAGGGCCAGTTGCGTAGCTGGTGCCGGCGCAACTTCCTGAATTTTCTGCGCCTGCGCGAATGGCGCGAAACACACCGCCAACTGGTATTAACTTGCCGTGATCTGAAGCTGGAGCGCAACAGTCAGCCGGCTGGGGACGAGGCGGTACACAAGGCCTTGCTGGCCGGTTTGCTCAGCCAGTTGGGCAACAAGACTGAAGAGGGTGATTACCTGGGGGCGCGCCAGCGTCGATTCATGCTGCACCCATCATCGGCCCTGGCCAAAAAACGGCCGCCGTGGGTTATGGTCGCCGAACTTACCGAGACCCGTCGTCTGTATGGACGACTGGCGGCAAAGATCGATCCCCTATGGGTCGAACCGCTTGCCGGGCATCTGGTCAAGACCAGTTACAGTGAACCGCACTGGGAGAAAAAGCGTGGGCAGGTGGTTGCTTACGAACAGGTGACCTTGTACGGCTTGATTATAGTGCCGCACCGCAAGGTGCATTACGGCCCCATCGATCCGGTAGCCTCCCGGGAGATATTCATCCGTCAGGCCCTGGTGCTCGGAGAATGGCATGGCCGCGCGGCGTTCAACAAAGCCAACCAACAATTGCTCGCCGAACTTGATGAGCTTGAAGCCAAGGCACGCCGGCGGGACATTCTGGTCGATGACGAAACCCTGTATGCCTACTTTGATCGTCATTTGCCCGAGCAAATTTACCAGTTGGCCAGCTTTGAACGCTGGATAAAAACCGGCCAGCGAGAAAACCCCCGACTACTGCACATGACCCGGGAGGAATTGCTGCAACGTGATGCCGGTGAGGTGACTGCCGAGCAGTACCCCGATGCCTGGCGCTGGCAGCAGGTCGCGCTGCCGCTGAGCTACCATTTCGAGCCCGGCCATCCCCGTGACGGTGTGACCATGCGCGTACCGGCACCCTTGTTGCGACAGATGCCAGCGGAGCGTCTTGATTGGCTGGTGCCTGGTCTTTTATTCGACAAGTGCGTGGCATTGGTACGTGGCTTGCCTAAAGCCCTCAGGCGCAATTTTGTACCGGTTCCGGATTTTGTCAGGGCTGCGATGGAGCGCATGCCCTTTGCTCAGGGGAATCTGACCCAGGCCCTGGGGCGCGAGCTGACCCGGATGACTGGTACGCGGATAGATGAGCAGGCCTGGGCAGATATCGAGCTTGAGCCGCACCTGTTGACCAATATCGAAGTGGTCGACGCCGAAGGGAAAGTGATTGCCGAGGGGCGTGATTACAGCGCGCTTTGCAGCCAGTTGGCCGGGCAGGTGCAGGATAGGCCAATGCCCACCCCTGCCAGTCGCCCGCAGCAGCAAACCCAGGTAGCCGGCAGCTACGCTTTACCCGAGAGCCTGGTGCGTAACCAGGCCGGCATAGAAGTGACCTTCTGGCCAGCCTGGGTTGAGGAGGGGGATCAGGTTCAGGAGCAATTGTTTGATACCCGGAATCAGGCATTGCAGGCGCACCGTCGTGGCGTGCAACGCCTTCTGCTGGCCGAGTTGAACGAGCAGGCTCGCTTCCTGCGGCAGAAATGTTCGGCCCTGAAGGATGCTGCTATCTACTACCGAGAGCTAGGCAGCCAGCAACAGCTGACTGACGATGTGTTGTTAGCGGCGGTGGATCGTGTGTTTCTGCCCCCGGATCAGCCCCTGCCGCGCGATCCGGCGGCGCTGGCATCAAGCCTGGAGCAGGGGCGTGGAGAATGGGTGGCGGCGGCCGAGAAGCTGGCAGCGGAAACCCTGGCGATACTCAAGGGCTGGCACTCTTTGCAAAAACGCCTCAAGGGCAAGATCGATCTGGCCCATGCGATTGCGCTTAACGATATTCGTGCGCAACTGGCCGCGCTGTTCTTCAAGGGCTTTATACGGGACGTGCCGGCAGAATGGTTGATGCAGTATCCCCGGTACCTCCAGGCGATCGAACAGCGACTCGACAAGCTTCCGGGCCAGGTGCAACGTGACCGGGTCTGGACCGAAGAACTGCAAGAGCTAGTGGCAAGGCATCAGGCCCGGGAGCTCAAGCACCGCCAGGAAGGGCGCCTGGATGATGCTCTGCTCACCTGGCGTTGGATGCTCGAGGAATATCGCGTTTCTCTGTTCGCTCAACAACTGGGTACGCGCATGCCCGTATCGGCCAAGCGATTGTCCAAATTATGGCAGGAGATCCCCGCCTGATCGTTGTGTAGCGTCGGTCATTGGTGACCAATGGAGTGAACTGAACGTCTGTATGCATTATGCTTCGTCTTTGAGCCATTTTTAGCGTACGGCCTGAAGTCAGGCCAGGGTATTACCACCTGCCCGGTAATGCGTTACCCAAAACATTAAAGAGGACCGACCGTGCAAAGAGTCGTGATCAGTGGAACAGGCCTGTACACCCCACCTAACAGCATCAGCAATGAAGAGCTGGTAGAAAGTTTCAACGCCTATGTCGAGAAGTTCAACAGTGACAATGCCGACGCAATCGCCGCCGGCCAAGTGGCCGCGCTGACTCCCTCGAGTACCGAGTTCATCGAAAAGGCGTCCGGTATCAAGAGCCGCTACGTGATGAACAAGAGCGGTATCATCGATATCAACCGCATGAAGCCGGATATCCCGGAGCGTAGCAACGACGAGTGGTCGATCCTCTGTGAAATGGCCATCAAGGCCGGTACCCAGGCCCTTGAGAAAGCCGGCCGAACGGCTGCAGACATCGACGGCGTCATCGTTGCCTGCTCCAATCTGCAACGCGCCTATCCAGCTGTAGCAATCGAAGTCCAGGAGGCTTTGGGTATTGAAGGCTTCGGTTTTGATATGAACGTGGCCTGCTCTTCAGCGACCTTCGGGATCCAGGCCGCAGCCAACTCGGTCCAGCTAGGCCAGGCCCGCGCAATTTTGATGGTCAATCCGGAGATCTGCACCGGTCATATGAATTTCTGTGACCGTGACAGCCATTTCATTTTCGGTGATGCCTGCACAGCAGTTGTGGTCGAGCGTGCTGAAGATGCGGTATCGGACAACCAGTTCGATATTATCGGGACCAAGCTGCTGACCAAATACTCCAACAATATTCGCAATAACTTTGGTTTTCTCAACCGCGCCGACGATAGTGGGGTGGGCGCGCCCGACAAGCTTTTCGTTCAGCAGGGCCGCAAGGTGTTCAAGGATGTATGTCCGATGGTCGCCGAGCTGATTGGTGAGCACCTGCAAGAGTTCTCGCTGCCCGTCAGCGATATCAAACGCTTCTGGTTGCACCAGGCCAACCTCAACATGAACATGCTGATCGCCCGCAAGTTGCTTGGCCGCGATCCGGAGGCACATGAGGCCCCCGTGGTACTCGATGAGTACGCCAACACCAGTTCGGCCGGCTCAATTATTGCGTTCCACAAATACCAGGACGATCTGCCCAGTGGCACCCTGGGTGTTATCTGTTCATTCGGGGCCGGTTACTCCATTGGCAGCGTCATAGTGCGTAAGCACTGAGCACTGCACGATCGTCCTCTGTCACCAGATTGTCATCATGCTGACATCCAGTTGACACCTGACAAGCACACTATATCTTGGTGACACAGGTCAAGCGTTGGCTACGCGGCTTGTTATCCAGGTACTGCTCCTTGAACCTCGCCATCCCAGGCGGGGTTTTTTTTTGCAAATCCACTGCTTGTAGCGCATACATCGATTGCGTCGAAAAGTTCCCGCACATTCAAAACTTCATCGGTCTGTAACCGTTTTGTCATATGGGATTTCCATAATCTCCCCAGTCGAAACAACGACGGCACGTCACCATAAGCTGGCGTTTAAAATACCTAGGAGAGTACTGATGAATAAGAAGCTGCTTGCGATTGTTATTGGGGCCGCTGCGGCCATGCCGGTAATGGCTATGGCTGATGTGAGCGTTTACGGTCGTGCACACATTTCTGTTGATCATCTATCTGTTGATAATGTTGAGACTGCCCCAGGAGTATTTGATGACTATTCCGAGGTAAACCTGTCAAGCAACTCCTCTCGCCTGGGCTTCAAGGGTGACCACGAAATCAACCCGAACCTGAAAGCTTTCTTCCAGATCGAACAGCAAATCGATTTCGGCACCGACAACGGTGAAACTCTGGCCACACGCGATACCTTCGTTGGTCTGGGCGGTAACTTCGGTAGCGTTCGTGCAGGCCGTTTCGATAGCCCCTTTAAGGCAGCACGTGGTCCGGCCAACCTGTTCGGTGACCAGGTCGGTGACATGCGTAACCTGACTCGCGTTGGTAACGCCCGCTTTGACGAGCGTTATGACAACACCATCGAATACACCACTCCTGACATGAGCGGCTTCTTCGGCAAGCTGGGCTACTCCCTGCACGAGACCGATGTTGCAGGCCAGGACGTTGATACCAACACTCTGAGCATGTCGTTGAACTATGAAGGTTCGGCTGCCGAAGCTTCTTTGGCATACGAGACTGCTGATGAAGATACCGGCCGTGGCGAGCGTAACGGTGTACGCTTTGCTGGTGCTTACAAGATTACCGACGCCATCAAGGGCGTGGCGTTCTACCAGACTGTTGATTACGAAAACGACAACGTTACTCAGGCAGTACGTGATCAGTTGACTTCCGATACCTTTGGTTTGGGCGCTGAGTTCAAAGTAGCTTCAGCAACCGCCATCAAGGGCATGTGGCTGACCCGTGAGGCCGATGCTGACGAGTTTGACAGCACCCTTTGGGTAGTAGGCGTTGAGCACAAGCTGGACAAGGCTGTTCGCGTCTATGCCAACTACGCCATGACTTCAAACGATGACAACGCTTCTCGCACGCCTTGGGGTCAGGCACGTACTGCTGATCCAGCTGGTGCAGCTGGTGAAGATGCAACTGGTCTGACATTAGGTCTGCGTTACGACTTCTGATCAGCTTCCAGAGCTTTACCAAAAAGGGTTATGCCTCTGGCATAACCCTTTTGTCATATTAGTGACATCTTTCCGTCTTATTATTGCTATATCCGCACTGCGGAAGATTTTCCGATCTATCGAATATTCATACCTATCAAGGAGTTGTCATGCGCAATCTGTTCGTAATCGCTGTTGCCTGTATGCTTGCCGCCTGTGCACAGCGTGAGCCGGTCAAACTCTATTCCGGCGCCGAGCAGCCGACTGGCCAGATCCTTGTAGTTGAAATGCCTTATACACTGGAAGTGCTAAACATCAACGGTAACCCTGTACCTGAAGCCAACCGTATGAGCGGTAATCAGGACCGCAAGCTCGAGCTGCAACCAGGCGAGTATCGAATCAATGCCTACTACGAAAACGTATACGATATTAATGGCGGACTGAGCAGCGAAGTCGTTCGTACGCGCAGTGCCACCTACACGATCAATGGCAAGGCTGGTGAAGTATGGCGGCTGGACTTCGACGCGCCGATGAACCTGAAAGAGGCGGAAGCCATGAAAGACGATTTCGCCGGTTGGTCGCTGAATAAAGCTACGGGTGAGAGATATGCCACTGAGCCTGGTCCGGCTTACGTTTCTCTGGTAGGTCAATTGATGGGTGGCGGAAGTGCCCCAACCTACGATACTGAAGTCAAACCCCTGGGTGCTGCCAATCAGGCCCCGGCAGCGGCGCCAGTCGCACCAGTAGCTTCGTCACAGGCGACTGCAGCAAAAACACTTCCGCATAACGACGCCACCCTGACTACCTTGCAGCAACTTTGGTTGCTCCTCGGTCCAGAGAGTAGAGACGCGTTTCTCGAGTGGGCGCAGCAGTAAGTTTTCTAGTGGTGCTCCAGCCCGGCTTCCAGCCGGGCTTTTTTGTTACGCATCAGAGAGTTCGGAAGCTGCGATTTGCTGGTGCGCTGTGGCATGCTATCTAAATGAAAATACGTCAGCTTGTACGCATACAGGATATTCCCGGTAACCAATGGGACGGCCTGCTTGATTGTGATTATCCCTTCCTGCGCCACGGTTTCCTTGCTGCCTTGGAGGATAGTGGTTCGGTGTGTGCTGAACGGGGCTGGGAGCCGGCACACCTGGTTGTCTTCGACGAGGCTGATCAGCTACAGGCGGCATTACCGCTGTATCGCAAGATGCACTCCTACGGCGAATACGTATTCGACTTTCAGTGGGCCCAGGCATGGGAGCGCAGTGGTCGCGATTACTATCCCAAATATCTTGCCGCAGTGCCGTTCTCTCCTGTGCAGGGCCCTCGGCTACTCGCCCGCTGCTCGCAGAGCCGAGCGCTGATTCTGGAATTCCTGGATCAGGAGCTGAGTCAGGCCGGGCTCTCCGGCATGCACCTGCTGTTCAATCAAGATGACGGAAATGATGCTCTCGAGGCCGCTGGGTGGGTCCAGCGACTGGGGTGCCAGTTTCACTGGTTCAACCGTGGTTATGCAGGCTTTGATGATTTTCTGGGTGCCTGTAACTCCCGCAAGCGCAAGAATTTTCGCAAGGAGCGGCTGGCGGTTACCGAACAGGGCATCAGTTTTCACTGGCTGGCTGGCGCCGAGCTGACATCGACGGTGTGGGACCAGTTTTATCCATTTTATGCTGCAACCTATCTCAAGCGCGGGCAACATCCGTACCTTACCCCCGAATTCTTCCAGATGCTGGGTGAGTCGATGCCCGAGTCCATTCGCCTGGTGTTTGCACGTCAGGAGGGCCGAGATGTGGCCGGCGCCTTTTTTCTGGCCGATCAGGACTCGCTCTATGGCCGTTACTGGGGCTGCCTGGAAGAATATGATCGGCTGCATTTCGAAACCTGTTTCTACCAGGGTATGGAGCGTTGTATTGCCGAAGGCTTGAAGCGCTTTGACGCGGGTGCCCAGGGCGAGCACAAGTTGATCCGTGGCTTCGAACCGGTACTAACCCAGTCCTGGCACAAACTGCAGGAGCCTTTGCACGACGCCGTGGCAGATTTTCTGGTGGGTGAGCGCGAGGGAGTGAAGGCCTACCAGTTGGATGCCCAGCAATATCTGCCGTACCGCCAGACCGAGTAGAGCCGGCTTCATCGAGCGGGAGCTCGACGGTCCCGGAGCTCGGAGTCTCGTAGAGGCTCGGCGCCCCCGGGAGGTTCGAGCTCCTGCTCGTACAATGCTGTCAGCCAGCTCCGATATTCCAGTTTGAACGCGTGCGTGGCCGAGGAGTTTTTATCGAGCGGGGGCTTTAGTGCCCCACAACTCTAGTTTCCAAGGAAATCTGCCCCGCCGAGACGTTATTCAGCCGCCGCTTCGACCCGCTCAACGCTCTGGATCGTGACCGGATTGGTGGGTACGTTCTGGTGGCCACGCGTGGTAGCAGTAGGCACCTTGGCAATAGTCTCAACCACGTGCTGGCCATCAATGACTTCAGCAAATACGGCATAACCGAAGTCACGACCGCCGTGATTCAGGAAATCATTATTGCCCAAGTTGATAAAGAATTGGCTGGTGGCACTGTCAACTACCTGAGTGCGCGCCATGGCGACGGTATATCGGTCGTTGCGCAGCCCGTTGTCCGCTTCGTTCTTGATCGACTTGCCAACCGCTCGCTGGTTCATGTCAGGGGTAAAGCCGCCGCCCTGGATCATGAACCCGGGGATTACGCGGTGGAAAATCAGTCCGTCATAATGACCTGCATCTGCATAGCGTAGAAAGTTCTCCACACTGACAGGCGCAGCTTCAGCGTTGAGTTCCATTTTGATATCGCCATGGCTGGTTTTTAGCAGTACCTGAGGATTTTCCGCCAGGGCAGGGGCCGCTGCCAACAGTAAGGTGCATGTGGCGATAAGGCGTTTGAACATGGTTGGTCTCCGTGAAGATAAAAATCGTGTCGCTCAGCCGTTGTTTCCGGCAGGGGAAGAAGAACCCGACTGGGCCAAAAAGTCCAGTAGCAGAGCGTTGAATTTCTCGGCCTGATCAATAGGCGTGCCGTGACGGGAATCCTCGATAACCTCAAGGTGAGCGTCGCCCAGGTGGCTGACATATTCCCGTTTTCTTTCAACCGGTGTGTAATCCTGATCAGCAGCAATCACCAGCACTGGACAATTGATCCGATCCAGTCGCTCGGTCACTCCCCAGCCAACCAGGGCGCGCAATGAGGCCAGATAGGCTCGACGGTCGTTTTCCATCCAGCGACCTTCAAAGGTCTCGCGAATGTCCTGTTGCTCGGGTTTGGGAAACAGGGTCTTGGCCAGCCCCTTGGCTACAGCGCTCAATGGCAGAATGTGAGCAAAGAACAGCCGTTGGGCAACCATCAGATACTCTTTTGGACGCCTGGGTATCAACTCGGGACCGCTGTTGACAATGGTCAGACTGGCGGGCACCTCGGGGTGGTCGGTAGCCAGTTGAAAGGCGATCATGCCGCCCATGGAGATACCCACTATATGTGGTTTGACTAATTGCATATGGTTGATGAACGCCAGACAATCCGCAGCAAAGGCCTTGACGCTATAGCCTCCGGCCGGCTTGTCACTTTTACCGTGGCCACGCATATCCAGAGTCAACACCCGGTATTGCGGCAGCAGCGCGGGTATCTGGTGCTCCCAGTCGCGACCACTGGAGCCCAGTCCGTGAACGAGTAAAACCGGATCACCTTCGCCCTGGTCGGTATAGTGCAGATTGCAGCCATTGAGTTGCAGGTAGGCCATGAGTCCTTTCCTTGATGGAACCCCTTGGTTAAAGCGGGTTTTGGGTATAAGAATATGACGATGCCTTGCCAGTATCGGTTTGTCATCGTCCGTAGCGGTTGTGCTGTTGTAGACAGCCTGTGCCGAACTTTTTACTCAGGCAGAGTCCAAAAGGTAACCGGTTAGCCGGAATTCTGTAAGGAGATTTACCATGAAACAGTTACTTCTTGTCGGTTTGTTGGCTATTTCGATGCCTTTGCTGGCTCAACAGCCGCTGGGGTTTCCCGTGGATGTCGATCTCAAAGCCCCGGGCCTTGATCTGAATACCTCCAGCACCGGCAATATAGGCAATGTGGCTACGGTGACGCTGGAGAACCTGGACCGACGTCAGATTTTTTGTGTAGCCACCTTCGTCAACGGTCCCGAGAAGCCGTCACCTCTGCGCGTCAGACTGGCCCCTGGGGAAAAAACGGTACTGACCCAAGCCTTTCAGCGCGACATCATCCGCGTTCGCGTGGGCATAGAATGTAACGAAGCCTGACCACCTTTGGTCAATCCGCCATCGAATGCTCGACCAACAGATCGGCCAGGATCTGGGTGGCGGGGCCAAGGGGCTTGTCCTTGTTGGCATAAAGATAGAGAAAGTGCGAGCGCCTGGCACCCTGTTGCAAGCGCAGAAGAGCCAGCCGACCCTGCTGCAGCTCCAGGGTGATTTCGTGCTCGGGTAACCAGGCGAACCCCAGGCCGCTGGCAACCAGGGTTGCAGCGGTACCCAGGCTCGCGACCGTCCACCTTTGTTCTGCGCCAAGCCAGCCTGCATCAACTGGGTGGTGTCCAGAGTCGCGAATGACTACCTGAAGCTGGGTTTGCAGATCCTCGTGGGTGAGTTCACGATTCAGCTGATGCAAGGCGTGGTCCGGATTGGCCACGGCAACAAAATCGACGGCGTTGATCTGATGGGGCAGGTAGCCGGCAATGCTCATGCCTGAAATAGCCAGATCAGCAGAACCATCGAGTAGGCAATCTTCAACGCCCGAAAGTACTTCTTCGCGCAATTGCACCCGGCAGCCCTGGCTGAGGGGCATGAAGGCTTGCAGTGCATTCGCCAGGCGGCTGGTGGGGTAGGCCGCATCCACCACCAGCCGAACTTCCGGTTCCCAGCCCTGATCCATATTGAAGGCCAGACGCTCCAGCTGACTTGCCTGCTGAATCAGATTGCGTGAACGGCGCAGCAGCACTTCACCAGCCTCTGTAAGCGTGGCCTTGCGACCGATGATTTCCAGCAGGGGAACGCCCAGCTGCTCCTGCATACGGGCGATGGTATAGCTCACCGAGGACTGTGAGCGATGCAATACCTCTGCAGCCTGTGCGAACCCGCCGCTATCAACCACAGCCTGCAGGGTGCGCCATTGTTCAAGGGTAACGCGTGGAGCTTTCATGCTATGGCCTTGGCAATTTCCTGGATAAGGGGATTATGAGGCGGATGGCAGCTGCTGGCGAGAGACTAGCGGTATTCACCCGGCGTCAGGCCGGTCCATTTCTTGAAGGCGCGGTGAAATGCCGAGGGCTCGGAGAAGCCCAGTAGCACTGCCAGATCCTGAATGGTCATATCCTGACGGGACAGGTGATATATCGCTATATCCCTTCGCAGATGATCTTTCAGTTCCTGATAGGAGGTGCCTTCGTCGCGAAGATGCCGCCTGAGTGTGGGCGGGCTCATATTCAACTGGCTGGCGATCGACTCCATGTCCGGCATTTCCACACCCACGTTGCGACCAATCACCTGACGGATACGCCCGGACAGGCTGTTGCCAAAGTCCCTGCGTGACAGCAGGTCCGACGGTGATTGCTCGAGAAAGCGCTTGAGCGTTCGGGCATCCTGAATCAGTGGCTCCTGCAGGTAGCTGTGCGGAATGGCCAGGGCCGTTGCAGGCTGGCCAAAATGCAGCTTGCAGCCGAAGATCAACTGGTACTCCTTATGCTGCCCGGGGATCGAGTAGGCGAATGTTGCTCGCTCCAGGGGGATACGCTTGCCGATCAACCAACTGGCCAGTCGGTGCCAGATAACCAGCAGGGACTCGGTCAGAAAGTGGTCAGGGTCATCCATCATGCTGGTATCGATCTCCAGCCAGACCAGATCTTCCTCCGTGCGCATGCTGATGCTGGGGTTGTCGGCAAAAAGGCTGTAAAACAGCATGCCGCGCTGAAGTGCACGTTCCAAGGTGCCACAATAAATCAGCGCATGGCACATCATCGCAAAGGTACCAGGGCGGCTGCGCACGGGCCCGAACCCCATCAGCTCATCCTCAAGGGTCTCCCACAACAGTTTGATCAAGTGAGCATACTGGTCAGCATCCACCCGCATACGTGGCTGTTCGAGAAGATCCGGATTGATCCCGGCCGCACTCATGAGAGTCCTGCTGTCGTGCCCATGACGCTCGGCACCGTACAGCGCGGCGCGGACAAAATGGATGGCGACTGACCTGTTGTTCATCTGCTGCGGGGTTCTCCTGAAGGCTGCTGTCGAGTTAGCCACACCGCTAGTCGACCCGCAACCGAATACAGGCGGGCAAAATGGTCAATCGCGATGAGCGCTGGAGTCATTGAGCGCGGCTCTTCAGGAGGCTAGTCTGAATTGACAATAAACAGGAGCTCCGCCATGCAGCGCACCCATTTCGATACCGAACACAACATGTTTCGCGAATCCTTCCGCACCTTCTTGCAGAAAGAGGTCGTGCCCAATCAGGAAGCCTGGGAAGAGGCCGGGATGGTTGATCGGCAGGTGTGGGAAAAGGCTGGGGCGATGGGTTTTCTGTTGCCCTGGGCGGATGAAGAATATGGCGGGTCAGGTCTCAAGGACTTTCGGTACGAACAGATCATGAGCGAGGAGCTTGCCTACATCAACGAGCCCGGTTTCATGCTGCCGCTGCATTCGGCTCTTTGCGGTCCCTACATTACCGAATACGGCAATGAGGAACAGAAGCAACGCTTCCTCCCTGCAATTATTCGCGGCGAGTGCATCCTCGCTGTCGCCATGACCGAGCCTGGTGCGGGTTCCGATCTGGCGGGCATGCGCACCACGGCAGTAGAGCAGGCTGACCATTACGTGCTCAACGGCTCCAAGACCTATATCTCCAACGGTATCTTGGGCGACCTGATCATTGTGGCCGCCAAGACTGACCCGTCCAATAAACATGCGATGGGGCTATTCCTGGTCGAGCGTGGCATGCCCGGTTTTGAGCGAGGCCGCAAGCTGAAGAAAATGGGCATGCATAGCCAGGACACCGCCGAGCTGTTCTTCAACGACGTCAAGATCCCCAAGGCCAACCTCCTGGGCGACGGCAAGGCAGGCTTCATCTACCTGATGCAGATGCTTGCCCAGGAACGCCTGACCAACGCCTGTGGCGCGGTAGCAGGCGCCGAAGCCGCCTTCCGCGCTACGCTTGAGTACGTCACCGAACGTAAAGCCTTCGGCAAGCCCATAGCCGAGTTCCAGAATACCCGCTTCAAGCTCGCAGAGCTGCGTACCCAGATCGATGTAGCGCAGTGCTTTGTCGACCGCTGTGTCATGGACCACAACCAGAAAAAGCTGACTGCCGAGATTGCCGCTGAAGCCAAACTGTTTACCACTGAGCTGCTGGGCAAGGCGGTGGACGAGGGCGTGCAGTTGCATGGCGGAGCGGGTTATATGTGGGAATACCCGATTTGCCGGATGTATGCCAATGCACGGATCCAACGAATCTTTGCCGGCACCTCCGAGATCATGAAGGAGATTATCAGCCGGGGGTTGAAGCTGTAGGCGGGAAAGCGAAAGTCAAAATGGATTCCCGCCTTCGCGGGAATGACGGGGGTGACGGGAATGACGGGGGTGTGGGGACAGCAATGACGGGTTGGTACGCGGGAATGAAGGGTATGACGGGTATGCGCAAAGCGTGGCGTCAGAAGGCGCTACTCCGCGATATCTTCAAACGTCATCCTCGCGAAGGCGGGGATCCATTGTCGGGTCGGTCCGGACGAATGGGTGGGCGCACCAGCACCAAGGTTGTTGAGCCGGTCACATAGGTAACACCACAAACCGGCCACATAGGTAACACCTATGTTGGCCGTATTACTCGTCCCC